>JBKHXX010000084.1:0-39106 GCA_046565765.1 Acidimicrobiia bacterium | reverse complement strand
GGATCCGGAACCTGGCCGGCGGATCCGGCCGGCTGAGCCGCTCGCGGCTCTGGAAGCTCAACTCCGTCCTCGGACCGACGAAGCGCGATCTTGAGGCGGAGGCGGTCCGGCTCGGCTGGCTCGCGCGCCTGCCCGCCCCATCGATCGCCCGCGCCACCGGCATCGGCGGGGGCATCGTCCTCGTCGGTGGCGGCCTCATCTGGCTCGGCATCTCAGTGCCGATGAGCGGAGCCGTCATGCTCGGCGGCGCGCTCGTGCTCGGCGGCATCGGGACCGTGCTCTTCGGGCGGGCCATGAGCCAGCGAACGAGCAGCGGCGCCTACGTCGACGCGATGCTCACCGCCTACCGGCGCACCCTCCGCAAGACGATGGAGCAGGCACGCTCGATGACCGAGGTCGTGGAGGAGCCCGCCATCGCCCGCTTCGCCGACACGCCGGACCGGGCCGTGGTCTGGGCGCTCGCCCTCGGCCTCCACGACGAGGTGTCGGCGCTGCTGGCTCGCGGCCTGGAGGAGCAGCGCGCGGCGACCGGCTCGCCGGCCGGGGCGTACTACCCGCGCTGGCTGGGCTCGACCCCCGGATCGGCCTGGTCCGCCGCGGCGGCCCCGGCCGGCGTGTCGTACGGCTCCGGCAGCGTCTTCTCCGGCTCGGCCATGCCCGACATCGGCGGGATGCTGAATGCCCTCGGCTCCGTCGGCTCAACCCCGCCGTCGAGCTCGTCGTCGAGCTCCGGGGACGGCGGCTTCTCGGGAGGCGGCAGTTCCGGCGGTGGGGGCGCATCGGGCTCGTTTTAGTCCCGCGCTGGCGCGGTTTCAAACTTCGGCGTATCGTTTAAACCGATGAGTTTCAACCGCCGTGGCGGCCCCGACCGCCGACCCGACCGATTCGACCGTCCGCACGACCGGCAGGACCGCCCGCACGACCGGCAGGACCGCCCGCCACGCCGCGAGGGCGACTGGGGACGCGACCGCCCGCCGGGGGGCGCTCGGCCGTACCAGCCACGTCCGCGCTTCGAGCGCCCGCCCGGTGACGAGGGTGGCATGTCGATCCGCCTCGATCCGCGCCGTCTCGGCACCCTGAAGCAGCTCGCCGGCGAGGCCGGGATGCGCCCGGGGGACCTCGTGCGCACCTGGGTCGAGGAGCGGATCGACGCCGCGCGCCAGGGGATCACCGCGCCTGCCGCGGCCGCCGACCTCGACGCCCGCGTGGCCGCCCTCGCCGCCCGCGTCGCCGCCCTCGAGGGAGCAGGACCGGCGATCGCCGAACCCACGGAGGCGGCGCGGGAGGAGGCGCCGGCAGAGGAGGCGCCGGCCGCCGCGGCAGGGTCCGGCGAGGAGCCGGCTCCGCGACCGCGAGGTCGAACGGCCAATCGGCTCGGCGCGACGCCACGCGGCGAGCGGGTGGCGCTCCACGACGAGATGATCGCCGTCCTCGCCGAGCGTGGACCGATGACGGCCGGCGACCTCGCCTCCGCCATCGCCGAGCGCGGCCGCTACGCCCCACCGCGGAGCGGCAAGCCGCTCAATGCGGCGATGGTCAGCCAGCGCGTCAGCAACCCGACGTACCGGTCGCGCTTCACGCGCGACGCCGGGCGCATCGGCCTCGCCGAGTCCGCCGGATAGCGAGCGACCGGCGCCCGAACCGGGCGCCGGTCGCATCGGTCGGTCCCGGAGGTCAGTCCTCGAGGACGAAGGTCACGAGGATGTTGGCCTGGAACTCGATGCCGCCATCGCGGCCGACGTTCACGCGCTGCTCCTTCACCCAGGCGCTGCGGACGCCCCTCAGCGTCTTCTGCGCTCGCTCGATTCCCTGGCGGACGGCATCCTCGAAGCTCTCGGTCGAGGTGCAGGACAGCTCGGTCACCTTGGCAACGGGCATGGGACTCCTCTCTTGCGTGCGATTCGTGGAATGGGCCTCAGGATACGCCCGCCCTCACCGATGCAGGTCGCGCGCCAACCCTCTCACCGGTCGTGGCTCGCGGTCCAGGCCAGGAGGTCCTCGACCGGCATGGCGTTGACGACGCGCTCGGGCGTCACCCCGCACAGGAAGGCCCGCTCGCAGCCGTCGCCCAGCCAGCCGAGCTGACCCGGGGCATGCGCGTCGGTGTCGATGGCGACCCGGCAGCCGGCCTCGACGGCAAGGCGAAGGAGCCGCTTCGGCGGATCGAGGCGCTCCGGACGCGAGTTGACCTCGATCGCCTTGTCGAGCCTGGCGGCCGCGGCGAACACGATCTCCGCGTCGAAGGTCGACGGCGGGCGGTTCCGCTTCCTGGTGCGCATTCGCCCGGTGCAATGGCCGAGGACGTCGAGGTGCGGGTTCGCGAGCGCGGTCACCATCCGGACCGTCATTGCGCGCTCGTCGGCGCGCAGGTCCGAGTGGACGCTGCCGACGACGACGTCCAGCTGCCCGAGGAGCTCGGGCTCTTGGTCGAGCGAGCCGTCCTCGTTGATGTCGACCTCGATGCCGGTGAGGATGCGGTAGGGCGCCAGCCGCTCGTTGATCTCGGCCACCAGGTCGAGCTGCCGGCGGAGCCGCTCGGGCGACAGCCCCCGGGCGATGGTCAGCCGGGGCGAGTGGTCGGTGAGGACGTTGTAGTCGTGCCCCAGGGCCCGGGCCGCCACCGCCATCTCCTCGATCGGGCTGCCCCCGTCCGACCAGTCGGAGTGGGTGTGGCAGTCGCCCTTGAGGGCGGTGCGGTACTCGTTGCCTCGGGCGTCCTCGGCCTCGACCGACTCGCCCAGCTCGTCCTCCAGCTTGCGGAGGTAGGCGGGCACGTCGCCCGCCAGGGCCTCCTTCACCACCGTCTCGGTGACCTGGCCGATGCCCGAGAGGTCGCGCAGGCGGCCCTGCTCGGCCCGTTGGGCGAACTCGGCCGGATCGAGGCCCCGGAGCGTGGCCGCCGCCCCCCGGAAGGCCCGCACCCGGTAGGTGGGGGCTCCGGTGCGTTCGAGCAGGTAGGCGATGCGGTCGAGGGCGGCGAAGGGGTCCACCGCCGCGGGAGCGTACCGTTCGGTCCTCGTGACGCTGGTCGTGGTCCTCTCCGACACCCACATCCGCCGGGGCGGCAGGCGGCGCCTGCCCGACACCGCCTACGCCCACCTCGAACGGGCCGACCGCATCCTCCACGCCGGGGACATCCTTGTCGCCGAGGTGCTCGACGAGCTGCGAGGGTTCGCCCCCGTGACGGCCGTCCTGGGCAACAACGACGTGGAGCTGACCGGCCTGCTCCCCGAGACGGTGGTCGAGGGCATCGGGGGCGTGCGCGTGGCGATGATCCACGATTCGGGCCCGTCTGCCGGCCGCCCCGGGCGGATGCGGCGCCGGTTCCCCGACGCCGACGTGGTCGTCTTCGGCCACAGCCACATCCCGTGGAACGGTCCCGGCGTCGACGGCCAGCTCCTGTTCAACCCCGGCTCAGCCACCGAGCGCCGGTCCCAGCCGAACCACACCCTGGGGACGCTGGAACTTGACGGAGGACGGGTCGTGGATGCCCGCATCCACGTCGTCTGACTAGGGTTCCGCCGTGCCCATCGGGGTGGTCCTCGGCTTCTGCTCGGCCCTTCTGACCGCGCTCGTCACCGAGGTCTACGCCCACCGCTGCCTGGCCCACCGCGCCTTCCGGGTGAGGCCCCGGGTGGCCCGGGTGCTCGACGTGTACTTCCGGGTGATCGTGTGGACCTCGCCCGAGACGTGGGCCGCGATCCACCGCCTACACCACCGCTACGCCGACACGCCCCTCGACCCTCACTCGCCCCAGCAGCTTCGGCCGTGGCAGGTACTACTGGGCTCGCCCTACCTCTTCGCGGTGGCCCGGCGACGGCTGCCCGCCGACGCCGGCCCGGGCCGGCTGGTGGTGGCGCTGCGGGCGCTGGTGCCCCTCGCCTACGTGGTGGGGATCGGGCTCACCCAGACGCTGGTGGCCACCCTGGTCCACCTCGTCGGCTACCTGGGGATCATGGGGATGGTCAACACCGTCGGCCACCTGTACGGCACCAAGCCCCACCCGGAGGCGTCCGGCTACGACGTGGCCTGGCTGGCCATCCCCCTGCTCGGCCACGGCTACCACAACTCCCACCACGCCCACCCGGCGGCCGCCCGCACCGGTCCCCTCGACCCGGTCTGGCCGCTGCTGCGGGGGCTGGCCCTGCTGCGGCTGATCGAGCTCGACGTCCGCCGAGCCGGGACCGAGGTGGATGCCCAGGCCAGGGCGCAGGCCTGCTGCGGGGCCCTGGCCGGTACCTGACGGTCAGCCCGCGCCGCAGAGCTCGGCGTGGAGCTTCTCGGTCTCGGCGCTGGGCTGGAGGCCGATCTCACCCAGGCGGGCGACGAGGGCGCGGAACGACCCGTCGGCCTGGTCGGCCCGGCCCAGCTTGGCGTGGAGGCGCATGATCCGGCGGTAGAGCTGTTCGGCGAGGGGGTCGACCTCGACCGCCCGCTCGAGGGCGTCGAGGGCGCTGCGGATGTCGCCGTTGACCAGGCGGGTGGCGGCCAGCGACACGAGCACGTCGACGGCCCGGCCGCGAAGGTCCTCGCGGGGGACCTCGGCCCACGGCCAGGGCAGGCCGGCCAGCAGCTCGCCGCCGTAGGCGTCGGCCGCGGCCTGGAGTGCCGCCGCCCACGACGGGTCGGCGCTCTGCGCGCCCGTCGCGGCGAGGGCCTCCTCGAACTCCCACAGGTCGACCTCGAACAGGGGCTCGACGCGGTAGCGGTCGCCCTCCCGCTCGATGACCTTGAGCTCCTTGTTCTCGGTGGCGGAACGGAGGCGGCTTCGCAGGTTGCCCAGGGCCGTCCAGAACCACTCCGACCCGCGCCGGGCGTCGGCCTCCGGCCACAGGGCCTCGGTGGCCTCCTCCAACGTCGCCCCCTCGGGGTGGATGAGGTAGAACGCCAGCAGCTCCTTGGCCTTGCCCCGGAGGCCGGAGCGCACCTCACGACCGTCCACGTCGATGCGGTACCCGCCCAGCAGCCCCACCGAGATGAGCGCGTCGGTGGGCGGCACCACCTCGAAGGGGGCGGCGGGAGCGGCGGCGGCCGCGTCGTGGTCGACGTCGATGCGGGACGACGCCAGCACCTCGAGCAGCTCGCCCGCCGGGTCCCGCTCGACGGTGAAGAGGCGGGCTCCGGGGAGGTCGCCGGCGGCGCTCTCGGGGGTGACGCCCGCCACCCGGGCCGCCCCCTGGAGGCGGATGGCGGGGATGCCCTCGAGGGGGGCGTCGACGAGCACGCCCACGATGCCCAGGGCGGCTCCGTCGTCGAGGAGAGCGCCCAGCCGGCCCGCTTCCAGGGTGGTCATCTCCGCCACCGCCACCAGCACGGTGGGGAGAGGGTCGTCGGGGCGGGCGGACCGGTAGCCGTCGATGTCGGACACGCCGGCCGACGAGAACAGGGCCCGGCGGCGGTCGGCCTCGGCGGTGAGGCCGCCCAGCACCGACCCCACGTCCTTGGCCCGGCCCAGCTCGGGGAAGCCGGCCGAGGGCGGGAACAGGTTGCCGATGACGATGGCCCGAGCCGCGTGCGAGGGGTTGTGGGCCAGGAACGTGAGCACGAGGGCGCGCGCCACCTCCTTGGCCCGGGGGCCGAGGAGGCTGAACGCCCCGTGGTGGCCGACCGGCAGGAGGACCTCGGTGCCGTCCCGCTCGCCGGCCGGGATGAGGCCGGGAGGCGGGGGGGCGGGGGTGGTGCCGTTGCTGGCCTGGCGGCGCGCCACTGCGTACCACTCGAGCCGCCGGGTCAACTCGCTCAGGAACGGGTCATGGCGGTGGAGGCCCGGAGCGGGCGGGCCGGCCTTGCGCCGCCGGCGCCGGCGCAGGCGGGAGCGGCTGACCGCGTCGCTCATCCCCCGGGCCAGGGTCGGCCCCACCACCAGCCCGGGCAGGACGCACGCCTCCGAACCGGCCTCGGCCGGGGCCGCCTCGGCCGAGCGGGCCCCGTTGGCGGGCGGCGCCAGGGCGGCTGCCACGGCCGGGTCGGCCGCCACAGGCGGGTCGGCCGCGGGCGGGTCGGCCACAGGGGGGTCGGCGGGGCCAGGCGGGTCGGCCCGAGGCGGGTCGGCGGGGGCAGGCGGCGGGCTCGGGGCCGGGGCGGGGGGCGCAGCGGCGGCGGTCGCCGCCGGCGGAGGCGTAGGCGCAGGGCCGGCCTGGGGGGTGGACGGCGGGCCGGCCGGGCGCGGGTCGGCGGCCGGCGGGGCGGGCTGGGGAGGGGGCTGGGCGGCGTCCGCTGGCGACGCCTGCGGTCGGGCACCCGGCGGGGCCTGGGCCGGGGGGGCAGGTGAGGCGGCGGGCGGCCCGGGCGCCGCCCACAGGGACGGGTCGGAGGACACCGCCGGCTCCGCGGCCGGACCGGGATTGGGGGCGCGGGCGGCCAGGGCCTCGCCGACGGCGCGCTGGACCAGCCCGGGAAGGCGTTCGGCCAGCCCCGATTCCAGCGCCCCCCGGGCGGAGCGGAGCTGGTCGACCTCGGTGCGGAGCTGGGTGGCGGTGCCCTCGACGTCGGCCAGGGCGGCCGCCACCGCCCCCTGCACCACGGCCGTCACGTCGACCGGCGGGGCGGCGGGCCGGGCCGCGTCGCCGGCAGCGGAGGCAGCGCCCGGGGCGGCGGCGGCGACCACGTCCTGCACCAGGGCGGGCAGTTGGCCGGCGATCTCGGTGCGGAGAGCCCGTATGCGCTCCGCCTCCGCCCGCAGCTGGGCGGCCGACGACTCGAACTCGGCCAGCGGTGCGGCCACCGCCTCGTCGATGAGGCGGGGGAGGCGTTGGAGGACCTCCTCCCGGAGGTTGCGGAGGTGGCCGGCCTCGAGGTCGAGCGCGGCGGCCGAGGCCTCGAGGTGGGCGGTGGGGGCGCCCGCCGCCTCCCGGGTGAGGTCGGTGAGCCTGTCGAACAGCTCCCGGCGCATCTCCGATACCCCGGCCACCGACGCCTCGAAGCCGGCCAGGGCGGCCCGCATCCCGGGCTCGGTGGCCTGGGCCACCAGGGCCGGGAGCGACTCGCCCAGCCCCAGCTGGACCTCACGCTCGATGGTGCGCTGGATGACGGCCGGCAGCTCCCGCCCCAGCACCTTGGTCAGCGCCGGCTCCAGCTCCTGGGCCAGCACGGTCGGCAGCGGGGACGCCACCGCCTCCTGCACGGCGGGCTCCAGCATGCGGCCCAGGAGCTCGGGCAGGCGGGCGGCGAAGCCCTGGTCGAGGACCGACCGCACCGCGCCCATGACCGCCTCCGGGAGCCGCTCGGTCACGACCTCGCGCAGGCCCCGGAGGCGGGCGGTCTCGGCCCGCATCTCGGCCGCCGTCCCCTCCACCTCGGCCAGGGACACCGTGAGCTCGGGGTTCACGATGTCGCCCACCACGCCCGGCAGCCGTTCGAGCAGGGCGGCGGTCAGCTCGGGGGTGACCGCGGAGACGATCACCGGCGGCAGGATCTCGGCCAGCCGGTCCCGCAGCTCGGGGCGGACGGTCTCGCCCACCACGTCGGCCAGCCGTTCCTCCAGGGCGGCCGTCACGATGTGGCGCAGCTCGGGCCGCACCGTCTCGGCCACCAGCTGGGGCACCCGGTCGGCCATGGTGGCGGACACGCCCGGGGCGACGGCCGCCGCCACCAGCGCCGGCATCTCGGCGGTGAGGACGCTGCGCACGACCGGCTCCACCATGTCGCCCACCAGCCGGGGGAACCGCACCGCCAGCACCTCCTGGAGGTGGGGCTCGACGGCCGTCATCACGCTCTCGGGCAGCCGCTCGGCCACGACCTCCCGCAGCCCGCGCAGCTTTGCCGCCTCGTGGCGCAGCTCCGCCGCCGCGCTCTCGGTCTCGGCCAGGGTCACGCTCAACTCGGGCGTCACCGTGTCGGCCAGCATGCCCGGCAGCCGCTGGACCAGCAGCTCGCCCACCGCGGGCGAGACGACCTCGGCCAGGCTGGCCGGCAGCCGGCTGGCCAGCACCTGGCGGATCTCGGGCTGGACCGTCTCCGCCACCAGCGCCGGGAGCCGCTCGGCCAGCGTTCGCCGCACCTCGGGGCTCACCACCTGGGCCACCACCCCGGGCAGGCGCTCGTCGAGGGTGGAGCGGATCTCGGGCCGCACCGTCTCGCTCACGAGGTGGGGGAGGCGGTCGGCCAGCGTTTGGCGGACCTCGGGTTGCACGGTCTCGGCGACGAGGTGAGGCAGCCGCTCGGCCAGCACGCGCCGCATCTCGGGGTTGACCACCTGGGCCACCACCCCGGGCAGGCGCTCGTCGAGCATCGACCGGATCTCGGGGCGGACGGTCTCGGCCACCAGCACCGGCAGGTGGGCGGCCAGCACCTCCCGCACCTCGGGCGTCACCACCCCGCTCAGGATCATGGGCAGGCGGTCGGCCAGCGCCTGGTAGATCTCGGGCTGGACGGTGTCGGCCACGAGGTGGGGGAGCCGCTCGGCCAGGATGCGGCGCACCTCGGGCTGGACCGCGTCGGCGGTGATGTCGGGCAGGCGGTCGAGGATGGCCTGGCGCACCTCGGGCTGGACGGTGTCGGCCACCATCACCGGCAGCCACTCGGAGACGATCTGGCGCACCTCGGGGCTGACGTTGGCGGCCACGATCTGGGGCAGCCACTCGTTGAGGGCCCGGCTCAGCTCCGGGGCCAGGGCGGCGACGATGGCATTGGGCACCCCCTCGCCGAGCTGGGCCCGCAGCTCGGGCTGCACGACCTCCAGCACCAGGTCGTGGAGGTGGTGGGTGATGGCGTCCTGCAGCTCCCGCAGCCGGCCGGTCTCCGCCCGCAGGTCGGAGGCCATGGCGTGGACCTCGCGCAGGGCCGCCTGGAGCTCGGCGGTGCGGGCGCCCGCGATGTCCACGAACACCGACTGCTGGTTGGCCACGGTGGTCGCCAGGGCCCGGACCTGCTCGTTGAGCCGGGTCATCTCCGCCCGCAGCCAGGCCGGCTCGCTGCCGGCGGTGACGGCCGCGGTCCACTCCGACGGCGGCGGCGGCGGAGGCGGCGGACCCCCCGTGCTCACGCGTCGGCCCCCGGGCGCGACCGCGCCGTCGTGCCCAGGCGCACGACGAGGTCGACCGGATGCGGGTCGCGTGACCACACGTCAGGACCCATGGCGCCGACATGTTACCGACCGACCCGCAGCCGGTACCGCCCGGGCCGGCCAAGGGACGGCCACGCCCTACGGTGGCCGGCGTGGACCACCCCTCGCCCCTCGACCGGCGGGTGCCGCTGGCGGGGGTCCCGACCCCCGTCGAGCCGCTCGACCGCCTGGGCCGCGTCCTGGGTAAGCCGCCGGGCACGCTCTGGGTCAAGCGGGACGACATGACCGGCCTGGGCGGTGGGGGGAACAAGGCTCGCAAGCTCGAGTACCTGTGCGCCGACGCCCTCGCCCAGGGGTGCGACACGCTGGTCACCGGGGGCGGGGTGCAGAGCAACCACGTACGCATGACGGCGGCCGCCGCCAACCGCCTCGGCCTGGCCTGCACGATCCTCGTGGCCGGCGAGCGGCCCGACGTCCCCTCCGGCAACGTCCTCCTCGACGAGGTGCTCGGCCCCGAGATCGTGTGGTTCGGCGGCGAGGGCGACCTGGAGTACGAGGCCATGGAGCAGGCCATCCTGGCCACCGCCGAGCGGCTCCGGGCCGCCGGCCGCCGGCCCTACGCCACCCCCATCGGCGGCGCCAGCGCCGTGGGCGCCCTGGGCTACGTGGCCGCCGCGGCCGAACTGCGGGCCGACGTCGCCGCGCTCGACCTGCCCGGCCTCGACCTCGTCGTGGTGGCCGACGGCTCGGGCGGCACCCACGCCGGCCTGGCCGCCGGTCTGGGCCGTCACGACCTTGTCTTCGGGGTGGACGTGGGGGCTCGAGACGACCTCGACACGGCCGTCCCCGCCCGCGCCGCCGAGGTGGCGGCCCTGGCCGGCGTGCCCCCACCCGCCGGGGCCGAGCGGTTCGGCCGTCCCGACGGTCCCGTCGACCACGAACGGGTCGGTCCCGCCTACGGCACCCCCGACGACGCCACCCGGGAGGCCATCCTCCTGGCCGCCCGGTCGGAAGGGCTCATCCTCGACCCGGTCTACACGGGCAAGGCCATGGCGGGGCTGGTGGCGGCGTGCCGGGAGGGGCGCATCCCGGCCGAGGCGACGGTGGTGTTCGTCCACACCGGGGGGTTGCCCGCCCTGTTCGCCACCGCCTACGCCACCTGGCTGCGGGGCTGAGCCGCCTCGGGCCCCGCCCGCCTGCTTGACTGTTCTGCCTGCGATGAGGCCTGAAGGGAGCGCGAGGTGAGCATCTGGTCTGGCCAGGGCGGGTCAGGGCCATTTTCGAAGGAGAAGCTGCCGTTGATCGCGGGGATCGCGGTGGGAGTGGTGGTCGTGATCGTGCTGGCCGTGGTGCTGCTGTGGCCTTCGGACGACGAGGAGCCCGGTCAGGACACGCTGTCGGTGATCGGTGGCGGCGCCGGGCGGCTGGTGTTCGTCAGCGACCGCGACGGGAACTACGAGCTGTACACGATGAACAGCGACGGCAGCGGCGAGCGGCGGCTCACCAGGAACAGCACAGCCGAGTCCTACCCCCGCTTCTCCTACGACGGGACGAAGATCGCGTTCGAGAGCAACCGCCAGAACAACAACGACATCTTCACCATGGACGCCTCGGGCGGCAGCGAGACCAAGCTCACCGACCACCCGGGGGACGACCTCATCCCCGACTGGTCGCCCGACGGCAGCCGGATCGCCTTCGTGAGCAATCGCGACGGCAACTACGAGATCTACGTGATGAACGCCAACGGGTCGAACCAGACGCGGGTCACGAACCATCCCGACTCCGATTTCGCGCCCCGCTGGTCGCCCGACGGTTCCAAGATCGTCTTCCAGAGCGGCCGCACGGGCGCGTCGGAGATCTTCACCATGGACCCCGACGGCAACAACGTGACTCGCCTGACCGACAACCAGGCCACCGACGAGCTGCCCACCTGGTCGCCCGACGGCACCAAGATCGCCTTCCAGAGCTCCCGCGAGGGCAGCACGAAGATCTACGTGATGAACGCCGACGGCACGGGACAGCGCCGGGTCACCAACAGCGACAACGGCGACTACTCCCCGACGTTCTCCCCCGACGGCACCCGCATCGCCTTCCAGAGCACCCGCCGGTCGGGCTCCGAGCTGTTCGTGGTGCCCGTCGACGGCGGGGCCACGGGCCAGCTCACCCGCAACACCAAGAACGACTACGTGCCCCACTGGATCTCCGACAATCCGCCGCCCCCGGCGGTGGCGGTCTCGACCACCGCCCCGTCACGCCCCACCACCACCGCCAGAGGTGCCACCACCACCACCACGACTGCGGGCGCGACGACCACGACCCGGGCCGGGGCGACGACCACGACCCGCCGGCTTTGAGGAAGCGGCCGGGCAGGCCGTAGTCTCCGGTCCCAGATGCAGCCGGTCGTGCACAGCTCCTCACGCTCGCATTCGCGCGCCCGGCCGCCCCGGAGCCGCCTGGGGGCCTACCTGGCCCTCACCAAGCCCCGGATCATCGAGCTGCTGCTGGTGACGACGGTCCCCACCATGATCGTGGCCGAGCGGGGCCTCCCGTCGCTGTCGCTGATCCTGGCCACCGTGGTGGGCGGGGCGCTGGCCGCAGGCGGGGCCAACGCCATCAACATGTACGTCGACCGGGACATCGACCGGATCATGGACCGCACCAAGGGCCGCCCCCTGGTAACGGGCGAGATCGTCCCCCGCAACGCCCTGGTCTTCGCCATCGCCCTGGAAGTGGTGGCGTTCGTCGAGCTGGCGGTGCTGGTCAACCTGCTCAGCGCGGCGCTGGCGGTGAGCGCCACCCTCTTCTACGTCTTCGTCTACACGTTGTGGCTGAAGCGCAGCTCCACCCGCAACATCGTGATCGGCGGAGCGGCGGGGGCGGTTCCGGTCCTGGTTGGCTGGTCGGCCGTGACCAACCGGCTCGACTGGGCGCCGCTGGTCCTGTTCGCGGTGATCTTCGTGTGGACGCCCCCCCACTTCTGGGCCCTGGCCATCCGCTACCGGGAGGACTACGCGGCGGCCGAGGTGCCCATGCTCCCGGCGGTGG
Organism: Acidimicrobiia bacterium; assembly: GCA_046565765.1. Lineage (GTDB taxonomy): Bacteria > Actinomycetota > Acidimicrobiia > Acidimicrobiales > AC-14 > JBFMCT01. The sequence goes on along the minus strand of JBKHXX010000084.1, from coordinate 27,057 downwards.
CGAGCCTGGCCGTGACCGCCCGCCGCATCCTGGGCTACACGCTCGCCCTGTGGGCCGTCAGCCTGCTCTTCTACTGGGTGGGCAGGATGAACACGATCTACCTGGTGGCGGTGCTCGCCCTGGGGGCGCTCTTCACCCTCCACGCCGCCCGTCTGACGAGGGACGCCACCCCGGCCCGGGCCATGAAGCTGTTCAGCTACTCGATCACCTACGTCACCCTGCTGTTCGGGGCCATGGCGATCGACCAGCTGATCCTCAGCTGAGCGGCGCCTCGCCCACGTCCAACTCCTCGGTGGCGTCGGCGCGCGCCCACCGGGCGGTGACGGCCAGCACCGCCACCAGCAGCGTCAGGTCGCCCACCACCCACATGAACCCGCCACCATGGCGCTGGTCGTCGAGCAGGGTCGGGCCCCACGTGCGCCCCAGCTCGCCGTAGGCCTCGTACAGGGGTTGGCCGGCGGAGTAGATGGCCAGGGCCAGGAACGTGTTCTGGGGCATGGCCAGGGCCAGGTAGAGCAGCCGCAGGGGGTAGGGCAGCGGCCGGGCGCCCAGCACGGGCAGCCAGAACAGCAGGCCCGAGCCCAGGAAGAGCACGTGCTCGGCGGCGTGCACCAGGTGGTTGCGCAGCGCCAGGTCGAACAGCCCGGTGAAGTGGACGGCCCAGCCGGTGGCCGCGAACACGCTCCAGGCCACCAGCGGCGACGTCAGCACCCGCACCGGCCCGGAGCGCCCCACCCACCGGACTGCCCGGGAGGCCCACGGCGGCAGGCCGGCCACCAGGGCCGGCCCCGGGCGCGACGCCACCAGCATGGGGGCCGCCACCAGCACCAGGAGGAGGTGCTGGGCCATGTGCACGGAGAGCAGGGCCTCGGCGTAGGTGGCCAGCGGGGAGATCAGGGCCAGGCCGGTGACGCCCAGCCCGCCCAGGAAGAGGCCGGGCCGGGAGGGGTCCTCCTCGCCCAGCCGGTGGCGGCCCAGCCGCCACGTCAGGCCGGCGGCCACCAGCCAGCTCACGGCCACTGGCTCCACCGCCCAGCGGGCCAGCAGCTCCGGCCAGGAGGGCTCGGGAGGGGCGGTCACCGGCCGGATGATCCCTCAACTCGAAGGTTCGGAGGGTCCCTGTATAGAGTCCGCCGTCGATGGCCTTGACCGAGACGAGCCCGGAGGACGTCGCTCCGGAGGCTCCCCAGGAGGAGCCGGCTCCTCCCGCCCCGTCGTTCGGGAGCGGCGCCGCGGGCAACGACCACAAGCCCCTGGGCAGCGCCTTCCTCGGAGTCGCCCTGCTGTTCCTCGTGGTGGGCGGGGTCCTGGCCGTGCTCATGCGGGCCCAGCTGCTGGGCCCCGACGCCGACCTGGTGTCCGACCGCCAGTACCGCACGCTGTTCACCTTCCACGGCACCTACCTGGTCTTCCTGTTCCTGCTCCCGGCCTGGGTGGGCATCGCCACCGCCGTCGTGCCCCTCCAGATCGGGGCCGCCCGCCTCGCCTTCCCCCGCCTCCAGACCATGGCCTTCTGGCTGACGGTGGTGGGCGGGATGCTGATGTCGTTCGCGCCGTTCGCCGACGGCTCCCGGCGGGTGACCAGCGGCTGGGCCCTCAACTCGCCGATCCCGGAGGGGGCCGGCTTCGCCGGCGACGCGGTGGAGTTCCTGATCCTGGGCATCGCCGTGGTGCTGGTGGCGGTGGTGCTGGCGGTGGTGAACCTGCTGGTGACGATCGTGAAGTTCCGGGCGCCGGGGCTGACGTCGCGCCGGCTGCCGCTGTTCACGTGGTCGGTGGTGGTGGGCGGGTCGGTGCTGCTGCTGGCCCTGCCCGTGCTGGCCGGCGCCCTGCTGCTGCTCTACGTCGACCACCACTTCGGGTCCGACCTGTTCTCGGGGTTCACCTCCAACCGCGGAGGCAACCCCCTGCTCTGGAGCCGCCTGTTCTGGTTCGCGGCCTATCCCATGCTGTGGGCGCTGGTGATCCTGGCCCTGGGTGTCGGCTCGGAGATCGTGGCCACCTTCTCCGGCCGTCCCCTGGCCGACCGGGCCAAGGCCATGGCCGGGCTCGTCGGCGTGGGCGTGCTGGCCTTCCTGGGTTGGGGCAGCGAGGTCCGCAACCTCCGCGCCGGCCGCTACCTGTTCGCCGTGGGCGCCCTGCTGGTCCTCGCCCCGGTCGCCAGCGTCCTCCTCAACTGGCTGCTTACCCTCAGGAAGGCGGGTCAAGAACAGGGCGTCGACCGGGTTCGGGGCCGCCTGGGCGCCATGCCCATGCTCCACGTGCTCGGGCTCCTGTCGGTGCTGGCCGCCGGCCTGGGCGCCTCGGTGATCTCGGCCCTCGACGCCACCGGCCGCTCCCACAGCAACTACTGGCAGGTCGGCCAGCAGCACCTCATGTACTTCGCCCCCGCCACCATCGCCATCGTGGCCGCCGCCCACTACTGGGGGCCGAAGCTGTGGGGCCGCAAGCTGTCCGACGGGCTGGGCAAGCTCGAGCTGCTGCTCATCGTGGGCGGCACCCACCTCGCCTTCCTCCCCGCCCTCGCGCTCGGCATCCAGGACATGCCCCGCCACACCAGCGCATTCGACGCCGACGAGAGCTGGGAGCTGGCCAACATGGCGATGGGCCTCGGCACCGCGGTGTTGACGCTGGGCGTGCTCGTCTTCGTGCTCAACGTGGCCCTCAGCGCCGCCGCCAAGCGGGGCAAGACGGCGGCGGACGACCCGTGGGACGGCCAGACCATGGAGTGGACGACGACCTCCCCGCCGCCCCGGTACAACTTCGACAGCCTGCCCGAGGTGCGTTCGGCCACCCCGGCCCTGGACCTGAAGGGCGGTACCGCCTGATGGCCATGGTGCGCCACGACCCGGGGGCCGCCACCCCGGTGGGTTCGTCCTACCAGCCCGTGCTCCCCACCGGCTCGGCCCTGGGGCCGCCGCCGCCGCCCCACGAGGTGCCCAAGGGCACCAACCTGCTCGGCGTGCTCCTGGTGTGCGTGGCCGACGGCATGCTCCTGCTCGCCTTCCTCACCACCTGGTGGACGATCAAGGCGGGCTCGCCGGCGTGGCCGCCGTCCGACGTCCAGGTCGGCACCTACATCCCGTCGGTGGTCACCATCACCGCCGCCATGAGCTGCTTCTCGATGGCCTGGGCGGTGTCGAGCATCCGCCGCAACGACCAGCGCAGCGCCACGTTCGCCATGATCCTCACCGCCTTCTTCGGGATCGCGGTGGCCAACGCCCAGTGGTACACGATCGCCCGGGAGAACCTGGTGATGGAGAGCTCGGCCTACGCCACGCTCTTCAACCTCCTCACCGGCTGGCACCTGGTGCACCAGGCCATCGCGGTGGGCGCCCTGGTGGTGGTGGGTGCCCGGGCCCTGGCCGGCCACTTCGGCCGCTCCGGCTACGACCCCATGCGGGCCGTCGGCGCCTTCTGGTACTACACCGTCTTCGCCTGGGGCGTGATCCTGACCGCCATGTACCTCTTCTCCGCCCACGCATGATCACCGAGCCGGCAAAGGTCTTCCTGCCCCTGACCGGGGTAGGCGTCGTCGCCGCCGTCTTCCACGCCATGATCACCGGCGACCACGCCGGCAGTGCCCTCTTCCTCGGGCTGGCCACGGTGGCGTTCGCGGCCGCCGTCATCATCACCACGGCGCGTGACAACGAGTACGCCCCGGCCCCTGCGGGGGACGCCGAGCCGGCGCCGCTCCAGCGCCTCCCCCTCCCGCCCGTCCGCCTCGTCGGCGGGCCGGGCTGGCCCGCCATGGCCGCGCTGGGCGTGGGCTTCGGCGTGGTGGCCCTGGTCACCAGCCCCTTCTTCGGCATCGCCGCCGCTGCCTTCCTGATCGTGGCCGCGGCGGGCTGGCTGGCCAGCGTGTCGGCCGACCGCACGGGCCGCGCCCCCGACCTCATGCCCTTCGGCATCCCCATCGTGGGGCTGTTCGCCATCGGGGCGCTCATGTTTCTCCTGTCCCGGGTGCTGCTGGCCGTGCCCGAGGCGGCCTCCACCGCCATCGCCCTTCTCGTGGCGGTGGTGATCCTGGCGGCGGCCTCCTTCGTGGCGCTGAAGCCCCAGATCCGCCCCCAGAGCCTGATGGCGATCCTGCTGGTGTCGGGCGTCGTGATGACGGGCGGCGGCATCGTGGCCACCATCGCCGGCGAGCGGGAGATCCATGTGCACCACGCCGGGCCCGAGCCGGTCGAGATCTCGGCCGACAACATCCAGTTCAACAAGAACGAGCTCCACTTCGCCCCCGAGGCGGAGGCGGTCCTCAAGTTCGACAACGAGGAGCCGGTCCCCCACAACGTCGCCATCTACGCCAGCCCCGAGTTCACCGGCCTGGCGATCTTCCAGGGCGCGGTCATCCTGGAGGGGTCCGTGGAGTACCGGTTCCGGTCCCCGGCGGCCGGCACCTACTACTTCCGCTGCGACATCCACCCCCTGATGCAGGGCAGAGTTCTCGTCGCCTGATGGGTGTCTCGGCAGCCCGCCGGCCCAATTGGACGACTGCGCCGGGAACAGGGGACAGTGGGCACGTCCATGGAGGAGTGGCTGAGCCGGTGACCCGAGCCCGTTCGACGCTGCGGCGCGCCGCGCTGGCAGCTCTGCCCCTGGTCGTGCTGGCCGGCTGCGCCAAGAACGCCCCGCAGGACACCCTGGAGCCCAAGGGCCCGGTCGCCCGCCAGATCGACAACCTCCAGAACCCCGTCTTCGCGGTGGCGGGGGTGGTCTTCGTCCTGGTCATGGCGCTGGCGCTGTACGTGGTGATCAAGTTCCGCCACCGGGACGACGCGCCCGAGCCGGTCCAGGTCCACGGCAACACCAAGCTCGAGCTGACGTGGACGCTCATCCCCGCCTTCACCCTCCTGGTGATCGCCGTCCCCACCATCGCCACCATCTTCGACCTGGCCGAGCGCCAGCCCAACTCCCTCAACGTCACCGTCATCGGCCACCAGTTCTGGTGGGAGTACCGCTACGACGACTTCGGGATCGTGACCGCCAACGAGCTGGTCATCCCGGCCGGCCGCCCGGTGGAGATCACCCTCGACGGCGCCAAGGACGACGTGATCCACTCGTTCTGGATCCCGCCCCTGGGCGGCAAGCAGGACATCGTGCCGGGGCGCCAGCACCGCATGCGCATCGAGGCCGACGAGCCCGGCACCTACCTCGGCCAGTGCGCCGAGTACTGCGGCATGTCCCACGCCAACATGCGGGCCCGGGCGGTGGCCCTGCGTCCCGACGAGTTCGACACCTGGGTGCGCGACCAGCAGCGCCCCGCCCTGCCCGGCCCCACCGGCACCAGCGAGGCGGCCCAGGGCCAGGCCCTGTTCACCTCCAAGGGGTGCGGGGGCTGCCACACCGTCCAGGGCGTCTCCCAGGGCACCGCCGGCCCCAACCTCACCCACCTGTACAGCCGCGAGACGTTCGCCGGCTCCATGTTCGACCTGACCACCTCCAACCTGCGCCGCTGGCTGCAGGACCCGCCCGCGGTCAAGCCCGGGGCGAAGATGCCCAACCTTGGCCTTTCCGACGATGAGATCTCCCAGCTCATCGCCTACATGGAGACCCTCCGATGATCTTTCGCCTCGGAAGCGGGGCTTGCTCGGCGAGCTCCGATCTCCGGAGCCGGGCCACTAGCGTCGAGGCCCGCTGATGGCAATCGTCACCTCGCCGCCGCCGAGCCCGGCCGAGCTCCCGCCGCCGCCCGGTTCGGCCCGGCCCGCGCCGGTCCGGCTCCTCCGCCGGCCCACCCATCCCACCGGTGTGTGGGGGTGGATGACCACGGTCGACCACAAGAAGATCGGGATCATGTACTCGGTCACGGCGTTCATCTTCTTCCTGCTGGGAGGGATCGAGGCGCTGCTGCTGCGGGTGCAGCTCGGGTCGCCCGACAACACCTTCCTGTCGGCCGACGCCTACAACCAGGTCTTCACCATGCACGGCACGACGATGATCTTCCTCGTCGTCATGCCCCTGTCGGCCGGCTTGGCCAACTACCTCCTGCCGATCATGGTGGGGGCTCGCGACGTCGCCTTCCCCCGGCTGAACGCGTTCGGCTTCTGGGTCTTCCTGGTCGGCGGGCTGTTCATGTACTCGAGCTTCCTGCTCGGTGGGGCGCCCAACGGCGGCTGGTTCGGCTACGCCCCCCTCACCCGCAACATGCCGGGCCACAACATCGACTACTGGATCTTCGGCCTGCAGATCCTCGGCATCGCCTCCCTGACCGGCGCGGTGAACCTGATCGTCACCGTCATCAACATGCGTGCCCCCGGGATGAGCCTGTTCCGGATGCCGATCTTCGTGTGGATGTCGCTGATCGCCCAGTTCCTGCTGCTGTTCGCCCTGCCGGTGATCACCGTCGCCCTGTTCCTGCTGATGTTCGACCGGCAGTTCGGAGCCAACTTCTTCAACGCCCAGGAGGGGGCCGACCCACTCCTGTGGCAGCACCTGTTCTGGCTGTTCGGCCATCCCGAGGTGTACATCCTCATCCTCCCGGCCATGGGGATCGTGTCGGAGATCCTCCCCGTCTTCTCCCGCAAGCCCCTGTTCGGCTACCAGGTCATGGTGATCTCGGGCATCGCCATCGGCTTCATCGGCTGGGGCGTGTGGGCCCACCACATGTTCGCCGCCGGGCTCGGCCCGGTGGCCACCTCGGCCTTCTCGGCCTCGACGATGTTCATCGCCGTACCGACAGGCGTGAAGATCTTCAACTGGCTGGCGACCATGTGGAAGGGCAAGATCCGCATCACCGCGCCCTTCCTGTTCGCGGTCGGGTTCGTCACGATGTTCACCATCGGCGGGCTGTCGGGCGTCACCCACGCCGTCGTCCCGTCCGACACCCAGCAGACCGACACCTACTACATCGTCGCCCACTTCCACTACGTGCTGTTCGGCGGTTCGATGTTCGGCCTGTTCGGTGGGGCCTACTACTGGTGGCCCAAGTTCACGGGCCGGATGCTGAGCGACCGCCTGGGCAAGTGGCAGTTCTGGCTCATGCTGATCGGCTTCAACATGACCTTCGGGCCGTTCCACATCCTCGGCCTCCAGGGCATGCCCCGGCGGATCTACACCTATCCCGAGGACATGGGGTGGGACTTCTGGAACATGGTCGCCACCGTCGGCTCGTTCCTCATCGCCGTGTCGGTGCTGATGTTCATGGTCAACGTGTGGAAGTCCCGCAAGAGCCCCCAGGTCGGGGAAGACCCGTGGGACGCCCGCACGCTCGAGTGGACGATCCCGTCTCCGCCGCCCGAGTACAACTTCGCCGAGATCCCCCTCGTCACCGCCCGCGACGACGCCTGGCACCGCAAGTACGAAGAGGACGAGGAGGGCCGCCCGGTGCCCCGCACCCGCCCCGAGGCGGAGGAGAAGGCGCAGCTGGTGGCGGGTGTGGAGGCTGCCGCCGAAGGCGACAGCACCGTCCGGGAGTCGGTCGAGACGGCCAAGGAGGCCGAGGCCGGGCACACCGGCAGCGACGGCGTCGACGCCACCGCCGAGGCCCACGCCGAGGGTGACGAGGGCGTCCACCACGAGGAGACCGGCGGCCACGGTGACGACCACGGCGAGCACATCCACATGCCGTCGCCGTCGTACTGGCCGCTGATCGCCTCCATCGGCATCGCCGTGACCTGCTACGGCGTCATGTACAAGTTCCTGGCCGCGGCCGTGCTCGGGGGGGTCTGGATCGTGGGCAGCCTCTACGCCTGGGCCCTGGAGCCCGCCACCGCGCCGGAGGAGCCCGAGCCGGAGCCCTCCACGTCCACCGACCTGGAGCCCGTCGGGTCGGGCACCGGCGGGGCCGGGTAGCGGCCGTGTCCAGCATCTCCGCTCCCACCGACGCCCAGGGCAGCCACCATGAGGTCGAGCCCGGACACCCGCCCACCTCCACCGGGCTCAGCAACGAGAAGGTGGCGATGTGGGCCTTCCTGGGCTCGGAGTGCCTCCTGTTCGGCGCCCTCATCTCGGTCTACCTGCTCTACAAGGGCCAGAGCCCGGGTGAGACCATCACCCCCGAGGAGATCTACGACATCCCGTACACCTCGGTGTCGTCGTTCGTGCTGCTGATGAGCTCGCTGACGATGGTGCTGGCCCTGGCCGCCATCCAGCGGGGCGACCACCGCCGCCTGCGGGTGTGGCTGCTGACCACCGCCCTGTTGGGGGCGAGCTTCGTGGCCGGCCAGGTCTACGAGTTCACCGTCTTCATCAAGGAGGGCCTGACCCTCTCCAGCAACCTGTTCGGCAGCAGCTTCTACGTGCTGACCGGCTTCCACGGCGCCCACGTCACCCTGGGCGTGCTCATGCTGCTGTCGCTCTACAGCCTCTCGATGCGGGGCCGGCTGCCGACGGAACGGGCCGAGACGGTCGAGCTGATCGGCCTGTACTGGCACTTCGTCGACATCGTGTGGATCGTGATCTTCACGCTGGTGTACCTGATCCCATGAGCGAGACCCACGCCGCGGGGCCGAACACCGATCCGGGACCGGTCGTCAAGACGACGCCCGAGGAGGGCGGCACCCACCACGACCACCCCAGCGAGAAGGAATACATCAAGATCGCCCTGATCCTCGCCGCCATCACCCTGGCCGAGGTGGCGATCGTCTACGTCGAGTCGCTGGAAGGACTGCTGGCCCCGATCCTGATCATCATGTCGATCGGGAAGTTCATCCTGGTGGTGCTGTGGTTCATGCACCTGCGCTTCGACAGCCGCCTGTTCCGCCGCTTCTTCGTCGCCGGGATCGCGCTGGCGCTGTTCTGCTACATCATCGTCCTCACCACCTTCGGGGTCTGGACCCGCTAGATGTTTCGCCCTCACTCTCTCGCTGCGCTCGCTCCGTTCGGGCGAGCGAATCGTGCTCCGGGCGCCGGCGAAGCCGGCCCCCTCCGCGCTGTTCACTTGAGCCGGCAGCCGAAGGGCAGGCCTGCGGCGTGGGGTGCGGCCGCCGGCTAATGCGGCCATGAACCCGCACGCCGGCGTACCGTTCCCCGCCTGGCACTTCCACCCCGACGTGCTGGCCCTGGTGGGCCTCCTGCTGGCCGGCTACCTGCTGGCCCTGCGCCACGAGGCCGCCCGCACGGGGAAGCCGGCCGCCACCCGCCGCCAGGTCGTCTGGTTCTGCGCCGGCGTGGCCACGCTGTGGGTCGCGTCGACGTGGCCCGTGCACGACCTGGCCGAGCGCTACCTCTACAGCGTCCACATGGTCCAGCACCTGCTGATGACGCTGATCGCGGCGCCGCTGTTCCTGCTCGGCACCCCCCCGTGGCTGGCCCGGAGGATCCTGTCCAAGGGCAAGTCGCTCCCGATCGTGCGGACGATCGCCCGGCCCGTGCCCAACCTGATCCAGGCCAACCTGGTGCTGGTGCTCAGCCACTGGCCGCTGGTGGTCCGGGGCACGGTCGAGTTCCACGCCCTCCACTTCGTGGCCCACGCCGTGCTCCTGGTCTCGGCGTTGATCCTGTGGTTGCCGGTGATCAGCCCCCACCCCGAGATCCCCCGGCTCCAGCCGCTGCTGCAGATGGGCTACCTCTTCCTCCAGACCATCCTGCCCACCATCCCGGCCTCGTTCCTCACCTTCGGGCGGGGGCTGCTCTACCCGATCTACGGCACCTTCCCCCGCATCTGGGACATCTCCGCCATCACCGATCAGCAGGTCGCGGGGCTGATCATGAAGATCGGTGCGGGATCGTTCCTCTGGGTGGTGATCACGGTGATCTTCTTCCGCTGGTACGCCCGGGAGGAGAAGAACCCCAAGGACGTCCTGCTCTGGGACGACGTGGAGCGCGAGCTCGAACGCTTGGAGCGGCCGTCCGGCTCGCGCTAGGTGCGTAGCGCACCTATTGAGGGCGCACCACAGGCGGATGGAAGATAAGCGATATCCATCGATCGCTTCGGCGCGCGCCCCAGCCGGGCCGCGGCCGGGCTCGAGACGTAGTGAGGAGACATCGTGCGAGCAAGAAGCACAGCCCGCCGCGTACTGGTCGGGAGCCTGGTGGGAGGCCTAGGCCTGCTGGCCACGGCCGTACCCGCCTACGCCCCGCACGTGGCGCAGATGCAGGTGACGCCCAGCACGGCGAAGCCCGGCCAGGAGGTGACGGTCTTCGGCCCCCGCGGCTACGGCCTCACCAACCCCGTCCAGGTGCGCTGGGGGTCGGTGGACGGCCCTGTCCTGGGCGAGTTCCCCACCCGTGAGGGCGGCTTCGCCATGTGGGGCCCGGGCACCATCACCATCCCCGAGGACGCCAAGCCGGGCATCAACCACCTGTGGGTGACCCAGCAGCTGGCCCCCAACGAGACCCACATCCGCGGCGTCCCCGTCCAGACGGTCATCCAGGTCACCGACGCCAACGGCGCCGCCCCGGTCATCGGCCAGGACCTCAACGCGGTGGAGGAGCGACCGGCCGACCTGATCGAGGACGAAGCGGTCAGCGGGGGCACCCTGCTGCTGGTGGCCCTGGGGGCGGCCGGCGTGGCCATGTTCCTCGCCGGTGCGGCCGCCGTGATCGCCGGCCGTCGCCGCAGCGACGGCGCCCAGGCGGTGCGGGCATGAGGGCCATGACGCGCCGCCAGCGGCGCTTCGCGGCGCTCGGGCTGGCGGCAGCGACCGCCGTCGCCGGCCAGGGCGGGGCCATGGCGGCCGACGACCCGGTGCGCATCACCAAGTCGTTCAACGCCACCGGCGACGACCTGGCGCCCACCCGTACCTACTCGGCGCCCCACATGGCCGTCGACCCGGAGAACCCGATGCGGATCGTGGCGTCCACGCCCGAGTTCCGCACCAAGACCTGCAAGCTGATGGTCACCACCAACGGTGGCCGCAACTGGCGGATCCTCGACTCCACCCCGAACCCGGCGTCGTACCCGTTCTGCATGCACACCTCGGGCACGGCGTACCAGACGCAGGTCGAGTTCGGCCGCGACGGCACCATCTACTACGCCCACAGCGGCTACGACAGCAGCGACCTGACCCCGGCCGACGCCCACGGCGGCGTCTACGGGAACATCAGCGTGCTGCTCTCCCGGTCCAACGACAACGGCGAGAACTGGGAGACCACGGTCGTGCGCAGCACCCGCGGCGCGAGCGACGTGGCCCAGGCCGAGAACAACCGGCCCGTGACCGGCCTGGCCGTCGACCGGGAGACCGGCAACCAGGACATCGTCTACGTCGGGTGGCGGAAGAACGCCGCTCCCGGCGTCAGCGGCGTCGTGGGCCACGCCATGATGTCGGCGTCCACCGACGGCGGCCGCACGTTCGGCGAGCCGGTGGAGATGGACAAGCCGTTCGCGGCCAGCAAGGAGGAGCCGGCCAAGTGGGGTGGCAACAGCCCGCAGCTGGCCGTGGCCGAGGACGGCACGCTCTACGGGGCCTTCTTCGGTGCCACGTCGGTGACGCCGGCCCCGCCGGGCGGGTCCAACGCCATCATCGTGGTGCGGTCGGAGGACCAGGGCAAGACGTTCTCGTTCGCCGAGGCCGCCCCTCCCAGCCCGCAGTACCTCCCGCTCATCATGGAGTGGTCGCCCGGCGGGGGTGACCAGGGCACGCTGCACATCCTCTACGAGGACAAGCTCGGGCCCACCGCCGGCCAGTCCGACCGGGACATCTACTACAAGCAGTCGGTCGACGGCGGCCGGACGTTCGGCGAGGCCGTGCGCCTCAACGACGACGACCCCGACAACCTCCAGCCCGGCGGCGGCCACCTCCAGGTCAACCCGAACATCTCGGTGGCCCCCAACGGCCGCCTGGACGCGGCCTGGTGGGACTTCCGTGACGACACGGGCGGGTTCACCAACGACGTCTACTACGCCTACTCGGAGGACAACGGGAGGACGTGGTCCAAGAACTACCGGATCACCGACCGCTCGATCGACCGCCGCGTCGGCATCTGGAGCAACGGCTACGACATGCGGACGCCGGTGGGCATCGCCTCCACCAACGAGCTGGCCGTGCTGGCCTGGGACGACACCCGTAACACCCTGCGGGTCGGCGAGGGGCAGGACATCTTCGCCGGCATCGTCCAGTTCGAGGCCATCGGCGGCGGTGGCTCCGACGCCGCCCGCATCGCCCTGGCCGCCCTCGGTGGCCTGGCCCTGGTCGGCCTCATCCTGCTCGGCGTGAGCTTCGCCGCCAGCCGCGGCACCCGGGGAGCGGCCCGCCCGGCCCCGGCCAAGGCCCCCGCCGGGGACAGCAAGGTGGAGTCCACGAAGTAGCCGCAACAGCAGCACAGCGGGTGGCGGAACTGACCGGCCGGGTCCCTCGGGGCCCGGCCGGTCCTGCGTCAGGTGGTCAGGCCGCCCGCCAGCGGAGGAAGCCGTCCGTCGCCCGGGAGCAGACGGCGGCGGCCCCGTCGCTGAACACGGCGGTGGCCCCCTCGGTCAGGCAGACGCCGTCGCGGGGAACGGTGGCGACCGACGACGTGGTGGCGGCGACGGTGGACGACGTGGTCGTGGGCTCGTCGGCGGCCGTCGTGGTGGTCGTGCCCGGTGCCGCGGTGGTCGTGGCCCGGGCCGCGGTCGTGGTGGTGCGGGCGGCCGAGGTGGTCGTGGTGGAGCAGACCTGGTGGAGTCCCCGGTTGGCGGTGCGGGCCTCGTTGGCGGCGGCCCCGATCTCGTCGGCGTGGAGGGTGTTGGGCAGCGTGCGCAGCTCGGTGGCGAAGCCGTCGCGCACCATGGCCACGTTCACGAAGAGCCCGTCGGGGATCCGGTACACGTAGGCGAGGGTGCGGTCGAGGCGGTCGGTCCTGGTCTGGTCGTAGGCCAGCCGCACCGACGTGCCCGCGGGCAGCAGCTGGCGGAGGTGGGTGGTGGCGTCGCCCGAGAAGCAGGCGTCGGTCTCCACGTCGGGGGCGTCGATGCCGATCATGCGGACCTTCGTGCCGTTGTCCAGCTCGAAGCTGTCGCCGTCGAGCACCGTCCGCACCACCCCGTCGTCGCCCGGGGGCAGCACGACGGTGGTGCTGGTGGTGGAGGTCGACACGGTCGGCCGGGTCGTGCTGGAACGGCTGGCCACCCGCTCGCTGCCCCCGTCGTCGCCCCGGCTGGCCAGGAGGACGAGGATCAGCACGACGACCACCGCAGCGGCCAGCAGCTGCACTCCCAGGCCCCTGGAGCGGAACGACCGCCACAGGCCTCCGATGTCGCTCCACAGGGTGCGGGAACGCCGGCCCGGCGGCCCTCCCCAATCCTCGTTGAAAGTCACGGGCGCCCTCCACGGCGGGCGGTACGGGCCTTCGATTCAACCAGAGCGGCGCCCGAGTGTGGGTGAGCCCGGCTTCACGGCGTGGATGATGGCGTCGACGACGTCGACTTCCTGCCCCTCGGAAGTGGGCGTGCGCAGCCGGACGGTGTCGGCGCGGGCCACCCGCAGGGCCAGCGCTTCCAGCTCCGACCGCACCACCGGCGGGTCGACCAGCATGGACGGGTCGCGGGGCCCGCCCGTGCCCTCGGTGGCGTTGCGCACGTCGTAGCTCACCTGCACCAGGCTGCCGCCCGGGGCCAGGGCCGACGCCACCGCCGGGTACAGGAACCGGCGCTGGTCGGGCGGCGGGTGGAAGAACGAGCAGAGGACAAGATCGAAGCGGGCGGGGGGCAGGCGCAGGGCGTAGACGTCGGCCACCGCGAAGGCCACGGCCCAACCCTCCTCCCGGGCCCGGGCCGCAGCCCTGGTGACACCGACGACCGAGAAGTCGACGGCCGCCACCTTCCAGCCCGCCGACGCCAGCCATACCGCGTGGCGGCCCTCCCCGGTGGCCAGGTCCAGGGCCCGCCCCGGGCGCAGCCCCTCCACCTCCGCCACGACCAGCCGGTTCGGGTCCCGCACGAACGTGTGCTCCCGGGCCCAGTACCGCTCGTCCCACCCCTGGCGATCCACCGGCACATCTTCGCGGCAGAATCCGCCGATGAGCGGCGCCCACGGCCATGGCGAGCACGGCCCCGGTGTGGCCGGGCCCGTCCCCGCCCGCGTCCGGCGGCTGCTGGTGATGGCGGTGGCCCCGTTGCTCGTCGCCACCGTCGTAGGACTGGTCGCCATGTGGCCGGGCCGCGACGTGCCCGCCCGCCCGGCCAACCTGGGCGCCCTCGTCGAGCTGGAGACCGCCACCGTGGGGACGGTGGAGCTCGTCCCGTGCAGCCAGGGGCCCCAGGCGGTGGGGCGGTGCCAGCGGGCCGACATCCGCATCACCAGCGGTCCCGACGACGGGGAGACCTACGAGCTGGACATCAGCATGGGCCCCGGCAACCCCACTCTGGAACGGGGCGACCGCATCGTCGTGGGCCGCAGCCCCGACCCGTCGCTGGGGGCGGTGTACTACTTCTCCGACTACCAGCGGCGGGCGCCGCTGCTGCTGCTGGCCGGGCTGTTCGCGGTGGTGGTGATCGCCATCGGCCGGGTGCGGGGGGTCACCGCCCTGCTCGGCCTGGTGGTGACCTTCGCCATACTGATCAAGTTCATCCTGCCCGCCCTCCTGGAGGGCAAGAGCCCGCTGCTGGTGGCCATCGTGGGGTCGGCGGCGGTGATGTTCGTCATCCTCTACCTGGCTCACGGGGTCAACGCCCAGACCACCACCGCCCTGCTGGGCACGCTGGTCAGCCTGGTGCTCATCGCGGTGCTGGCGGGGTGGTTCGTAGAGGCGGCCCGGATGGTCAACCTCGGGAGCGAGGAGGCCACGTTCCTCCAGGTCAGCGCCTCCCAGGTCGACCTGCGGGGGCTCCTGCTGGGCGGGATCCTCATCGGCTCGCTGGGCGTGCTCAACGACGTGACCGTCACCCAGGCGTCGGCGGTGTGGGCCCTGCGGGCGGCCGACCCCACCGCCCCGGCCCGCCACCTCTACCGCTCGGCCATGCGCATCGGCCGGGACCACATCGCCTCCACGGTGGACACGCTGGTCCTCGCCTACGCCGGCGCGTCGCTCCCCCTGCTGCTCCTGTTCACCCTCGCCAGCCGTCCGGTGGGCGACGTGCTGACCGGCGAGCTGATGGCCGAGGAGATCCTGCGCACGCTGATCGGCAGCGTGGGCCTGGTGGCCTCGGTGCCCATCACCACCGGCCTGGCCGCCCTGGTGGCCAGCACCGCCGCCACCGGCGGCAAGCGCCGTCGGTGGCCGCCGTGGCCGAAACGGCGTTCGGGCCCCGCAGGCCGGCGAGTACCGTCCAAGGGGTGATCGACGCCCGTCGCCTGCGCCACGAGCTCGACGCCCTCAAGGCGGGGCTGGGCCGGCGCGGCGTCGACCCGTCGGAGCTCGACAAGGCGGCCGCCCTCGACGAACGCTGGCGCCACCTGACCGCCCGCCAGGATGCCACCCGGGCCCAGGTCAAGGCCCTGAGCCGGGAGGTGGGCGATGCCCGCCGGGCGGGCGACGCGGCCGCGGCGGAGCTCAAGGCGACCGAGAGCCGGCGGCTGGGCGAGGAGGAGCGGGCGCTGGGCGCGGAGGCCGACGGGGCGGCGGCCGAGCTGCGCGATCTGCTGCTGCGCATCCCCAACGTGCCGGCGCCCGACGCCCCCGACGGGCTGGCGGCCGAGGACAACGTCGTCCTGCGCGTCGAGGGCTACGACCCCGACGCCTACGCCGACCACCAGCGGGTGCCGCACTGGGAGGTCGGCGCCCAGCTGGGCATCCTCGACCTGCCGGCCGGGGCCAAGCTCTCCGGCTCCATGTTCCCGCTGTACCGGGGGCCGGGGGCGGCACTGGTGCGGGCCCTGGTGCAGTACGCCCTCGACCGCAACGCCGACGCCTTCGAGGAGGTGCGCCCGCCCACGCTGGTGCGCACCGAGACCATGGTGTCCACCGGCCACCTCCCCAAGTTCGAGGACGACGCGTACCACGTCGAGCGCGACGACCTGTGGGCCGTGCCCACGGCCGAGGTGCCCCTGACCTCCATGGCCCGCGACGAGGTGCTGGACGAGGCCCGCCTCCCGTGGCAGCTCATGGCCCACACCAGCTGCTTCCGCCGCGAGGCGGGCTCGGCCGGGCGGGACACCCGCGGCCTGCTCCGGGTCCACGAGTTCGACAAGGTCGAGATCCTGGCCTACGCCACGCCCGAGCAGGCCGCCCATGTGCACGAGTTCCTGCTGGCCCGGGCCGAGGGCGCCCTCGCCGGCCTGGGCCTGGCCTACCGGGTGCTCGACCTCTGCGCCGGCGACCTGGGCGCCTCCTCGGCCCGAACCTTCGACCTCGAGGTGTACGCCCCCGGCTGCGACCTGTGGCTGGAGGCGTCCTCCGTCTCCTGGTTCACCGACTACCAGGCCCGCCGGGCCAACATCCGCTACCGGCCGGCCGCCGGCGGGCCCCCGGCGTTCGCCCACACCCTCAACGGGTCGGGCCTGGCCGTACCCCGGGTGTGGGCCGCCGTGGTCGAGACCTACCGCCGGCCCGACGGCTCGGTCTCCGTTCCCGAGGTGCTGGTGCCCTACATGCGGGGCCTGACGAGGATCGGGTGACCCGGGCCCAAGCCGTCTTCGCCGTGGCCCTGGGCGCGGTGACGCTGCTGGTGACGGTGGTGGGCGGGTACGTGTTCGCCTCGCCCCGGCGCAAGGCCACCACCACCTACAAGGGCACGCCCGGCCAGTGGGCCTTCTACGCCCATCGCGTCAGCGGCTTCCTCATCTTCGCCTTCCTGCTCCTCCACATCGTGGACGTCTCGCTGGTGCGATGGCCCGACCTCTACGACCAGGTCCACCGGCTGTACGGCAACGTGCTGCTGCGGGCGTTCGAGGTAGGCCTGCTCTTCGCCCTGCTGTTCCACGCCTTCAACGGCCTGCGCATCATCGCCGTCGACTTCTTCCCGGGGGCGGTGCCCAACGAGCGGCGCCTGCTCGGTGCGGCGGTGGGGCTCACCCTGGCCGCCGGCATCCCCTCGGCCGTGGTGATCATGTGGCCCTTCGTCGAGGGCCGGTTCTAGCCGCATGGCCACCGAGACCGGGTCCCGTCCCCCCCGGCTGACGCCGCGGGTCAGGCCCGGGGCGGAGGCCAGGTCGTGGCTGTTCATGCGGCTGTCGGGCCTGCTCCTGGTGTTCTTCGCCCTGGTCCACTTCGCCATCACCCACGTCCTCAACGACGTGGTGGAGACCGACTACCAGTTCGTGGCCGAGCGGTGGGACAACCCGGCGTGGCGGGTCTTCGACTGGATGCTGCTGGCCCTCGCACTGCTGCACGGGGCCAACGGCGCCCGCTGGGTGATCGAGGACTACGTCCGCCGCCCCGGCCGCCGGGCGGCGGCCAAGACCCTCGCCTACGGGCTGACCGCGGTCCTGTTCGCCTGGGGCACCTTTACCATCGTGGCGTTCTGATGGAGTTCGAATACCCCCCCGAGCCGGGCCCCGCCCAGCCGTCGCCGCCGCCCGCCCCGTCCGCCCCGTCCACCCCGGAGGCCAGACGCCGCCGGCCGGTCGTGCTGCTGCTCGCCCTGGCCGTGCTCCTGGTGGCGGCCGGCCTGGTCGCTCTGGCCGTGCGGGACGGCGACGACGAGGGCGCCGAGGTCGGCCTGCCCGGCGGCGAGGCGCCCTCCGCAGGCGCCGGCGGCCCCCCACCGTCGACGCCCGGCACGGCCGGCTCCAACGCGTCGCCCGCCCAGCGGCGGGTGTTCGACGAGATCATGGGGCAGGTGGCGGCCATCCGGGGCCTCCAGTGGAGCGGCCCCCTCGACCTGGAGGTGGTCCCGAGGGCCGAGCTGGCCCGCAAGGTGCAGGAGGCCACCGACCGCGACAGCGACCCGGCCCAGCTGGCGGCCGAGGAGGCCACCCTCAAGCTGCTGGGGTTCGTCCCCGACGACCTCGACTACAAGGACCTCATCGACGACCTGCTGGCCGAGCAGGTCCTCGGCTACTACGACCCCGAGACCAAGGAGCTGTTCGTGGGCAGCGACGGGGGCGACGAGCTGGACGCCCGCACCCGCTGGATCATCGCCCACGAGATGACCCACGCCCTCACCGACCAGGTCTTCGGCTACGGGCCCGCCACCATCCGCCTCGACAAGGAGGACCGGGCCGAGGAGCTGGCCGCCTACAGCGCCCTCCTCGAGGGCGACGCCACCCTCACCCAGACCCAGTGGGCGGCGCAGCACCTGACCCCGGCGCAGCAGGCGGCCCTCCTGCTGGGCGGCGGGGGGAACGAGGTGGCCGCCTTCCTGCGGGCCCCGCCCTACATCCGCGAGGCCCTGTTCTTCCCCTACAACGAGGGCCTGACGTTCGTGAAGGGCCTCTACGACGACGGTGGTTGGGCCCGCGTCAACGCCGCCTACCGGAACCCGCCCACGTCCACCGAGCACATCCTCAACCAGCAGACCTACGAGTCGGGCCAGCCCTCGGCCTCGCCGGCCCTGCCCGACGTGGCCGCGGCCAGCGGGTGCACCGGCCTGCGCACGGGCATCGTCGGCCAGTTCGACATGCGCTTCCTGCTCGACCAGCACCTGCCTCAGGCCGACGCCGACCGCGCCGCCGAAGGGTGGGACGGCGACGCCTTCTCCCTGGTCCGTTGCGGCTCCGCCCTCGGCCTGGTCGACCGCTGGCGCACCGACGGCAACGGCGAGGCAGCCCGCCTGGTGGAGGCCCTCAACCGCTGGGCCGGTCCGTGGTCGGGAGGTCCCGCCCCCGGCTCCGACGGGCGGTTCAGCGGCCGCACCGGCGCCGGTCGCATCGTCCGCAACGGCAACATCGTCGACATCGTCCTGGCCGAGAACGCCGAGACCGCCGACCGCCTGGCCCGGGCCCTGGCCGGCTGACCCGCTCCGGCCCGCCCTCAGCGGCGCGGCCCTGTCAGCAGGTCGGCGGGGCTGGGGACCCCGCCGACAGCGGCGGGCGTGGTCTGCAGGACCCGGGTGCCCGCCGCTCTAGGCGGTGTCGGTCGGCTCGGCCGCCTCGGCGGGGCGGAGGATCAGCTCGAAGGCGACCCAGATGGTGCGGGAGAACGGGTAGAAGGCGATGGGGGCGAGGACGGCCGCCACCAGCCCGCCGACCACGAACGGCCACAGGGCCTGGTCGGGACGGGTCGCCAGCAGCCAGATCAGAGGGGCGATGCAGAGGGCGACGAGCAGGGCCTCGGCCACGGCCAGGTTGACCACGTAGGCTCCCAGGAAGAACCCCTCCTCCCGCTCGAAGCGGTAGCCGCAGCGGGGGCAGCGCTCCTTCATCTTGAACCAGCCGTCGTAGAGGTTCCCGCTGCCGCAGCGGGCGCAGCGCTTGGTCAGTCCGCGCCACAGCATGCGGCCGGGCGACGGGCGGGGGCTAGCCGTCGACGTCTCCCAGGGCGGCGAGCACGTCGGAGTCGTCGAGGCTGGCGTCGGGCCCGTAGCCCACGACCAGCGTCCCGTACGAGCGGCACAGCGGGCAGACCAGGGCGAACACGGCGAGCATGTCGTCGGGATCGGACGCCCCCTCCATGCGCTCCATGGCGTCGACCTGCATCTCCGACGCCTCGCTCTCCATCTGGCACGCCATGCACAGCACGTAGCCGGCGGGCCGCGCGGCCATCTGCGCCTTGTACCCCTCGGCCTCGAAGGCGGCGAGCAGCTCGCCCAGCTCGAGGTTGCTCGAGGGGTTGGTCCCGGTTGCCATGTCGCCTCCTTGGGTCAGGCGGCCTGCTCGACCCCTGCTCCCTCGTCGAGCAGGTCGAGCACCGCCGCCTCGATGGCCCCCTGGGTGATCAGGGTAGCCCCCGGATCTTCGGGGGCGAGGGCCAGACCCTCCAGGGCAGGGCGGATCGTGCGCCCCTCCTGGAAGCGGTCGATGACCCTCGGGTCGATGTAGGACGAGCGGCAGACCGCCGGGGTGTTCCCCAGGTAGTGGGCCACCTCCTTCACCGCCCGGGTGACGGCCCGCTTGCGGCCGGTGGGGGACGTGATCCCGGCCGACACCGCCAGCGCCACCGCCGCCAGCACGGTGGCGTGCCAGGTGCGGAAGTCCTTGGCGGTGAACTCGCCGCCGGTGCACTCCTTGACGAAGGCGTTGATGTCGGGGGAGCGCACGTCCACCCACCGGTCGCCGTCCTTCCACGCCAGCAGCTCGTGGCTGCCCCCTCGCCGCCGCTTCAGGGCCTGCACCACCGCCACCACCTCGGGGTCGACGACCGACTGCACCCGCCGCTTGCCCGCCTTGGCCACGTAGTCGAACGTGACCACGTCCCCCCTGATCGAGACGTGCTGCTTGTGCATGGTGGCCAGCCCGTAGGTCTGGTTCTCCTCGGCGTAGTCCTCGGTGCCGATGCGGAAGAACCCGAGGTCGAGCAGCCGGGTGGCGCACGCCAGCACCCGCTCCCGGGTCAGTTCGTCGCCCCCCAGGTGGCCGGCGACGTACTCCCGCATCGGCGGCAGGGCCCGGGCGAAGGCCACCATGTGGTCGAACTTCTCCCGGTCGCGGTGCATCCGCCACACGTCGTGGTAGCGGTACTGGCGGCGGCCCCGGGCGTCCACCCCGGTGGCCTGGATGTGGCCGCGCGGATCGGCGCAGATCCATACGTCGGTCCACGCCGGGGGGATCACCAGCGCCTGGATGCGGGCCAGCACCTCGGGATCGGTGACCCGGGCGCCCGTCGACTCCACGTACGTGAAGCCCTTGCCCGCCCGGCGGCGGCGGATGCCGGGCGCGGTGCAGTCGCTGCGGCGGAGGCGCGTCACGCCGCCCGGTCTACCCAGGTCGCTGCCGTTTCGACCGCTCTGGCGCCGGGTAGCGCGTAAACCGTGACTGAACCCATCCCGCCGACCCCCTACCCCCCGGTGGACCCGCCGCCCACGCCGTTCCCCGACCCCGTGCCGCCGGGGCCGCAGCCCGAGCCGCCCATCCCCGACCCCCAGCCCATCTGATGGCCCGGCTCTCCTCGCACAACGTCGTCGGCACGTTCCCGGACCTCGACAAGGCTCGAGAGGTCATCGAGGAGCTCAACGACGCGGGCGTCGACGCCGACGACATCTCGATGCTGGGCAAGCAGGTGGAGGACGTGTCCAGCGATCCCGACACCCGCCTGCGGGACATGGAGTCGACCGGCGACCTGGGCAAGCACGCCGCTGCGGGAGCGGGCGCCGGCGCGGTGATCGGCGGCATCGCCGGCGCCCTGGCGTGGATCCTCCCCGGCGTGGGGCCGGTGCTGGGCGCCGGTATCTGGGCCGCCACCGGCGGCGGCGCCATCGCCGGCACCGTCGTAGGGGGCATGGTGGGCGCCATCGAGGGCACCGAGCTGGGGCCCGAGTGGGAGGTCACCTACGGCGACCCGCTCCGCCAGGGCCGGGTGCTGGTGGCCGTGCACGCCCGCGACGACCAACAGGCGGCCACCGCGGACAAGGTGCTGCGGGAGCAGGGCGCCGACCGGGTCGACCACCTGGACGAGGAGGGCAAGCCGCTCAGCGGCGCCGAGGGAGGCTGAGCCGTGCCCGTGCTGGTCGGCACGTCGGGGTGGCAGTACGCCTCCTGGCGGGGCCGGTTCTACCCGGAGAAGCTCCGCCAGGCCGACTGGCTGGAGCACTACGCGGCCCGCTTCCGCACGGTGGAGGTCAACAACGCCTTCTACCGCCTGCCCGAGGCCTCCACGTTCGCGTCGTGGGCCCGGCGCACGCCCGACGACTTCGTGGTGGTGGTGAAGGCCAGCCGCTACCTCACCCACATCAAGCGGCTGAACGAACCCGAGGAGCCGGTAGCCCGCTTCCTCGAGCGGGCCCGCCACCTGGGCCCCAAGCTGGGCCCGGTGCTGGTGCAGCTCCCGCCCAACCTGCAGGCCGACGTGGACCGTCTCGACGCCGCCCTCGCCCAGTTCCCGCCCGACGTGCGGGTCACGGTGGAGTTCCGCCACCCGAGCTGGTTCACCGACGGGACCCGGGCGTTGCTGGAGCGGCGGGGTGCGGCCCTCTGCCTGGCCGACAGCCCGCACCGGGAGACGCCGCTGTGGCGCACCGCGGGGTGGGGCTACGTGCGGCTGCACGAGGGCACGGCGGCGCCCCGGCCGTGCTACAGCCGCGAGGCGCTGGAGGCGTGGGCCGCCCGCCTGGCCGGCCTGTGGGGGCGCGACGACGAGGTCTACGCCTTCTTCAACAACGACCCCCAGGGGTGCGCACCCCGGGACGCGGCGGTGTTCGCGGAGGCGGTGGAGGGGGCCGGGCTGCAAGCCACCCGGGTGCCGTCCACCCTGGAGCTGGCGGTGGGCTGAGCTTAGGCGGCGCGGGCGGCCGTTGGCGCGAACACCGTCGGGCGGTCGGCCTCGTCGGCCGCCTCCTCGGCGTCGGCGATCTGCTCGGCGGTCGTCGCCAGCTCCAGTTGGAGGGCAGCGATCTCCGCAGCGAGGACGGTGGCGTCCTCCTCACGGCCCTGAACCTCGGCCCGCTGCTTGTTCTCGACAAGCTCCACGAGCTGGAGCTCGAGCCCGACCAGGTGGTCCTCGAGTCTCGGGTTGGTCATAGAGGGGTTGTTGCCACAACGTCCGCCTCTCAACCATCACGCTGTGCCGAGCGCCCGGACGGTCGACCTATGGTGGACCTTTCCCACAGGAGGTGGCGGTGTGAAGTTCCTGGTCATGTGGCGGATGGAGATCTCGCGGCTGAGCAGCGAGATGATGAAATCGGTGCTGACCATGCCGGAGTACGCCCGCCCCCTGGAGGAGCAGGGCAAGGTCATCGGTCGCTACCACATCGTCGGTTCGCACGGCGGGGCCTGGATCTACAACGTCGAGTCCAACGACGAGCTGGAGATGCTCCTGGCCAAGTCACCGGTCTACAACTTCGCCACCTTCGACGTGCTCCCGCTGGCCGACATGTCATCGCTGCCGCTGTCGCCGCCGGGAGGTCAGGGCTGACCTGGTGAGCGCGGCCGACGAAGGCCGCCGCTTCCGGGACCGGGCCTCCGCCGGCCAGGAGCTGGCCGGGCTGCTGGCCGGCTACCGGGGGCGGTCCGACGTGGTCGTGCTGGGCCTTCCCCGGGGAGGCGTCCCCGTCGCCGCCGAGGTGGCGGCCGGGCTGCGGGCGCCCCTCGACGTGCTGGTCGTGCGCAAGCTGGGCGTCCCCGGCCACGAGGAGCTGGCCATGGGGGCCATCGCCGAGGGCGGCGTGCGGGTGCTCTACGAGCGGGTGATCTCCGGCCTGGGCATCGACGGGGGGGCCATCGACCGGGTGGCGGCCGAGGAGGCGGCCGAGCTGGCCCGGCGCGCGTCCGCATACCGCGGCGAACGGCGGCTGGTCGATGTGGCCGCCAAGGTGGTGGTCGTCGTCGACGACGGCCTGGCCACCGGCTCCACCATGCGGGCGGCGGTGGCCGCGCTGCGGGCCATGGGCCCGGCCAAGGTGGTGGTGGCCGTCCCCGTGGGGGCGCCGCAGACGTGCGCCGCCCTGGGCGCCGAGGCCGACGAGGTGGTGTGCGCCCGCACGCCGGAGCGGTTCGCGGCGGTGGGCCAGTGGTACGACGACTTCTCGCCGCCCGGCGACGACGACCTGCGCCGGCTGCTGGGGAACGGCGCGGGCCGGGGTGTGCGGCCCATCGGGCTGCTCGACGCCTACCAGGTGTGCGTGACGTGGACGGCCAAGGTGCTGGCCGGCGTGCGGGAGCACCAGCTCGCTCTGCCCACACCCTGCCCCGGCTGGGACGTGCGGGCCCTCGCCGGGCATCTGGTGGGCGTGAACCGCACCTTCGCCTCGGCCGCCGGGGGCGGCCCGCTCGAGCCCGAGCTGGACGAGGCCTCCGAGTCGGCGGCGAGCCTCGTGGCCGCCTACGAGCGATCGGCGGGCGACGCGGTGCGGGCCTTCTCCCGCCCCGGGGTGCTCGACGCCACGCTGGCGGTGCCGTCGGGGTCTGTCTCCGGCGAGCTGGCGCTGGCGCTGGCCCTGCTCGACAACCTCGTCCACGGCTGGGACGTGGCCAAGGCCACCGGCCAGGACACCGCTATCGACCCGCAGCTGGCCGGGGTGGGGCTCGAGGTGGCCCGCAGGCTGGTCACCGACGAGTTGCGCGCCGCCGGCGCCTTCGGGCCGGCCGTGCCCGTGGACGCCGACGCGCCGGTCCACGACCGCCTCGCCGGCTTCGTGGGCCGAACCCCTTAACGGGCCTTGCGGGCCGCCTTCTTGGCCGGGGCGGGGGCCTTCTGGGCGGCGAGCCGCCGGGCGAGGAGGCCGCCCAGCTTGGGCTCGTCCGCGGGTGCCGCCGCCGGGGCAGCCTTGGCTGCGGGCGGGGCCTTCCTGGCCGGTGCGGCCTTTGCCGCCTTCCTGGCCGCGGGGGCCTTCTTGGCCGCCGCGGCGGGCGGGCGCGGTGCGGCCGCCTTGGCCGCGACCTTGCTCGGGGCTCGGGCCGCCTTGGCCGGCGGGGGGGCAGGGGCCTCTGCCGCGGGTGCCGCCGCCGGGGGCGCCTTGCGGGCCCGAGGCCGCTTGGGCGGGGCCGCCGGGGGCGCCTCCTTGGCCTGGGCCAGCTCCTCGGTCACCGCCACCAGCTGCGTCGTGACCTCGGCCAGCTGGGCCTCCAGCTGCGAGGCCCGCTGTGTCGCCTCTTCGGCCCGCTGCTCGGCCTGCTGAGCGCGCCGCACGGCGTCGGCCGCCTCGTCCTCGGCGGACTGGGCCCGGGCCTCGGCGTGCGACGAGCGCTGCTCGGCCAGCGTCGCCCGGTCCTCGGCGAGCCTGGCCCGCTCCTCGGCCACCTCGGCCCGCTGCTCGACCAGCTCCTCCCGCCGGGCGTCGGAGCGGGCCGGGGACGGGCGGAGCTCCGGCTCCTCCATCTCCTGGTCGTCGCCGAGCTCCTGCTCGAGCGCCTCCAACTCGTCGTCGTCGGCGTCGTCGACCTCGGGCTCGGGCACGGGCTCCGGCTCCCGGACGGGCGCGTTGCGGTTCCGCAGCCGCAGTCGCAGGGCGCCCGCCTCGGGCGGCGACCCGGCGGCCGGGCCGCCCCCGCCACCACCACCGCTCCCTCGGTTCGCCTGGCGCTCCATGAACTTGCGGAGGGCCTCCTCGCGCATGCTCTCGGCCGCCACGGGGTCGGAGCGGATCATCGTGTCCTCCATCCCCCGCCCGAACCGCTCGGCGTGGTCGCGCAGCGCCATCTCGGTCACCGCCGACTCCTCGTCGCCTTCGTCGTCGTCCTCGCTCTGGTCGTTCCAGTCCCCGGTGGTGTGGCGGCGCTTGAGGGGCTGGGCGTCGGACGGCGGAGGCGGCTTCATGCCCGCAGGACCGGGCCCGCCACCGAAGCTCAGCGTCGACCCGACCGACCCGCTGATCGACGCCGGCCCCGCGAACCCGCCTCCGAAGAAGCCCGAGCGGTCCTCCTTCGGGCCCTGCCCCCGCCGCCGCCGGCCGCCCTTGCGCTCGGCCACCGACCGGGCCATCTCCTCGAGCGGCGACGGCGCCCCCACCCCCATGCCGCCGCCCCCGATGGGCGGACCACCGCCCCCGAAGTCGAATCCCCCGCCCATCGGCCGCGGCCGGCTGGTCAGGCGGTCGAGCTCCTTTTGGGCCTCCCGTTCGATGTCCTCGTCGAGAACGGGCTTCCCCTTGCCGAAGATGTCCCTGGGCACGCCCCGATCCTACGTCCACCCCCGTGGCCGCGCCGCCCGGGCGAGCGCGCCGGACTGCGGCCGTACCATGAGTTCGGGCCGCTAGCTCATCCGGTAGAGCAGGGGACTTTTAATCCGTCGAACGAACGTTCCCGTGACCGCTCTAGTCGTGTGAGCAGGGCGTTCGGCCCGAACCGACGTGCGGGTATCCCGCTGTACCGCACCCAGCCGCAGGTGTTCATGGCACGGTTCATGGCACGCGAGTCAGTCGGCTCGTTCGACGGCGCCGGTGCGTTCGAACACCATCACGGTGTTGCTGTGCTGCTCGATCACATGAGCCAAGCGCCACCCATCGCGCCAGCGCTGGTTCAGCGTGCGGGTCAGCGAGCCGACGTTGAGGTCGCCCTTGTTCACGACCACGTCGTAGTGCTCCGCCTCGGGCGTTGGCTGCGCCGCCCGCTCGGCCTGGCGCTGGCGAGCTGTGTCAACGGCATCGCTCATTCGGTCCTTGAGTCCCACCTGGGCCGCCTTTCGTGTAATCACAGGTCTGTAATCGTCGCAGTCCGCTCGTAGGGTCGACGGACGTCTACTTGAGCACTCAACCGAAGGACCACGGCATGGAACAGCGCACGGTAGAGGAAAGGCTGGCGTCCATTGAGCGCCGCCTCGATCGACTGGAGGGCCTGATGTCCTTCATCGGGGAGCAGCTGGTCCTTGGCGCGAGAACAGGTTCAGGGCAGCCCGGTAGGACGTGAGGACGTAGGTCTTTCCCTCGTCGGTGAGACGGGCGTCGCCCGCGATGGCCTGCTCGACCGAGGTCACCTCGTCAACGAGCCCAGCCCGGAGCAGGATGTGCCCGGCGGGCACCCCGAGCGCCTGCTCTACCTGGCGGAGTTCCGTCAGGTCGGGGAGCCGCTCGTCGCGTTCCCAGCGGGACAGGGTCGACTGGTAGATGCCGGTGGTGCTGGCGAGCTGATCCTGGGTGAGGCCCTGCTCCTCACGAACGGCCCGGAGCGCCTTCCCTAGCCCCACACGAGCAGCCTGACGGTTCTCGGCAGTCCCGTCCAGCGGCACCTATGCATCCTACGCATCGCCCCGCCGCTTCATGCTTCTACGGAATATCCGTAATTCCAGTGCTGTCATGCCTTGACGGCATATGCGGACCCGGCATAGAGTCATGCCGTGACCGAGGTGCACGAGTCGTGGGGCCGCCGCCTGAAGGCCCGTCGGAGCGAGTTGGGGCTGACCCAAGAACGGCTCGCCGAGATCTGCTCGATCGAGCAGAGCACCATCTCCCGCATTGAGCGAGGCCAGGTCTGCCCTCGCGACAACGTCAAGTGGCGGCTGGCCGGCGCTCTCGGTCAGACGGTCGAGCAGCTCTTCCCGTACCCGGCCGTCCGGCCGCCCTTCCCCACGGGCCGGGCCTCCTGATGGACCGCCTCACCCTCAACCCCCAGGAAGTCGCCGCCGCGCTGGGCGTCTCGGACGACTCGGTCTACCGGGCGGTCCAGGAGACGGGCGAGGTCATCCCAGGCGTTCCCGCACTGCGCGTCGGCAAGCGCCTGGTCTTCTCCAAGGCTCAACTCCTCAGGGCATTGGGGGTGGACCGGTGATCACCGTCGACGCCCATGTAGGCGA
>JBKHXX010000083.1:0-28051 GCA_046565765.1 Acidimicrobiia bacterium | reverse complement strand
GGCGGCAGCGGCATCCACGGCGGCGAGGGCGGCGGGGAAGCGGAGGTCGTCGTCGAGGGCGGCCCGGACCTCCTCGAGAGCCCCCGTCCCCTCCCCCGCCGCCCGCCACCGCTCCAGCCGGTCGGCGGCGTCGGCGAGCAGGCCGTCGGTCCAGTCCCAGGGCTCCCGGTAGTGGTGGTCGAGGAGAGCGAGGCGGACGACCATGGGGTCCCAGTCTTTGACCAGGTCGCTCACGAAGACGAGGTTGCCGAGCGACTTCGACATCTTCACCCCGTCGAGGCGCACCATGGGGGCGTGCAGCCAGTGGCGGACGAACGGCTCGCCGGTGGCCGCCTCCGACTGGGCCGCCTCGCACTCGTGGTGGGGGAAGATCAGGTCGGAGCCGCCCCCGTGCAGGTCGATGGTGGTGCCCAGCTCCCGCAGGGCCAGGGCCGAGCACTCGATGTGCCAGCCGGGCCGGCCGGGGCCCCACATCGAGTCCCACGAGGGCTCGTCGGGGGCCGACGGCTGCCACAGCACGAAGTCGAGGGGATCCCGCTTGTGGGGGTCGTCGGGGTTGCCGCCCCGCTCGGCGGCCAGGGCCAGCATCTCGTCGCGTCCCAGGTGGCTGAGCTGGCCGAACCGCTCGAACGACCCCACGCTGAAGTAGACGGCCCCGCCCGCCTGGTAGGCGTGGCCCCGGTCGAGGACCATGCCGATGAAGCCGAGGATGTCGTGGATGGCCGACGACGCCGGGGGCTCGCTGAACACGGGCAGCATGTTGAGCGCCTCCATGTCGGCCGAGAACCGGGCCACCTCCTCGGCGGCCAGGTCGAGGTAGTGGACGCCCAGCTCCCGCGCCTTGCGGAGGATGTCGTCGTCCACGTCGGTGACGTTGCGGACGCACTGGGTGTCGTGGCCGGCGTCGCGCAGCCGTCGCTGGAGGACGTCGTAGAGGACGTAGGTAGCGGCGTGGCCGGCGTGGGTGGCGTCGTACGGCGTGATGCCGCACGTGTACATGGTGACCAGCGGCCCGGGGTCGAAGGCGACGACCGCCCGGCGGGCGGTGTCGTAGAGCCGCATGGCCACGTCAGCCGTCAGGCGCCGTCGTGGCCGACCAGGCGGATGGTGGCCCGCATCTTGTAGCGGCGGTTGACTTCGAGGAGCACGGCGGTCATCTCCTCGACGGCGGCCGCGTTGGCCAGCGACCCGGCCTGGAGGGCACGGAGGTCGGGGATGCGCCGGACCAGGTCGGCTGTGGCCTCGGCCGCCTCGACCGAACCGGAGGTGACGAGCACGTCGCCGGTCATGGGCCGGGACAGGTCGGCCAGCGACCGGGCCGGCAGGTGGTGGAAGGCGGCGGCCACCCGGGCGCCGGGCACGGCCTGCTGCACGGCCACCGCCACCGAACCCTCGGGCGGCACGACCGGCCGGAACTCGCCGTCCACCTTGGCCAGGGCGTTGGCCATGGAGACGACCACCTTGCCGTGCAGCTCGGCCGCCACCGAGGCGGCGGTCGAGGCGGCGGCGTCCCATGGCGTCGCCACCACGACCAGCCCGGCCCGGGCCGCGTCGGCGTTGGTGCCGGGCGCCAGCGGCAGGTCCAGCTCCGGCCACTTCTTGCGGATGGTCTCGCACGCCTCCGTGGCCCGCTCCGCCGACCGGGACCCCAGGACGACGTCGATCCCGACGGACGCCAGCCGCGCCGCCATGGCCTGCCCCGCCGGCCCCGTTGCTCCCAGAATCCCGACCTCCATAGGCCGACACACTGGCACGGTTCCGCCCGCTCCGACGAAGTGGCGACGTTCTCGGGCTCCCGGCCCGAAAGGGGGTCGAGGAGCTCGGGAATGTTGCCGATAGGGAACTATGGTGGATCGCGCCAACGATCCCCGGCCCGGGGCGTGGAGGTCACGGGACCGGTTCGGCCCCGACCGGGAGGCCCTCGACCGCCACCACGCGGACTGGGGGATCATGCTGCGGTCCCTGGTGGTGCTGTGGGGGATCTGCGCCGCCTACTTCCTGGTGACCCTGGTCACCACTCGCCCCTCGGGCGGCGGCCGCCTCGCCCTCCTGTGTGCCGACGTCATCGCCGTCATCCTGCTGGGCATCGTGCTGGCCAGCCGTGACCGGCTGCCGAGCTGGACACCCGACGTGTGCGCCTTCCTGCTCTACGTGGTGATCAGCGGTATGGTCGCCCGCTACCACGACCCGACCAGCCCCTTCGCCATGGCCTACCTGTGGCTGGCCGTCCACGCCTTCTACTTCCTGCCGTGGCGGCGCGCCGCGCTCCAGGTCGTCTTCATCGCCGCGACCTACGCCGCATCCCTCCTGACCATCCCGGGCGAGCCGTTCCCCACGCAGCGGTGGGCGATCACCATCGCCACCATCGTCGTCATCTGCACCTTGGTGGCACTGCTGCGGGCCCGGGTCGACGCCCTGGTCGCCCGGTTGGCCGACGCCGCCCGCACCGACCCGCTCACCGGGCTGCGCAACCGCCGCGGCTACGAGGAGGTCCTCGACCTCGAGATGGCCCGCAGCGACCGCACGGGCCAGACGTTCGCCCTGATCGTGGCCGACCTCGACCACTTCAAGGCGGTCAACGACGAGCTGGGCCACCCCGTCGGCGACCGGGTGCTCAAGCGGGTGGCGGCCGAGCTGGCCTCGACCGGGCGCCGCATGGACACCGTGGTGCGCCTCGGGGGCGAGGAGTTCGCCCTGATCCTGCCCGGGACCGACGTCGCCGGTGCCTTCCTGCTGGCCGAGCGGCTGCGGATGAACATCGGCCAGGCCTTCCGCCGCACGGCCGTGCCCGTCACGATGAGCTTCGGCATCGCCGCCTACCCCGAGGACGGCGAGTGCCCCGAGAGCCTGTTCCAGGCGGCCGACGCCGCCCTGCTCCTGGCCAAGACCCTGGGCCGGGACCGGGCCGTCATCTACCGCCGGGACGTCACCCGGGCGTAGGGGCGTCGCCCAGGTAGGCGGACTCGAGGATCTCGGGCCGCTCGACCAGCTCGGCGGCCGTGCCTTCGTGGACCACCCGTCCGCGCGCCAGCACGACGGCCCGGTCGGCCCGCTCGAGGGCCAGTCGGGGGTGCTGCTCGGCCAGGAGGACGCCCGTGCCCCGCTCGGCGGCCTGGGCCCGGAGGGCGTCGAGGGCGGAGCGGGCGGCCGCCGGCGCCAGCCCCATGCTCAGCTCGTCGACGAAGAGCAGCCGGGGGCGGCGGACGAGGGCCCGGGCCAGGGCCAGCAGCTGCTGCTCGCCGCCCGAGAGCCGTCCCGCCCGGCGGGCCAGCAGCGGCTCCAGGGCGGGGACCAGCCCGACGCCCTCGGTCACCGCCGCCCGGCCGCGCCGGCCCTGGGCCGCCAGGCGAAGGTTCTCGGCCACCGTGAGCCCACCCAGCACACCCCGGTCCTGGGGGATGGAGGCCAGGCCCCGGCGGGCCAGGCGGTGAGGGGGCCCGCCGCCGGAGCGGCCGAGGGCCCGGACCGTCCCGCCCATCGTGGGGAGGACGCCGGACACGGCCCGCAGGGTCGTGGTCTTGCCCGCACCGTTGGGGCCGAGGAGGGCCACCACCTCGCCCTCCCGCACGGTGAGGTCCACCCCGTGGAGGACGGGCACCCCCCCGTAGCCGGCGACCAGCCCCCGGGCCTCGACGAGCACGTCGCCGGGCGGCCGGGGCCCGGGCCCGGCCGCCGTCTCGGGGTCGGCCCCGCCCAGGTAGGCGGCGGCGACCGCCGGGTCGGCGCGTACCTCGGCGGGCGGGCCGTCGGCCAGCACCCGGCCGAAGTCGAGCACGCACACCCGGTCGCACAGGCCCAGGACGAGGTCGAGGTCGTGGTCGGCCACCACCACCGCCACGCCGCCGGCGGCCAGGCGGCGGCACCGCCCGGCCAGTGCGGCCCGGCCCGCGGGGTCGAGCCCGGCGGCGGGCTCGTCGAGCAGGAGGAGCCCGGGCCCGGGCGCCAGGGCCCGCTCGAGAGCCAGTGCCTTGCGCTCGCCGTGGGACAGGGCGGTGGGCAGGCGGCCGTCCGTCCGGCCATCACCCCCGGCGACCAGCAGGTTCTCCTCGACGGTCAGGTCGTCGAACAGGTCTAGGGCCTGGAACGTGCGGCCCAGCCCGAGGCGGGCGCGGCGGTGGACGGGCGCCCGCGTGACGTCCTCGCCGGCCAGGGCGACCCGGCCTGCGGCCAGCGGGACGAACCCGCTGACGGCGTCGAGCAGGGTGGTCTTGCCCGCCCCGTTGGGACCGACCAGGCCCACGACGGTCCCCCGCTCCACCGTCAACGAGACGTCGGACAGGGCCGCGAAGGCCTCGAAGCGCACGGTGGCGCCGACGACTTCGAGGGCGGGCGGCGTCACCGGCCCCTCCGGAGGACGGCCAGGGCGACGAGGGCCACGCCGGTGGCGAGGAGCTGGTAGCGGCCGAGGTCGGTGGCCCGGTCGAGGACGGCGAAGGCGATGCCGCCGCTGACCAGGGCGCCTCCCACCACGGCCCCGGCGAGGCGGGCGATGCCGCCCACATAGGTCACCGCCAGCACCGACAGCGAGACGAACACCCCGAAGGAGGCGAACGACAACCGCCCCTGGGCGTAGCCGAGGAGGGCGCCACCCAGTCCCGCCACCACCGCCGAGGCGGCGAAGCCGGCGAGCTTGGTGGCGCCCACGTCGACACCCACGGCGGCCGCGGCCCGCTCGTTGGAGCGCACGGCCAGCATCCGCCGCCCCCAGGCGCCGCGACGGACGGCGGCCGCGCCCACCAGGAGGGCGGCCAGCACCACCAGCACCACCAGCCCGAAGACGGGGCGGGGATAGCTGGACGAGAAGGAGCCGCCGATGCCGACGTCCAGGCCCAGCAGGGTGGGCTCCGGGACCTGGCGGCCGGCCACGCCCCCGGTGAGCACGATGTCCTTGAAGACCAGCTCCTCGACCGCCACCGCCCCCGCCAGCGTCACGATGGCCAGGTCGACGCCCCGCACCCGGAGGGCGGGCAGGCCCACGACCAGCCCCACCACGCCCGCGCCCAGGGCGGCCAGGACCGGCGCGATCGGGAACGGGACCCCCACCTCGGAGGCCAGGCGGGCCAGGGCGAAGCCGGCCACGCCCGCGAACGCCATCTGGGCGAGGGAGATCTGGCCCAGCCAGCCGGTCAGCACCACGACCGACAGGCACACCACCGCTCCCACCAGGCTGAGGATGAGGGCGAGGCGCAGCTCGGGCCCGAGGGCGAACAGGGCGGCGGCGGTGGCGACGAGAGCGGCGGCGGCCACGACCGCGCTGCGGCGGTCGAGGGCGGGGCGCGGTGCCGGCGGCAGGCGCAGCCCGGCCGGGTCGCCGCGGGCCACCACCGTCCGCCCCCGCACCACCATGGCCACGACGATCACGAAGAAGGGCAGGGCGTCGCGGAGGCCGGGCTTGTCCAGCCAGGACACGTCGGCCTGGAGCTTGACCAGCCAGGACTGGGCCATGCCCAGGGCCAGCCCGGCGGCGGCCGTGCCCGCGAAGGAGGACAACCCCCCCACCAGGGCGGCGGCCAGGGCGGGGACGACCAGCAGGCTGTAGGTGGTGGGGTTCAGCGAGCTGATGGGGGCGGCGAGGATGCCGGCCAGCCCGGCCAGCACGCTGGCCAGGGCCCAGCTTCCGGCGGCCAGGGCCTGGGGCGACCACCCCAGCAGCGCGGTGGACGCCGGGTCGTCGGCCACCGCCCGGGTGGCGAGGCCCACGCGGGTCCAGCGGCCCACCGCCCACAGCACGGCCGCGGCCGCCACCGCGACGAGCGCCAGCAGGAGCCGGTCGCGGGGGACGTCGAGGCCGAACAGGGCGGTGGGGGCGTTGGGCAGCACCGCCGCCACCGGCCGGTTGGCGCTCCCGAAGCGCAGGACGAGGGCGGCCTGGAGGGCGATCATCACCCCCACCGAGGCCACCACCCGCGACAGGGGCGGGGCGGCGTGCAGGGGGCGGAAGACCACCGTGTGCACGATCAGGCCGAGGGCGGCGGCGGCCAGGAGGGCCACGGCCAGCGCAGGCCCGAGGGGGAGGTCGGTGCGCAGGTCGACGAACACGTAGGTGGCGGCGCTGGCCATGGCCCCGTGGGCCACGTTCACCACGCCCGAGACCCGGTGGACGACGACCAGCCCGAGCCCCAGCGAGGCGTAGACCCCGCCCGCCCCCAGGCCCAGCAGCAGGAAGAGGAGGTGGTCGCGGATCGTCGCAGGGTACGCATTGCCCGGACGGCCGTGGGGCAGGATCATTGGCCGATGCGCACGTCTCGCCCCGTCCTGGTCGCCGTCGTCACCGCCCTGGCCCTGGTGGCCACCGCCTGCTCGGGGGACGACGAGGGCGGCCAGCAGTCGGGCCGGGCCACCGGGGAGCCCCTCGTCGTCGGCATGATCAACCAGGAGGATGCCCCCAACGGGTCGTTCCCGGAGATCCGCCGGGACGCCGAGGCGGCCATCCGGTACGTGAACGAGGAGCTGGGCGGCGTCGACGGGCGCCCGCTCCAGCTCGAGTCGTGCGCCACCGCGGGCACGCCGGAGTCGTCCCAGGCGTGCGCCACCCGGCTGCGGGCC
Source organism: Acidimicrobiia bacterium (assembly GCA_046565765.1). Taxonomy (GTDB): domain Bacteria; phylum Actinomycetota; class Acidimicrobiia; order Acidimicrobiales; family AC-14; genus JBFMCT01. The sequence continues at coordinate 21,505 of JBKHXX010000083.1, read as the reverse complement.
CGCAACCCGGTGGCGGTGCTGGGCGGGATCGACTTCTTCGCCGGCTCCTCGCTGCCCGTGTTCGAGTCGGCCCGCATCCCCTACGTGGGGATGACGCCCGCCCTGGGCGACGAGCTGGCGTCCCGCTACGCCTTCCTGCTGGCGGGCGGGCTGGCCGCCGACCTGCTGGCCCAGACGGAGCACATCACCGCCACCCTCGGGGCCAAGAAGGTGGGCGTGGTCCACCTCGACCTCCCGGGCCTCCAGGGGGCGGCGGTCCTCGCCGCCCGGGCCATCCTCGAGAAGAAGGGCGTGACCGACCTGCGGATCGTGTCCGAGAAGGGGGACGCCGCCGACTTCGTGCCCGCGGTGCGCTCCGCCACCCGCAACGACCCTGACGTGCTCCTGGCCGTCTTCCCCGCCCAGGGCTGTACGCGCGTGCTCCAGGCCGTCCAGTCGTTGCGGGTACGCACCCCGCTGTTCCTCCCCAGCGCGTGCGCGGCCAAGCAGGTCTTCGACGCGGCCGGGTCGGCGGCCAACGGGGTGACGTTCGCCTCGGGCCTGGTGCCCTACACCGAGTCGTCCGACCCCGAGGTCGCCACCTACCTCGACAAGCTCCGGGAGTACGCGCCCGACGGCGCCGACCCCTCCGTCCTGTCCCAGGCCGGGTTCTCGCTGGTGATGAACCTCCACCGGCTCCTGACCGACGTCGACGGCGAGCCCACCGGCGAGTCGCTGACCGAGAAGCTGCGCTCCACCAGGGACCAGCCCAGCTTCATGGGCCACGCCTACACCTGCGACATGCGCCAGATGCCCCTCCTGCCCGCGGTGTGCAGCGGCTGGGTGCGGCTGCTGCGCTACGAGGGCGGCGGCCGCTTCGCCAACGTGTCCGACGGCTGGGTGACGGGCGCCGAGCTCCTGAAGCTGCTCACCGGCTGACCGCGCCCCCGACAGGGGGTGGCCGTCAGGGTGTTGCCAATGTGACAGGTGTTGCTGGTGTTGCTACCCTGCCCGTGGGAGCGAAGGGGGCTAGGAGGCAGGCGAACGTGCAGGCCAAGAAGCTCCTCCCCGTGGTCGCGGTGGTGGCCGCCGGGATGGCGGCGATCTTTGTGCGCATGGGGCTGGCCTCGGCCGAGCAGTACCTGGTCAAGGAGGGGGACACGCTCTCCGACATCGCGGCGCGCTACGGCGTGCCCGTCCAGACGCTGGCCGAAGCCAACGGCATCAACGACCCCAACTTCATCGTCGCCGGCCACCTCCTGGTCGTGCCGTCCGACGGAGGCGCCGCAACCGAATACCTCGTCCGTCCCGGCGACACGCTGTGGACGATCTCCGACCGCGTCGGCATCCCGGTGACCGCCCTGGCCAAGGCCAACGGCCTCGAGGACCCGGACTGGGTACCCGCCGGCCGCCTCCTGTCGGTGCCGCCGGTGGGGAGCATGAGCGCGGGACCGGCCAACGCCGGGGCCACCTCGGGTGGGGGCCGCTACGTGGTGCGCGAAGGAGACGACCTGTCGGGCATCGCCCTGCGCATGGGTGTGTCCGTCCGCCAGCTGGTGGACGCCAACGACCTGGCCGACGCCAACCTCATCGTCCCCGGCCAGGTGCTGGTGGCCCCCAAGGCGACGTGGCAGTGCCCCGTGCCGGGAGCCTCGTTCGTGAACGACTACGGCTACGTGAAGCCGGGCGGCAGCGTGCACGAAGGCGTCGACCTGTTCGCCCCCAAGGGCACGGAGATCTACTCGCCGGTCGGGGGGAGGGTCGAGCGGTTCCCCAACCCCGCGGGCGGCAAGGCGGTCATGCTCTGGGGTGACGACGGCAACCGCTACTACCTGGCCCACCTCAGCGACTACGGCGAGAGCGGGCGGGTCGGGGCGGGGGACGTGATCGGCTACGTGGGCAACACCGGCGACGCCGAGCAGACGTCGCCCCACCTGCACTTCGTCATCCACCCCGGCGGCGGGGACGACCTGGTCAACCCCTTCCCCTCGCTGGTCGCCGCCTGCCGCTGAGGCCGGCGCCGGCCAGGAGGGCGGCGAGGGCCCACGCCGCGTGGGACGACAGGCGGACGGCACGGCCGATGTCGGCCGGGACGGGCGGCGGACCGGTGCCCAGGGCGGGACGCTCCTCCATCCGCTCGCCGTAGACGTTGAGCCCCCCCAGCCGCACGCCCAGGGCGGCGGCGAAGGCGGCCTCGGCCACCCCGGCGTTGGGGGAGGGGTGGCCCGGCGCCTGGGCCCGCACGGCGGCGAGCACGGCCGGGGCGGCCCGGGGGCGGACGGCCGTGACCAGGGCGGCGGTGACCCGGGCGGGGACCCATCCGGCCGCGTCGTCGAGGCGGGCGCTGGCCCAGCCGTAGCGGAGGTGGCGGTCGGAGCGGTGGCCGACCATGGCGTCGAGGGTGTTGACGGCCCGGTACCCGAGGGCGCCCGGAGCCCCCGCCACCGCTCCCCACAAGGCGGGGGCGACGATGGCGTCGACGGTGTTCTCCGCCACCGACTCCACCACCGCCCGGGCCAGCTCCTTCTCGTCCAGCCCGGCCGGGTCGCGGCCGGCGAGGGCGGGCAGGAGGGCCCGGGCCCGGTCGACGTCCCCGCCGTCGAGGGCGGCGTGGACGGCTGCCGCAGCGGCCCACAGGGCCCTCCCTCCGACGGCCACCTCGGTGGCGGCCGCGGTGGAGCGGAGGCCGGCGCCGGCGGCGAGCCCCACGGCCAGCCCGGCGGCGGCGTGGCGGGCGCCGGCCGCCCGGCTGTCGGCCCAGTAGGCGTCCTCCACGGCCTGCATGAGCGAGCCGAACGCCCGCAGCGGGTGCCACCGGTCGGGCGGCTCCCCCACCACCCGGTCGGCCACCAGGCCGGCGGCGGCGGCGACCGCGGTGGCCCGGCGAGACGTCACCACCGGGCCGCCAGCACGAGCAGGCCGGCCGTCTCCCCCACCAGGCCGGCCGCTCCCAGCACGTCGCCCGTGTAGCCGCCGATGCGGCGCACGGCGAGGGCGACGACCAGCATCCCCCCCACCGCCACCGCCGCCACCGCGGCCACCCCCGGGCCGAGCCCGACCCCGGCGGCGGCGAGGGCCGCCGCCCCCGCCATCCCCACCGCCGAGACCGGCACCGGCCGTACCGCCCCGCCCCCGAAGGCGCCGGCCAGGCCCCCCGGGCGGGCGTAGTGGACGGTGAGGAGGGCCACCGCCATCACCGTGCGGGACGCGCACCACACCCCGGCGACCGCCGCCACCGACGGCTCCCAGGAGGCGAAGGCGGCCCACCGCAGCAGGAGGACGGCCACCACCGCCACCACCCCGAAGGCGCCGGCCCGCGGGTCGGCCATCACGTCCAGCCGCCGCTCCCGGTCGAGAGGGGGGAGCAGGCCGTCGGCGGTGTCCGCCAGGCCGTCGGCGTGGAGGGCGCCGGTGAGCACGAGGTCGGCGGCCACCGCCAGGGCGGCCGCCACCGCCGGCGGCCAGAGGCGGTCGGCGCCCCACCACACCGCTCCCACGGCCGCTCCGAGCAGGGCCCCTACCAGCGGGAACCAGGGCACGGCGGCCGGGCTGGGGGCGGCGGCTCCGCCGACCGGCGTCAGGAAGGCCACCGCTCGCCGCATCACGGCCGCTCCAGCGGCAGCACCCGGCCGGCCACGACCAGCAGCACCCGGTCGGCGGCCGCCGCCACCGCCTGGTTGACCTCGCCCAGGCAGTCGCGGAACCGCCGCCCCGCCTCGGTCGAGGGGTGGACCCCGAGCCCCACCTCGTCGGACACCACCACGGTGTCCCCCGCCCTCCCCGCCAGCGCGCCGCACAACCGGTCGACGTCGGCGGCGAAGTCAGCGGCCTGCGCCACCCACGTCGTCAGCGAGTCCACCAGGACGGTCGCCTCCGAGGGCGCGGCCCGTACGGCCGCCGCCACGTCGGCCCCCGCTTCCACCGTCGACCACGACGCCGGCCGGCGGGCCTGATGGGCGGCCACCCGCCGGGCCATGTCGCCGTCGCCCACGATGGCGGTGGCGATGTAGACGACCGGCCCTGGCCCGCACAGCCCCTCGGCCACCGCCGACTTGCCCGACCGGGCGCCGCCCAGCACGAGGGTGATCATGGCCGGCCGGAGTCTACGGGGAGGCGGCCGGCCGCCCCCGGGCTACTGGACCCGGCCGCGCCCCTGCTGGCTCGATCCCTCGGCCGCCTCGTCCTGGCGCTCGTCGGCGGTGTCGGCCCCCTCGTCCGTCGCCGAGACGCCCGAGCCGCCCTCCGCCGGCGGCGGGGTGGTGTCGGGCTGGGTGGTGGATGCGTCGCTGGTCATGCCCGACGTCCTTCCCCTTCGGGGGCCGCTCAACCCCGGCCGGTACGATCGGCCGGATGCGGGCGGAGTCACTCGTCCTGGTGAACACCGGCCATGGCAAGGGCAAGTCGTCGGCCGCCTTCGGGGTGATGGGGCGGGGTTGGGCCCGGGGGTGGCGGGTGGGCGTCGTCCAGTTCGTCAAGGGCGGCAAGTGGAGGACCGGCGAGCGCAAGCTGGCCGACCATCTCGGCATCGAGTGGCACACGCTGGGCGACGGCTTCACGTGGGAGTCCACCGACCTGGACGAGACGGCGGCGAAGGGCCGCCACGCCTGGGACGTGGCCCGCCAGAAGCTGGCCTCGGGCGACTACGACCTGCTCATCCTCGACGAGCTGACCTACGCGGTGAAGTACGGCTGGGTGGCGGTGGAGGACGTGGTGGCCGGCATCCGCGACCGCTCACCCCGCACCAACGTGGTGGTCACCGGCCGCGACGCCCCCGACGAGCTGGTCGAGGTGGCCGACACCGTCACCGAGATGCGCAAGGTGAAGCACGCCTACGACCGGGGCATCACCGCCAAGAAGGGCATCGAGTACTAACCGTCTAGCGGTCCAGCACCCACCGGGCTGCCGGGCCGGGCGTGAAAAACCCGTGGGCCCCCAGCGGGGCCCACGGGTCGACCGGGACGAGGTGGCGGCGCCTCGGACGCTGGCTCAGCCCACTCCTTGAAGGCGGCCAAGCCAAGGAGCAGGTCAGAGCCGGCTACCGAAGCGCTCCGCCCCGCCCACGACGGGAGCAGCGAGCGCTGCGTGTACGGGCCCATCCTCCGCCACCGGGCCGCCGCCGGACAATCGGGGATACCCCCGGTTCGACCCTGACCCGACCCTGACGCAGCACGGAGGCACCCGTCCGGCGCCCCATCAGTGGGATCATGCCCAGGTGGCACGGTCAGAGCCGCCCTCGGCGAGGTCGCCCATGTCGCAGGCCACCGACAGCCGGATCCTGGCCGGGGTGGCCCTCGGCCTGGCCCAGGTGGTCGTGGGCGCCCTGCTGGTGGCCGCCGGGGTGGGCATGTGGCTGGGGGCCGACGACGGGGTCGGCACCCGCCGGGCCCTGGTGGCCGCGGCTGCGGTGTGCGCCGGCCTGGCCCTGGTGGCAGGGCCGTGGTGGTGGCGGCTCAGCCACGACCTGGCCAGCGAGCGGCGGGAGCGCATCCGGGCCCAGGAGCGGGACGAGGTGGCCGCCCACATCCACGACAGCGTCCTGCAGACGCTCACCCTCATCCAGCGCAACTGCGCCGACCCCAAGGCGGTCGCCACCCTGGCCCGCCAGCAGGAGCGCGAGCTGCGCACCTGGCTCTACGGTGGCGAGGCGCCGCCCGACGAGAGCCTCGCCGCCGCCGTCCAGCGCATGAGCGACGAGGTGGAGGACATGCACGGGGTCAAGGTGGAGACGGTGGCGGTGGGCGACCGCCCGATCGACCAGCGGCTGATCGCGCTGGTCCAGTCCACCCGGGAGGCGCTGGCCAACGCCGCCCGCCACTCGGGCGCCTCGTCGGTGTCGGCCTACGTGGAGGTGGAGTCCGACCAGGTCACCGTGTACGTGCGGGACCGCGGCTGCGGGTTCGACCCCGACCGCGTGCCCGACGACCGCCGGGGCATCTCGGAGTCCATCATCGGTCGCATGAACCGCTACGGGGGCAAGGCCACGATCACCAGCTCGCCCGGCGAGGGCACCGAGGTGGAGCTGGTGATGCCGCTGTGAGCGAAGCCTTCAAGCCCCGGGTGTTCCTGGTGGACGACCACCGGCTCGTGCTCACCGGCGTGCGGGCGGAGCTGGGCGACGCGGTGGAGGTGGTGGGCGAGGCGGCCGACGTGGACGAGGCGGTGCGGGGCATCCGGGAGGTGGTGCCGGACGTGGTGCTGCTCGACGTCCACCTGCCCGGCGGCGGCGGCCAGGCCGTGCTCGAGGCCATCAGCCGGACGCATCCGGGCGTGCGGTTCCTGGCCCTCTCGGTCTCCGACGCGGCGGAGGACGTCATCGCCGTGATCCGGGCGGGCGCCCGGGGCTACGTCACCAAGACGATCTCCGGCCCCGAGCTGGTCGACGCGGTCGTCAGGGTCGGCGAGGGCGACGCCGTGTTCTCCCCCCGCCTCGCCGGCTTCGTGCTCGACGCCTTCGCCGGCGACGCCCCCGGTCCCACCGACCCCGAGCTCGACCAGCTCACCGCCCGCGAGCGGGAGGTGCTGCGCCACCTGGCCCGGGGCTACTCCTACAAGGAGATCGCCCGCCAGCTGTCGATCTCGATCAAGACGGTGGAGACCCACGCCTCGGCCGTGCTGCGCAAGCTCCAGCTGTCGAGCCGCCACCAGCTGACCCGCTGGGCCAGCGACCGCCGCCTGGTCTGAGGCCGTCGTGCTGGATCGCCCCCGACGGGAACACCTTGCTGCCGAGTCGGCGGGGCCGGGGACCCCGCCGACAGCGGCGGGCGTGGTCCGCGAGACCCGGGCGCCCGCCGCAACAGCTCGGTGAGAACGCTCCGCCTCGGCCTGGCCGCGGCCGCCGTCGTCCTCCTGCTGACCGCCCTGTGGACACCCGAGCCGGAACGGGGGCCGGCCACGGTGGGCCACAACGTGGTGGTCAACGAGTTCGGGCCCGACCGACCGTTCGTTCGCAGCAACGAGGCCCCCGACATCCTCGTCGACCGCAAGAACCCCGACGTGGTCTACCTGTCCGCGGTGGAGCTGGCCAGCGGGGCGTGCCGCTTCTACGTGTCGCTCGACCGGGGGGCGACGTGGCGAGCCGAGAGCGCACCCCGCCTGGAGCCCTGGACGCTCAACTGCGCCATGGGCAGCGCCCAGCCCCAGAACGTGCGTACCGACCTGGCGCAGGGCCCCGACGGCACCCTGTTCTACGCCTTCCAGGGGAACGACCCCGACGCCGGGGGCACCCGCAGCGTCCTGCTGGGGCGTTCCCCCGACGGTGGGCGGTCGTGGGAGACGGTGGTCGTCGAGCCCGGGCCGCGGGCCGAGGAGCGGGACCAGGCCGAGCTCAACTTCCAGGCCCACGTCGCCGTCGACCCCGACCGTCCCGAGCTGGTCTACGTCATGTGGCGGCGGGCGTGGCCGGTGGTCGACCCGGCGGTGCGCCCCCGCCGCAGCCGCCCCTACTTCGCCGTGTCCCAGGACGGCGGGGCCAGCTTCGGGCCGCCCACCCAGCTGCTCGACGTCGACCTGGGCAGCGACGGCCCCCGGCCGGTGGTGGTGGACGGCACGGTCTACGCCTTCTACCTCCAGGCCGCCCCGCCCCTGCCGGGAGGGGACTCCCCCACCCCCGCGCCCGGGCCGCCGTTGGCCCGGGTGTCGGTGGCCGCCTCCTCCGACCGGGGCCGCACCTGGGCCCGCTCCGAGATCGCCGCCGCCCCCGAGGCCAGCGACCCTGCGCCGGTCTGGGACGACGACCGCAGGCTCTTCCACGTGGTGTGGCACGACAACCGCAAGGAGGAGCTCGACGTGTGGTTCTCCAGCTCCCCGGACGGGGTGACGTGGACCGCCCCCCGCCAGCTCAACGACGACCCGGCCGGCACGCGGGTGGGCCAGCACTTCCCCCAGATCTCGGTCGACGCCGGCGGCCGTATCGACGTGGCCTGGTACGACTGGCGCGACGACCCCTTCCCCGCCCCGGCGGTGGGGCCGGGCAACGTCTTGGGCCTGTTCACCAACCGGGGGAAGGTGGCCAGCGTCTACCTGACGTCGTCGCGCGACGGGGGGCGCACGTGGTCGCCCAACGTCCGGGTCAACGACCAGCTCATCGACCGGACGGTGGGCACGTGGGCCAACAACTACGACGTGCTGGCCCCGCCCGCGGTGGCGTCCACCGGCACCCAGGCCCTGGTCGCCTGGTCGGACACCCGCCACGCCACCACCCTGAGCCAGACCCAGGACATCGCCGCGGCCGCCGTCACCTTCGAACGGGCCGCGTCGGCCCGCGTCACCGGCCTCCAGGCCACCCTCGTGGGGCTGCTGGTCGGGTCGGGCGTGGCCATGTGGGTCGCCCTGTGGCTCGTCCGCCGGCCCTCGCGTGCCGCGGCGACCGGCCGCCGCAGCGTCGAGCCACCGGCCGCCGTCCCGAAGTGAGCCGGACCGGGACCGTCCCGGTCAGGCGACGACGGCGACGGTGTGGGCCAGGCCGCCACTGACGGCGACGACGTTGGCCAGCCCGGGGACGGGGGCGGGGACGTGGCGGTCGGCCGTCCCCCCGGTGCCCAGTTGGCCCACACCGTTCCAGCCCCAGGCGTGCAGCCGCCGGTCCCCCGTCACCGCCAGGCTGTGGAAGCCGCCCGCCGCCACTCCGTTGACACCGGCGAGGCCCTGCACCGGGGCTCCCAGCCGCTTGGCGACGGTTCCGCCGTCGCCGAGCTGCCCGGCCGAGTTGAAGCCCCCGGCCAGCACCTCGCCGCGCCAGGTGAGCAGCAGGCCGTGGTACGTCCCCGCCGCCGCCGCGAGGGTGCCGATCACCCGGCCGCTCGGCAGCGGCACCGATCCGCCCGCGGGCGTACCCACGATGCCGTAGCCGTTCCAGCCCCAGGCCAAGGAGTCGACGAACGTGCTCTGGGCCTGGGTGTGGAGACCTCCGGCCGCGATGGTGGCCAGACCGTGGACCATGTCCACCCTGGCGACGCGCACGGGGTGGAGGCGGTCGGTGGTGGTCCCGTCGCCGAGCTGGCCCGTGCCGTTCCAGCCCCACGTCCAGGCGGTGGCGTCGTCACGGACGGCGGCGCTGTGGTAGCTGCCGGCCGACACCGAGACGACGTCGCCCAGCCCCTCGACCCGCACGGGGGCGAGGCGGCTCGCCGTGGTGCCGTCGCCCAGCTGGCCGACGGCATTCCAGCCCCAGGCCCACACCGTCCCGTCGCCCCGCACGGCCAGGCTGTGGAACGTCCCCGCCGCGACGGCGACCACGCCGTCGAGGCCGGCGACCCGTACCGGCGCGTGGCGGTCGAGCGTCGTGCCGTCGCCGAGCTGGCCGGTCCCGTTCCAGCCCCAGGCCCACACCGTCCCGTCGCCGCGCAGGGCCAGGGTGTGGTAGCCGCCGGCGGACACCGAGACCACGCCCGACATCCCCGGCACGGCGGTCGGCGCCTGGCGGTCGGTGGTCGTGCGGTCCCCCAGCTGGCCGGTGCCGTTCCAGCCCCACGCCCGCACCAGGCCCGCGCTCGACCCGGGCGCCACCCGAGCGACCATGACGTCCTCCTGGACTTCCCCTCCGAGGTGCCCGCCCACCACCAGGTGGCCGTCGCGCTGGACCGCAACGGCCCGGGCCCCGCCGTGTCGGGCCCGATCGAGGAAGAAGGCGCCACCCTGACCGAAGGTGGTGTCGAGCAGCCCGCTGGCGGTGAAGCGGAACAGGGCCGGACGGGCGTCGGGCCCGTGCGCCGATCCAGCGACCACGATGCGACCCGAGGAGTCCACTGCCACGTCGGCGCCGCCGCTGCTGTCGTCGGCGGTGAGCACCGTCACCGCAGCGAGGGAAGGATCGGGCGCCACCCGTACCGGGGTGACGACCTTGCCGGTCGCCCCCAGCGACGTGTCCAGCGTGCCGTCGGGCAGGTACCGCAGCAGGGCCAGGTGATGGTCGGCGGCCACCCGCAGCCCCGCCGGGGGCGGCGCCTCGGGCCACGGCGGCGGCACCGGCACCGCCGGCTGGCTGGCCGCGCCGGTGGCCAGGATCCGGCCGTCGGGCTGCAGGGCCAGCGCCCCCAGGGACGCCGACCGGGCGACGTGGGTGGTGTGGAGCTCGGTTGCGACCGTCCCGCCCTGCCCGAAGGACGGGTCGAGCGCTCCGCCGGCGGTGAAGCGGGCGAGCAGGAGCACCGCCAGGGGTGCGCCGGTGTAGGAGGGGCTCCAGCCGCTCCCTCCCACCACGAAGCTCCCGTCCGGGTAGGCGACCAGGGCCGCCACACCGTCGCCGGCGTCACCGAACACGGTGGAGGGGATGGTGCCACCGTCCCCGAAGGCGGGGTCGAGCTCGCCATCGGGCCGCAGGCGGGCGACGAGGGTGGGACTGCCGCCGGCCAGGCCGACGAGCACGGCGCCGTCACCGAGCACCGTCATGGCCTCCACCCGCCCCGCCGGGGAAGGTCGCACGACGCCTCCGCCGAAGGCGGGGTCGAGGTCGCCGCCGGGTGTGAGGCGCAGCACCGCGGGCCCGCCACCGGACCACCCGGCGACGAGGATCGTCCCCTGGGGCCCGAGGGCCACGGCCCGGGCCCCGTCGTCGCCCGCGGTGTCCAGCACGAACGCGCCCCCGTTGCCGAAGGAGCCGTCGAGCCCGCCGCGGGCCGTGAACCGCAGGACCAGCAGGCTCCCGTCGAGGAGCCCGGCCGCCACGATCTTCCCGTCGGGCTGCACGACGACGTCGACGATGACGTCCCTGCCCGCGGTCAGGCTCCCGCTGATCAAGCCGCCGGCGAAGGCGGGGTCGAGCCGGGTCTGGCCATCGCTTGCCGCGGCGGAGGCGACGCCGGCCGCCGGCGGGAGGACGGCGGGGACGGCGGACAGGAACAGGGCGAGGACGACCGCCACCCCCCGTTCGCTCGTCCGCATCCGACAAGGATCGGCGCCGGCCGTCGCCACCTTGAGCTCGGCCGGTAAGCTCAGCCCGGCGCCGAACTAGGTGAGGGGTGGGCATATGGACGAAGCCGAGCGCGAGGCCCGGCGCAAGCGGCGCGAGGAGTGGGCCTCGGCCACGCTGGCCCGCCAGACCGCGGTGATGGACGATCTCGGGGCGCGCGCCGACGGCCCGTTGATGTGGATGGCGGTGCGCCGCCAGGCCAGCTCGTTCCTGCGCCACCTGGCCACCTGGCAGCGGGCCAAGGGCTACAGCGGCATCGACGCCCTCATGGACGCCCAGATGGGCCGCCTCCGGGACTGGCAGCACCAGGCCGACGCCCACCTGAGCGGCCTGGACGACGACGAGCGGCGCGACCTGGAGTCCCGCCTGGGGCTCCGGCTGGCCGTCATGGGCAAGGGCGGGGCGGGCAAGACGGTCATCTCGTCGACCCTCTCGCGGCTGCTGGCCCGGCGGGGCCGCAACGTGCTGGTGGCCGACCTCGACACCAACCCCGGCCTCGTCTACTCCATCGGCCTCGGGGCGGCCGACGTGAGCATCCCCGTCGAGGCCCTGGAGGAGAACAAGGGGGCGGCCTACGGCTGGCAGCTGCGCGAGGGCCTGCTCCCCCGCGAGGTGGTCGAGCGCTACACCGTCACCGGGCCCGACGGGGTGCGGGTCACCGGCCTGGGCAAGATCGGCGAGGCCGACAAGACCTCGGCCAAGCGCACGGTGGTCGCCGTGGTGCAGGTGCTCCTCGGCTTCGGCGAGCCCGGGTGGGACGTGATCGGTGACCTGGAGGCCGGTCCGACCACACCGTTCGAGCGGTACCACGCCTTCTCCGACGACGTGGTCGTGGTGGTGGGCCCGGCCTGGCGCTCGGCCATGACCGCCCGCCGCCTGCTGCCCATGGTGGGCGAGGGCCGGTCGACGACCATCGTGGCCAACCGCTTCCGCGACGAGCCCGACCACCCGGGGCTGGCCCCTCACGTGCGCATCCCCTTCGACGCCGACGTGGCCGAGGCCGAGCGCCGGGGCCTGTCGCCGCTCGACGAGTGTCCCGATTCCCCGACGATCAAGGCCATCGAGCAGGTCGTCGACCTGTTCACGTCTCAGCCAAATCACCATGTGGAGGTTCGAGTATGAGGATCGCGATCTGCGGCAAGGGCGGGTCGGGCAAGAGCATGATCTCGGGGTCGTTGGCCCGCAGCCTGGCCCGGAGGGGCCACACGGTGGTGGCCGTCGACGCCGACCCCAACCCCAACCTGGGCATCTCCCTGGGCGTGCCCCGGGAGACGGTCGAGTCGATGAAGCCGATCCTCAACGCCCTCCTCGACGCCGGCCACACCCACAACGACCCCACGCCGCTGGCCGAGGACCTGCTCGGGCACTACGGGGTGGACGCCCCCGACGGCATCCGCCTGGTCGCCACCGGCAAGATCGAGCGCCCGTCCGACGCCTGCCTGTGCTGCGGCTCCCACAACACCACCCGGCAGTTCTTCGGCGAGCTGGCCGACGACGAGCGGGTCGTGGTGGCCGACCTGGAGGCCGGCCTCAACGACCTCATCTGGGCCAAGCCGGGCGAGCGGGACGTGGTGCTGGCCGTCAGCGAGGGCAGCGAGAAGTCGGTGGAGATCGCCCGCCGGGCCGTCGTCGTGGCCCAGGAGCTGGGCGTGACCCGCATCATCGGCGTGGCCAACCGCTCCGTGTCCGAGGAGGACGCGGCCCGGGTGGCCGAGGCCCTGGGCACGGCGGAGTTCTTCACCGTCCCCGAGGACCCCGCCGTCGAGCACGCCGACCAGCTGGGCGTGGCCCCCATGGACGCCGACCCCGCCTCCCCGGCCATGGTCGCGGTCAGCGAGCTGGCCGACCTGATCGTCAAGCAGTAGCCGTTTTGGGGCGTCCCAACCACCTCAGACGTGGCCCGGACGCCCCAAAACGACCAGGGGGTTCACCTGGTGGCTGCGACCACCAGGTTGAAGCCGGTGTCGGCGGCCAGGACCGGGTTGCGGAACCCGGCCTGGGCCAGCAGCTGGAGGCGGACCTCCGCCCCCCCCTGGTTGCCGAGGCCGTAGGCGCCCGGCTGGCTGAGCGAGGTGGGCGTGCACAGGGCGGTGGAGGCGGCGTAGTCGAGGCGCACCAGCGGGTTGCCGATCCCGTCCTCCAACCGGTCGAGCGACCACGGCTCGACGGCGACCACGACGCCGCCCGGGGCCAGCACCTCGTAGGCCCGGCGCAGGGCGGCCGGGGGGTCGCCCATGTCGTGGAGGGCGTCGAAGAAGACGACCACGTCGAACGGCCCGGGGCCGAAGGACGTGGAGTCGGCCACCCGGAACGACACGCTGGCGGACGCACCCGCCTCGGTGGCGTTGGCCCGGGCCTCGATCACCGAGGGCTCGTGGAAGTCGAACCCGGTGAAGGTGGAGTCGGGCCACGTCCTGGCCATGATCAGGGTGGACTGGCCGTGGCCGCAGCCCACGTCGGCCACCCGGGCGCCGGCCTCCAGGCGCTCGACGAGACCCTCCACGGCGGGGAACCAGGTCGCGGCCAGCTCGTTGGCGTAGGCGGTGCGGAAGAACCGCTCGATGCCCCGGTGGGTGCACCCATGGTAGGCCCCGTAGGGGATCCCGCCGTCGGTGCGGAAGGCCCGCTCCAACTGGTCGACGGCCAGGAACTGGCCCAGGATGATCTCGCACACGCCCACGATGTAGGCGGGCGAGTCCACCTCGGTGAGGGCCAGGGCGTGCTCGGCGGGGAGCTCGTAGGTGGCCAGCACCGGGTCGTAGTCGACGTAGGCGGAGGCCGTCTGGGCGGCCAGCCACTCCCGCACCAGGCGGGGGTTGAGGCCGGTCGTGGCGGCCAGCTCGTCGCTGGTCACCGAGCCGGCGCCGGCCAGGGCCGAGTAGAGGCCGAGGCGGTCGCCGACGATCGTCATCAGCGTGGTCATGGCGCCGGCATAGTCGTCGAGCAGCTGGCCAGCGAAGGCCTCGACCTTGGCCGGGTCGATGGCGGGCACCGGGATCTGGGGAAGAGCTCGGTCGGTGGTGGGGTCGGTCGTGAGTGTCATGCCGGCAGACTGACGGAAGGGGCTTGCCCGGCCGCTGCCCGCCCCTTGCCCGCCGCTTGCTCAGCCCGGGGCGGAGGCGGCGAGGGCGGCACGGGCGCGGGCCACCGCCGCCCCCGCCCGCGACGGGCCGGCGACCGCCGCCGCGGTGGCGGCGGCCAGCTCGCCGGGGCCGAGCCCCTCGCGGATGCGACGCCACAGCTCCTCGTGGCGGGCCTGTTCCGGCTCCGCCACCGGCGGGGCCAGGGGATCGCTCCCGCCGCGGCCAGCAGGTGGGCGGCGGACGCCAGGTCGCCGAGGGCGACCAGCAGCTCGGCGGTGAGGCGGACGGTGGTCCACAGCTGGGGCCACATGCCCAGCCGGCGCAGGTCGTCCAGGAGCCCGAGGGCGCACGCCGCCGCGTCGAGTGGGCGCCCGGTGCGGGTCGGGAGGGCCAGGCGACCGATGCGCGACACGTGGAGGACGTAGGCGTGGCCGTGCTCGTCACAGTGCCGCTCCGCCTCTTCGTACCAGGCCAGGGCGGCGGCGGGCGCCACGTCCGCCGCCAGCTCGCCGACGGTGAAGGCCACGAACGCCTCTTCCTGGCCGAACCGTTCGACGAGCCGGGCGTGCCCGTCGACCCACTCCCGGGGCCTCGGTCCGGTCGCCGTGGTACAGGCGGATGAGGGCGGCACAGCACACCAGGCCCACCTTCGACCAGGCCGGCGCGGCGATGTCGGCGAGGACGGCGTGGGCGTCCGCCTCCACCGCCGGCGGTGCGCCGGTGAACATGCGGCTGATGCCGCGGAGGTAGTGGGCCGCCCAGCGGTCCTGGTCACCGGCGTCGAGGCGGTCGACGGCCAGACCGAGGATGCGGTCCGCCTCCGCGTACGCCCCGTCGAGGAAGGCGGCCGCCCCGGCGGCGACCGCGCAGCGGCCCGCGCCCGGTCCGGCGGGGGCGTGCTCCAGCCGCCGCAGCTGGGCCAGCACCTCGAGATGGGGGTGGACGAGCATGGACAGCGACGTGGGCACCGCGATGCGGCCGGCCTCTCCCAACGGCCCGCCTCGATCAGCCACGCCAGGGCGCCCCGGAGGTTGGCCGCCTCGGGGATCAGGACGTCGGTCTGCGCGCCCCGGTCGTAGCCCGGCGGGCCCGCCCGTGCCGCCACGTCGCCCATCCAGCGGGCCAGGGCGTCGTGGGCGGCGGCCAGGCTCACCGGGTCGAGATGGCTCCGGGCCACGTGGCGGACGGTGTCCAGCAGCCGGTAGCGCACCGGGCCGCGACCGTGCTCGGCCACCACCAGGGAGGCCTCCACCAGCTCGGCCAGCACCGCGGCCGGGTTGGGCGGGGCGGGGCCGGCGAAGTGGACCAGGCCGTCGAGGCTGAACCCGCCCCGGCACACGGCCAGGCGGTCGAACAGGGCGCGGGCCCGGTCGTCGAGCAGCCGGTAGGACCACTCCACCGCCGCCGCCACGCCCGTGGCGCGGGTCGCCCCACCGGGGACGGGCGGGTCGAGGACGTCCAGCCCCGCGGCCAGCCGCCGGCGCAGCTGGCGATGCCGAACACCGCCTCCCGCGACGCCGACAGCTCCACCGCCAGCGGCAGGCCGTCGACCAGGCGGCAGACCTCGGCCACCGCCGCCCGCACGTCGGGGGCGTCGAGATCGAAGCCGGCCCGCAGCAGCGACGCCCGGTCGGCGAACAGGGTCACCTGGTCGGGCTCGGGCAGCGGCCCGAGCCGCTCCACCCGCTCGCCCGCCACTCCCAGCCGCCGGCGGGACGTGGCCAGGATGCGCACGTCGGGGCACCGGGCGGCGACGGTGGCGACCAGTGCGGCCGCCGCCGCCAGCACGTGCTCGCAGTTGTCCAGCACGAGCAGGGCGGGCTCCCCCGCCAGGCGGTCGACGACGGCCGCCTCCGCTCCCGCCGGCGCCGACCGCAGGCCGAGGGCGGCGGCGGTGGCCACCGCCACGCGCCGCCCTCCGACACCGCTCCCAGCTCCACCAGGTGCACGGCCCACCGGTGCCCGGTGCGGTCGAGCAGCTCGAGCACGAGGCGGGTCTTGCCGACCCCGCCCGGGCCCACGAGGGTGACGACCCGGTGGCTCTCGACGGCCGCCGCCAGTGTGGCGAGCTCCCCCGCCCGCCCGCAGAACCGGTCCCCGGGGGCGAACCGGCGGGCCAGGTGCGGCGGAGGGGGGACGGGGCCCGGGGCGGGGCGGGGGGCGTCGCCGCCGGCCAGCAGGCGGCTCTCCAGCTCTGCCAGCGCCGGGCTCGGGTCGAGCCCCGTCTCCTCGACCAGCCGGCGGCGGAAGCGGTCGGCGACGCGCAGGGCATCGGCGGTGCGGCCCAGGTGGTGCAGCGCCTCCATCCACAGCAGGTGGACGCGCTCGGACGTGGGGTCGGCGGCGGCCGCCTGCTCCAGCTCGGGCAGGACGTCGGCGTCGTGGCCGGCGGCGATGCGGTACCGCAGGCGGTCCTCGACGAGCTGGCGGCGCCACGCCGCCCAGCGGGCCACCTCGGGGGCGAAGGGCAGGGCGTCGGGCAGGTCGGCGAGCGGATCGCCGCGCCAGCGGTCCAGCGCGTCGCCCAGCAGGCGGGCCGCCTCGCCCGGGTCCTGGCCGGCCACCGCCCTGGCCTGGGCCACCGTGGCCTCGACCTGGCCGACGTCCACCGCCTCGGGGGCCACGCTCAGGCGGTAGCCGCCCGGCTCCCGGGTCACCCGGTCGGGCCCGACGGCCTTGCGCAGGCGGGACAGGTAGCTCTGGAGGTTCCCCAACCCGTTCTCGGGAGGGCCGCCGGGCCACAGGGCGTCGACCAGCTCGCCGGTGGGGACCAGCCGTCCCGCCGCCACCGCCAGCCGGGCCAGCACCACCCGTTGCGAGACCCCGGGGAGCGGCACCGGCCGCCCGCCGACCCGCACCTCCACCGGCCCCAGGAGCAGCACCTCGAGGGGGTCGGTCTGGCCGGGGGGGCCCATGGCCGTGGAAGCGTACCGACGGACGGCCCGCCGGGGGCGGGAAGCGCCGAGCGTGGCCTACCGGGCCACGGGCGCGACCGCGGCCTGCACGGCCACGATGGCCACCTCGACCTGGTCGTCCGACGGCGGGCGGGTGGTCAGCCCCTGCACGGCCAGGCCGGGAGCCATCAGCGGCTTGAGCCAGCGGGCCGGAACCGGCCGGTCCGACACCCGCAGCACCTCGTAGGCCACGCCCGCCACCACCGGCAGCAGCAGCACCCGGCTGGCCGCCAACAGCAGCCACGACTCGGGGGAGACGAGGGCGAAGGCGGCGATGGCGACCACCGCCACCAGCACGAGGAAGTCGGTGCCGCAGCGGGCGTGGAGGGGGCTGTAGCGGCTCACCCGCTCGACGGTCAGCTCGTCGCCGTGCTCCTGGGCGGCGATGGCCTTGTGCTCGGCCCCGTGGTACTCGAACGTGCGGCGGATGCCGGGCAGCCGCCCGATGGCCGCCACGTAGCCCACGAACAGGGCCACCCGGGTGAGGGCCTCGGCCAGAGCGAACAGCACCCCGCCGCCGGCGACGCGGTCGGCCGCCAGCCGGGCCACGAGGGCGGGCACGAGGGCGAACACCGACACGAACACGGCGATGCTGACCAGGGTGGCGGCCACCACCGTGCCCTTGGGTGTGGGCTCCTCCTCGGCCACCGAGCGGGACCACGACAGGGCCTTCATGCCCAGCCCGATGGTCGCCACCAGGGCGATCATCCCCCGAACGACGGGGACTCCCCGCCCGGAGAGGGCCCAACCGGGTACCTCGGCCTCGGTGGTGACGATCGTGCCGTCGGGGCGGCGGGCGGCGGCCGCCCACCGGCCGCCGGCGCGCACCATCACGCCCTCGATGAGGGCCTGGCCTCCCAGGCGCGGGGCGGCGCTCATGGCCGCGTTGTCGGCGCGGCGGCGTCGCCCCTTGAGCGGCGCGACTACAGGTCCCGGGAGACGGCTTGGCGCAGCTCTTCGGGCACCTCGGTGAAGTCGCACGTGAGCAGCACCCGACCGGGGACGATCTCGGCGTCGGCGACGCAGGGCAGCAGGGGGGCGACCACGTCGAGGGCGGGGAGGTCGATGCCGGCGGCGCCCACCACCAGCCGGCCGTTGCGCACCGCCAGCTCGGCGCTGACCCGCCGGCCGGCCACGGTGACCGACACCCGGCCCGACTCGAGGCGGACGTCCACCCCCAGCCGCTCGGAGAGGGCGGCCTGGGTGACCTCGGCCCGCACCCGGCCGGCGTCGATGTCGGTGACCGCCACCCGCTGGTCGTCCCACAGGATGCGGCGGTCGAGGGTGACCCCGTCGAGGTCGACCGCCACCACGTCGAAGTCGAGCCCCTCCACCCGCACGCCCCGGGCCTGGGCGTCGACCTCGGCCACCCGGCCCGACGTCAGCAGCCGGCCCAGGAAGGGGAACGACGAGATGGTGGCCGACACGCCCGTCGCCCCCGGGATCTCCGACGCCAGCCGGGCCTCGAGCTCCCTCTCGGCCATCCCCTCGGCCACCACGTCGGTTCCCGCCAGCAACCCGCCCAGCACGACCAGGGCGACGACGAGGCGCTTCACCCGTTCAGGCCACGCAGACCGGTCACTACCGCAGCGGTGTACCCGCCTTCACCTTGGCCAGCACCTCGTCGAGGGCGTCCGCCGCCACCCCCCCGACGAGCTTGGCCGCCACCGTGCCGTCGGGGGCGATCAGGTACGACTCGGGCACGCCCGACACGCCGAAGTCGAGGGCGATGCGGCCGTTCGGGTCGACGACCATGGGCCAGTCGCCACCCCGCTGGGCGCGGAACTTCCGCACCTCGGCGGCGGGGTCGTCGTAGACGACGGCCACCACCTCGGCGTCGCCCGCCGCCGCGTGGCGGTCGGCGAAGCGGATCAGCTCGGGATGCTCCCGCACGCAGGGGACGCACCAGGTGGCGAAGAAGTTCACCAGGACCCAGCGGCCGGGCGCACCGGCGAGGGCGAAGGGGTGGCCGTCGACGGTCTCTCCCTCCAGGGCGGGCGCGGCCTCGCCCAGGAGGGGCGAGTCGGCGGCCCGGGTCCCGGCGGGGGGGCTGGCCGCCAGGACCAGCACGAGGACCAGGACGGGCACGGCCACCGCCGCCGCGACCCACCGGACGCGGTTGGAGCGACGCTTCACGGGGACGGTCATATCGGCCAGTTGGCGAACCAGCGCTGGAGCGGCCGGAACAGCGGCGACCACTGGCCGGTGACGAACAGCACGCCCACGCCCACCAGCAGCAGCCCTCCGCCCAGCTCGATGCCGCGGCCGTGGCGCTTCAACCAGTCCATCGACCGCTGGGCCCGGGTGAACCCCAGGCCGAGCAGGATGAACGGGATCCCGAGCCCGATGGAGTAGAGGGCGAGCAGCACCGCACCCCACATGGCCGTGCCGCTGGCGCTGGCGGTGGCGAGGATGGTGGCCAGCACGGGGCCGATGCACGGCACCCAGCCGGCGGCGAAGGCCATGCCCATGGGGAACGCCCACGCCGGCCCCCTCGGCACCCGGGCCAGGTCGAGGCGGCGCTCCCGCTGCAGGGCGGGGATCCGCAGCAGCCCGGCCGTCACCAGCCCCAGCACGATGATCACCACGCCGAACACCTTGACCACGTCGTCGCGGTTGCGCAGCAGCACGCTGCCCGCCACACCCGCGCTCACCCCCAGCACGGTGAACACGGTGGTGAACCCGGCCACGAACAGCAGGGCGGCCCGCAGCGTCACCCCCCGGGCCTGGCGCTCGCCCAGCTCGGACACGGGCAGGGCCGCCACGTAGGACAGGTAGCCGGGCACGAGGGGCAGGCAGCACGGGGAGACGAAGGAGAACACACCGGCCACCACCGCCACGAAGGGCAGGAGGACGCCCTCGGTCACGGCCCCCCGCTCCCCTCGCCCATGGCCTCCACCAGGCGGTGGAGGGCGTCGCCCAGCGACGGGTTGGCCAGCCGGTAGCGCACCCGGCGGCCCTCGGGCGTGCCCACGACCAGCCCGTGGAGGCGCAGGCAGGCCAGGTGGTTGCTCACGTTGGCCCGGGTCGTGTCCAGCGCGGCGGCCAGGTCGGCCGGGTAGGCCGGGGCCTCGGCCAGGCGGGCCAGGATGCGGCAGCGGGTGGCATCGGCCAGCACCGACCCGGCGCGGCACAGCTCGCCCGGGTCGAGCGAGACGGCCGCGACCAGGGATGACACGGGTCGATCGTACATTGGCGGCTGAACCAGCGGCAGGCGGTGGCATCATGCGCGCATGCCCGCCCTCGGCCCCCGCCTCGTCGTCGCGGGGACGTCGTCGGGCGTGGGCAAGACGACCGTCGCCACCGGGCTCATGGCCGCCTTCCGGTCCCGCGGCCTGGCGGTGGCATCCGCCAAGGTCGGCCCCGACTACATCGACCCGGGCTACCACGCCCTGGCCACGGGGCGCCCCGCCCGCAACCTCGACGCCTGGCTGTGCGGGACGGACGCGGTGGCCCCCCTGGCCGGGCGGGCGGCCGACGGCAGCGACCTCCTGGTCGTCGAGGGGGTCATGGGCCTCTTCGACGGGGCCGACGACCCCACCGGCCCCAGCTCCAGCACGGCCCAGATCGCCACCCTGCTCGACGCCCCCGTGGTGCTGGTGGTCGACGCCTCGGCCATGAGCCGATCGGTGGCCGCCGTCGTCCACGGGTTCACCACCTTCGACCCGGCCGTCAGCGTGGCCGCGGTCGTCCTGAACCGGGTGGGCAGCGACAGCCACGAACGCATGCTGCGCAGGGCCCTCGAGCCCCTCGACGTCCCGGTGCTGGGCGCCCTGCGGCGCAACGACGCCTTCCACTGGCGCGACCGCCACCTGGGCCTGGTGCCGGTGATCGAGCAAGGTGAGCGGGTCCGGGCCGGCCTCGACGCCCTGGCCGCGGCCATCTCCCAGGGCTGCGATCTCGACGGCCTGCTGGCCCTGGCCCGGTCCGCCCCCCGCACCAACGTCTCGACCCCGCCCCGGGCCTGGCACCAGGCCAAGGTGCGCGTGGGCGTGCTGTCGGGGCCCGCGTTCAGCTTCGTGTACCGGGACAACCTGGAGGCCCTGGAGCAGGCGGGTGCCGAGGTGGTGCCCGTCGACCCCGCTACCGACGAGCACCTGCCGGCCGGCCTTCACGGCCTGTACGCGGGTGGCGGCTTCCCCGAGGTCTACGCCGAGTCGCTGGCCGCCAACCGCACGCTGCTGGCCGACGTGCGGGTGAAGGTCCACAACGGGCTGGTCACGTGGGCCGAGTGCGGCGGCCTGCTGTGGCTGGCCCGCTCGCTGGACGGCCACCGGCTGGCCGGGGCCGTCCCCGCCGACGGGCGCATGACCGACCGCCTCACCCTCGGCTACCGCCACCTGTGGCCCCGTGTCGACACTCCCCTGGCCCCGGCCGGGACGGCGCTGCGGGCCCACGAGTTCCACTACTCCCGGCTGGAGCCGCCGGGGGACGCCCTCGACTACCGGGGCCGCCACGGGGCCGAGCGGGCCGGGTTCGCCTCCCCCACCCTGCTCGCCTCCTACCTCCACCTCCACCTCGGCGGCGACCCCGCCCCCGCGGAGCGGTTCGTGCGCACCGCGGCGGGCACATGACCAGGGCCG
>JBKHXX010000082.1:0-20857 GCA_046565765.1 Acidimicrobiia bacterium | reverse complement strand
TGCTGTCGGCCGTCCACGCCGTGCGGTACAGCAGTACGACTGCGATCGCAACGACGACGACGACGAGGATCAGCGAAAACGTGGCCTGACCAGCTTGGCTGCTGGCCGACCTCCACCGCTGCATCATGCTTGGTCTCTTCCTCCCCTGAGGTGGTTGGGCCGTCGGCGGGAGTGGTGGCGCGGAGGATGACGGAGGCTGCGGCAGTGCTCGGCCCAGTTGGTGCCGGGACTGTAAGAAGCCGCCCGAGGCCTTGTCATGACGTTGCGAGCGAAGGTTCCTGTTGCAATGTCACGGTTTTTTTCGATCGTCATCCGCAGCCGCACCCGCTCCGTACGGCCAGGCAATGGCGCAGCAGCAGGAAGCGGTGCTGAGTGAGATCGACCTGGTGCTCGGCAGCATCGAGGCGGAGCGACAGGCCCGACGGGAGGCGACCGCCGCAAACTTCGGTCCCCGGGGGTTCGGGCACGTGCACGACCGGAGCCGGATCGTCGAGCAGGAGGCGGCCGCCATCCGGGACGCGGCGCGCCGGGTGCTCGACGGGGAGACGCTGTCCTCCATCGTGCAGGAGTGGAACTGCCGGGGCCTGCGCAGCACGACCGGCGGCCCGTGGCGGGTGAACGCGCTGTCCGCCCTGCTGATCCAGCCGCGGCTGGCCGGCCTGCACGCCGACCGGGCGGGCGTGCTGGCGGAGCGGTTCCCGCCGATCCTCGACCGGTCGACCCACGAGCGGCTGGTCGCCCTGCGGTCGTCGCGCTCGCTGCGCCGCCGCCCGCCCCGGCGATCGCTGCTCAACGGCCTGCTGCGTTGCGGCCGGTGCGGGGGCTCGCTCCACTTCCTGTACCGCAGCGAGGCGAACCAGTACTACCGGTGCCCGGCGCCGGCGGCGGGCGGCTGCTCGGGCGTCATCGTCAAGTCGCGCTTCGCCGAGGAGTTCGTGCGCGACAGCGTCGTCTGTCGGGTGGACTCCCAGGAGTTCCTGGAGATGGCGCGAGGCACCTTTCACCCCGTCCAGCAGGTCAGCGGGGAGATCCGGGGGATCGTGGCGGAGATCCACGGGGACCTGGACCGTTTGAAGGAACTAGCCGTCCTCTGGGGCGGTCGAAAGATCACCCGCACCGAGTGGCAGCAGGCCCGGCGCGACATCGCGCGCCGGCTGACCGGCAACGAGAGCCGCCTCCGGGTCGTCGACTCCGCCAAGGTGATACTGACCATCGCCGGCACGGGCGAGGAGCTGGCCGACCGCTGGCCCACCATGACCAAGGATCAGCGCCGGGCCATCATCCGGGCCGTGGTCGACCATGTGGTCGTCGAGCCGGTGGGTGGCACCGGTGGCAAGTTCCGGCCCGAGCGGATGTGCCCGGTGTGGCGGACGCTCTGAGACCGTCCAGCTCCGCTCAGCCGCCGGCCCGGGCCTCCGCCAGCATGCCGATGAGCTCCTTGCGGACGTCGTCCGCCGAGGACTGTGGAGCGCGGAAGCCGATCCGCACCGCCTGCCTCCGGTCGCCGTCGAAGCGGGCCACGACCTCGAACCCGTAGCGGTCGACGGCGGTCATGGAGGCCCCGGTCACCTCGGGCTCACCTCCGAAATGGGCGACGAGGGTGGCCAGGGCGTCGGCGTGGTCGGCGTTCATGTGGCCGAGGATGCCGGCGGCGACGGGATGCAGCGGATCGGCCTCGGCTGCCGCGTACTCGGCCGGGCCCACCCAGCTCATGCGCCCGAAGCCGCCGACGTAGCGCACGCCCGTGACCTCCAGGCGCAGGCACCGGAAGTCGCCGTAGTCGACGTAGAAGGCGTTGGGGTTGGCGGCCAGGTAGCCGGCCCGGGCGGCGGCCCGCTCCTCGGGGTCGACGACCTCGACGGCCGTCCCCATCAGCGTCACCCGGGCGGACGCCAGGGGGTCGGCGCCGGCGGCCGTCTCCTCGACGACGAGCAGGCTCGCCCGCGGGTCGGCGTCGAGGTTGCGGGTGTGCTCGGCCATGGTGCTGACGAAGAACGACGGGCGCCCGACCGTGTCGACCCCGTACGTCACGACCGATCCGAAGGGCGCGCCGTCGGCGCCCACCGCCAGCGTCGACAGCGCGCCCCGGGTCTGGGCGGCGACGACGGTGCGGGCCCGCTCGGCGTGGCTCGGCTCGGGCGGCGGGGGCTGGGGGGAGTCCGACGGCGCCGCCTCCTCCTCCCAGCCCGGGATGATGTGGCCGGTGGTCATCCCACCGGCCTACCACTTCAGGAGAAGCGGGCCGCGCCCAGGCGGGCGAGGCTCTCCTCCTTGTGCACCCGCTCGTCGAAGGAGATCTGGCGCAGCAGATCGGCGACCGAGTCGAACCGGCCGTAGTCGTCGGCGATGAGCGACCGCCACGGCGTCGACTCGAGCTGGGGGTTCTCGGCCACGAACTGGGCGTACTCGTGCTCGGCGTGGTCCTCGAAGTCGGCGTTGAGGCCGTAGCTCAATTCCGGCTTGAGGGTGTAGAGCAGGCAGGAGATGCGGTGGTAGGCGAAGGCGAGGACCTGGGGGAGGAGGCGGTAGCGGATCGTCCCCTGCCGGAGCCCGGCCGACCAGATCAGCTCCTCGAGGATCAACAGGTGCCACTGCTCGTTGTCCTGTTGGCTGCGGCACTCCTCGACCCGCTCGAAGATGCGGCGGGCCAACGGTGGGCGCGAGTAGCGGTGCGTGATGGCGATGTAGCCCACCTGTTCCCACGCCTGGTACGGCACGCGGGCGACGACCTCGAGGACCTTGAACTTGGGCAGCGTCCGGCCCTTGCCGTAGACGAGGTCCATGACCGTGAACAGGCTGCGGCTGAGCACGCCGTAGCGGCGGCGGGGCGCGTCGAGGGTCCGGCGGTGCTCGAGCGCCAGCTGGTCCCGGGAGAGGGTGGCCAGCGTGGGGGCCGACGGATGGCGAGGAGGTGGGTCGACGAGAGCGGTGGCGAGTTGCATGCCGCCAGTGTGCGCGACCGGTGTTGCCGGCGGCGGTCGCCGGAGTTGCGGCTGGACGGACACCGGATGAACCGTCGCTGAAGGGCTCAGGAGGTCTCCTCCATGGCCAGCCGCAGGGCCTCGAGCTCCGTCACCACCTCTTCCACCTCGCTGCCGAGAGGCTGGAGGGCGGTCACGTCGCCGGCCGAGACCGACAGCTCGATGGCCTGGGCGACGGACTCGTCCAGTTGGGCGTTGAGGCGCGCCAGGCGGGTGCGGGCGTCGTCGGACACCGCCACCAGGCGCTCCCCCGCCGAAAGCTGGCCCCGCAGCGACGTCACCACGGCCTCGTCGCCGCCCCGCTCCAGGTCACGGCGGATGCGGGGGACGTCGAGCGCCTGCACGGCGTTGTCGAGGTCGTGGCCCCGCTTGGCGATGGCCCACGCCTCTCGGACCGCGGCGTCGACCCGGCCGCCGATGTCGGCCAGCCGGTCATGGAGCGGTCCGGGCGGCGTCTTGCGCACGGCCGCGGCGAACCGGTTGCGGGTGGACTGGGCCCGCATGACCATGGACCGCCACGGGTCCTGCACGGTGAAGGGGTCGATGCGCTCCGCCCGAGGCCGCCGGACGGCCGCCATCGCGGCCCAGCCACCGGCGACGATCACTCCCAGGAGGACCGCTGCCGCCACGCCGGCGCCGGCGAGGAAGGCCAGGACCGCCACGACGGCGGCCACGACGAAGCCGACGGGCGAGAGCGGAGCCACGACCCAATTGTGGCGCGAAGCGGGCCCGGCCCCTGAAGGGCGGGGGCCGCGCTCGCCGTCCGGCGCCTGGACGGGACGGTTACGGCCGACCGCCGGAGGCCGGCTCGCCGTCGCGTCGCAATCGTGTCGCAGGTGGTAGCGGTCAGCCGTCGAACTCGTCGGCGAGCAGGTCCATGAGGAGGCTGTCCCGCCACGCCCCGTCGTTGCCCAGCTCGTAGCGGCGCATCACGCCCACCTCGCGGAAGCCGACCTTGCGGTACGACGCGATGGCCCGGGCGTTGCCGACGTGAGGGTCGATGGTGATCCGGTGGTGGCCCTTGTCGTCGAACAGGTGGCGGGCCAGCGTGCGCAGGGCGTCGGTGCCCAGACCCCGGCCGCACCAGTCGGGATGGAGGGCGATGTCGATGCTGGCCGAGCGGTAGTGCCGGTCCGCCTCCTCGTAGTACTGGACGAACCCGACGGGCGCCCCGTCGACCTCGACGACCAGGCCGGTACCGTCGTCTGCCCCCGACAGCTGGTCCTCGAAGGTGGTGCGGTCGACGCCCGGCCACGCCTCGTGCAGCTCGGGGATCTCGAAGAGGGCGGAGACCACGTCGAGATCGGCCTCGGTCATGCCCCGAAGCGTGACCGCCCTGCCGGAGAGGACGGTCACCGGCGCGCCGGCGCGCCGTCCATCTCGTTGAACAGCTCCTTCATGCCGCCGAGGGCGCCGAGGACGGCGGACAGCTCGGTGGGGAGGAACAGCTTCGTGGCCTGGCCGTTGGCGACGGTCTGGAGCGCCTCGAGGTACTTGATGGCGATGAGGTCGGCCGACGGCTTCCCGTCGTGGATGGCCTGGTAGACGCTGCGGATGGCGGCCGCCTCGCCCTCCGCCACCGCCTCCTGGCGGAACCGCTCGGCCTCGGCCGCAGTGCGGGTGGCGGCGGCCAGGCCCTCGGCCTCGAGGATGGCGGACTCCCGGAGGCCCTGGGCGGAGAGGATGGCGGACTGCTTCTCGCCCTCGGCCCGGGTGATGGCCGCCTCTCGCTCGCCGGCAGCGGCGGTGACGACGGCCCGCCGGGTGCGCTCGGCCTTCATCTGCTCGTGCATGGCGTGCATGACGTCGGCCGGGGGGTCGATGCGCTGGATCTCGACCCGGACGACCCTCGTACCCCACTTGTCGGTGGCGTCGTCGAGGATCTCCCGCAGGCGGGTGTTGATCGTGTCGCGCGACGTCAGGGCCTCGTCGAGCTGCATGTCGCCGATCACGTTGCGCAGGTTGGTCTGGGCCAGCTTGGTGACGGCCAGGTAAAAGTCGACCACGTTGTAGACGAGCCGCTGGGGGTCGGTGGCCTCGTAGTACACGACGGCGTCGACGGAGACGACCACGTTGTCGGAGGTGATGACCTCCTGCGGCGGCACGTCGACCACCCGCTCCCGCATGTCGACGCGCACCATGCGGTCGATGAAGGGGAAGATCAGCCGCAGGCCCGGCTCCTCGGTGGCGTGGTACTTGCCCAGCCGCTCGACCAGCCCCCGTTCGTAGGGGCGGATGATCTTCACCGCGCTGAGGACGACGACGAACAGGACGACGGCAAGGGCCGCCAGCACGATGATCACCGACACGGCTACTCCTTCAGTTCCAGGGGGAGGACGACGAGGCGCGTGCCGTCGACCCGGCTGACGAGGACCGTCGAGCCGGCGGGGATGGGCACGCCGACCAGGCTCTCGGCCCGCCACTCCTCCCGGTCGAGGCGCACCAGGCCCGTCTCGCCGCCCGTGCCGGGGATGTCCCGCAGCACGTAGGCCTGGCGCCCGACCCAGCGGTTGGCGCCGATCTCGGCCCGGGGGTTGCGGGCGTCGAGGCGGCGGCGCAGGGGCCACAGCACCGAGGAGGCGACGGCCGAGATCACCAGGAAGAGCAGCCACAGCACGCCGACCGATGCGCCGATGAACCCGGCCAGCGCGGCCGCGCCTGCCCCGGCGGCGAAGGGGAGGAGGAAGAACGTGCCGGCCAGGGCGATCTCCCCGACGGTGAAGGCGACGGCCAGGACGAGGAACACCCACCGCCAGGCGTCAGGGGAGCTGAGATCCATGTCCGCACGTCCTCCTTGCAGTTCCACGGTACCGCCGCCCGAAAAGTTCCACGGGCGAGATTCGGCGGGCCGGCCTGCGTGGCGCCGACGCCGTGTCGGTAGCCTCTTCGCCATGACGATGGAAGAACTGGGGCGGCGGGCCAAGGCCGCGTCGCGGCTGCTGGCCACCGCCTCCACGTCGGCCAAGGACGCCGCCCTCCGGGCCGCCGCCGACCTCCTCGAGGCCCGGTCGGGTGAGGTGCTGGAGGCCAACGCGGCCGACGTCGCCGCGGCCGGCGAGCGGGGGGAGCGGGCGGCGGTGGTCGACCGGCTCCGGCTGACGCCGGCCCGGGTGGAGGCCATGGCCGCCGGCCTGCGCCAGGTGGCCGGGCTGCCCGACCCGGTGGGCGAGGTGGTCGAGGGGTGGACCCGGCCCAACGGCCTGCTCATCGAGAAGGTCCGGGTGCCGCTGGGCGTGGTGGCCATCATCTACGAGAACCGTCCCAACGTGACCAGCGACGCCTTCGGGCTCTGCCTGAAATCGGGCAACGTGGCCTTCCTGCGGGGCTCGTCGGCCGCCATCCGCTCCAACATGGCCATCGCCGCGGTGCTGCGGGAGGGCCTCGCCAAGGCGGGCCTGCCCGAGGACGCCCTGGTGCTGGTGGAGGACACCAGCCGGGAGGCGGCGGTCGAGTTCATGCGGCTGCGGGGCTACGTCGACTGCCTGATCCCCCGGGGCGGCCCGTCGCTGATCGCCAGCATCCTGGAGAACGCCACCGTCCCCTACGTGATCGACGGGGACGGCAACTGCCACGTCTACGTGGACGCCACCGCCGACCTCGACGCCGCCCTGGCCATCGTCGTCAACGCCAAGACCCAGCGGCCCTCGGTGTGCAACGCGGCCGAGTCGCTGATCGTGCACGAATCGGTGGCCGGGCAGTTCCTCCCCCGGGCGGCGGCTGCCCTGGAGGGCGTGGAGCTGGTCGGCGACGAGCGGGCCCGGTCGGTGATCGGCGAGGAGCGGGTGGGAGCGGCCTCGGACGAGGACTTCGGCCGCGAGTTCCTCGACCTCAAGCTGTCGATCGCCGTCGTCCCCTCGCTGGCGGCCGCCATCGACCACGTCAACCGGTACGGGTCGGGCCACACCGAGGCCATCTGCACGCGGGACCTCGATGCCGCCCGGCGCTTCGCCCGGGAGGTGGATGCGGCGGCGGTCATCGTCAACGCCTCGACCCGGTTCACCGACGGCGAGCAGTTCGGGTTCGGCGCCGAGATCGGCATCAGCACCCAGAAGTTGCACGCCCGCGGGCCCATGGGCCTGCGGGAGCTGACCACGGTCAAGTACGTCGTCACCGGCGACGGCCAGATCCGAGGTTGAGCGACGCCGGCGGGGAGCTGACCACGGGCTGGGAGGCCGACGTCCCTGTCGAGGACTCCCTGGTCCGCCGGTTCCTGTTCGGCGAGGTCGACCGGATGCGGCTGGTGGCCGCCAGCCTCGGCGGCCGCTACGAGAGGTCCGACGAGCTGGTGCTGGCCGACCCGGGCACCGGCTTCTCCTTCGACACCGCCGCCGTGCTGCTCCAGCCCGCGCGAGGGGCCCAGGAGGCCGCCGCGGTGGAGGCGGCCACGGCCTTCTTCCCTGCCGAGCGCACGTGGTCCCTCTACTCCATGTGGCCCACGGCCGACCTGCGACCGCTCGGCCTGGAGCTGGTCGGACACCCGCCGATGATGTTCCGGCCGGCGGGCGGGCCGGGCGAGGCCGCGGCACGGCCGCTGCCCGAGGGCTTCCGGGTGGCCGAGGTGACCTCGCCCGAGGAGCTGGACGCCTACAGCCGGGTGGTCGTCGAGGGGTACCCCATGGCCGACGGCGGCTCGATCGGCGGTCCCGGCCTGCTGGGGTCGGACTACCGGTTCTGGGTCGGGTGGGAGGGCGAGCGGGCGGTGTCGGGCGCAGCGGCCCACGTCGCCCACGGCCTCACCGAGGTGACCTGGGTGGCCACCCTGCCCGACGCTCGGGGCAGGGGCTACGGGCGGGCGGTCACCTGGGCCGCCATCTGCGCCGAGCCCGCCCTTCCGGCGGTGCTCATCGCCAGCGACCACGGGCGCCCCGTCTACGAGCGGCTGGGCTTCCTCAGCGTGATGCGCATGACGCTGTGGTGGCGCCCGGGCGCTCAGCGCCGCAGCACGTAGGCCACCGCCACCTCGTCGGCCACCGCCCGCTGGAGCGGGAGGGCCCGTTCCAGCTCGGCCGGCGTCGGCAGGAAGACCGAGCGCGACGGGGTGGCGGTGAAGTACACGAGCACGCCCCCCCGGCTCATGGCGTCGGCCATGGCCACCAGCTCGGCCTCGAAGTCCTCGTTCTCCTCGCCGGTGAGCAACGCCCGCTCCTCGGGGATGGATGCCGCCGCCCGGCCCGTGTGGAACCACAGCGCGTCGGGCTGGTTGGTGAACACGGTCGCCCCCTCGGGGAGCGCCCGCACCTGGTCGATGACCTCGGAGGCCGTCCACGCCGGGGCGGTGAACCCGCCGGGACGGGAGGCCGGGTCGTCGACCGCGTCCCAGACCCACAGCGCCCCGTTGGCCACCTGGAGGCCCACGATGGCGCTCAGACCGAGCCGGACGGCATGGCTGCGGGCCAGGTCCACCCCCCGAACGGCCCAGACGCCGAGAACGACCGCACCGGCGTGGACGGGGAGGAGGAAGCGGTCGTCGAGGCGGCCGGTGACGTCGAACAGGAAGCGGTCGACGACCAGGGCGCCCAGGTAGGCGGCCACCGCCAGGGCGGCCAGGGCGGCCAGGGCGGCCGGCCGGCGGCTCGGCGGCGGCGCCGGCCGGGGGTTCGCGTTGGCGCCGCCGGCCCGGCGGGTGAAGAAGGCCAGTGCCGCCACGACCACCGCCGCCACCACCCCCCGGGCCGGCCACGACAGCCAGTCGGTCGCCACCCACGTGGACGCGTTGCGCAGGGCGTCGACCACGTAGTCGGCCCCGGGGGCGTGGAAGACCGCCTCCCGGTTGGTGGCCCGGCCCTCCCTGCTCTGCACCCAGGAGAACCATCCCAGGAGGGGGGCCACCGCCACCGCGGCGAAGGCGAAGCCGCTGCGCCATGCCCGCCGGGGCCCCGGTGAGAGCAGGACGAGCCCGGCCGCGCCGGCCGCCACCGCGGCCACGGCCACGTAGCGGGTCAGGCAGGCGGCGGCAGCCAGGAGGGCGGCGGCCAGCAGGAAGGCTGGCCGGCGGCGGGCGAGGAAGGCGCCCACCGCGGCCAGCGCCAGCATCGAGAGCAGCAGGAACAGCGGCTCGCTGAGGGCGGAGGTGGCGTAGGCCAGGAAGTCGACCCCGGCCGCCACCAGCACCTGGGCGGCGAAGGCGAGCGCCAGCGATCCGGTGAGGCGGCGGGCGACCAGTCCCACCACGAGCACGATGAGCCCGAACAGGACGGGGTTCACGAAGCGGGCGGCGGTCAGCGGGTCGGGGCCGAAGGCGCCCACGCCCGCCAGGACCAGCGAGTACAGCGGGGGGAAGTTCCCCACCGGCGGGGAGCCGGGCGGCGACGTGTAACCCAGCCCGTCGACCAGGCCCCGGGCGGTGCCCACGTAGGCCAGCCCGTCGGGGCTGAGGTAGGCGCCGCGCCGGGTGACGACCAGGGCGACCGCCGTCGCCACGAGCGCAGGAAGGACGAGGAGCGCGGTGCCGCCCCTCGCCCTGCGTCCCTGCCCGCCCGCGCCGGCGTCGTTAATCGCGCAGCAGCTCCGCGACCCGGAAGGCGAGGTCGAGGGACTGGCGGGCGTTCAGCCGGGGATCGCAGGTGGTGAGGTAGCGGTCGTCGAGCTGGGAGTCGAGGATCTCCTCCGAGCCGCCCAGGCACTCGGTGACGTCCTCCCCGGTGAGCTCGACGTGGATCCCGCCCGGCCACACGTCCTCGGCCCGGCACGCCCGGAAGAACGAGGTGGCCTCCCCCAGCACGTCGTCGAAGTGGCGGGTCTTGCGGCCCGACGGCGACAGGAAGGTGTTGCCGTGCATGGGGTCGCACGCCCAGACCACCGGGCAGCCCGTGTCGCGCACGGCCCGCAGCAGCGGTGGCAGCAGGTCGGTGATCCTCTTGGCCCCCATGCGGGAGATGAACGTCAGCCGGCCCGCGACGTGGTCGGGGTTGAGCCGCCGGCACAGCTCGACCGCCTCCTCGGCCGTGGCCGTGGGGCCGAGCTTGACCGCCACCGGGTTCTCCACGCCGGTGAGGAAGTCGACGTGGGCGCCCTCGGGCTGGCGGGTGCGGTCGCCCACCCACAGGAGGTGGGCCGAGCAGTCGTACCAGCGGCCGGTCAGCGAGTCCTGGCGGGTGAGGGCCTCCTCGTAGCCGAGCAGGAGGGCCTCGTGGCTGGTGAAGAAGTCGACCTCGTGCAGGCTCGACTCCGAGCCGAGGTCGATGCCGCAGGCGGACATGAAGTGCAGGGCCCGGTCGATCCCGGCCGCGATGCGCTCGTAGCGCTGGCCCTCGCCGCTGGTACGCACGAACTCCTGGTTCCAGGTGTGCACCTGGCGCAGGTCGGCGAAGCCGCCCTTGGTGAACGCCCGCAGGAGGTTCATGGTGGCGGCGGACTGGTGGTAGGCCCGCAGGAGGCGCTCGGGGTCGGCCACCCGGGCGTCGGGGGTGGGGGCGTCGCTGTTGACGATGTGGCCCCGGAAGGCGGGGATGGTGGCGCCGCCCACGTCCTCGGTGGGCGACGAGCGGGGCTTGGCGAACTGCCCGGCGATGCGTCCCATCTTCACCACCGGCAGGCCGGCGCCGTAGGTGAGCACCACCGCCATCTGGAGGATGACCTTGAGCTTGTCGCGGATGGAGTCGGCCGAGAACCAGTCGAACGACTCCGCGCAGTCTCCGGCCTGGAGGAGGAACGCCTTGCCTTCGGCGACCTGGCCCAACGCGGCGGTGAGGTTCCGCATCTCGCCGGCGAAAACGAGCGGCGGGAGCTGGGCCAGGCGGGCCAGGGCGTCGTCGAGCGCCGTCTGGTCGGGCCACTCCGGCTGCTGGAGGGCGGGCCGGGTGCGCCAGCTGCTGGGGGTCCAGGTGCTCATGGTTCCGGTTGAAACGGTAGCGGCATCCGCGCCGCTACCACGGCCTGATAACCACTGGGGACGTGGAGCGGCTCGGGGTGTTCGGGGGGACGTTCGATCCCGTGCACGTCGGGCATCTGGTGGCTGCGGTCAACGCCCGCCACGCCTTGTCTCTCGACCGGGTGCTGCTGGTGGTGGCCAACCTGCCGTGGCAGAAGAGCGACCGCCACCTCACCCCCGCCGAGGACCGCTTCGCCATGGTGGAGGCCGCGGTCGCCGGCCACGACGGGCTGGAGGCCAGCCGGATGGAGCTCGACCGGGGCGGGGTGACGTACACCGCCGACACCCTCGAGGCGCTGGCCACGTCCGACCGGGAGCTGTTCCTCATCGTGGGGCGAGACGTGGGCAGCGAGATGGGCACGTGGGCCCGGCCCGAGGCGGTGCAGCGGCTGGCCACCCTGGTGGTGGTCGACCGCCCCGACGCCCCCGAGCCGGCCCTCGGGCCGGACTGGCGGGTGGAGCGGGTGGCGATCCCTCTGCTGCAGGTCTCGGCCTCCGACCTGCGGCAGCGGGCGGCCGAAGGCCGTCCCCTCGACTGGCTGGTGCCCGAGGCGGTGATGACCGTGATCGCCGAGCGGGGTCTGTACGCTGGAGGCAGATGACGGCCGCCGTTCGCCCACCGATCCACAGGTGCTGGTGACCCGCCGTCCCCTTCCCACCGGAGGAGATCGTTACGTCTACTGAGTTGGAACACGTCCGCGACCTCACGCGGGTGGCGGCCCGGGCGGCTGCGTCCAAGGGCGGCGAAGACACCGTCGTGCTGGAGGTGGGGGCGGTGCTCGCCATCTGCGACGCCTTCGTCCTCACCAGCGGTCGCAACCACCGCCAGGTGGCGACCATCGCCGAGGAGGTCGAGGACCAGGTGAAGGCGGCGGGCGGCCCGTCGCCCCTGCGCATCGAGGGCCGGCAGCAGGCCGAGTGGGTCCTGCTCGACTACGGCGACTTCGTGGTCCACGTCTTCCTGGAGGACACCCGCCGCTTCTACGAGCTGGAGCGGCTCTGGCGCGACGCGCCCCGCATCGAGTGGGAGGACGCCCTCGACCGGAAGTGATGCTTGTAGGTAACCGCTGCGGTTACCCAGCGACATCAGTTCCTAGTGAGGGCCGGCGGTGCGGAGGCCCTCGGTGCCCTGGTCGAGCAGCTGGCGGATGGCGGCCCGGCCTTCCTCCACGCTCATCGACACGAGGGTGGGCAGAGGCAGGTCGAGGCTGCGGACGAGCTGGTCGGCCAGGTAGAAGCCGACCCGCCACTGGCCCTGGATCATGCCGCCGCCGAAGTAGGTCTCGACCGTCTCGGGGAAGTCGAGGGAGGCGCCGAAGTGGGCGAGCAGCTCCTGGTGGTGCTCGGTGCACCACTCGATCCACGTCTCCACGTCGCCGTGGCCGTACCAGAAGTAGTCGAGCTCGGGGCAGCCGGGGAAGAGGGCCCGGGTGGCGGCGATGGCCACGCCCTCGGAGAACGCCATCCACGCCGCGTCGTCGTTGGGGAAGGGCGTGCCCAGGGCCAGCTCGTGCCAGGCGTGGGTGGTCTCGTGGCCGACGAGGATGCGGGCCCCTTCGGGTGACTGGAACCACTCCAGGCAGTGGAAGACGGCCAGGTCGTCCTTCAGCCGGCCGACGGCGGCGTTGGTGGTGAAGGTGCCCACCATGAGGACGTGCACCGGCGTGCGGTCGGCGGGCAGGCCCAGCAGGTCGGGCAGCGCGGCCTCGACCGTCTTGATGGCGTCACGGACGACGGGCGCCGCCTCCTCCGCCTTCTGGCGCACCCGGGCCAGCTCCCGCACGATGGCGGCCCGCCCCGACGGGGAGCCGTGGGTGGCGTAGAAGGCCTCGAACACGTCCGGATAGGCCGCCTCGTACTTCTCCTTCCAGATGGACTCCCGCATGAACGGCGTCTCGAGCGCCGCCTTGCGGGCAAAGGCTTCGAACCCGGCCGTGGTGTCGATCATGCGAGCCATATCGGCCGACCAGTCTCGCGCACCCACCGGGCCTGACGGTCCGCCCGCAGCCGCTGCACCGTCCATCCGGTGGTTATCCACAACTTTCGAACAGGTTATTCTCTCTTGTGTCGTTTGATGTTCTTTCATACAGTGGACGCAGCGGGAGGCGGAGGCGGAGAGAGCGGGGGCGGATGGCGGATTCGGCGACGGCGACACGGGGAGATCGGGCGTACGCCAACGGCCACCGGCGGCAGCCGGCGGGCCGGCGGCGGGGCGTGCCGGGCGGGCGGGCCGTGCTCGGCGGCTTCCTGGTGGCGGCCTCGATGGTTGGCCTGTTCTACGCATCCAGCCGCTCGGAGGGCGGTCCAGAACGGAGCTACATCGTCGCTCGTCGAGCCGTCCCCCCCGGTGCGAAGCTGCAGCCGGCCGACCTGGCGCGCCTCCCCGTCGACCTCCCACCGGCCACCGCCGGCCGCGCCTTCACCGACGCCGACGCACTCGTGGGCGCCACGGTGATCGCGCCGCTGGCGGAAGGCGAGCTCATCCAGTCGAGCGCGGTGGTGGCCAAGCCCAGCGACCCGTCCAGCCGGGAGGTGACGTTCGCGGTGGCGGGCAGCATGCTGGCCCGGGGGTTGGAGGCCGGCGAGCGCATCGACGTGCTCGCCACCTACGGCAACGGTGAGGACGCCTTCACCACCGTCGTCCTGCGTTCGGCGCTGGTCGTGGGCCTCGACCGCGGCGACCGGCCTCGCGTGGGCGACGGCCGGGAGGCGGCGGTCACGGTCGCGGTCGACGATCCTGCCGACGCGGTGGCAGCCGCCCACGCCGTACAGCTGGCCAAGCTCACGGTGGTGCGGGCCACCGGCGCCGCGCCCTATGCCGGCACGGCCTCCACCTTCCGCCAGGTGCCGGCCGCTGCTGCGCAGGGGCGGTCCTGACCGTGCCCGGCGAGCGCTTCGTCGTGCTCGGGCTGGCCCCCGCCCGGGCCGGCTGGTTCCGGGCGGTCGGCAGCTGGGCCAACAGCGGCGCCCTGCCCGCCGAGTTCGTCAAGTGCCTCTCAGCGGAGGAGGTCGGGGCCCGCCTCGCCTCCGGCCGGCCGTTCTCGGCCCTCGTGGCCGACGGCTGCCTGCCCTCCGTCGACCGCGACCTCGTGGGCCGGGCCGCCGCCGCCGGCTGCGCGGTGTTCGTCGTGCACGACCGCCGGGTGGCGCGTGACTGGTCGGCGCTGGGCGTGGCCAAGGTGCTGGGGCCCGACTTCGGGCGCGACGAGCTGCTCCACGCCCTGTCCGCCCACGCCCGCCTGGTGCAGCGCAGCTCGGCGCGCGCCGACGAGGTGGTCGGCCGGCCCCCGTCGGGAGGGTGGCGCGGCACGGTGGTGGCCGTCACCGGTCCCGGCGGCACGGGCGCGTCGACCGGGGCCATGGCGCTCGCCCAAGCCCTCGGGGACGACGTCCGCCAGGCCGGCATGGTCCTGCTGGCCGACCTTCGCCTCCACGCCGAGCTGGCCATGCTCCACGACGTCGGCGACGTGGGGCCCGGAGTGCAGGAGCTGGTCGAGGCGCACCGCGCCGGGCTGCCGTCGCCCGACGAGGTCCGCAGCCTGGTGGTCTCGCCCGACGGCCGGCCCTACTCACTCCTGCTCGGGCTCCGCCGGGCCCGCTACTGGCCGGCCGTGCGCCCCCAGGCGTTCACTGCCGCGTTCGAGTCGCTGGAGCGGGCCTATCGCGTGGTCGTCTGCGACGTCGATGCCGACGTGGAGGGCGAGGACGACGGCGGCTCCCTCGACGTGGAGGAGCGCAACATCATGAGCCGCACCGCGCTGGCGCGTGCCCAGGCGGTGTTCGTCGTGGGAGCGCCTTCGCTCAAGGGCCTGCACGCGCTGGTGCGGGTCGTCGAGGGCATGCTGACGTTCGGGGTGGCGCCCGACCGGATCGTCCCGGTGCTGAACTGGTCCCCCCGGTCGGGTCGGGCGAGGGCGGCCCTGGCGGCCGCCCTGGCCGAGCTGGTCGGGCCGTTGCTGCCCATGTCGGTCGACGGCGTCACCGGGCTGGCCGGGCCGATCTTCCTCCCCGAGCGTCGCCTCGAGGAGTCGCTCCGGGACGGCGCCCGCCTGCCCGGGGCGCTCGCCTCTCCGCTGGCGGGCGCGCTCCGTGCCGTCGCCGAGCGCGCCCGGCCGGCGGACGAGCCGGTCCTGCCCGAGCCCGTGCGCCCCGGCTCCCTGGGGCACTACACCGCCGAGGCGGCGGGATCGTGAGCGAGCTGTCGCCGCTGCAGGAGATCGAGCGGCGCGTGCAGGCCCGGGCCAAGGAGATCTCCCTGGAGATGGCGGCCGAGGGCGGCAAGGCCAAGCTGCGCGCCCTCATCGACGACGAGGTGCGGGCCTGGTCGTCGGACTTCCAGCGGGGCCTGCGCTCGTTCGACCTGGCCGACCCCGACGTGGTGGCCCAGCGGGCGTTCCGCAACCTCGCCGGCTACGGCCCCCTCGAACCGCTCCTGGCCGACGACGACGTCTGGGAGATCATGATCAACGGTCCCGACCTGATCTTCGTCAAGCGCCACCACGGGCCGTCGAGCTACCACGACGAGGTCTTCAACGACGACGAGCACGTCGTCCGCACGCTGACCAAGATCCTCGACGACGCCACCCTCTCGCACCGCAAGCTCGATCCTGCCGAGGGCCTCCAGGACGCCCAGCTCGACACCGGGGCGCGCCTGCACATCGTGCACGGCGACGTCGGGCGGGACGGGCACGTGCTCGTCAACATCCGGAAGTTCACCGGGGTCAACCGTGAGCTTGCGTACTCCTCCCACCGGTCGAGCCCCCGGAGCTAGGTGCGCCCTAACTAGGCGCAAGACGCATCCACCGTGCACCCGTCTTGACCAGCCCTTTTACGTCTCTGAGCGGGGGAACAGAGGTCGTCTCTATGCGGTCTGTACCTAGGGCGGTCACCAGGAAGGGGGCATTGACAGCCCGGCTAGGCTGGCTGTACGGTCCCGATGACAGGCATGTAATTACAAAGGCGGAACAGGGGGAGAGTCGTGGCGACTTCCAAGCGGGCAGTAGGCAGGATGGGCTTGTCCGGCAACCTTCGGGTCTACTCCTCGACGAAGAACGCTTCGGGCTCCTCCATGAAGAACACATTCAAGAGCAGCACATCGGGCTCCACCCTCAAGAACGCAAAAACGACGAAGGCCGCCGGTACGGGCAAGGTTGTGCCCGCCAAGAGGCGTTCCCGCTCGGCTTAGGACGGGCGCACCGGGGCGAATAGCCGCTCGAACGCCGAGGATCGGACGCCCTCGAACCAACGGCACTCGACGCTCGCCAGTTCGAGCCGGCCGTCGGCCCGAATGTCCGGGTAGACCTCCGTGAACACAACTTCCCTGATTCCGGCTTGGATGACCTTTTCGGCACACTGGAAGCACGGAAACGTCGTCGTGTAGAGCCTCGCTCCCTTAAGCGACCGTCCCGCTGCCGCTCGGATCGCCCGATCCTCGGCGTGGATGGCCGTGCACCACGACATCGCACGGTCGGGGAAGAAGACCGCTTCAAGGTCTGTTTTGCGCCCCGCCGCCTCACATGACCCACAGCGCCACGGCGGGCCGCTGATCTCGGGCAGCGCTTCTCCACATGCCGGACACTTCATTCCGTCGTGGTGAAGCTGGCGAAGGGTCTCGTTGCGCACGATGTCTCGGTAGCAACGGCCGTTGTACGCAACCTCGTCGACGCACGGGCTTGTGCCCGTCGGGTTCTCGTTGTAGCCGACGCCGATGACCTCCTTGTCGAGATCGAGGATCACGGCGCCGACGTGACGCTTCAGGCACCTTGAGCTATGCGAAGACGAGTAGGCCATGTGCATGAAGATTTCGTCTTCCTCGGGCGGCCGAGTCGTGGCGCCTGTCGCCAGGTCGACGAACGCCAGCACCTTTTGCTTGTAGTCGGGGAGCGACACATCGCTCGTGTTGTTCAGGAAGATGTCTGCAACGTCGATGCATAGCTCGACCTGCTGCCCGTACGGCGTTTCCTCGTTGCGGTCTCGGGCATCGTCGGCCATAAAGTCGGCCTCTCCGAGCCCCTTGTCCCGGTACTGGTCATCCTCGATCCTCGTCCAGCGGTCTTCGGGGGAGGCGAGAACCGCCAGGAGCGTGAACCGGTAGCCGAAGCGATTTCGCAGTGCCTCGACCTCGCCGACGTTGCGGATGCCGTCGACGACGATGCGGTCGACGGTCGGCGCACCGGCGTCAAGCTCCGCTAGGGCGGTCTGCACGAGCGCCTCTGACCCGTGTTGTCGCCGGTAGTCGTCTCCGATTCGTTGCAGGTCTCGACGTGTCGGTGGCTCGGCTGATGTCCACAGACCTCGCAAGACATCAGATAGCCGCACAAGCTCAAACCCACGCTCGTGCCTCAGATGGCGTGCAGCGACGGTGCACCCGCTGCCGAATGCTCCGGTTAAGCCGATGACGATGCAGCCGCCGCCGATAGGCATCCCGCCAGGGTACCCACGGCTTCACTGTTTACCGGGGAACCTGCCCCAGGGCGGCTTGCCGGTGCTGACGTGCGTCTCGTGCGAGCCGCCGAGGGGTGGATGGTCAGTCAGGGGAAGAGGCGACGACCGGGCTGGCCGGGCAGGTGTCGAAGCACACGAGCAAGCCGTTGGCGGCGCCGTATCCGCTCGGATTGTGCCGGTCTCAGAAGCACGATCACACTGTCGTGATCCGGGCCGATCGTAAAAGGATCACCGCCCCAGGCAAGACTGGCTTCGCCGTACGTGTTTGGTGGTGCCACTGCCCGGAATTTCCGTACATCTGGATCAGATAGAGCAGCGGTCACAGCCGCACTATTAAGAGAATTACCAGGAGTGGATAGCATTGATCCGACCTGCCGTGTGAACACATGCTCGCTGTAGCCTGTGGGGCTAATCGCCAAAAAGAACGTCTGATACGATCCCGGATAGCCGAAGTACAGCCGTTCGCCGTAAAATCCCTGGTGAGCAGCGAGCCAGCCTTCCACTTCGTGAACCGCATTGTCGTCGACACCTGAAAACGGCGTCTCGTTCAGCGTGATTGGCGGTGTTCCGGGCACGACGAACGTAGGCCGGAATCGCTTATCTCGACTAGTGACGGCCCATCGCACGATGGTACCTTCATTGTCGGTGACCGCTTGAACGAAGAACAGCGGGTCGACCCATATCCATTCAGTCAAGGGTGGTATCCGACGGGCGGTGGTCTTCATCGCAGGTGGGCCGAGGATAGACGAAAAGAAGTCCACCTGATAGTTAGCAGCAAGTTTGACGACTTTCTGTATGGCATGGCGGTAGCGACCGAAGGTGCGGAGCCAGAGGCGGGCTCCGAACGCACGTAGCGTCCCGACGACAACAAGGGCGCTCGCCGCTGCCCCGAATACGTCGATCAGTCCGATTGATTCGGCCGGTGGCGGGCTTGTCGGCATTGCGTCAGCGCTCCCGCCGCTTCGGCTCCTCGACGAAGACCCAGCGCAGAAGACCCATGATCGTGCGGCCCTCGGCTCGGGCTCGCTCCCTGATGGCCTCGGCGGTCTCCTCGTCGACCTTCAGGTCGGCGTAGCGCTTCCGCTTCGGCTTCTCGGGCTCGGGCACGGCCGACCGTACCGCCGGGCGGCGGTGCTCGCCGTGGATGGCGAAGATATGGCGAAGAAATGTCGAACTCGTGTAGAGTGACCTTTGTCGGCGGCCCTTCCGTCGGCGGCACAAACACAACGGCCCGGCTCGGTGCTTGTCCCACCGGCCGGGCCTCGACCCACAAG
This sequence comes from Acidimicrobiia bacterium, assembly GCA_046565765.1. Classification (GTDB taxonomy): domain Bacteria; phylum Actinomycetota; class Acidimicrobiia; order Acidimicrobiales; family AC-14; genus JBFMCT01. The sequence continues at coordinate 2,288 of JBKHXX010000082.1, read as the reverse complement.
GAGCATCTTGTGAGCCATTTCAACCGTACCCGTACCCGCAGCCGCAAGCGCTGGGCACTGCTCATCGCCCCGGCCCTCACCCTCACCGGCGCCCTGGTCGCCTGGGCGCTCATCAGCCACGACACGCCCGTGTCGGGCACCGTGACCGGCGAGGATGCCTCGGCGTCGATCACGCTCTCGAACGTCACGCCCGACAACGGCAACAGCAGTGCGTGCGCCTGGGGCAAGACGGCCGACTCGAAGGGGATCACCCTCAACGTGAACAAGGCGCCCCGAGGCGTCACGACGACGTGCCGGGCGTCGATCAGCTACACGAACGGCGGCAACGTCGACGTGGCCACGCAGGCATGGTCGGTCACCAGCACGGCCGGCACCGTGACCTCGGGTTTCAACGGCACGGCTTTTCCTGCCGAGCGCTGCGGCGCCGTGGCGGCGGCCGGCGGCAGCGGCGTGGCCCGTGTCGTCGTTCAGTTCACCGACGTTCCGGTCGCCGCCAGCGGCACGCTCACCGGCAGGCTTCAGCACGTCGACAGCGGCTCGTTCTCGTCGTCCTCGTGCTCCCAAACGCTGTAGCGAGCGAGCGACTGAAGACGGCCAGCTAGGCCGCCGGGCTCGATACCCGGCCCTCGCCAACAATCCCGAGCCCGGTCACCGTTCCGTCGGCGGTGGCCGGGCTCGGCCCATTTTCATCGACGTACCCCAGCCAGCACGGCCGGGAGCAGAAGCCGTGGAAGTGCGCCAGCGAGTCTCGCTGCCATCGATACCGGGCTCCGCACCAGCGACAGCGTGGTCGGTCGTCTCGGCGCTGCTGGCGCCTCCTCAGCCGTCGTGCCTCCTTCACGGTGTCGGTGTTGCCATTGCCCTTCACGCCGCAGCCTCGTCGTTTACACGGGGCTCGCCGGCCCACGGCTTGAACCTGGGTAGCTCCCAGTCGTCGCCGTCGAGCTTGCGTAGCTGGCTCGGCGTGAGACAGACGCCGCACCAGCGCCGGCCCGATGGCCACCCGAGCGACGGGCGACCGCACCGGCACTGGCTCCGCTGACCGTCGGGCACCGGCTTCGATGCCGTGGCCCGCTGGACGGTGAATGGCTTGCTGTAGGTCTTGCGTCGCTCCTGCCGGCATTCCTCGCACAGCGTCGCCCGTGGCGCCCGATTCGTCACCGGGCCGCCGCACTCTCGACACTGGCGCTGGCGCCGCTCCGGCTCCGGCTTGGGCGCCCGGCGGCACTCGTCGCACAGCTTCGGCTGGCCGGTGATCAGCACGCCGCAGCGGCCACACGGGTGCCCCAAACTCCTCACGGGAACCTCAGCCCGCCCTGAACTCGACGACGGCAAGCGTCGTTCGCCTCTCGATCGTGCCGACGAGGTTGCGACGGCCGATGGTCGGCGCAGTCGTCGATCGACCGTGCTCGGCGGCCATCAGCCGCTCAGCGATGCGCAGGCGAGTGTCGAGCGCCGTCGACCTGGGCGACCGGGCTCGCTCGGGCGGCACGAGCGAGACCGGGCCAAGCTCGCCCGTCGTCGGGTAGGCGGCGTACGTGACCGGGCTCACGTCATAGAGCCGAGCGAAGGTCTTGATCGTCCGAAGCTCCCAGCCGTCATCGGCCCGGCTCCACTCGTCGCCGCCCTTCTCGACCATGAACGAGAACGACGAAGCCACGATGTCGCCTCGGGCGGCCAGGGCGGCCAGGTCTCGACCGAGCGAAGTCGGCGGCAGCGTGACCGTGTAGCGCAGCCCCTTGGGCTCCTCTCGCAGCTGAAGCGTGCCGCTGCGCCGACGGCCGAGCACGTGATCGGGATTGTGATTGAACAGCGCAGCCGTGGCCGGATCGTTCAGCACTTTGCGAAAGGCGCCGGGTGCGATGCGCTCCTTCCATCCCAGCTGCTTCGAGCCGATGGTCGTCCACGTGTTGTAGACCGCCGCCAGTGCGGTGAGCTTCCCAGCGTCGTTCGTGGCCATCAGTCGCCCTCGACCTTCTCGACGGGCACGCCGAAGGTGATCCGCTCGGGTTCCCGGCCGTTCGGCCAGGTCTCACGCTGGCGGCGGTACCGGCGGCTCCGCATGTAACGACGCACGCTGGCCCCGGTGGCCCGGCCGGGCTCGGCGATCTCGATCACGCCTTCGAGCCCCAGGTGAGCCACCGTCCTCGGGCTGTGGCCCGTTGTCGGTGTACAACCGGATGTGTAGCTCCGCGTACGCCTCGATGTGTCGCTCGATGTACGGCCCGACGTGTAGGTCGGAGGCGGCGGGATCCACCAACTGATCCGGGGCGATGGTCATCCTCCGG
>JBKHXX010000081.1:0-28738 GCA_046565765.1 Acidimicrobiia bacterium | reverse complement strand
CACCGAGAGCTCCTCGTCCGGCATCATCGCCCTGACCGTCGGCCTCGGCGCCCTTGGTCTGGCCCTGTTCGGCGCTGGCTTCATCGCCTTCGTCCGCCAGGCCCGCAAGGCTCCGGCCGCCGCGACGGTGCGCAAGTAGCAGTTCCAGCAGTTCCGCCGCGGGGGTTCGAGGACCCCCGCGGCGGCCTCCGCCTGGTGCCAAGGCGGATCAGCCGTGCTTCTGCGAGCCCGCCCCGACATCGCCCGCCCACAGGTCCGGTTGCCACCTCTTCCGGGCCGACGGGGGCAAGTGATGTCGGGGCCCGGCTGTCTTCCGGCGTGGAAGGCACGTGCCGGGCGCATCCGCCGCCGCAGATGCCTGAGGCGGAACACCCGCTAGCGTCGGTGGGTGATGTCGGTGCGGACCCTGGATCCCGGTGCGTACGGCTTCCCGACCCGGTGTTTCGTGTGCGAGCCCACCAACTCGAGCGGCCTGCGGATCCCGTTCACCTACGACGACGAGGCCCGGGTCGTCAGCGCCGAGTTCACCCTGGGGCCGGAATACTCCGGGGCACCCCGCTACGTCCACGGCGGCGTGGTCTCGAGCGTGCTCGACGAGGCCATGGCCTGGGCCGCCATCGCTTCCGTCGGCCGGTTCGCGGTCGTGCGAGAGATCACCACCACCTTCGAGCACGGCGTCCTGGTGGGACGGCCGCACCGCGTGGAGGCCACCGTGGAGACGGCCGGCACGATCCGCATCGAAGCGTCCGCCCGCCTGGTCGACGTCGACGGCCGCCGGTGCGCGCGGGGCCGGGCCCGCCTGGTCATACTCTCCCAGGAGGCGGCCAGGTCGGCCATCGGCGAGGTCGAGGGCGAGGCCGTCACGTTCCTGCGCAGGGAGAGGTCATGAGCTACTACACCCCACCGTCGCCGCCGGGCGTGCCCGAGGTCACCGTCGACCAGTTGGCCACCGCCTCCGCCGGTGGCGCCCAGGTCGTCGACGTGCGCGAGCCCGACGAGTACGCGTCGGGCCACGTGGCCGGGGCCGTGCTGATCCCCATGGCCCAGGTCGTGGCCCGCTCCAGCGAGCTGACCCGCGACGCGCCCGTCTACATCGTGTGCGCCAGCGGCCAGCGCAGCGGCAAGGCGGCGCAGTGGTACCGCTCGCAGGGCATCGACGCCCGCAACCTGACCGGGGGCATGAAGGCCTGGATCGCCCAGGGCCGCCCCGTGGTCGAGGGCCCCGACCCGGCCTAGGCGGGCCGCAGCACCACCGCCCCGTCGGCGGCCACCGTCCCCGCGAACGGCCCGCCCTCGGCGGTCCCGTCGCTCGCCACCTCCACCACCCACTCGCCGTCGAGGTCCACGGCCACCGGCTCGCACGTGAAGTTGACCGCCACCACCCGGTGGTCCTCGCCCGCCCGACGGGCCCACACCACCACCTCCGGCGCCGAAGGCAGCACCCGCACCTCGCCCGCCCGCAGCGCCGGACTCGCCCGGCGGGCCGCGATCATCCGGCGGTAGAGGTGGAGGATCGACGACGGCTCGGCCCGCAACGTCTCGGCGTTGCGCACGTGGGCCTCGGGCGGCCACGGCAGCCACGGATCCTCGACGCCCCACCCGTGGTCGGGGGACGGGTCCCACGGCACCGGCGCCCGGCACGGGTCCCGCCCGCCCGGGTCGACCACCCGCTCGGCCGGCACCTCGGCGTCCTCCAACCCCAGCTCCTCGCCCGCGTACAGGAACGGCGACCCCCGCAGCGCCAGCAGCAGCACCGCCGCCGCCCGGGCCCGGGCCTCCGACCCCCCGTAGCGGCTGCGGTGGCGCACGTTGTCGTGGTTGGACAGCGTCCATGTGGGCCAGCCCTCCACCGGTCCCAGCTCCCGCTCGACCCGCTCGATCGTCGCCCGCCACGCGGCCGCCTCCCACGGGGCGTAGAGCGACGTGAAGTCGAAGGCGAGGTGCAGCTCGTCGCCCCGGCCCAGGTAACGCACGACCTGCACGGTGTCGAGCAGGTACACCTCGCCCACCAGCACGGGGGCCTGGGGATAGCCGTCGACCATGCGCCGGATGTCCCGCAGGATGGGGTGGGCGCTCTCGTGGTCGTTGAACGACGAGCGGGGCAGCACCGTGCCGGGCGGGTCGTCCGTCAGGTCGGGGTGGTCCTTGCCCAGGCCCTGCACCACGTCAATGCGGAACCCGTCCACCCCGCGGTCCAGCCAGAAGCGCAGCACCCCGTGCATGGCCTCGACCACCTGGGGGTTCGACCAGTTGAGGTCGGGCTGCTCGGGCAGGAACAGGTGGAGGTACCACTGGCCGGTGGCCTCGTCCCACGTCCACGCCTGGCCCCCGAAGGCGGCCTTCCAGTTGTTCGGACGTCCTCTTGGGCCATCGCCCCCGTCGCGCCACACGTACCAGTCCCTCTTGGGGCTGTCCCGTGAGGACCGGCTCTCCACGAACCAGGGGTGGCGGTCGGACGTGTGGTTGGGGACCCAGTCGATGAGGATGCGTATGCCCCGGCCGTGGGCGTCGGCCAGCAGGCGGTCGAAGTCGTCGAGGGTGCCGAACAGCGGGTCGACGTCGCAGTAGTCGGCCACGTCGTAGCCGAAGTCGGCCATGGGGGAGGGGTAGAACGGGCAGACCCACACTGCGTCCACGCCCAGCCACTGCAGGTGGTCGAGGCGGCGGCGCAGCCCCTCCAGATCGCCCACCCCGTCGCCGTTCGAGTCGGCGAAGGAACGGGGGTACACCTGGTAGAACACGGCCTCTCGCCACCACGGAGCGTCCATCCGCCAAAGCTAGGCTGGCGGCCACGGCGCCGGGTGGGGCAGGGGCCCCACGGGCGAAGAGGCGGGTTAGGGACCCGCCGGGAGGTGAGCATTGCCTGGACAGCGGCCGTACTTCGAGTTCGAGCACGACGGCGAGCAGAAGACGATCGAGGCCGACACCTGGAAGATGGACGGCACCGAGATCGTCTTCGGCAAGTGGCAGTTCGAGGGCACGACCCGGCGGGAGGAGGAGATCGCCCGCTTCAGCGGGGTCGACTACCGATCGATCAACCGCATCATCCCGTAGCGCCGCCTTCGCGGTCGGCGGGCGGCCGCAGGTCGACCCGCAGCACCAGCACGCCGTCTTCGATGGTGCCGCTGGCGTCGCCGAGCATGGCGAAGTCCATGTAGTCCTGCTGCATCTGCTCCATGATCCGGCGGCGGTCGGCCCCCTCCACGGGCGGCATCCCCCGGCTCTTCACCGCCCGGGCCCGCTCCCGGAACCGGTCGATCATGGCGGGCACGTCGAGTTCCTCGGCCATGCCGCTCACGCTACCCGCGAGCGCATTTCCCCTGGTCGACACGAAAGAATGGGGCCGCCTCGGGGTAGACTCGGGACGTCCTCACACCAGCTCGAGTCGGGAGCCCGGACGTGAAGAAGGGTCGACACCGCCGCTTCGAAGAGGCGCGCGCGCTCAAGCGCAGCACCGAAGTCCAAGTCGAGCCCTGCCCGGAGTGCGGCGCCGCTCCGGACGACGAGCACGCGTCCTGGTGCCTCTTCGAGGAGGACGAGGAGGCCGAGGAGGAAGAGGCCTAGCCGGACGGCGCCCGCACGGCGGGGTGCGGGAGGGGTGTCGAGCCCGCCGCCCGCTCGTCGAGGTAGGCGGCCAGCCGGGCGTAGACCTCGGCCCCCACCAGCTCCACCAGCTCGTCGCGCAGGGTGCGGTACACGGCCGCCGCGCTGGTGAACGCCTCGGGCGCCTCGGTGCACCACCAGTGGAACTCGGCCCCGCCCGCGCCCCAGTTGGCCCGCCCCCACTCGCTCACCGTCGACGTCACCCGCCCGTTGCCTTCCTCCCTGTCCTCCCGGCGCAGCGGCAGCTGCCAGCACACGTCGGGCTTGAGGTCCATGGGCCGCTCACCGGTCCGGAGGGCGGCGCGGTGCAGGGCGCACCCGGGCCCGCCCGGGAAGTCGGGCCGGTTCAGGAAGATGCAGGCCCCCCCCACCATGCGGGTCACCCGCTCCCCGCTGTGGTTGGTCTTCACCACGCCCCGCCTCCGCCCCTCCCGCACGAACTGCCAGTCCTCGGCGGTCAGCGCGGCCGAAGCCTCCTCCACCCGGGCCTCGTCCTCGGCCCCGGTGAAGTGGGCCCCGTAGGAGCAGCACCCCTGGCCCATCTCCGCCGCCGGACCGGTCAGCACCCCCTGGCAGCCGGCCCCGAAGATGCACGTCCACGGGCTCAGCAGGAAGGTGGCGTCGAACACCCACGTGCGCGCCTCGTCGGGGTCCTCGAACGACACCCACTCCCGGCCGCCCTGGGTCATCGCCCCAGCTCGCCCCACAGCTCGCCCGCAGCGAGCAGGCCCTTCCAGAACTGGTCCATGAGCATGCGCTCGTTGGGGGCGTGGAAGCGGTCGTCGGGCAGGGCCACGCCCAGGTAGAGGACGGGCGCGTCCAGCACCCGTCCCAGTGCCTCCTCGGGCCCGCTGCCGCCGATGCGGGTGAAAAGCGGCCGCTTGCCCCACACCCGCTCGATGGCGGTGCACAGGGCCCCCACCGCGGGGTGGTCGACCGGGGTCAGGGCGGGCGCCACGCCGCCGACCGGCGTGACCTCCACGTCCACCCCTTCGGGCACGGCCTCGTCGAGCCACGCCCGGAACTGGCGGTCGACCCGCTCCGGCTTCTGGTCGGGCACGAGCCGGAAGGTCACCTTGAAGCCACCTCGGGCGGGCACGATGGTCTTCATCCCCTCGCCCGCGTACCCCACGTCGATCCCCACCACGTCGCAGGTGGGACGGGTCCAGATGCGCTCCAGCAGCGACCGCCCCGCCTCGCCCTCCAGCCCCTGGACGCCGGCCATCCGCCTCCACGCCTCCTCGTCCACCGGGATGGCGGCCAGCGACGCCTCTTCGCCGGGGGTGAGCGGCCGCACGTCGTCGTAGAACCCGGGGACGGCGACGCGGCCGTGGGCGTCGTGCAGGCCGGCCACCAGCCGGGCGATCACGTGGGCGGGGTTGGGCACCGCCCCCCCGAACAGCCCCGAGTGCAGGTCCGCCTGGGCCGTCCGCACCCGCACGTCGAACGCCACCAGCCCCCGCATGCCCACGCACGTGGTGGGGACGTCGGCCGACCACATGTCGGTGTCGGACACCACGATCACGTCGCACGCCAGCCGGTCCCGCTCCGCCTCCAGCAGCGGCTCGAAGTGGGGGCTGCCCACCTCCTCCTCCCCCTCGATGAGGAACTTCACGTTCACCGGCAGCCGCCCCCGCGCCGCCAGCCAGCCCCGCACCGCCTCGATCTGGTACATGACCTGGCCCTTGTCGTCCACCGCCCCTCGGCCGCGGACCTCCCCGTCGGCCACGACCGGCTCGAAGGGCGGCGAGGCCCACTCCTCGACCGGGTCCACGGGCTGGACGTCGTGGTGGCCATAGACCAGGGCGGTGGGGGCTTCGGGCCCGGCGTGCAGCCAGTCGGCGTAGACGGACGGGCCCCCGGGCGTGGCGAGGAGGTCGACGTTCTCCAGGCCCGCCCCCCGCAGCAGGTCGGCGGCCCGCTCGGCCGACCGCCACACGTCGGCGGCGTGGGTCGGCTGGGCGGAGATCGACGGGATGCGCAGCCAGTCGAGCAGGTCGGCGACGATGCGCTCCCGCTCGGCGGCCACGTAGGCAGAGAGGACCAGGTCGTCGGGCGGCATCCGATCCGTAGGCTAAGTCCCGTGGACGACCTGCGCGAGCGTCTGGAAGCCATCGCCGAGGAGCTGGCCGACCTCGCCCTCGACCGCCTCCGCCAGGCGGCCGACGACCCCGGCGAGCGCGACCGGCTCGTGGCCGAGGAGCGCCGGCTCACCCGGGCGCGCAGGGCCGTCGAGAAGGCCGCCACCCTCCTCGGGGAACGCCACTGACCGTTTCGGGGCGCCGGGACCACGCCGGCGGTGGTCGGGGCGCCCCAAAACGACGGGGGGACCCGAATCCGCGGCCCTGTCCCGTCCCCGGGGTAGGATGAGCTCCCGTGACCAAGCACATTTTCGTCACGGGCGGGGTTGCCAGCTCACTCGGGAAGGGCCTCACCGCGGCCTCCCTCGGCCGCCTGCTCAAGAGCCGGGGCCTGCGGGTGACCATGCAGAAGCTCGACCCCTACATCAACGTCGACCCGGGCACGATGAACCCCTACCAGCACGGGGAGGTGTTCGTCACCGAGGACGGGGGCGAGACCGACCTCGACCTGGGCCACTACGAGCGGTTCGTCGACGAGAACCTCAAGCGCGAGTCCAACGCCACCACCGGCTCGATCTACTCCTCGGTGCTGGCCAAGGAGCGCAAGGGCGACTACCTGGGCGTGACCGTCCAGGTCATCCCCCACATCACCAACGAGATCAAGGCCCGCATCCTGCGGGTGGCCACCGACGACGTCGACGTGGTGATCACCGAGGTGGGCGGCACCGTGGGCGACATCGAGATCCTCCCGTTCCTGGAGGCCATCCGGCAGTTCCGCAAGGACGTCGGCCGCGACAACGTCTGCTACCTCCACGTCACCCTGGTGCCCTACATCGGGCCGTCGGGGGAGCAGAAGACCAAGCCCACCCAGCACTCCGTCACCGAGCTGCGCAGCCGGGGCATCCAGCCCGACGTGATCGTGTGCCGCAGCGACCGTCCCATCTCCGACGGCCTGAAGCGCAAGATCTCCCTCCTCTGCGACGTGCCCCAGGAGGCGGTCGTCAGCGCCGTCGACGCCAGCAACCTCTACGAGATCCCCCTGGTCCTCCACGAGGAGGGGCTCGACTCCTACGTCTGCCGGCTGCTGCGCTTCGACACCGCCGACCACCCGCCACGCCTCGAGGGGTGGCGCACCCTGGTGGCCAAGGTGGAGGCGGCCACCGCCCCGGTCCGCATCGGCCTCATCGGCAAGTACGTGGTCCTGCCCGACGCCTACCTGTCGGTGGTGGAGGCCCTGCGCCACGGCGGCTTCGAGAACGGCGCCCGGGTCGACATCGAGTGGATCCAGGCCGAGGACGTGGAGGGCCTCCTCACCGGCGGCCGCCTCAGCCACCTCGACGGCATCGTCATCCCCGGGGGGTTCGGCCCTCGCGGCATCGAGGGCAAGATCGCCGCCGCCGGCTTCGCCCGCGAGCACGACATCCCCTGCCTCGGCCTGTGCCTGGGCATGCAGACCATGGTGATCGAGTTCGCCCGCAACGTGCTGGGCCTGGCCGGGGCCAACTCCTCGGAGTTCGACCCGGAGTCGCCCCACCCGGTGATCGACCTCATGGACGACCAGCGGGAGGTCGTCAACTACGGCGGCACCATGCGCCTCGGGGTCTACCCGGCCCGGCTCCGGCCCGACTCGCAGGTGGCGGCCGCCTACGGCGAGCCCTTCGTCTACGAGCGCCACCGCCACCGCTACGAGTTCAACCCCCGGTACCGCCGCCGCCTGGAGGACGCCGGGCTGATCGCCTCGGGCACCTCCCCCGACGACCGCCTGGTCGAGTTCGTGGAGCTGGAGAGCCACCCGTTCTGGGTCGGCACCCAGGCCCACCCCGAGTTCAAGAGCCGGCCCGACCGCCCCCACCCCCTCTTCGCCGCCTTCGTCGGTGCCGCGCTGGCCCGTTCCGAGGCCCGGGCCTCCCGGCTCCTCCGTGTCGAGCCCGTTCCGCAAGCTCTCTGAGCGCACCGTCTTCGAGGGATCCCTCGTGTCGGTCGCGGTGGCGACCTTCGAGGGGCCCGACGGCACGTTCGAGCGCGACGTCGTACACCATCCCGGGGCGGTGGACGTCGTGCCGCTGCTCGACGACGGCCGCACCGTCGTCATGGTCCGCCAGTACCGGGCCGCCATCGACGCCGACGTGCTCGAGATCCCGGCCGGCAAGCGCGACGTGCAGGAGGAGCCTCCCGAGGTCACCGCCCACCGGGAGCTGGAGGAGGAGATCGGCATGCGGGCCGGCCGGATGGAGCTCCTGGCCCGGTTCCTCAACTCGCCCGGCTTCTGCGACGAGGAGTCCTGGGTCTTCCTGGCCCGCGACCTCACGGCCACCGCCAACTCCCTCCAGGGCGTCGAGGAGCAGCACATGACCGTCGAGGAGATCTCCCTCGACGACGTCCCCCGCCTCATCGCCTCGGGCGACCTGGTCGACGCCAAGACCATCATCGGCCTCCTCCTCGCCCGCGAGGCCCTCGGCCGCTGACAGCCGTCACACCCCGCTCGTAGGCTGCATTCGGCTCGGAGCGGCGGCCTCGCTCCCTCGGCGTCACAGACACTGAGGTGAGATCATGAGCATCGATGAGCGGTCTCGACACGAGCTGTTCCTCCGCCTGGAGCAGGTCCTCGGCCCCGAGCCGGCCAGCACGCTGATGGAGCACCTGCCCCCCGCCGGCTGGGCCGACGTGGCCACCAAGCACGACGTGGCGACCCTGCGCAGGGAACTGTCCGCCGACATGGCCCTCCTCCGCAGCGATCTCACCAGCGACATGGCGGTCCTCCGCAGCGATCTCACCGGCCAGATCAACAAGGTCGGCGCCGACCTGTCCGGCGAGATCGCGCTGGTTCGCAGCGACCTCGGAGGCGAGATCAGCCTCGTTCGCAGCGAAACGGTGAGCATGAAGCACGAGATCCTGGCCACGGTGCGGGCCGAGTTCGCCGCTCAGACCCGGGCCATGTTCCTGGCCATCGTCACGATCGTCCTCACGATGTCCGGCCTGGTCTTCGCCCTCGCTCGCTGACCAGCCGCCCCAGCAGCGGGATCTCGGCCACCTTCTCGTCGCCCAGCTCGTCCCATCGCAGCCGTCCCGGCCGGCGCCGGCCTCGTCGCCGCACCTCGATGACGCGCTCGGGGGTGACGATCAGGTCGAGGAAGAAATCGTGGTCGACGGTGGGGATGACCCCCGCCGGCCGCAGCTGGAGCTCGTGCACGGTGGTGGCCAGCACCGTCCCGGGCCCGATCAGGCCCGCCTCGCTGGCCAGGGCGAACTCCAGGTCGCTGAACCCGCCGCCCTTGCCCAGGCGGGCCCCGTCCTCGCCCGCGGCCACACAGCCGGCCACCACCAGGTCGACGGGCTCCAGCTTGTCCACCCCGATCCGTCGCGCCGACCGTGACGCGCCCTTGATCGACGACGCCTTGCGGGGCGGGTCGGCCAGCTCCCCGGGGTCCAGCAGGAAGAACGGCTGGTCCTCCGCCAGCCGGGGGACGGCCATGAACACCGTCTTGCCGTCCTCGAGCGCGCGCTGCCGCACCGGCCATTGCGGGGCGTCGGGATTGGCCTTGACCGTTCGGGCCGCTCGCCACGCCTCGGTCGACCGCAGCCGCTCGGCCGCCGCCTCCGCTCCTACGAAGTTGGGGATGCGCCCGGCCGCCCCCGGGAACCGGGCCGCCCGGGCCGCGGTCAGCGCCGACCACACCTCCTCCCGCAGGGCGGCCTTGGCCGCGGCGGCCGCAGCTGCGGCGCGGAGGTCGTCCACGACCCGCACGCTACGGTGAACCGATGATCGTGGGAGCTCCCACCGAGACGAAGAAGGGGGAGCACCGCGTGGCCCTCACCCCCGACGGGGTACGGGAGCTGGCGGCCCACGGCCACGAGGTGCGGGTGCAGGCGGGGGCCGGCGCCGACTCCTCGATCAGCGACGACGAGTACCTCGCCGGCGGAGCCCACATCGTCGACGCCGAGGGGGCGTGGGCGGCCGACGTCGTCGTCAAGGTCAAGGAGCCGCAGCCGTCGGAGTTCGACTACCTGCGCCCCGACCTGACCCTGTTCACCTACCTCCACCTGGCCGCCTACCCGGCCGTGGCCGAGGCCCTGCTCGAGGCCAAGACCACCGCCCTCGCCTACGAGACCGTCCAGCAGCCCGACCGCAGCCTGCCCCTGCTGGCCCCCATGAGCGAGGTGGCGGGCCGGATGGCGCCCCAGATCGGCGCCCACTTCCTCGAGCGGGAGCAGGGGGGGCGGGGCGTCCTGCTGGGCGGCGCCCCCGGCGTGAAGCCGGCCACCGTCGTCGTCCTGGGGGCGGGCAACGTGGGGTGGAACGCGGCGTGGATCGCCCAGGGCATGGAGGCGGAGGTGATCCTCCTCGACCGCAACCTGGACCGCCTCCGCTGGGTCGACCAGATCCACAAGGGCCGCATCCTCACCCTGGCCTCCAACCGCGGGGCGGTGGAGCGGGCGGTGGCGGAGGCCGACCTCCTGATCGGGGCCGTGCTGGTGGCCGGCGGCCGGGCGCCCGTCCTCGTGACCGAGGACATGGTGCGCACCATGAAGCGGGGCTCGGTGATCGTGGACATCGCCGTCGACCAGGGCGGCTGCATCGAGACGACCCGGGAGACCACCCACGCGGACCCCGTCTACGAGGTCCACGGCGTGCTGCACTACGCGGTCGGCAACGTGCCCGGGGCGGTGCCCCACACGTCGACCTACGCCCTCACCAACGCCACCCTCCCGTACGTGGTGGAGGTGGCCGGGCTGGGCGTGCGCGACGCGGTCGCTCGGGACAAGGCCCTGCTCCAGGGCGTCAACACGGTGGCCGGAGCGGTCACCAACCGGGCCGTGGCGGAGGCGCTGGGACGGGAGGCCGCCGACCCCCTGGCGTGCCTGGCCGGCTGAGGGGGCCCCTCCCTCGCGAGGTCGAGGAGCTCCTGTCGTGGCTGGCGGTGGAGAAGGGCCGGTCGGCCAACACCCTCGCTGCCTACCGGCGCGACCTCACCGCCTACGTCGAGTTCCTGGGTGGCCGGAAGCTCGACCTGTCGGGGGTGACCGATCGGGTCATCGAGGACTACCTGGCCTTCCTGCGGGCGGCGGGCAGGGCCCCTGCCTCGGTGGCCCGGGCCCTCGTGTCGATCAAGGCACTCCACCGGTTCTGCGAGGACGAGGGGTTGGCCGGCGCCAACCCGGCCGAGGACGTCGAGCGCCCCCGGGTGCCCGCCGGTCTGCCCAAGGCCCTCTCCGAGGAGGAGGTGGCGGCCCTGCTGGGGGCAGTGACGGGGGACGAGGCCCTGGCCCGCCGCGACCGGGCCATCCTCGAGGTCCTCTACGGGTGCGGGCTGCGGGTCTCGGAGCTGGTGAGCCTCTCCCTCGGCGACCTCGACCTCGACGCCGGCCTCCTGCGGGCGTTCGGCAAGGGGTCCAAGGAGCGGGTCGTCCCGGTGGGCCGCATGGCGGCAGGTGCCCTGCGGGCGTGGCTCGAGCCTGCGGGGCGAGGCGCCCTCGTCCCCGCCCGCTGGGCGCGCCGCGCCGACGCCGACGCCGTCTACCTCAACGCCCGGGGCGGCCGGCTATCCCGGCAGGGCGCGTGGGGCGTCGTCCGCCACTACGGCGAGCGCGTGGGCCTGGCGGACCGGCTCACGCCCCACGTGCTCCGCCACTCGTGCGCCACCCACATGCTCGACCACGGGGCCGACATCCGCGTGGTCCAGGAACTGCTGGGCCACGCCTCCATCTCGACCACCCAGGTGTACACCCGCGTCTCGACCGAACGCCTCCGTTCGGTGTACGAATCTGCCCACCCCCGCGCCAAGCGGCGGGGAGGCCGCTAGGCTTGTCCGCCATGAGTGACGCCACCCTCGCCGACCTTCGCGCGGCCTTGGAGCAGGAGCGGGACAACCTCGTCTCCCAGCTCGCCGCGCTCGGGGAGGGGGAGTTCGACCAGAACTTCGCCGACTCCAGCCAGGTGACCGCGGAGCGGGGCGAGGTGGAGGCCCTGGCCGGGTCGCTGCGTGAGACGTTGACCGAGGTCGAGCACGCCCTCGAGAAGATCGACCAGGGCGCCTTCGGGCTGTGCGAGACGTGCAACCAGCCGATCGCGCCGGCCCGCCTCGAGGCCAAGCCCGCGGCCCGCTACTGCATCGAGCACGCCGCCCGGCGGTAACCGACCAGGCGGCGGCGCCGCAGGTCGTCGCCGGGGTCAGACCGCAACGGGCTCGGGCGTCTCCAGCAGGAGGAGGCTCATCAGCCGCTCCTGCACCCGGCGGAAGTGGGGGTCGTCGATCACCGACACCCGGTCGCGGGGCCGGGGCAGCTCGGTGGGGATGACGTCCACCACCGACGGGTGGGGCGGGTTGGCCAGCACCACGATCCGGTCCGACAGCAGGATGGCCTCGTCGATGCCGTGGGTGACCATCACCACGATCTCGGTCTCGCTCCCGCTCTGCCACAGCTCGACGAGCTGAGCCTGGAGGCGGGCCCGGGTGAGGGCGTCGACCGCCGCGAACGGCTCGTCGAGCAGGAGCACGCGAGGTTCGACGGCGAAGGCCCGGGCCACCGCCGCCCGCTGCTGCATGCCGCCCGATACCTGGGCCGGCTTCTTGTCGCGGTGCTCCCACAGGCCCACCGCGGTGAGGTAGCGCTCGGCCAGCTCGTCACGCCGGTCACGGCGTTCGGGCCACGCAGGCCGGCCGCCCTTGCGCTGGGGCCGGGCCGCCCGCACCGCCACCCGCACGTTGTCGATCATCGACAGCCGGGGCAGCAGCGAGTAGTTCTGGAACACCATGGCCCGGTCGGGGCCGGGTCCGATGACCGGCACCCCGCCCAGGGCGACCCGCCCCGAGTCAGGCCGCAGCAGGCCGCCGGCGATGTTCAGCAGGGTCGACTTGCCGCAGCCGGAGTGGCCGATGAGCGAGACGAACTCGCCGTCCTCGACGCACAGGTCGACGCCCCGGAGGACCTCCTGGCGCCGCTTGCGGCTGGTGAACGTCTTGCGGATGTCGACCAGCTCGAGGCTCATGCCCGTCCCTTCTCGACGGCGACGGCCCGCCCGAGGCGGAGGAACAGGAGGTCGAGCACCAGCCCGACCGCCCCGATCACCAGGATGGCGGAGAGGACCTTGGCCAGGTTCAGGGCGTTGTACGAGTCCCAGACGAAGAACCCGATCCCGGTGCCGCCCGACAGCATCTCCACCGCCACGATCACCATCCAAGCCACGCCCATCGACTGGCGCAGCCCCGTGACGATGGCCGGCAGCGAGTCGGGCAGCACGACGTGGCGCACGTAGGCCAGGCGCCCGAAGCGGAACACCCGGGCCACGTTGCGGTGGTCCCGGGGCACGGCCGCCGCCCCCGCCGCGGTGTTGATCACGATCGGCCACAGGGCGGTGACGAAGATCACCCACACCGCCGCCTTCGGGGCGTCTTTCAGGATCACCAGCCAGATCGGGAACCACGCCAGCGGTGACACGGGCCGCAGCAGCTGCACCACCGGGTTGGCCGCCCGCCACGCCCACTTGCCCGTGCCCAGCAGGAGCCCGAAGGGCACGCCCACCACGGCGGCCAGCCCGAATCCCTTGAACACCCTCGTGAGCGAGGCGGCGAGCTGCACGGCGATCCCCTTGTCGTTGGGACCGTTGTCGTAGAAGGGCGAGGAGAGCAGCGCCCACAGCTGGCTGAACGTGTCGGCGGGGGAGGGGAGCTCCCTCACCGACGAAGCGGCCACCCCCCACAGCCCCACCAGCACCGCCAGCCCGGCGATGCCGGCCCCCACCGTCGACACTGCCGCGGCCACCCAGCTCGGACCGCCCCGGGCCGCAACCCGACCGGGCGGCGGGACGTGCGGGGCGGCGGCGCCGGCTCCGCCGTCCACCTCGAGGTTCTTCAGCAGGGTCACAGTCGCTTGGCCTCCTGGTCGGGGGTGCGGGGGTCGAACGTGGAGCGGTCGAGACCGAGCTCGAAGGGAGCCATGTCGTCGTCGGGTACGGGGACGCCCTCGGCCGCCGCCACCTCGGCGTACAGGTCGGTCATCACCAGTTGGTCGGCCAGCTCCTGGAACGGCGGGCTCTCCTTCAGCAGGCCCATGCGCACGTACTGCGACAGGGCCCAGACCATGTGGCCGCGGCGCGGGAAGTTGACCTGCCCGCCGCGGAAGAACTGCATCTGCTCGCCCTTGAAGTCCTTGGTCCCGAGACCGCCGCCGAGGTCGTAGACGCCGGTCAACCGGCCCCGGATGTCGCCGGCGGGTGCGTTGATGTAGTTCTCCGGGGCGACCGTGTCGGCCGCCTTGGACCGGTTGGCCGGGTCGTCCAGCCACTGGCTCGCCTTGAGGACCGCTCCCATCACGTCCTTCAACGCGTCCCGCTGCTCGGTGGCGAACCTCTGGGTCACTACCAGCGCCTTCTCGGGGTGGTTGAGCCAGATGTCCTGGCTGGCCACGTGGGTGAACCCGATGCCCTGCTGTACGGCCACCGCCCCCCACGGCTCGCCGACGCAGTAGCCGTCGACGTTGCCGACGCTCATGTTCTGCACCATCTGCGCGGGCGGGACGGGGCTGATCTTGACGTTGGCGAGATTGGCCTTGGTCGCCAGGAGCCAGTAGCGCAGCCACAGGTCGTGGGTGCCGCCCGGGAAGGTCATGGCCATGGCGGGCGCGTCCCGGCTCTCGAGCAGCGCCTTGGCCTTGGTGGGGTCCCCGTAGCCGATGGCGGCGTAGTCCTTGCTCAGGCTGATGGCCTGGCCGTTGTTGTTGAGCATCATCGCCACCCGCAGGTCCCGGGTGCTGTTGCCGCCGATGCCGGTCGCCACCGAGAAGGGCAGCGTGTACAGCCCGTGGCAGCCGTCGATCTGGTGGTTGAGCAGGGCGTCGCGGGTGGCCGGCCACGAGGCCTGCTTGAGGACCTCCACGTCGAGGTCGCGCTCGGCGAAGTAGCCCAGCTCCTTGGCCAGGATGATCGACGACGCGTCGGTCAGGGCGATGAAGCCGAGCCGCACCTTGCGGGAGCCCCGGGCCGTCCGGCCGCCCGATCCTCCGGCGGCGGTGGACGAGCTGCCGCCCGACCCGCAGCCGGCGAGGAGGCCGCCGAGGGCCGCCGCCCCGGCGCCCAAGAGGAACGTACGGCGGTGGCACCCGGTGGTCATGCCGGGCAGTCAAGCGGACGGGTGTGTTGCCTCCGTTGCCAACCGGTGAACGGCCAGGGTCGAGGCCCGCACAGGGCTCGGCGGCGCGATGTGCACGTCCGGCACCTGGCTGCCGAGGTCGGGCAGCCGCTTGCACAGCACGGCCACCACCGCCGCCGCGCCGGCGATGGTGAGGAACAAGAGCTGGGTGTTGCCCGCCGGGTGGGCGTCGTCCATGGTGAAGAACAGCACCGACGAGAACAGCACCCCCCCGATGTTGCCGTAGGACCCGGCGATACCGGCGATCTGCCCGCTCACCTGCCGGCGCACCAGCGGGACCATGGCGAACACCGCGCCGTTGCCGCCCTGCACGAATACGGACGCCAGCGCCACCAGCGCCACCCCTGCGGCCAGCGGCCAGGCCGCCGACAGGGCGGAGAGCACCCCGAAGGTGACCGCGGTGCCCGAGAGGAGGGCGACCAGGGTGGCTCGGCGCCGCCCCAGCAGGTCCGAGGCCAGACCGCCGCCGGGACGGGTGACGAGGTTGGTGAAGGCGAAGGCCGATCCCGCCGCGCCGGCGGCGGCGACGCTGAGCCCGAAGGTGTCGGCGAAGAACGTGGGCAGCAGGGAGACGACGGTCAGCTCGGCGCCGAACGTCACGAAGTAGGCGAGGGACAGGAGAACCACCGACGCGAAGCTGTAGCCCTCCTCCCCACCCGACCGGCGAGCCAGCGCCGGGCGGTTCACCAGCACCACCTTCGCCACCAGGTACGCGCCCAGCACCGCGCAGGCGGCCCAGACCACGTGGAGCGTGCCCCGGCCGATCACGCCGACCCGCTCGACCCGGTGGGCGACCAGCGCCAGCACGCCCACCACCGGTCCCTGGAGCAGCACCAGACCGACCACCGCCGGCCGGCTCGCCACCTCCAGCGCACCCTGGCGGCGCGGTCGCTCGAACGTCCGCCCGTCGGGTGTGTCCCGCACGAGGAACAGGTAGACCACCCCGTACGCGGCGGCCACGACGCCGGAGAGCCCCACCGCCCACCGCCACGCGGCCGGCCCGTCGGCCAAGAGGAGCCCGGCGCCCGGGAGGGCGAGGGCGGCGGCGGCCGAGCCGAAGTTGCCCCACCCGCCGTACACGCCCTCGGCGGTGCCGATCTCCTCGGCTTCGAACCACTCCGACACCATGCGGATGCCGACCACGAAGCCGGCGCCCACGATGCCCACCGCCATGCGGGAGAGGGCCAGGACCGGGAACGACTGGGCCAGGGCGAAGACGGTGTTCGGCACCACCGCCGCCACCAGCAGACCGGCGAACAGCCGCCGGGGCCCGAAGCGGTCGAGCAGCACCCCCACCAGCAGCCGGGCCGGGACGGTGAGGGCCAGGTTGCACAGGCCGAGGGTGGCGAGCTGGGCGGCGCTGAGCCCCAGCTCCTCCCCGATGGCCTTGGCGAACGGGGCGAAGTTGAACCACACCACGAACGACAGGAAGAAGGCCAGGGTGGTGGCGTGGAGGATGCGGTAGCGGCCCTTCAGCGAGGCGAGGCGCAGGACGCGATTCATCGTTCCCTTCGGGACATGGCCATCGCCTCCAGGTGCACGGCGGCCTGCTTGTAGTTGGGCTCACGGGAGATCGGGTCGAACTCGTCGACGGTGAGCCGGTTGACGCACAGCTCGTCGTAGTGGAAGGGCATGAACACCTCGCCCTCCCGCACGGTGGCCGTCACCCGCACGGGCACGTCCTCGACCATGCCCCGCCGGGACAGGAGCCGGACGCGGTCGCCCGGTCCCACGCCCAACCGCCGGGCATCGACGGGGTTGACCTCGACCCACCCCTCGGGCGCCAGGGACTCGAGGACCGCCACCCGGCCGGTCTTGGTACGGGTGTGCCAGTGCTCCACCGTGCGCCCGGTGTTGAGGAGGAACGGGAACCGCTCGTCGACCGCGTCGGAGATGGGCTGGGGCGACACGCACCACAGCCGGGCCTTCCCGTCGGGCGTGGGGAACCGGCCGTCCCCGTAGAGGCGGGGCCCGCCCCACTGGGCGCTGCCCGCCTCGTCCAGCGAGGCCCAGCTGATCGGGCGGTAGTCGCACAGCCGTCCCGCCGACACCCGCCGCCACTCCTCGAAGGCGTCCTCGGGCCCGGTCCAACCGGGGTAGAGGTCGTCGCGCACGCCGGCCTGCTGGGCCACGGCCAGGAAGATGTCGAAGTCGGAGCGGGCCTGGCCGGGCGGTTCCACCGCCTTGCGCACGCGGGACACCCGGCGCTCGGAGTTGGTGTAGGTGCCGTCCTTCTCGCCCCAGATGGCGGCGGGCAGGACCACGTCGGCCAGCGCCGTGGTCGGCGTCTCGAACCCGTCCTGCACGACCAGGAGGTCGAGGTGGCGCAGCGCCCGCTCCAGCCGCCCGCGGTTGGGGAAGGAGACGGGCGGGTTGGTGGCCACGATCCAGAGGCCCCTGATGGTCCCGTCCAGGACCCCGTCGATGATGTCCGGGTACGCCCGGCCCCGGGCCGACGGGATGCGCTCCAGGGGGACGTCCCACAGGGCGGCCAGCTCGGCCCGGTCGGCGGCGTCGTCGTAGGACCGGTAGCCGGGCAGGGAGGCGGTGCCACCCGCCTCCCGCACGCCCATGGCGTTGCACTGGCCGGTGATCGACATGGGCGCCGCTCCCGGCCTGCCGATGTTGCCGGTGAGCAGGCACAGGGTGTTGAGCAGGGTGACCGTCTCCGTCCCCTGGACGGAGTGGTTGACGCCCATCGTCCAGCCCACGAATGCCCGCTCGGCGGTGCCGAAGGCGACTGTGGCCCGGCGGATGAGGTCGGCGTCGAGGCCGGTCTCGGCCGCCACCCGCTCCAGGTCGTAGGGCGCCACGTGGGCGGCCAGCGCCTCGTAGCCCTCGGTGTGGCGGGCGACGTAGCCGAGGTCGACGAGGCCCTCGTCGATCAGCAGCTTGATCATCCCGTTGAGCAGGGTGATGTCGGTCCGCGGCCGGACCGGCAGGTGGAGGTCGGCCATGGCCGCCGTCTTGGTCACCCGGGGGTCGACCACCACGACGGTGGCGTCGCGGTTCTCGAGCACCCGGGGCGCGAGCAGGGGATGGTTGTCGGCGATGTTGGCCCCGACCAGCAGGATGCAGTCGGCCGCGTCGAGGTCGTCGTAGCAGCCCGGGGGGCCGTCGCTGCCGAAGCTGCGCTTGTAGCCCGCCACCGCGCTCGACATGCACAGGGTGGTGTTGCCGTCGTGGTGGCGCAGGCCCAGTCCCAGCCGTACCAGCTTGCCGAGGGTGTAGAACTCCTCCGTCACCAGCTGGCCGGTTGAGATCACGGCGACCGCGTCGGGCCCGTGCTCGTCGAGCAGGCGGCGGAAGCCGCCGACCATGGTGCCCAGGGCGACGTCCCACGACGCCGGCCGGCCGTCCACCAGCGGTGTGGTCAGGCGTCCCTCGGCGGCCAGGATGTGGTGCTCGGCCAGGCCCTTGGGGCACAGCCGGCCGGTGTTGACGGGATGGTCGGGGTCCCCCATGGCGGCCACCGCCTCGTTGCCCCTGACGCCCAGCAGCATGCCGCAGCCCACCGAGCAGTAGCCGCAGGTGGTGCGGACCCACCGGTCGGGGCGGCGGGTGGCGTTCATCACGCCTCCGACCGCGTCGGGCCGGTAGCTCACCGGAAGAAGCTCCCCGCCACCCGGTAGGGGACGACGGTGACGTAGAACAGGTACCGGCCGGCCAGCTCCCCCAGGGCGATCACCACCGTGGCCGTGGCCAGCCGTCCGCCCGACGCCGCCCCACCGAGGGGTGCCATGGCGGTGAAGACGAGCAGGGCGAGCCCCGCCGCGGCGGCTGCCAGGCGGGCGTGGAACAGGGTCTCGAACCGGCCCGCCAGCAGCTCGGCCGTGCCCCGGTGCTGGCGGTCGTGGCGCCTGCGCACCGCCCGCAGCAGGAACGCCTGCACCGCCACCTGGGCGACGCTGCCCGCCCCCGCCAGGCCGAGGAGGGCCCAGGCCCATGCCGGGGCCAGGCGGCCCCGGTCGAGGCACAGGAGCGCCAGCAGCGGGCCGGTGGCGGCGGCGGTTGCGAAGAAGGCGGCGGGTGTGCGCCCCGAGTTCCACACCGGCCGGGCGGGCACCAGGTACAGCCGGGCGCTGGCGTGCACGCCGGCGATGCCGGCCGCAGCCGCGGCGAGCCCCAGTGCCAGGGCTGGACCCGAGGCGGCGTAGGCGAAGGAGAGCACGGAGAACACCCCGAACCAGGCCACCTCCCGGCTCAGCCACGACGTGCGCAGGTTGCGCAGGGCCTTGAACGCCCGGGTGGGCCGCCCCAGGTGGAACAGGGAGGCGCCCAGGGCGGCGAAGCCGGCGAGGAAGGCGCCCACGGCCGCTCCCTCCAGCCCCCGGGCGCCCACCGCCTGGAGCAGGACGGTGGCGGCCACCGTCCCCAGCGACAGTTGCGTCAGCAGGGTTAGGACGATCAGCGGCCAGTGGGGGTGCTCGGGCTGGACGGGACGCTCGTTGGCCGCCGTCAGCCCCACCGGCATGTCCTCGGGGACCACCACCCGGGTGGTGGAGAGGGTGATGTCGGCCGGGGGCAGGCCCGGGGCGTCGGCGGCGGCGTGGTCGGCCCGCCACGCGGCCACGTCCACCGGCTCCACGCCGATGGCCCGGGTGGGGCAGGCCAGCACGCACGCCGGGCTCTGGCCGGCCTCCAGCCGGGGCCGGCACAGGTCGCACTTCGACACGATCTTGCGCACCGGGTTGAAGACCGGCACCTCGTAGGGGCAGTTCCAGATGCAGTACTGGCAGCCGATGCAGTCGTCGGCGTGGTGCACGACGACCCCGTTGCCCAGCTTCTCGTAGGCGCTGGTCGGGCAGCCGGACAGGCACGTCGGCTCCACGCAGTGGTTGCAGGCCATCGACAGGCTGAAGCGGCGGGTGTCGGGGAACGACCCGCCTTCCAGCTCGCCGACCCGCCGCCAGCCCGCCTCCACCGGCGTGTCGTTCTGCTCGGCGCACGCCACCTCGCAGGAGTGGCAGCCCACGCACGCCTCCATGGCGAAGGTGAACCGGTACTGCTCCCCGTCCCGGAGCGGGAGCAGCTCGGGTCGACTGGTGGAACGCTGCGGCGGCCGCGTGAAGGCGATCGGCTGCTCCAGCACGGTCATCCCGGGAGGGCCACCTCCACCCTCCCGTCGAGCGCCCGCACCGGGTAGGTGGGCACCACGACGTCCGGGTCGTCCAGGCACACGCCGGTCCGGAGGTCGAAGTTCTGCTTGTAGACGGGCGAGGCGACCTTCAGCAGTTCCCCTTTGGACCCGACGATGCCGCGCGACAGGACGTTCGCCCGGCTGAACGGGTCGTGGTTGGACAGCGCGAACAGCTCGCTCCCGACCAGGAAGATGGCCACCTGCTCGCCTCCGACCAGGGCGCAGACGCCCCGCTCCGGGAGCAGCTCGTCGAAGGCGCACACGCCGCTCCAGGTGGCTGCCGTGGCGTTCGGGCCACGCAGGCCGGGTTCGAGCAGGGTCATCGGACGCCTCCTGTCAGGGGCACGGGCTTCTCGTGGTCGTAGGCGGGGCGGGGCTGGCCGCGCTCGGTGACGAACACGACGTTGGGATCGGCGGCCTCGGAGTTCACGAACGTGCGGAACCGCCGCACCCGCTCGGGGTCCTCGATCGTCGCCTTCCACTCACACTCGTAGGTGGCGACGTGGTGGGCCATGTCGGCCTCCAGCTCGGCGCAGATGCCCAGCGCGTCGTCGATCACGACCCGCCGCAGGTAGTCGATCCCGCCCTCGAGCTTGTTGAACCACACCGACGTGCGCTCCAGGCGGTCGGCGGTGCGGATGTAGAACATCAGGAAGCGGTCGAGGTAGCGGACGACCGTCTCCTCGTCGAGGTCCGACGCCAGCAGCGCCGCGTGTTGAGGCCGGGCGCCGCCGTTGCCGCACACGAACACGTTCCAGCCCTTCTCGGTGGCGATGACCCCGAAGTCCTTGCTCTGTGCCTCGGCGCACTCCCGCACGCACCCCGACACCGCCGACTTCAGCTTGTGAGGCGCCCGCAGCCCCCGGTAGCGCAGCTCCAGGCGGATGGCCAGGGCGGTCGAGTCCTGCACCCCGAACCGGCACCACGTGCGGCCCACACAGGACTTCACCGTGCGCAGGGCCTTGCCGTAGGCGTGCCCCGACTCCATGCCCACGTCGACCAGCCGCCGCCAGATAAGCGGGAGCTGGTCGACCCGGGCGCCGAACATGTCGATGCGCTGGCCGCCGGTGATCTTGGTGTAGAGACCGAAGTCCTTGGCGATGTGGCCGATGGCGATGAGCTGGTCGGGGGTGATCTCCCCGCCCGGCACCCGGGGCACGACCGAGTACGTGCCGTCGCGCTGGAGGTTGGCCAGGAAGTGGTCGTTGGTGTCCTGGAGGGCGGCCTGCTCGCCGTCGAGGATGTAGCCGTTGGTGAGGGAGGCGAGCATGGACGCCACCGCCGGCTTGCAGATCTCACAGCCGCGGCCGGAGCCGTGGGCGGCCAGCACCTCGGAGAACGAGCTGAGCCGCTGCACCCGCACCAGGTCGAACAGCTCCCGGCGGGAGTAGGCGAAGTGCTCGCACAGGTCGTCGTTCACGGCCAGGCCCGCCTTGGCCATCTCCGCCTTGAGCAGCTCGGTGACGAGGGGCACGCAGCCCCCGCAACCGGTCCCCGCCCGGGTGCAGGCCTTGACCGCCCCCACGTCGAGGGCGCCGCCGGCGATGGCCGAGCACACGTCGGACTTGGCCACGCCGTTGCAGGAGCAGACGGTGGCCGCGTCGGCCAGCCCGGCCACGCCCAGAGTGGGCCCGCCGGCCGGGTCGGCGGCCCGCTGGGGGAGGATGAGGTCCTCGGGGCACTCGGGAGTCGGCATGTCGCCCCTGGCCATCTGCACCAGGAGCTGGTACATCGAGGCGTCGCCGACGAGCACACCCCCGACGACCGGGCGGGTCCCCCTGCGGCCGGTGGGTGGGCCCACGACCAGCTTCTTGTAGACGCCGGCCACGGGGTCGTCGAAGGTGATCGACTCCGAGCCGGGCGTGGTGCCGAAGGCGTCGCCGAAGCTGGCCACGTCCACTCCCAGCAGCTTGAGCTTGGTGGACAGGTCGGCGCCGGCGAACACCGCCTCGCCCCCGAGGATGCGGTCGGCCACCACCCGGGCCATCTGGTAACCGGGCGAGACCAGCCCCCACACCCGCCCCTGGGCCAGCGCGCACTCGCCGATGGCGAAGATGCGCGGGTCGGACGTGCGGCAGGCGTCGTCGACCACCACCCCGCCCCGCTCGCCCACGTCCAGTCCGGCGGCCCGGGCCAGCTCGTCACGGGGGCGGATGCCGGCGGAGAAGACGACCAGGTCGGCGGCCAGCTCGTCGTGGCCGGTGGAGAAGCGCATGCCCCGCACCCGCCCGTCGTCTCCCGCCACGATCTCGCCGGTGGCGGCGCCGGTGTGCACCACCACGCCCAGCTCCTCGATGCGTCGACGCAGGGCCGCCCCACCTCCGTCGTCGATCTGCAGCGGCATGAGGCGGGTGGCGAACTCGACCACGTGGGTCTCCAGGCCCAGGCTGCGCAGGGCGTTGGCCGCCTCCAGCCCGAGGAGGCCACCTCCGACGACCGCCCCCACCCGGGCCGTCGCGGCCGCCGCCCGGATCGCCTCGAGGTCCTCGATGGTGCGGTACACGAAGCAGCCGGCCGCGTCCCTCCCGGGGATCGGGGGCACGAACGGGTAGGAGCCGGTGGCCAGCACCAGGGCGTCGTACGGGACCCGCACGCCCTTGGTCGACACGACCTCGCCTGCCTCACGGTCGATCGACCCCACCGCGTCGCCCACGTGCAGGGTGAGCCCCACGGCTTCGAAGAAGCCGGGGGCGACGAGGGACAGCTCCTCGGCCGACGTGCCGGTGAAGAACGAGCTGAGGCCCACCCGGTCGTAAGCGGGGCGGGGCTCCTCGCAGAACGTGACGATGTCCCACTCGGCGGCGGCCCCCCGCTCGACGAGGATCTCCAGCAGCTTGTGGCCGACCATGCCGTTGCCGGCCACGACCAGGGTGCGACGCTCCACGGGTCAAGCCAAGCGGTCGCCTGTGTTCCGGCGGTTGCGCGGGGGTAAACGCATGGTGTCGAACCGCTCACCCAGGGGAGCGACGCCTGTGAGGTCAGATCGGGTACAGGACCAGTTCCCGGCCGTGAAACAGTTGCCATACCGGTCGTTCACAGACCGCGCCGACAATCGTTGGTGACATGACCCTTCGCCCCCTCGACGGGTTCGTGGTGGGGATCACCGCCGACCGCCGGTGGCAGGAGCAGGCCGAGCTGCTCGAGCGGCGAGGAGCGTCGGTCCTCCACGGGCCCACCATGACGACGATGTACCTGGCGTCCGACGACGAGCTCCGGCGCGCCACCAGCTCCGTGCTCGACGAGCCGCCCGACTACGTGGTGGCCACCACCGGCATCGGCATGCGGGCGTGGATGGAGGCGGCGGCCACGTGGGGCGTGGCCGACGAGCTGGCCGCCGCCTTGGCCGGGGCCAGGATCGTGGCTCGCGGGCCCAAGGCGGCCGCCACCGTGTCGGCCGCGGGGCTGGAGGTGTGGGCGCGGTCGGCCACCGAGCAGATGGACGCCCTCGTCGAACTGGTGCTGGCCGAGCACCTCGACGGCAAGCGGGTGGTGGTGCAGGAGTACGGCATGCCCAACCCCGAGCCCACCTCGGCCCTGCGGGCGGCGGGCGCCACCGTGGTGGAGGTGCCGGTCTACCGGTGGCGGCTGCCCGACGACACCGGCCCCGTGCTCCGCCTGGTCGAGGCCGCCTGTGACGGTCGGGTCGACGCCATCACCTTCACCAGCGCCCCCGCCGTGCACAACCTCTTCACCATCGCCGGCGGGCACGGGGTGGCCGAGGAGCTGCGCAGCGTGTGCAACGAGCGGGTCGTGGTGGCGTGCGTGGGCCCGGTGTGCGCCGAGGGGGCGATGAAGGAGGGCATCGAATCGCCCCTCGCGCCGTCGGTCGGCCGCCTGGGTCTGCTGGTACGGGCCCTGAGCGACCACTTCGAAGCCGAGCGCCGGGCGTTCACCCTGGCCGGCTGCCCGGTCGTGGTGCAGGGGTCGGTGGTGGCGGTCGACGGGGCCCGCGCCGACCTCACCCCTCGGGAGCGGGCCGTGTTCGAGGCGCTGGTCGCCGCCGGCGGGGCGGTGGTGCCCAGGGCGACGCTGCTCGAGCGGGTGTGGGGATCGGTCGACGCCGACCCGCACGTGCTGGAGGTGACCGTGGGCCGGCTCCGCCGCCGCCTGGGCCGGGCCGGGGCCGCGGTGCAGGCCGTGGCCGGCCGGGGGTACCGCATCGACGGCCTGGGAGCGTAGGAGCGGCTGCGCCCGGGGGCGCCTTGTACAGTTCCCGGCGTGCTGCAACGGGTCGCCGAGCACGTGATGCGCCCGCGGCGCTTCGGCCCCAAACTGCTGCTCCGCGTCGACCTCCACGGCGTCTCCGTCAACGGGCCCGGCGACCAGCGCACCGCCATCCGCTGGGAGTGGATCGAAGAGATCGCCGTGCACGACGGTTCCGTCGAGGTCCGCTCGACGACCGACTCGGTCATGTTCCCGGCGGGGGCCTTCGGGTACGACCCGCCGGCCCTGGCCCAGCGCCTCCAGGACGCCCGGTCGATCACCCGCCGCCCCGAGATCATCGGAGAGCTCGGTTCCCGGTAACCCCGCACCTCCGCTCAACCTGGCCCTGCCCCGGAAGCTCTGGCTGGCGCTGGGCATGGTCGGGGTGGTGGTGGCGGTCGTGTTCGCCCTCGTGCCGGTGACCGTGCGCTTCGGCGACGACCCGCTGCTGAGGCTGCGGGAGCTCGATCCCGAGCTGTCGCCGCCCCCCACCAACGCGGTGTGCGGCTCCCCCGTGCGCAGCCTCGACGTCGAGCCCCGGGACACCAGCCTCCACGAGCTGGCCCGGGCCAACGCCTGTGAGAACGCCGCCCGCCGGCGGCTGGCGGCGGCGGTGGCCGGCGGCCTGGTGATCGTCGTGGTGGCTCTGCTGGGAAGGGCGGCCACGTCCCCGCGACCGGAACGGGTGCCGGTAGCTAACCGCGGCGGTGCGTTACCCTCGGGATGAGCACGTTGGGGGACTCACAACCGGCACCGAAGCAGGACGGGAACGGCTCTTCTGCCAGGGCGCTCGTCGTGCTGGAGAAGGTCAACAAGCACTTCGGCGACGTCCACGCCCTCGACGACGTCGATCTCGACGTCCAGCGGGGCGAGGTGCTCGTCGTCGTCGGTCCGTCCGGCTCGGGCAAGTCCACGCTCTGTCGCACCATCAACCGCCTGGAGCCCATCGACAGCGGCAGGATCACCGTCGACGGCCAGCCGCTGCCCGAGGAGGGCAAGGCCCTGGCCCGGCTGCGGGCCGACGTCGGCATGGTCTTCCAGTCCTTCAACCTGTTCGCCCACAAGACCGTCCTCCAGAACGTGACCCTGGGACCTGTCAAGGTCCGCAAGCTGTCCAAGGAGGAGGCCCGGGAACGGGGGATGAAGCTGCTCGAACGGGTGGGGATCGCCGAGAAGGCCGACCGCTACCCCGCCGAGCTGTCGGGCGGCCAGCAGCAGCGGGCCGCCATCGCCCGCGCCCTGGCCATGGGGCCCAAGCTCATGCTGTTCGACGAGCCCACTTCCGCACTGGACCCTGAGATGATCAAGGAAGTGCTCGACGTCATGATCGAGCTGGCCCAGGAGGGCACGACCATGGTGGTCGTGAGCCACGAGATGGGGTTCGCCCGCCAGGCGGCCCGCCGAGTGGCGTTCATGGACGGCGGCAGGATCGTGGAGCTGGCCACGCCCGAGCAGTTCTTCGAGCGTCCCGACACCGAGCGGGCCCGCAACTTCCTGTCGAAGATCCTCGCTCACTGAGAAAGGAAAACGAGATGCGTAGACGCGGGTGGGCATTCCTACCCCTGTTGCTGACCCTGATGATGGTGGCGGCCGCCTGCGGCGACAGCGACGACGACTCCGAGGAGACGCAGGACAGACCCAACACCACGGCCGCGCCCGTGCCCCAGTTCCAGGCGGGCACGACGATGGCCGCCCTTCAGCAGAAGGGCAAGATCGTCGTGGGGACCAAGTTCGACCAGCCCGGCCTGGGCCAGAAGAACCCCCTCAACAACCAGGTCGAGGGGTTCGACGTGGAGATCGCCAAGCTGATCGCGGTGGGGATCTTCGGCGGCACTCCCGAGACGCTGGGCAACAAGATCGAGTTCGTCGAGTCGACCACCCCCAACCGGGAGCTGTTCATCGAGAACGGCACATCCGACATCGTCGTCGCCACCTACACCATCAACGACGCCCGCAAGCAGCGGATCGACTTCGCCGGGCCCTACTACGTGGCCGGCCAGGACATTTTGGTCAAGACCAACGACAACTCGATCCGGGGCGTCAACGACCTTGCCGGCAAGAACGTGTGCAGCGTCCGGAACTCGACCCCGGCCGCCAACCTGGAGCGGGTCGCGCCCCAGGCCCAGCTCACGCTCTTCGACCAGTACTCCGACTGCGTCTCGGCCCTGCGTGACGGCCGGGTCCAGGCGGTGAGCACCGACAACTCGATCCTGCTCGGATTCGTGGCAGCCTCGCCCACCGAGTTCAAGATCGTCGGCAACAAGTTCACCGACGAGCCCTACGGCATCGGCCTGAAGAAGGGCGACACCGCCTTCCGGACCTTCATCAACGACCGCCTCGAGCAGATCTACCGGGACGGCTCGTGGGCCCGGGCGTTCGAGGCCACCCTGGGCCGGCTGGGCATCCCCACGCCCACCCCGCCCGCTGTCGACCGCTACGCGTGACCGGTCCGTTCGTCTCTCCTGCGGGCCGCTTCGTCGGCCCGCAGGAGGACTGACGGCGTTCCGACCGGGGCGGGGCCGGCGTGGACGTCATCACCGAGAACCTCGACGTCTATCTGGAGGGGATGCGGCGGACGGCTGAGCTGAGCGTCTACTCGTTCGCCATGGCGCTCGTCTTCGGCACCCTGGTGGCGGCGATGCGGGTGAGCCCGGTGCCGCCGCTGCGGTGGGTGTCGGCCACCTACGTGGAGCTGGTGCGCAACACGCCCCTGCTCGTGCTCATGTTCCTGTTCGTCTTCGGGTTCCCGAGCCTGGGCTTCACCTACTCCTTCTACACGTCGGCCATCGTCGTGCTCACCGCCTACACCGCCACCTTCGTGGCCGAGACGGTGCGGTCGGGGATCAACGCGGTGGCGAGAGGCCAGGTCGAGGCGGCCCGCTCGATCGGGCTCACGTTCCCCGGGCTGCTGCGCATCGTCGTGCTGCCCCAGGCCCTGCGCACCGTGGTCGCCCCCCTCGGCGGCATCTTCATCGCCCTCATCAAGAACTCCTCGCTGGCGGTGGTGATCGCCGTGCCCGAGCTGACCGCCGCGGCCGAGCGGGTCGGCACCGCCAGCGCCCGCTTCATCCCCGCCTACCTGGGAGCGGCGGCCGCCTACCTGCTCATGACCATCCCGTCCGGGGTGGCCTTGGGCTGGCTGGAGCGCAAGGTGGCGATCAAGCGGTGACCGCCCCCTTCGTGGCCGACGCCCTCGGCCCCCGGGGGCGCCGGCTGACCGTGGTGGCGTCGGCGGTCTTCGGGGTGCTGCTGGTGGCCGCCCTCGTCGTGGCCTTGGGGCGGCTCTCCGAGCGGGGGCAGCTGGACGAGACCCGCTGGGAGATGTTCAGGCAGTGGCCGGTGTGGCGGTTCTACCTGCTCGGCCTGCTGACCACCATCAAGGTGGCCCTGATCGCCATGGCCGGCGCCATGCTGATCGGGGCTGTGATGGCCCTGGCCCGGCTGTCTCGGGCCCGCCCCGTGCGCTGGGCGGCGGCGGCCTACGTGGAGTTCTTCCGCGGCGTTCCCCTCGTCCTCCTGGTCTTCTTCTCCTACCTCGGCCTTCCCCGGTACGGGGTGGACATCTCCGGCTTCGGCGCCCTGACCCTCGCCCTGGTCATCTACAACGGCGCCGTCCTGGGGGAGATCTTCCGAGCGGGCATCCTGTCGCTCGACCGGGGCCAGAGCGAGGCGGCCTCCTCCCTGGGCATGACCTACTGGCAGTCGATGCTGCTGGTGGTGGTCCCCCAGGCGGCGCGGCGGATGGTCCCCGCCATCGTCAGCCAGCTGGTCACGCTCCTGAAGGACACGTCGCTGGGCGCGGCCATCGGGTACGAGGAGCTGCTGCGCCGGGCCCGGGTCAACGGGGAGTTCTTCCTCAACCCACTCCAGTCGCTGGTCGTGGCCGCGGCCATGTACATCGTCGTGAACTTCGCCCTCAGCCGCCTGGCCCGCTGGCTGGAGATGCGCCAGCGCCGGCGCTACCGGGCCGGCCAGATCGGGGTGGCGGGAGTCGAGGACCTGGCCGTCCTCCAGGCCCAGGAGCCCCTGGCCCCTGAGAAGGACTGACACCGTCTCAGTGAGTATGGAACGGCCGGCCCGTTCCGCATCTTGCGTGGATTGCCCACCATGAGGCGGACCGAGCCACATACGGAAGAAGGAGCCGGCCGTGTTGATCCATGTTCCCCCTCAAGCACGCGTCCTCGCAATGGACGTGCACGCCAACACCATCTCCGCGGCGATCCTGGAGCCGGGCTCCGACAGCCCGGCAGTCGACAAGATCAACGCTGACCCCGAGTCGGTGCGCCGGCTGGTGGGGCGGTTCCCCAACCCGGGCGGGGTCTGGGCCTGCTATGAGGCGGGCCCCACCGGCTATGAGCTGGCCCGGCTCCTGCGGTCCGCGGGCATGCGCTGCGAGGTGATCGCCCCGTCGCTGATCCCCACCGCCCCGGGCCTGCGGGTGAAGACCGACCGCCGTGACGCCCGGCGCCTGGCGCTGCTGTTTCGGGCCGGCCAGCTCTCGGCGGTGCGGGTGCCGGCGCCGGCCGAGGAGGCGGTGCGGGACCTGTGCCGGGCCCGGGCCGACA
>JBKHXX010000080.1:0-64237 GCA_046565765.1 Acidimicrobiia bacterium | reverse complement strand
CGCTGCTGGGTGTGATCGCCTTCGACGACCGCCTTCGGGCCGACGCGGCGGACGCGGTGGCGGCCATGGGGCGGGCCGGCATCCGGCCGGTGCTCGTCACCGGTGACAACGAGCGGGCCGCCGGCCGGGTCGCGGCCGAGCTCGGGATCGATCAGGTCCACGCCGGCATGCTGCCGAACGAGAAGGCCGACGTGATCCGCGAGCTCCAGCGACACGGCCGGGTGGCGATGGTGGGCGACGGCATCAACGACGCCCCCTCGCTCATGCAGGCCGACGTCGGCGTGGCCATGGGGGCGGGGA
Source organism: Acidimicrobiia bacterium (assembly GCA_046565765.1). Classification (GTDB taxonomy): domain Bacteria; phylum Actinomycetota; class Acidimicrobiia; order Acidimicrobiales; family AC-14; genus JBFMCT01. Next base: position 63,937 of record JBKHXX010000080.1, on the reverse strand, counting down.
CCGACATCGCCATCGAGTCCGCCGACATCGTGATCGTCGGGAACCGACTCGCCTCGATCCTGCGAGCCCGGGAGATCAGCCGCTACAGCTACCGCAAGACCAAGCAGAACGTCACGTTGGCCTTCCTCTTCAACGGCATCGGCATCCCGCTGGCCACGACCGGGCTCGTCTACCCGGTATGGGCGATGGTGGCGATGGCTTTGAGCGTCAGCTCGATCTTCGTGAACTCGTTGTGGGGGCGGCCGCGGCTGTTCTTCGACGCCATCTTGAGCGTCGGCCGAGGGGTTCCCGTCGATGACCCGGAGGCCGTCGGCCTCCCCGCCTGACCGGCTTGGGCGCAACGGGGCCTCGGGAGGCCGGATGCCCGGACTCGCAGGACCTCGTCGATACCGTCCGGGCCGTGCTCTCAATCCTTGCGTCGGTGGTGCTGCTTCTCGGCTTCGCCGCCGCCTGGCTCTTTCCCCCTCGGGTCCTCGATGGTGTTCGGCGACGACCATCCGGCTCCATGGGGGGCCACCGTCCACAGCCGAGGCCAGCTGCGCGTCCTCGCCGGCGAGCGAGATTCCCCCTACCGCCCGGTCGAGGTGCTCGCACCTGCTGCTGGGCCGCTCGGGTGCCCCTCCTCGTTCGAGCCTACGCCGGCGGCGTCGGGACCTCGCCGCCCCGCTAAAGCCGGTTCAGGCGCCGTGGCCCAGCCGCCTGGCTGGCGCCGAGGAGCATGGTCGCGGTACCAGCCGTCGCACTTCCTCTTCACCCAGTCCGGGCTGCGGCGGCCGGGACGGTACCGGGACCGCACCCGCTTGGCGACCAGGCCCTCGACGCCCTCGAGCTCGCAGGCAGCGAGGAGGTCGGAGACCTCGACATGCGTCCAGGCAGGCACCACGCACCACCCCGGCGCTGGTCGCAGCACGTCGCCGAGAAGCCGACGTCGCTCCTCGTACGACCGCCAGACGAGACTGCAGCCGTCGACGGCCAGGAGGTCGAAGGCGGCGAACGTCACCGTCGTCGACCGGCGACCGAGCGTCGGCGATAGCTGGTAGAAGGTCGAGGAGCGGCCACTGCCGGCAACGAGCTCGCCGTCGAGGACCGTGCCGGCCGGGACAATTTTGGTGAGGGCGCTCAGTTGAGGGACCGACTCGGTAATCTCCCGCCCCGGCCGGCTGTAGACGGCGACGCCATGGTCCAGAACATGGACGATGGCCCGCCAGCCGTCGAGCTTGGGCTCGAAGGCCCAGCCATCACCGTCAAGGCGCCTGCTGGTCGACGCAAGCATGGGCTCGAACCCGGAGGGGTGCACGGTCTCCATCATCGCTCGCACCAACGAAGCCGCATAGCGCCATCCCGCAGAGGTCGCCGTCGTTGGACGCTTTCGGCGGTCATCAGTTCTTCCCTGGTGGCAGTAAACGCGTCGGAGTCACCGCCGCCGCGGGGCGTGGCAGAAGCCGGGATCCCTAGGTTTCGGGCTGCCTGCGGCAGTAAAAGGGCCGTTTACTGCCGCCCTTGGTGAGGTGGGGCCCAACGTCACCGTCATCTACAACGTCAACAACACCAACGTCACCGTCATCAACAAGGTCCACAACACCTCCGTCGACACCCTCGCCGGCACCACGACGTCCAGCTCCGCACCCACAACGTCCACGTCGACAACCACGTCCACCACGACGCCGTCCGGATCCAGGAGACGCACACGAGCGCCCGCCCGGCCACGACCCAAAAGTCCTGGTCAGAGCGAGAGCGCCGAAGGCTCGTCAACAGCCATGATGCTCAAAGGCCCTGTCAGGGCGTCGAGAAATTCTTTCTCCACAGTCGGTTGAGAGCGCCTACTAGGCAGGGCACCCGACCATGTAGTGGACGGGTGCCCATCGCTCCGCCGGTTGCCGGCGGAGCGTCCAAAGGAGTTAATGCCGGCATGCGAGCGAAGGCTTCCTCTGTTGCGCGGCGCATCGCGTCGTGGCCACGGCCGTGGTGGTCGTCGTCGTCGTCATGGCGGCGGTCGTCAGGGTGGTCCGGGCGCACCACGCCGAGCACCTGCGATCCGGTTCTCCTTCGCTACAGTCAAGCGACCCGCCGCCTCGCACTGATGGAGGTCGAGCGAGTGCTTCGCGACCTTCGCGAAACGCCGGGTGCCGATGGGGAGGCTGGCGCAAGCTCCCGTCCGGCCCCCCTCGAGTGGTTCTAAGAGCAGTGGCGCAGCTCGCTGCGGAACCGCTCGAAGATCGGAGTGAGGCGCTGGCTCCACCGTTGTGGAGTGAGTCGACGCCCGCGCGGTCCCAGGACGTGCTCTGCGATGTAGTCGTTCGTCGCGCCCTGGAGCTTCATCCAGGAGGCTTCACGATCGCATCGTTCAGGGATTCGATCGATGAGGTCGCGCAGGAGGTCGACGAGCTCGAACTCCGCCGGATCGATAGCCGATGGCCTCGAGACGATGGCCAACTCTTGAGGCACCGCAGCCTCCTGGCCCGCTCGTCGGTAGAAGTCGAGCGCCCTGTAACGCACCAGCGTGGTGACGGCCGTAGTCGTCCGGCGGTAGTCGGTGGCGGGCCATTTGCTCAGGAGCTGTGCCATCACGTCCGAGGCGATCTCCTCGGCGTCGTGATCGGTGCGGGCCTGTTGGCGCGCTGCTCGAAGCACGAAAGTGTGAAGGTCTTCCACGCACGGCTCGCAAAGGCCCGCCAGTGACGAGGACCCGCCGGGCGGGTCGCGATCTGAGCGCCAACACGGCTGGTCTTCCGGGCACCCCAACGCTGTCTCCAGTGGTCAACCTCATTGTGCCGTTCACCTGTTAGACGCGACAGACCCTCAGCTGCGAAAGAACGAATGTTGCCCAACCAGCGATTTTGTGGGTGCTCCTGGATCAACCTGGTGCTATCCGGTTCGACGACACAGGGGCTGACAGCCCGGAGAGGACACGCCAGCCATGGCGCGAGGTCGACGTAGGAGAGGCACTGGGCTGCCTAGCGGTGACGGCGACCGGTGGATCACGCTTGCCCAAGCCGCTGATCGGTTGGGGCTCCGCCCGCCCGAGCTCCGGCAGAAGCTCGACGAGCTTGGCCTCCCGACCGAGCTGCATCCTCAGACCGGAACCACCGTCATCTCCCGGGAGAACCTTGACGCGCTCGTCGGTCGGGAGCGAAAGCCACCCGTAGCTCGCCGCACAACGTCTTCGCCCGCTCCGCAAGACGCGACGCCTCCCGCCCTCCCTCGTCAGGGGACATGGCCGATCGAGGGCGTGCTGGAGGCACGCCGGGGCGTCTGGTCGATCTCCTTCGGCCAAGAGCGACGGGTCGTGGAGGTCGACCACCCAGCGCCCAGTCGGCTCCTGGGAAGGCGTCGTTCGTGGCTCATCACCTATCGAGGGCGCGCTGTGCCCAAGCTGACGACCGATCAACGCAGCCCAGCGGAACGGCGGAGGGACGCTGAGCGGCTCGCACAAGGAAAGCCGGTCGCCGCTCCACGACCAGCGCGGCGCAGCGTCTGGACGATTAGTGGGGGGCTCCCGGGCTTGGGCAAGCGCCAGTAGTTCGGGGTCGCGGTGCGCGGCACGCCGTCGCGCGTGGCCCCCGACGCCTTCGCACCAGGGGCCATCGCGAACCGCTTGGCCTGATCTATGTCGGCCTGACCCGGGTGAAATTGAGCCTCAAGTCGCCTCAAGTTGGGGTTCCCGTGTGCCGATACACCCGCCTCCAGAGTCCCCGACCCAACACTCTGTGCGGCAAGAGGCCCACGGTCAGTGTGACTAGTGGTGCAATTCAATTTCGGGGACCGAGCTGCCGACGCTTAGACCAAGAGGGCACGCTTCGACCCTCGACGCCTTCACATCAGGGGCCGTCGCGAACCGCTTGGCAGCTTTCGCAACGAGCAGACGAGTCACATCCCACGAAGAGGGGTGTGAGTTCCCTGGCCCGATGGTGGCTTAGAGATCGAAGTTCTGCCCTCCGCCGGACAGTCGATGTCGCGTCGGAGGATGAATGTCGAACGATGGTGCTCGAGGCCAACCGATCTGGAAGCAGCGGCCGATCTGGGGCTGGGGCGGTGCCGCCATAGTCGCCCTGGCCACCCGCCCACTTGCTCTAGCCATCGGGCTCGGCGGTGTGTTCGCCCTTGCGTGGGTCGCTGGACGCTTGCCTACACTCGCCGGGAAGCGGCTGACCTGGAGCCAGTTCGGCTCCGCGACGCTTCCCGAGATGCTCGTGCGAACCGCTCTCCTCGCGGGAGTGGGCGTCTTGACAGCGGTCGGGTACTCGTTGGTGCTCCGTTGAACGCGGGCCGTCCCCCGCTTCCGACCTCATCCGTCGGCTCGCGTTACGGACCGCCGTCCGGGGTGGCCACCGCGGTGGGAAGTGTCCGTCGCGGTGATTAGCGATCGAAGAGCCGCCTCGGCGATCGCTCCAACCTCGCGAAGGGCGCGCAGTAGCTGGCGCGCACGGGACCGGCAGCGCTGCAGGTTCTCAAAGAGTTCGATCGCCTCTTCCTTCGACTTCTGTAAAGCACAAATGCGCAGCGGGCCGTCGACCAGCCTGTTTGCGCTGCGCACATGCCTCCAGAGTGGTTTCGGTTGAGCTGCAAAGAGCAGTGGCCGAACCCGCTCGGCATGAGGCACCCGCCGCAACGACTGCAGGAGTTGCGCCGGCTTGCCTAGCGAGCGGACCGTTCCTCGATCATCCCGAGGCGGTGTGCCAGGGCCGCGGCCTGGCCTCGGTTGGCGACCCCGAGCTTGGTCAGGATCCGAGACACATGGACGCTGGCGGTCTTGTCGCTCATGAACAGCGCCTCGGCGATCTGGTGGTTGGAATGCCCGGCGGCCAACAACGCCAGGACCTCGACCTCTCGGGGCGTCAAGCCAGTCCCGCCCGCCGACTCGGATGTCTCCTCGGCAGTAGTCCGGGCAACCCGGATACGGGCCCGGCGGGCGAGCGCCTCGACATCGGCCAACAAGGGGCCGGCTCCCAGCCGGGAGGCCTCGGAGAAGGCCTGGCGCAAGGGGACGACGGCATCTTCCTTGGCGCCCGATGCGAGAAGGGCCTCAGCCTCCCGCCAACGGGCATAGGCGGACTCATAAGGATAGGAGGCGGCCCACGCCTGCGCGATCTGTGCCCAGTGGCCGCCGTCGTGCTCGCCCCGGACGCGGGCCCACTCGGCCTCGCACAGCGCCAGTAGCGCCTCACCCTGGATGGTCGTCGGCACGTCTGCTGTGGATCTCACCCTCGTGGCCCGAGCCAGCTCTATGAGCGCTTCGGCCCGCTGGCGCGCTTCCCCTTCCGTCAGGGCGCGGGTGGCGCGGCGGCTGCGGTCGGCTTCGGCTCGCAGGCCCAGGCTCGCCAGCAGCCGCACGGAGTGGCGAGCCTCGGTGCCGGCCAGGGCCTGCAGGCTGACGTCGACGGCGGCGCGGGCATCGTCAAGAAGGCCCTCGGCCAGGGCCAGCTCGGCCAGGGCGGCACCCACCATGGCCCGGTAGTCGGGGTTGGTCGATTCGGACCAGAGGCTCTGGGCCCGCTCGAGGTGCCGATGGGCGGCCACGAAGTCGCCCCGACGCAGCGCGGCCGTGCCGGCCGCGATGCGGGCATGCCAGGCCGCGATGACGTCGGGGGCGGCGACGAGGCCGGCGAGCACGGCGGCGGCGTGGCGCTCGGCCTCGGCCCACGACCCCGACGCCATGAGGGACACCGCGGCCGCCGAGCGCAGGTAGGTCGCCCCCATCTCGTAGTTCAGCGACTCCAAGCGGTCGGCGCCGGCCAGCCCGACGGCGGCGGCCCGGCCCGGCTTCCCCAGCGCATCGTCGAGGGTGGCCACCAGGTTGTTGTAGGCCCGCCTCATGTCCTCCAGGCTGCCGACGGCCTCGGCGATGACGAGCGCCTCCTCCAGCAGCACCACGGCCTTCTCCGGCTGCCCCAGGCGCCCGAGGACGGTGCCGAGGGTGTTGAGGGCGTAGCCCTTCTCCCGACGGGCCCCGGCCCGACGTGCCTCCTCCACCGCCGCTTCGGCCCGGGCCCGAGACTCCTCGTAGTGGCCGGCCAACGCCAGGGCCCTGGCCTCCCCGCCGATGACCTGGGCTCGCTCGGCGCACGGCTCGTCGGGCATGAGGGACACGGCCAGGCGGCTGGCGGCCAGCGACGCCTCCGTCTCGCCCCGCTCGGAGAGCAGCCGGGCCAGGCGCTCGTGCAACAGCGCGGCTCGGGCCGGCTCGGTGCCGACGTCGAGTTCGTCGAGGGCGCCGCCCACCAGGGTGGTCGCACGCGCCGTGGCCCCGGCCAACACCGCGGCGTCGGCGGCCCGCTGAAGCAGCAGGGCGCGGTCATCACCGACCAGCTCGGAAGCCTCGGGCACCTGGTCCCACAGGTTCAAGGCTTGCTCGTAGAGGGCGTGAGCCTCGGCGAAGGCGTAGGTCTCGCTGGCCCCGGCGGCGGCGGCGACCGACGTCTCCAGGGCCCGGGCTGGGTCGCGGGCGGCGAGGTAGTGGTAGGTCAGCTCGCCGGCGGCGCCGGCCGAGGTCGTCGCCCACTCGGGATGCTCGGCCAGGGCCGCGGCGTAGGCGGCGTGCAGCGTGGCCCGCTCGCCCGGCAGCAGCTCGGCGTAGGCCGCCTCCTGGAGGAGGGCGTGGCGGAAGGCGTAGCTGCCGGAGGCGTCGGCCACCAAGACGTTGCCCGAGACCGCCTCCCGCACCGCGCTTGTGAACTCGACACCGGCACGGGCGGCCGCCGTGCCGAGCAGATCGTGGCCGATCCGCGGTCCGGCCACCGCCGCCAGCGCCACCAGGTTCTGGGCGACGGGGGGCAGGGCGGACAGGCGGGCGGTGAGGACCTCGGCCAGGTCCGGCGGCAGCTCGTCGCCGCCCCCGGCGGCCAGCAGCTCCTCGGCGAAGAACGGGTTGCCCTCGGCCCGGGCCACCACCGCCTCCACCACCGCCGGCGGCAGCGTCGCTCCGGCGATGGCCTCGAGCTGGCGGGTCACTTCGTCGGCGCTGAGGGGGGCCAGGTCGACGCGGGTCACCCGCTCGGAGCGGGCGGCCTCGGCCAAGAAGGGCCGCAGCGGGTGGCGGCGGTGGACCTCGTCGCTGCGGTAGGTGGCCACGAGGAGCACGCCGGTGTGCACGCGGCCCAGGAGGAAGGCGAGCAGGTCCCGACTGGAGGCGTCGGCCCAGTGCAGGTCCTCGACGACGACCACCAGCGGACCCTCGGCGCCCAGGGCGTCGAGGGTCCGCAGCACCACCTGGAACAGCACGGCCCGCTCGGCCGGTCCCGAGGGGCGGGAGTCATCACCGGGGCGGCGCAGCTCGGGCACCAGGCGGGCCAGGTCGACCCGGCCCGGGCCCACCAGGGCCTCGATCCCGTCGGGGCCGACCTCGGCGGCCAGCTGGCCCAGTACACCCATGAACGGGGCATAGGGCAGGCTCTCGGCCCCCAGGGCCACGCACGCCCCGGCCAGCACCCGGGCGCCTGAGGCTGCCGCGGCGGTGGTGAACTCGCCCACCAGGCGGCTCTTGCCCGCCCCCGCCTCGCCGCCCACCAGCACCGCGGCCGTGCGGCCCGCCGAGGCCAGGGCGGCTTCCAGGGCGGCCAGCTCGGCTCTGCGACCCACGAACACCGGGCTCGCCACCCGCTCCGCCATGGTCCCCAGTATGGCCCGCCATGGCCCCGCCAGGTAAGGACGCGACACGCGCATCTAAGACATTTGCAGCCCGGATGTAGGGCCGCCGACACGCGCAGCTAAGACATTTGCAGCCCGAATGTAGGCATTCGCCGGATGTAAGGGGAGGCCCGGATCGTCAAAGTAGGCATCACGAAGCCGACGGCACGAAGCCCCGGCAAGACAGAAACGGAAGACACCATGAACACCCTGCGTACCCGCGTCGCCCGCCTGGCCCTGGCCGCCTTCACCAGCGTGGGCCTGGTGGTGGCCAGTGCCACCGCCGCCCTGGCCGACGGCCGGTCCGGCTGGGGCTGGTAACCCGACTCCACGGCCAACTTGTTTGAATCTCAGACCGCCGACCACCACGGGTGGCGGAGCGGGGACGGGAGGGCGGGTCAGCCTTCTCGTCCCCGGTTTCGCGTGGGGCGGGGCGCCCGACCGAAACGGCGCCCGGCTGCGTCGGCTGGGACATCATGGGCAAGGCTGACGTAAAGCGCCAGGCCACCCTCGCACGGGCGAACACCCGTGGCGCCGGCACCGGTCGGCCCTGCGGGCATACCCGGAGCCCCTCCCCGCGCCCGGGGTCGTCTAGCGAGCATCGCGCAATTTCCCCAGGAGGATGGCGTTCTGGTCTCGGAGCCGACCGACCTCGGTCCGGAGCATGCGGTTGGCCTCCTGCAGCTGGCTGAGCCGCGCTGCCTTCGAGTCGTCGGACATCCGCTGCGCCGAGGGCACACCGACGGCGCTTCTCGGCCGGAGCGAGCGGAGGCGGCGGATCTCGGTGGCCAGCGCCGGCACCTTGTTCAGGAACGACCGCGAGACCCCGGAGGCCCGGGCCACGGTGGCGAAGGTGACCGGCTCACCGCGGCGATCCAGCTCGCGGACGGCTTCGCCGGCCCGACGGATGAGATCGTCGTGCGCTGCACGCTGGGCGGCGCGGAGGTAATGGCTGTTGTCACGGCGCAAAGTCGGTCGCCTCCGGGAGGTCTTCGAGCGCGTCGATGATGACGGTCAGGGCGTCGATGTCCTTGCGGTTGCGCTCGGCCCAGCGGGTCCTGCCCTCCTCGGCGCAGGTCACCTCCAGCGTCGTCGCCCGCGCCCGCTGACCGCGCAGCACCGGGAGGAAGGTGACGTCGGCGGCGTACTGGGTGCAGCCGATGCAGAAGTTGGGGTGGATGCAGTCGGTCTGCAGGGGACGACCGCAGTAGCCGTTGGGAAGGGTCTGTCGGGCCCGCTTCAGCCGTTCGGTCAGCTTCATGCCCTGGCTCATGGGCGAGTCGGGTTGATAGACGACGACCTCTCCCGAGCACGTCACCCGCTGGCGGTAGCGCTTGAACGCCTCACCCAGCGTCTTGTCGTGGATGGCGGCGTAACGCTGGGTCATCTGGGCCGACTGGTGGCCCAGGAATCGCTGGATCACGTACTGGGGGACGTCCTCGTTGATCATCCGGGTGGCGATGGTGTGACGGAAGCGATGGGCGGTGAGGTGGACCAGTGGCGCCACCGACCCCGGTGGTGCGTCCGGCGGCAGCGGGGCCCGCAGGTCGAGGGCCTCGGCCCAGCGGTTCAGTCCCCGGTTGAGCGTGCTGAGGCCGAAGGGGTAGGCGCCGAGGGGGTTGACCTTCGGCCGGGGGAACAGCCACGGGGACCCTCCCGGCCACATCCGCAGCACCAGGGCCTGCTGGGCGGCGATGGCGGCGGCCGTGGCCGGGTCGATGGGGATCATGTCCTCCTTGGCCATCTTCCCGGAGTAGAAACGGAGGTAGGGGTCGCCGTCGGGCCCGGCCTCGACGCACTGGGTCGGGAGCCGCAAGAGCTCCTTGGCCCTCCGCCCGGTGCCGATGAGGACCTGGACCAGATTGCGCAGACCGTTGTCGCCAAGCAGGGCGAGGCTCTCGGGCCTCTCCAGCACGGCCATCACCGGCTCGGGCAGGAACCGTGGCAGCGCCTCGGGTCGGCGGGGGTAGTCGATTCGTCGCACCCGGACATCGGGGCGGAGGTCGAGCATCCCGAACTCGGCCGCATCGACGAGGAACATCCGCAGGGTGCTGAGCGTCCCATCCCGCTCGACCGTGGGCAGCTCGACGGCGATGCGGGCCAGGTAGGCCTCGAGCTTGGGCCGGGTGAGGTCGCGGGGCCACCGCACGGTCGTTTCCGAAGCCAGGTACTCCCCGAAGCGGGCCAGCCTGCGGGCGTCGTTGGACACCACGCCCAGCGTCAGGGTCGTGGCCCGGAGCCGCCCCCAGCGCTTGGCCGCGTCTCGGAGCCATTGCTGGGGTATGCGGCCCCAGTCGATCGCCCGCACGTGGGTGTCATGGCCCGGCCTGATACGTCGGGAGTACCAGACGTCGCCCTCCCAGGGATCGTCTTCGACCAGCAGCGCGAGCTCGGCGTAGGCCCACCGCAGGAAGCCGAGCTGGATCCCCGAGCCGTTGCGCCCCGGCGCGGAGTGACTGGCGGCACGGAGCAGTCCCTCCCAGTGGGCCAACGGCCGCTCCAGTAGGGATCCGCAGGAGTCGCCTTCGGAGCGGACCGCTTCGACGATCGTCAGGAAGGCATCGGCCCGCAGTCTCGCCCCGACGGCGTCGCGGCGCTGCTGAAGGAGGTACTGCAGCTCCAGCTTCGGCCCAGGCGCCATCCCGACGACCGAGTAGGCCGTCTCGATGTTGCGAACCCGTTGTGCTCCCTCGATGAACGCGTCGAGGGGCGGCTCGCCCGCCTGCTTCCAGTGGCGACGGTGGGCCCCGCACAGGCCGTAGGCGATGACGGCCTCGGGGCGCCCGCAATGGCGGACGCGGCAAGGGAGGACCTGGCGCACCGTGGCGGCGGTCGTCTCGAACCCGTCCGGACATCGGCGCCGCTGCCACATGTGGTCATGGGGCCGGCACCAGCGCCGAGCGAACACCGGGTTCCCGCAGTGCTCGACCGCACACACCCGTCCGCCCGAGATCCTCACCGGCGTGCTCGGAGGGACGACGGCCAGGAACTCCGCCGGCTCGGGCTGGCCCATGTCCCGCCACTGCTTGTCGTGGCGCTTGCAGTAGGAGTCGTCGGGGCCGAGCGTCAGGCGACATCCCGGCACGGCGCAGCAGCGTCGGCGCCGCAGGATCGGGTCGTCCTGGGGTGGCCGGTAGAGGTCGACTCGGAACTCGGCTCGCACCGCCGAGTCGAGGCGCTGCCAGTAGCCCGTCCCCGTCCCGGGAAGCGACGGGACCGCGGCGAGCGTCGAGGTGCTCACGACGACGTCACGGCCGCGGCCCGGGCGGCCCAGAACGGCTCCAGCGAGGTTCGCAGGTCCGCCTGGTCGAGGTGCTCGTAGATATGGAGCGACGACGTCCCGGCATGGGTCAGGCGCCGGGCCACGATGTCGGTCTGGACACCGAACCGGAGCAGCTCGGTGGCGTGGGTGTGGCGCAGCATGTGGGGTGTGACCCGGACGCCGGTGCGACGCCGGAGCCGGGCGAAGAGAGCGTCGACGGTGGCGTAGGTCATGGCCTGGCCCCGCCGACCGCCCCACAGGTTCACGAAGACGTAGTCGCTGTCGAGGTCGCCGTACTCCTCGAACATGTACGCACCGTGCAGCTCGACTAGTTCCGCGGTGATGGCGATCAGGTGCTCCTTGTGGGTCTTGGCCCGAGCTCGGTTGGCGTTGTCATTGCGAGGCCGCACCACCACGCTGAGCTCCCAGCTGCGGAAGTCTTCGTGGCGCAGGCCGAGGGCCTGCCCGATCCGAAGGCCGGTGTCATAGAGCAGGGCCACGAGGAACCGGTCCCGCCGGCGTGCACAGGCGTCGAGCAACTGCTGCACCTGGTCGGGGGACAGGATCGTCGGCAGCATCTCGGGCTGGCGGACCCGCAGGCGCGACCGGCGGACCGGCTGGCCCTTGCTCACATGGTGGAGGAACGGCTTGTAGCGCCGGCGGGCGATGTTGCGCCACACGACGATGCGCTCCACCACCGCGACGCCATTGGCTGCGTGGTAGTCGTAGAACGACGTCATCGCCGCCGTGATCTTGTTGACCGTCGCCGGCTGGCGCCCCGGCACCTGGCCACCGGCCAGCGGAAGCAGGACGATGACCTCGGCCGCCGGGCGCTGGAGCCATTCGACGAAGCGGGCGGCCTGCTCCAGGGTCAGCTCACGCCAATCGACGTCGCGCTCATCGAGGAAGCGGAAGAGGATGGCCAGGGCGTAGGCGTAGGTCTCGACCGTCCGGGGCGACTTCCCGACTGCGGTGCAGTAGGCGAGGAACTCCTCGATCTCAAGAATCGGCAGCAGCGTCACCCCGACCACGGTCCACGACTCGCCGCCTGACACGGTGGTCACTCGCTGCGCCCGGATCAAGATGGCGCACGGTAAGCGCTGGGGACACCGGCCCGGCGGATAGTCCTCAGCGCTTCCCGGCAGCCAATTCGGAACACGCCGTGCACGCTGAGGACACATGCCTCACAGTCTCAAAGAACTCGACAGTCCAGCGGGCTGCCCCGGCGATAGAAGAACGATCGACCGGCGACGTTGCTCAAGCTCCTCGTCGGTGACCCGGGCCATCGCTGCAACGTTAGCGAACGGGTGTTCCCACCCGCAGAGACATCCGTGTCAGCCCCGCGGCGCCCGTTCCATGTAGATGGTCCGGCCGGGCGTGATGTCCGCATGGCCAACCCGCTCAAAGCCGGAGCCCCGGTAGAACTCCTCTAGTGCCTCGGGCGCATCCAGGCACAGCCAGGCCCGGCGTGCGTCAGCCGCCTCACAACGAGCGTCGAGCAGCGCTCGGCCGGCTCCCGGGCGTCGGGAGGCGAGGAAGGTGAGCACCGCAGCGCCGCTCCGGTGTTGGCGGGCACGACGAAGATCCCGGATCCCACCGGGGAGGAAGGGGAGGAGTACGGCCATCAGCGTGACCAAGGCGACCAACGCGCCGTTCGGAAGTGCGACCAGGGGCGAGAACAGAAGCGCCACGACTGCCACCGCCGCCCAGAAGCGCGGCTTGCGCCGCCTGGGCGTCTCACAGACCACTGCGTCGTGGGCCAGGTCCGTCCAGACGTCGGCCGAAAGCATCTCGCCCCATGCGCCGACGATGACCTCAGCACGGCGCCGCACTCGCGCCAGACGGCCGCCGCTGCGATAGCGGCCGTCGTGCTCGAGGAACTTGACCCTCACCAGCCGGACGAGCTCGGGCAGTTCACGCAGCCGGGCCTCGTGGATCTCGACGATCCCCTGCGAGCTCACGGACGGGGGCCCGATCCCCGCCGGTGCGCCGCGACGACTGTCGAGGGCGACACACCGAGCAGCTCGGCAAGGCGTCCCGCCGTCTGCGCATCCAGTGGCCTCCGGCCCGCCTCGATCCGGTCGTAGGAGTGGCGTGGCATCTCCAGGGCCGCCGCGGTCTCCGTGGTGGTGAGCCCCGCCTTCGCAGCCCGTAGGTCGGCAAGGGTGGCGTCGCGGGCGGTGACCGAGAGCAGCTTCATCGGGTCCGTTCCCAAGGCAGCCGCCAGCGCCCTCAGCGTCCTGGGGCTCGGCCGCTTGCCACCCTTCTCGTACGCGATCAGGTTCGGGCGGGCGATCCCGACTCGCTCGGCCAAGCCGTCATGGGAGAGCCCTTTGGCCTGGCGGAGGCGGCGGAGGGCGTTCGGATCAAAGCTGGCCACCGCTTCGATGGCGACGACCTCCCGCTTCGTGCTGCTGGCCGACGTCGGCACTGTACGGTCCAGCGGGCCCGGATCCGGCGACCGTGTCGCCGAGCCAACGACCTGCAACCCGTGGCGCCGCTGCCGGCGGCGGCGGGCCCGGAGCAACTGCTGTACCTCGCTGTCCCGGCGCGCCAGATCAAGTGCGCCGGCCAGCAGCTCGGCGGCCGCCTCCGCTGCGGTGCATTCCTCGGCCAGAGCTACGGCGTCGAGCACATCAACGTGATCACCGCGAAGAGTGACGGTTAGCCGATGCTCGGCCTGGGCACGACGGCCGGCGGTCACAGGTACTTCTCACCGACATCGACGGTCTCGACAGGCCGGGCACCCACGTCTTCGCCCATGCAGTCGTCGCAGAACCGTTCCCCGGCGCCCCAGCAGTCATCGCACAGGCGGTCCCCGCACCCCCCGCACTCGATGAGCGCCTCCGCCTCCCCGGACCCCTCGCACGGCGGCACCCACCCCGACATGGCCACCTCGAACTCTTCACCGGCCGGCACCACGCTCACTGCGCCCCTCCGCAATCGGCCCACACGACCTCCATCGCTGCCCACTGCGCCGGCGTCACGGTGAGGTCCCAGCGCGCCTTGATACGGGCGTAGGCGCTGACGTACCAGCACCGGGCCGTGGGGTTGGGGGGCAACCAGCGGTCGGGGCCGTAGTCGGCCTTGCGCTCGTTCTCGGGTCCCCATACCGCGTTGAGCTCGTCGGGGTCCCGGAGGTCGTTGGCGAACGCGACCTTGCGGTCCGCGGGCCATGCCCAGCCTCCGCTGGCGTGGGCGTCCGAGAGCGCAACGAGATGGTCGATCTGCAGCTGGGCCGGGGAGGTCACTTGACGTCCGGTGTAGCGGTCGGTCCACTCCCCCGACGCGATCTTGCACCCGGCGCCGACCTGGACGGCGCGGCCCTCGGCGAGCAGGACCTCCTCGCGCGTGTTGCACCCGTCCCCGTCAGAGTCCTCCCAGCCGTGGGGCTGCCAGGCGTCGCGCTCATAGCGGCCCCGCGTGGGGTCGTGTGCGGCCACTCGAGGCCGAGCGAGCTCGTCGGGCCCGGGCGTGCCGGCCGAGGGCGGGGGCGGAACCTCGACCTCGAGCCCACAGGCGACAAGCGTCACCAGGACGGCGATCACCGCCCACGGCCGCGTCGCTCTCACCGCAACAGCCCGCCGGCGATCTCGACGTCTTCGACGGGTCTGTCGTCCCAGCCGAATCCGAGGCACCCCTGGCAGAGGTCATCGGTCCCTTCGCCCCAGCATGACCGGCACAGCTCCTGGCCGCAGCAATCGCATACGCATACGGCGTCCGCGTCTGAGCACCCCTCGCACGCGGGCACACGGCCACGGGGTCTGAGCGGTATGCGGCGCAGCGCCTCGGAGAACGCCCGCTCGGCGTCGGCGTCGCCGTCGTCCACGTGGCCCATCGTCCTGTCCATCTAATGGGCCCGCTCGCGCTCCGGACGCGACAGCGGCCGGGTGATCTGCTCGATGACCGTCGCTAGCAGCGCTGTTCGACCCGTCGCCGTCCGCTCGGCGGCGTAGAGGTCTCGCATGAGACGACACGCCTCGGCCAGCGCGTCGCCCTTCGAGTCCCGCCGGGCCCGAGCCGCCTGCGCGTGGGTGGTCCTGGCCGTCCTGTCGCGGGCCGTCCACGCGAGCACCCGCTCATCCTCGAGAGGCAGACGGTCGACATAGCAGGGAGCGTCCTCTCCACCGAGGAAGACGCTCCCGTCGGCGCTGAGCGTGACGTCGTACCGGCTGCCTGGCGCCGCTTCGGGCGCCAGCTTGCGGTACCCGTACTCGTTGCCTTCCTCGTCGATCCAGAAGCCCATCAGGCCCCCGGAGGCGGCGACGCGCTTGCCGATGTAGGTCAGTCGCCTTCGCCGGCGCTCCGCGTCGCTCATGGCGCCGGTTCCTCGACGGCGTCGTGGGCCGGACAAGCGGCGTCCTGCCACTCCGCCGCGTGGGCGAACAGGAGGGCGACGTCGACGAGGGCGTCCTCTTCCACACGGCGGCGCACCTCGGCGACGGCCTCGTCGGAGAGCCCGTCCGCCCAGGCCCGACAGGATGACGGGCGGCGCCCTCGGCATGCCCTGCCCTCTCCGCTCTGGCTCATGCGGCGCCTCCTGGGGACGTTCCGGTGTGTGCACACACTATACGCCCGAACGCCTCCCTCTTGTCAAGATCAGATACGTATGTCTTCTTGACACCTGTCACACCGAACGTATAGAGTGTGCACAGCACAGAGAACACAGGGAGGCTCGAAGATGGACCACGAAGGCACCGTGATCGTGTTCGCCTACGTCGACATCGCGTCGGCGGACAAGAAGGAGTGGGTGGCCAAGACGGCGCTGCCCGAGGGCGCGCCCCTCGCCGGTCTGTTCGCCTTCGGCAACGGTTTCGCCACCGCCCGCAAGGCCTTGGCCGAGGTCGTCTGGAAGGCAGTGGCGGGCGGAGCCGCCGGCATCGACCCCAAGGGCGTCACAGCGGTGCGCGTGTTCGCCACGACGCGCAAGACCTTTCCGGTGAGCGAGCTGGCGAGCGCGGCATGAGCGTTGCCGTTCCCGCCGTGACCGTTTCGGGTGCCGCCTGTGCGTGCGGCGCCCGGGAGGTCCGGGTCGTGTTCAAGTGCCCCGTGCACGTCGTCGTCGCCGAAGGCAGGGTCGTCCGAGTGCTGGTCGCTCGCGACTGTGCCGAGGGGCCCATCGTTGCCGAGTGCGCCGGGTGCGGGGCGAGCGACGTCGACGGTGACGAGGCGGCGGCGGCGGCTGCCGCGCTGGCCGACGCCTCGTCCTGGCCCGACGTTTCCCCCTGGGCCGAGCCGTGGTGAGCCGCGTGGCCCCCGAAGCCCGCCGCCGGCGCGTCGCCGAGCTGATCGGGCGTCACCCCCTCCAGGACCCGCGCCAGTTCGGCGATCCCGTGGCCGAGCTGGCCGGGGCCGGCCGCTTCTTGCTCGTCGAAGTGGCCCACCGCCACGACGGGCTCCACTGGATGAGCGCCCACGACAGCCCCGACGACGCAGCCGCCTACCACGACAGCCAGGAGTACGCCGAGGACTGGTTGATCGTGACCCTGGTCGACCTCGACACCGGCGACACCTTCGAGGCCGAGACGCACACGCTGTTCAGGAGGGCGGGGTGAGCGCCATGACCGCCGACATCGCCTTTCGGGAACGGTTGGCCGGCGGGCTCCTTGGCCTCGCCGCCGGCGACGCGCTCGGCGCCACCGTCGAGTTCCTGCCCGCGGAAACCATCCGCCGCCGCTACGGACGTCACTGCGAGGTCCGGGGCGGCGGAGCCTTCGGCTGGCGCCCCGGGCAGGGTACGGACGACACCGACCTGGCCTACGCGGTAGCCCTCGCCTACGCCGAGGGCTACTCCCTCGACCGCGTCGCCCAGCACTTCCTTGCCTGGTACCGGCGAAGCCCCCGCGACATCGGCGGCACCACCGCAGCGGCTCTGGCGGAGATGGCTCATGGCACCGACCCGGCCCTGTGCGGGCACCGGGTGGCCGGCCCCAGCAGCGCCGGTAATGGGTCCCTCATGCGCTGTATCGCCACCGGGCTCGCACGCCGCAGTCCCTCCCAGAGGCGCGTCGAGGCGGTGGCCATCAGCGCCCTGACCCACGCCGATCCTCGCTGCACTCAGGCGTGCGCCGCCTACTGCGACCTCGTGTCGCTGCTCGTGGACGGGGCCACGCCGGCGGAGGCCGTCGAGACGGTGCTGGCTAGCTCCCCAATGAGCGACGACCTCGCCGAGTCGGTGGCCATTGCCGGCGGTCTGTCTCCGGCCCAGCTCGACCCCAGCGGGTACGTGCTCGCCACGCTGCAGGTCGGCGTCTGGGCGGTGCTGCAGCCCCGCCCGCTCGAGGACGTCCTCGTCGACGTGGTCAACCTCGGCGGCGACGCCGATACGACCGGAGCAGTGGCCGGGGGCCTCCTCGGTGTCCGCGACGGTGCTCCCGCCATACCCGCCCGGTGGGTCGACCTCCTGGAGTACCGGTCGGTCCTGCTGGCCCTTGTCCCGCGCCTCGCGGCGCTTCGCGAAGGGAGCTCCCATTGAGCGTCCTCATCTCGATCGACAAGCTGCGGCCGGACCCGCAGAACCCGCGGCGCGCCGGCGTGGGCGATGTCACCGAGCTGGCTGAGTCCATGACTGCCGTCGGCGTCCTCCAGCCACTGCTTGTGACCCCCGACCCGGAGGTGCCAGACGGGTTCCTGGTCGTGTTTGGCCATCGTCGCCTCGCCGGGGCGATCGCCGCCAAGTTGAGCGAGGTACCGGCTGAGGTCCGAGAGCTCGACCCCGTCGACCGCCTGGCCATCCAGCTCGTCGAGAATATGCAGCGAGCCGAGATCGACGCCCTGGACGAGGCACTGGCGTTCAAACGCTCCTGGACCTTGGTCTCTCCCAGCACGCCATCGCCGAGCGGGTGGGTCGTTCGCAGAGCCACATCTCCAAGCGCCTCTCGCTGCTGCGCCTCCCGGCCGAGGCCCGCAAGGCCCTCGATTCCGGCGGAATCACGATCTCCGACGCCTTCCAGCTGACGCGCCTCAAGGAGAGCGGCCGCGTCGCCAACGCGCTCAAGAACGGGCGTCAGTGGGGCGACGTGGGCCGCGCCGTCGAGGTGCAGCTGCGGGAAGCCGACGAGGCCGCCAAGCGGGCCAAGGCCGTCAAGGACCTCAAGGCCAAGGGCGTCAAGGTGATCGAGGTGAAGGACTACTGGCACTCCTACGGTCGCAAAGAGCGGGCCCTCGGCAACGGCTACGACGAGCTGCACGTGAAGCCCGAGGCGCACGCCAAGGAGTCCTGCCACGCCGCCGTGGTCGACGCCCGGGGGCGGGTGACGCTGGTCTGCACGCGTCCCGACCGCCACCCGGAATGGAAGGCCAGCCATGGAAAGGGGCCGTTGAGCGACGCCGAGAAGGCGAAGAGGGCGGCCAAGCGGGCCCACAACAAGGACCGCAGGGCGGCGGAGGCGGCGAGAAGTGACGCCCTGACGCAGCTGCTGCAAAAGCGGCTGCCCAAAGCAACCGTGTTCGAGCACGTCGTCCTCCAGGGCCTCAACGCAGCCGGCTACGCCGCCCGCAAGCTGGCTTGCGAGGTGCTCGGCCTCAAGCCTGTACCGGCGAAGGGCCACTACGGCGCCGACGACTACACGACCCCGTTGGAGGAGTACGCCTCCGAGGGGCCAACCCAGCTCGAGCGCGTCGGTCTTGCTCTGGCGTTCGGCGCCGCCGAGCCCGAGCTGCGCCAGGACTGGCCGCAGTGGACCTCCGCCGCCGCCCGTCGCCACTTCGCCTTCCTGGAGGCCCAGGGCTACACGGTGTCACCGGCGGAGAAGCTGGAGCTCGAGGGCAAGGCACCCCGGTAAAGGCGGATGCTCGTAACGATCGCTCCGACCATCCCGGCCGCCCACCACCACCTCGTTCGGGATCTGCTCGACATCGGCTTCGCAGGGGTCGACCACCACGACGTCGACGTCCACATCCGCAGCCGACCTCCCCGGGTCCGCTGGGTGGTGCGGTACCGGATCCCGCTCGAGCAGCTGGCCCCGGACGTCCGGCAGCGCTGGCTGACTGCCGATCCCGAGGCGACGTCGGCCGTTGCCTCCCGCTCCTACCAACGCCGGCATGACGCCATGGCCCTGGCCGGCCAGGTCGCGGGCAGCGTCCACCGCCACGTCGACGAGCGTCTCGCCGAGCGCATGAGTGCGAACGCCTACTACTCGCTCCCCTCGATCGCTCGCGTCCGGGCCGGCACCCGTTACCTGGTCACCATGCGGCTGCCCCGGCGCCTCGATGCCCTCACCTACCCCCAACAGCTGCAGTACCGCCGGACGGGCGTGGTGATGGCGACTGCGCCCGTGGTGCAGGTGTGCAGCTGGCTCGAGGAGCTCGTCCACCTCGCAGCCCACGAGCCCGCCCATGTCAGGCAGTTCCGGCTCGCGCTCCGGAAGTCCGAGGTAGACGCGGAGCGCTGGGCGGCCGAAGCCGTCGAACGGTTTCGCCAGCACCACGACACGACGAACTCTCACACCGGACGTTGACGACCGGCGTGTGGCGGGACTGCGCCACGAGTAGGCGGGCCGTCCGCAGTCACCTTGTCGAATCGGCTCGTCGGACCGTACGCCGGTACGCCCGTTCGACCCGGCTCACGTCGCAGTCGAGCACCCGGGCGAGCGCTTCGGCTACCTCGGGCCGTAGGGGCGCGGTGCCGCGTTCGATGTCGGCGTATGTCGAGCGCCGGATTCCCGCTTGGGCGGCCAGCTCCCGGCGGGTCAGGCCGGCCCAGTCGCGGAGATCGGCGAGCTCCGCCGCCTGCGGCTTGGTCGCCGTCAGCTGCCACGGATCCACCTCGAGGGCCCGGGCGAGCGCCAGCAGCTTGGGGGGCGACGGTGCCTCGCCGGCCTCCCACTTGATGACATTCGGTCGCGCCCGGCCCACCCGCTCTCCGAGTGCGTCGAGGGTGAGGCCCCGGGCCTTGCGGAGCCTGGCCATCGCAGCCGAGTCGAACGCGCGCACGCCCTCTGTGATGCCGGACCTCCTGCGTCGTGGGCACACGCTATACGTAGCCGACCTCGGGACCCGCCATTTCAGACCCGCTAGCGCCGAGCTCGGTGCTCGGGGTTGGATCAGTCACCCCCCCGAGGCCAACACGCCCCGGGGAGGTGACGAGATCCTGGTATATCCAGAGGTACCAGCTCTGGATATGGACGTGAGATGCCTCAGCCGAACGAGAGCAAATCTCACTGCGACGTACCCTACTCGCCGCCTTGGACATTAGACCTCACCGACAGGGTTCTTTTCTATAGTCAATACTGACCACGCGGCGCGAACGCCCTGCTCAGGGCGGGTGCGCGGGTCCGTGGTCGAAAGTGACCACTCAAGCTCTTAGCCAGACTGCCGGGGTGCCCGGAGGCGCGTTGTTTCACCGGCGGCGGCCCGAAACTGACCACAGGAGCGACCGCATTACCCAGACGGGCGTGAGGTAAGCTCGGGCTGCTCGCGTACCACGAGCGTAAGACCTCAGCCGAACGAAAGCAGGTGCCCAGCGTGCAACGCGCTCGCTCTGATCCAACTGGCCCCTCGGAAGATTCCTGGGGGGGACGCCGTCCCGTTGACCCCGATGTGCTCGGACTCCTGTCGCAGCGAGAGATCGAGGTCATCACGCTCGTCGCCCGAGGACGCGTTGACAAGCAGATCGCCCGGGAGCTCGACATCGAGATCCCGACCGTCCGGTCCTACATCGAGCGTGTCGGGCGCAAGACCGGCCGGACGCGCCGTGCCGACCTCACCGCGTTGGCCTACGAGCTCGGGCTCATGCGATGAACGAGGACGAGGTCCCTACCCGTCGGCACCGACGCCCCACCGTCTTCGAGGTGACCGTCGGCCTCTGCACCATCGGCGGTCTGTTCTTCACCGTGGCCACCCACTACGGCTGGCTGTAGCGCGCCTCAAGACCATCGACCCCACCAACTGTCGCCCTCCACACGATCGAGCGAGGCCTCCTCCTCGGCGTCGAGGACGGTCAGCACGAAGGTGTCCCACCGTTCGAGCTCGGCGAGCGTCTCCGGGCCCGCAGGCCGGATGCGGGCGATCTGGTCGGCCCGTGTGGCCATCACGATCTCCTCGCCCTCGAGGCGGATGTCGTCGAGGGGAAGCGCCCGGGCCCGGGCCACGTTGAGGCTGAACGCATAGGGCAGCGCGCCGTCGTCCGGCACGTATCCCCCGACCACCGGACGAACCCACAGCACACCATCGGCGATGCGGTAGTGGCGAGCGAGCGGTGCGAGGAAGGCGACGGTGCCGTCGAGATCCCGGACCTCGAGCTCGGCCCCCGACTCCAGCTCCTCGCCCCCCGCCAGCCAGCGTGCGAGCTGTGCCTCCCACTCCGTCACTTCACCACCTCCGCCACCGGCTTGCCGCGTAGGTGGGTCACCCCCTTTGCTGCGAGCACGGCGAGCACCTCCTTGCGCTGCGTCGCCGACGTGCAGCGGATCAGGCTAGGGGCCTCGTCGCCCAACAGGTCGATGCCGTGCTTGAACATCACCTCGTTGGACCCCCCGTTGAAGCCCGCCACCTTGGCCACGTTGCGGGTCTGGCCGGACGTGGAGTGCCCGCTCTGGGGGTTTAGGGAGCCGAAGTGGTCCGAGCTGTAGGCGTACCAGTCGGCGCGCCGCAGCAGGGTGGTGGGGTCGTCCCAGAACAGGGTCGGGCCCTGGGAGGGCTGGGTGCCGACCCGCAGGAAGACGGACTTGGCGCCGCCGCTCTTCATGTCGGCCGACTCGCTCATGCCCTTGCCACCCGGGATCCCCATGACCCGCCGACGCTCCGTCGACGCCAACACCCCGCCGTTGCGGAACAGCTCGGCCATGTTGGCCCCGGTCACGCGATGCGTCAGGCCGCGCGAGACGAAAGGTGCCCGGGCGGCCGGACGATCGGCGCCGACGTCGAAGCGATCCCAGACCAGCCAGCCGCCCGAGGCTCGGGGCGTCGGGTCGTAACCGGGACTGGCCACGAGCGCGGTTCCGTCGGCGAAGCCGCACGCTTTGGCCACGGCCTCGCGCACGAGCCCGACCTTGGCCGGCAACGCCTTGGCCTCGGCCTCGAGGCGCAGCTGCTTGGCGAAGCGGACCAGCTCCGGCTGGCTCATCCCGATCGCCTCGTGGGCCCGCTCGGCGACGAGCAGCTCGGTGGTGGCGTCCTCAAGCCCGTCGGCCTCGGCGAGCGCGCTCTTGATCCCGCCCTTGTTCTCCAGGCCCTGGGCCTCGATGTTGCGCCGGAGGTAGGCCCACTCCCCTTCGGCCGCGGTCATCGGCCGGTTGACCAGGTTCAGCTGACCGAGTCGGTGCACGAGCTCGGGCCCGTGACCCGCTCCCTGCGGGGCGATGAGCTCGAGGGACCCTCGCTGGCTGAAATCGGGGCTCTTGGCGTCGGTGCCGGCGTAGGGGCGGTAGACGGCGTTGTAGCCGTCGCCGAGGTCGATGGCGTACTCCTTGCCGTTGGCCGGGGTACGGGCCTTGCCGTCCCAGCTCGTCGAGCCGTCGGCGCCGACGGTGGCTCCGATACGGCTCGCACTGCGGAGCTTGGCCGCCAGCAGCCCCTCGGGGGCCTCGGGCGCCGGCGCCGGCACGTACTCGGTGACGGTGGCGGTGGCCTTCGTCTCGTACGGCGTGACCAGCGGGACCTTGCCGCCCTCGTCGTAGGGCAGGGTCGGGTGGGCGGCGTCGGGATACAGCCGGTAGGCGATGTCGTTGGCGGCCGCCTGGTAATGGGCGACCATGGCCTGCTCGGCCGGTGTGGTGGCGGCCGCCTCCGCCGCGTTGAGGTCGCCGACCGCCTTGGCGAAGTTCTGCTTGGTGTGGTCGGGGACGGCGTCGCCGACCTTGAAGTGGTGGTTGGCCGACTTGGCCACGGTGGTGAGCTGCTCGTAGAGCTGGTGGGCCTCGTCCGCCGGCAGCCGGCCC
Organism: Acidimicrobiia bacterium; assembly: GCA_046565765.1. Taxonomy (GTDB): domain Bacteria; phylum Actinomycetota; class Acidimicrobiia; order Acidimicrobiales; family AC-14; genus JBFMCT01. The sequence goes on along the minus strand of JBKHXX010000080.1, from coordinate 41,173 downwards.
TCGACTTCCTTCTCGACCTTCACCGGCACCAACTGCTGCTCCGAGAGGGCCAGTGCCTCGTAGAGCTTCGCCTCCGCCTCCTGGTCGACGGTGGCCATCAGCACCTCGTGCGGTGCGCCACCACCCGGGTCGGCGTAGCTCACGAGTGTGGCCAGGGAGTCGTCGAGGTCGGCCCCGCCGACCAAGAGCGGTGTGCCCCGGATGTCCCCGGCGCTCGGGTCCGTGGGGACCGGGGTGAGGACCTCGAGGTCGGCGGCCGCAGGTGGGGTGTCCGCAGCAGCTGCAGCTGAGCTGTCGAGGCGGCCGCCGTCCTCGTCCACGTCGCCGATCTCCTCGCCGGCGACCTCGTCCTCGCGGGTCGAACCGGCGGGCTCGTCGGCCGCGACCAGCTCGGCGCCCATTCCGGCGGAATCAGGCATCGGCGCCACGTCATCGACGACGGACTCGGCAGGAGGGGGCGGGTCCAGGACCTCGACGCCCACCGCCGGAGCGGGGGCCACCACGAAGCTCTCGTGCGCCTTCTTGCCTCCGCCGCCCATCAGGCGACCTTCTCGATCTTCGCCGCGCCGCCGAAGCCGAGCCCGCCGTAGAACTTGGCAAATGACCCCCGGAGCCCGTTCTTGCGCTCGACGGCGGTGTGGAGGAACTCCTCGGCCACCTCGGCGTCTGTCACGGTCGTCTTGCCGAGGCGTTTCTGGGCCGCCTTGCGCATGGCCGGGACCCAGTGGACGCCCTTGGCCACGCCCTCGGTGGCCACCGGCCCGAGCATGGCCCGGTAGGAGGCGTCGGGCAGCTGCTCGAAGGCCTTGATGGTGGGCAGGGCCGCCTCCGGGCGCACCGTCACGCCGGCGGCCAGGTGGCCGGCCTTGGCCGCCTGGTACGCCTGGTGGAACACCGGCACGCTGCCGTAGGAGCTGTTGGGGTGGTAGCCCACGTCCAGGCGGTCGCTGCCGTAGAACTTGAACGCCTGGCCCTGGTCGACCGGGCACATGCCCCCCGACGGCGTCCGGATGATGTTCTGGGGGTTGCCGTCGTGGTCGCCCACCGCCCACGCCGCCACGTGGTAGCGCACGATGCTGTCCACGTCGGCCTGGGACCAGCTCTTCGGGTCGGCGGACAGGTTGGTGGCGCCCGACACCAGCGGCTGGATCGACCCCGGCTGGCCACCGATCGAGCGTGAGTACACCGGCACCGACGGCACCCCGACCTTCGAGAAGATCTCCGAGGCGGCCGCCTCGGCGTGGGCCCGGGCGCCCCCGCCGGTCTTGTCCGGCTTGAACATCCACATCGACCCGTCGGGCGCGGCGTGCAACGTCTTGGCGTGGCCGCCGCCCAGGTTCGCCGACTTCGCCGCCCCGAACGACCACGAGGCGACGTCGGCGGGCGGCAGCCTGGCCGGGAGGTCGGCGGCGATCGCCTGGTGGCCCTTGAGGGCCTCCACGATGGCCAGGTGCTTGGCCGCGAAGCTCTTGGGCGTGGGTGGGCCCGGCGGCGCTACGACCGCCGCCGCGGCGTTCGGTGACGGAGGCTTCGGCGCCGTCGGCGCCGTCGGGGCCGCCGCTGTCGAGGCCGTGGGCTTGGCCGCCACCGCGGCGGCGATCTTCTGCTGGTCGAGGGAGGGGTCCCAGCGGGCGGCGATGAAGTTCTGGACCTGGGCCCTCGAGGCGCCGGGAGCGCCGGCGAAGCCCATGGAGGTGGCGACCGCCCGCAGGTCGGCGAGCTTCTGGAACTTCGCCCATCCCCGGAACTCGGTGGTGAGCGTCTGCGGCGCGCCCCCCGTCGCCCACGGCTGGCCGCTGAGGGAGGTGACGTCGTCCTTGCCGTGCACCCCGTAGGCCCAGGGCGTGACGGCGTCGCGGGCCTCGAAGTAGGCGCTTGCGGTCGACGCGAACCCGGCGAGACCGGCCGTGTCCTGGAGACCGATGTGGCCGCCCGGGACTTGGGCCTGGTAGGCCTCCTTGGCGTCGGCCAGCTTCGCGACCTGGGCCTGGCGCTCCTCGGCCAGCGCCACCAGGCCCTCGCGCTCGGTGGTGGTCGTCGACGCCCGCAGTAGCGCCAGCTGCTGGGGGTGGGAGAGGTACTTGGCCTGGGCGGAGCCGAGGGTGCCGTCGGCGTGGGCGGCGTCGACGAGGGCTCCGACGTCGCCGCTGACCTTGGACGTCCTGTTGGCCACGGCGTTGTCGACCGACGCCTTGCCCGCACCCTTGGCCGCATCGAGGGCTGGGCCCAGCTCGGGGCAGGAGGCGGTGGCCAGGTGGTTCTCCGCCGCCACCACGGCGCCCAGCCCCGAGTCCCCGCCGTAGCCGTGGGGCGTGAAGGCCACGAGGGCGTCCTGCAGCGACGCCTGGGCGGCCACGACCTCCGCCGGCGACGCCTTCCAGGATCCCGGGGGCTCGGGCGGGCCCGGGCCGGGCTGGGCCTCCGCCGCCTGCACGTCGGCCAGCGTCTGGCCACCGACGGTCTCGCCGGCGGCGACAGCTGCGTAGCGCTCGGCGGCCTTGGCCTGGATCGCCAGCTTGGAGGGCGACTCCGGCCCGTAGGCGGGGTCCAGCCAGTGCACGAGCGGGTGCTTGGCGCCCTCGGGGCTGTTCAGGCCTACCAGCGTCGGGTGCTCGAAGCCGTGGGCCGCCGCCAGCGACTGCAGCTCGGCGGGGTCGAGGGAGCCCAGGTACTCCTTGGTGACGCCGGTGAGGGCCTTGTGGTGCTCGGCCACCAGCTGGGGGGGCAGCCCGGCATCGGCCGCGCTCTGCAGCTCGGCCTTCGCCTCCCCCACCGCCTCGGAGAGGGCCTGGTACGCCTCGGCCGGCTCGGCCCCGCCGTTGGCGACCTGGGCCGCCTTGGCCAGAGCCGCCTCGTACCCGGCCAGCGCCTCGCTGGCGGCGCCGGGGCCCTCCAGGGCCTCGAGGTCGCCCTCGGTGACAGGGTCGAGGCCCTCGGGCACGCCGGCGGCCGCCGGGGCCACGACGTAGCTCTCGTGTGCCTTCTTGCCCCCGCCGCCCATGTCAGCCGGCGGCCATGGCCAGGATCTCGTCGAGGGCGGCCTCGACCGACCCCCGCAGGTCCGGCGACGCCGGCGCCTCGAGCTCGACGACATCCCAGGCGACGCCGTCGGCGAGCTCGCCCCAGGCCTCTATCGCCTCGCCGAGGGCGACGGTGGTCGTCGCCAGCCTCGCCCGCCACCCGTCCGCCAGCTCGTGGTACGGCACCCACGAGACGCAGCTGGTGCCGTCGGGGCCGACGCCCGCCACCGCCACCGGCGCGGTGGCGCAGCCGGTCGCGGGGTCGTGGGCCATCAAGGCGAAGACCCGGCTCATGCGGAGGTCGCTCCCCGCACCAGGGCGTCGTAGAAGCGGACGTTGGCAGCGAAGAGATCACGGGCATCGGCCTGGCGCTCGATGCGGCCGGCGGCCGTCATCTGGGCCCCGTGGCGGGCGTAGGCCTGGGGGTTCTGGGAGACCAGGTGCAGGCGGGGTCCGAAGAGCTCGAGGAGGGCGCCGATGCGGTCCGCCCTCGAAGATCCGGTCACGATGACGGCGACGTCGGCCGGCATCGACAGGGCCAGATAGGTGAGCCCGGGCAGGGCCATCTGCTCCCAGTCCCCGGCGGTGCGGAAGGTCTGGAGGTTCATGGCGATCGCCGACGGCCGGGCGTCGTCGAGCCAGGTCAGGTAGCGGTCCAGGTCCTCGAGGCGGAACCAGTAGACGTTGGGCACGGCCGGGATCCCGGCGCCGGCCATCTCAACGGCGATGGCCAGGTTGCGGCGGAACGACAACAGGTGCTCGGCCCTCGGCTGGTTGCCGTACATGGAGAAGTTGGGGCTGAGCACGAGATCCCAGCCCTGGGTCGCCAGCTCGGGGATCAGCGCCCGTCGATTGGTCCAGAAGCTCTCCACCAGGGGGTCCTCGCCGTAGCCGACCAGCACCGCCAGCTGGCCCTCCGCCAGGCCCAGGGCGGCCTGGGCCCGGACGCCGGCGAACTTGGGGTAGATCCGGTGGGTGTCGGGCGAGAAGACGCGTCGCAGCCCCACGCCGTAGGCCGGCCAGCTCAGCCCGGCGTCGAAGGCGCCGACGTCGTGCCCGTCGACCTGCGGGACGAACCGTGGCAGCGTGGCCGGCAGCCGGGTCTCGAGGACGAGGTCGTCGAAGCCGAGCGTGCCGCCCACATCGGCCATCCAGGCCCGGATGTCGGTACGGCTCCCGCAGCGGATCGGGCACTGCCGGCACGGGGCGGCGACGTCGGCGCCGGCCCGGGCACAGCCGCAGTAGTCGCAGTCGGTGTTGCACCCCGAGCAGATGGGCTCGACGGACGCGGGGTTGTCGACGAAGAAGGCGCACGACGCGCAGTCGCAGCCCGCGGCGGGGGCGATGGTGGCCACCGGGATCCTCACCGGGCCCGCCCCGAGGAGCGCTCCGACGCGGCCCGCGACCATGCCAGGCCGAACGCGGGTCCGGCGAGCACGGCCAGGACCAGAGGGCCGTGGCTCGTCCCCGCGGCAAGCACGGCGTCAAGGGCGGCCAGGGGCCCCCGTTGCTGCAGCCCACCGGCCCGGGCCACCCACAGCGCCAGGAGGCCGACCGCGCCCAGCACGGCGCCGGCCAGGGCCAACCCGACGAGGAGGGCCAGGACGAGGAGCTTGAGACCGGCCCACAGCGCGCGCACGCGACGCCTTTCAGGCGACGGCCGCCGGGCAGGCGTCGTCGCCGACGAACTCAAGGATCTCGACGGCGAAGAGCCGCAGTGATCCCTCCCCGTAGCGCGACAGCCTCTTTCCCGCCCTCAGCTCGCCCACCAGATCCCGGATCCGCTCCAGGGCGGCACGCTCGAGCTCGCCGTCAACGAGGTCGTCCTCCTCGGCGCCGGCGGTCTGGGCCCGGGCCCGGGCCTCGTCGGCGGACGTGCGCAGCTGCTCCGCCCGCTCGAGGACCTCCTTCGCAGGCAGCTCGGGATGGGCGAGCTGCTCGCGAACGGCGGCCGCCAGCAGCTGCGGTTGGCGCCGGGCCTGGACGGCCGCCCACAGCTGGGCGGCGGCGTCGGCGCGGCCCCGCTCCAGGCGGAGGAACTCCAGGCGCGTGGCCAGCGCCACCTTGACCGCGTCCATCTCGGTCGACAGCTCGGGGGGCAGCGCGGCGAAGGCGCGCACGAGCTGGCGGGCCTTGTCCTCGCGCATCTGGATGCCGAGGCGGGACAGCACCTCGCCCCACGGCGCCCCCACATGGTGCATCTCCGCCTCGACCCGCAACCGGTCCAGGGCCCGGAAGCGGGCCACCGCGTCGTCGAGGTGGGCAGTCTCCTCAGGTACGGGCACCCCGGCGGCGAGGAGCTTGGCCAACAGCACGGCCGAGCGCTCGTAGAGCAGCGCAGCCGCGAGCTCGCCCGGTTGGAGGTCCTCGCGCGCCAGGTTCTCCACCAGCTGCCAGATGCGGCGCTCCTCCTCGCTGAGCGGGCCGGGGCAGACCACGGCGGGGATCGCCGCGAAGTGCGGGTTGTCGCCGAGGTTGGCCGCGCCCCACCGGCAGGCCCTGATCCGCCGCTCCCCCGCCACCACCCGCAGACCCCCGTTCGGCGCCTCCTCGACCAGGATCGGCTGCAGCACGCCCACCGAGGAGATGGAGCTGATGAGCTCGACGAGGTTCGCCGGCGCCGTCGACGGCCCGGGCCCCCGTCCCTGCACCTCCGTCCACGGCGCCCCCGGGCCCTGGAGCGGCAGCAGCTCGAAGCGCCGGCGCCGGAGCCGCTCGGACAGGTTGAGCCTCCGGGCGATCTCGATGGCGGGCGTAGCTGCGCTCACCCGATGTCCTCGATCGAGTGGTCCGACGCCACCACCTCGACGCCGAGCACGAGCGCGTCGTCGCCGGCCCCGGCGCCCCAGAATTCCGCCTCCCACCGCCGGCCCTCGCTGTCGTAGCCGTGCAGCGCCGCCGCCCAGTACTCGGCCGCCGCTCTGGCCACCGCCTCGGCGTCGGCGTCGGGCGCCACGGCCAGGCGCACCCGCAGCACCGGGCGGAACTCGACGACGTGGGAGGGGGGAGGATCGTCGCGGCCCTCCCCGCTGTCCCACCAGGCCGGCGAGGGCGAAGACCGCGTCATCGGGCCGTCTCGCCGGGGCGCCGCCCGAGCACGTCGACGGGTCCGACGGCGCCGCCGAGACGCCAGAAGATGGGGGCGAAGGGCCCGCGGTGGGCCAGCTGCTCAAGGGTCGTGACGGAGATGCCCAGCTCGTCGACGAGGCCCACGAGCTCAGGATCCCGTCGGGCCATCTCGAGCAGGGAGCGCAGGCGGCGCTCGAGCACGGGGTGCGGTTTCCCACAGAGGACGACGAGGACCTTCGGGAAGCGGGGGTAGTGCTGGCGCCACCCGGTGTCGGCGGCGGGGCGGAAGTGGTACAGGCGGGCGTAGTGGGTGAGCTTGGCCGCCACCTCCCGCACCGACATGGTGCCCCGGTCCACCTCGACGAAGCGGCACAGGAAGATCTCGCCGTCGGACTCGTGCACCGTGTAGTCGATCACCGCGTCGGCGATGAGCAGCTCCGGCTTGCGGCCCTCGGTGATGGGGTGCGCCGTCTCGTGCCGCCAGCCGTTGGCGTCGAAGTCGTCGCCCCGCCGGCGCGCCGCCTCCAGGAAGGCGATGCCCACGTCGTTGACGGCGATGGTGTGGCTCTGCAGCGGCCCCCGGGCTCGCTCGGGGGTCATGCGGTACGGACGGGCGGCCACGCCCGACCCCTCGACCGCCTCCACGCCCAGGGGCGTGACGAACCACGCCGTCTCCGGGGTCCCGGACACCCCCACCCGATCGACGTAGCCGCCCTCGACGAGGCGGGCAAGGGTCTTGCGGACCCCCCGGGCCGTCCCCTCGGGCGCGTGGATGGCACGGATCTGGCTCGTCGACAGGAGCCGGTGGCGGTAGAGGCTGGTGAGCACGTCGTTGCCCACGGGCGACAGCGCCACCGCTCGGGCGGCGGTGGTGGCCACGGTCATTCCGCCCTCCAGTTCCGGACCTTGTCCGGTTTCGGGCCCCGGCCCAGCGCCACGACCACGCCGTCGGCGGGCTCGCCGGCGGGCACCGGGCCCGCCAGCCGCTGGTCGTGCAGGTGGGCGAGGATCCGCTCGTCGAGGGTCTCGAGGTCGGCGAGCACGTCGGCCACCGGGCGCCGGCGCATCGTCTTGTCGATCGCCCGCTCCATCTCGGCGACGTCCTCGGGGCGGGCGATGTCCCCCCACGCCTCCTCGAGTGGCAGGCCCCGGACCAGGAAGGGACGAGTCACCCTCCCCCCCACGGTGGCCGACACCAGGAAGTGGTACTGCGCCAGGCGGGTGATGGTCGTGGGCTCCACCAGGCCGGCCCACTCCTTGGACAGCAGCGTGGCCGACTCGTGGCTCACCACCGTCGACATGAGGTGGGAACGGTTGGTGAACAGGGCCGTGAGCGTGGTCTTGGTCAGCGAGGTGGGCTGTTGAACCATGGCGTGCAGACGGAGCCCGAACTTGCGGCCCTCCCGCAGCATCCGGGCCACCAGCTCCGAGGCCTGGCCCCGATCGGCGATCTGCAGCTCGTCCAAGAAGGCGTGGAAGACCTTGCGGCGCTCGGCCGGCACGTCGCGCCGCGACAGCGTCACGCGGAACAGCTCGAAGAGGAACAGGGCGTGGATGAGGTTCTCCTTGTCCCCCACCCCGCCCGGGCACAGCAGCACGATCTTGCCGGTATCCATGGCGTCACGGAGGTCGAAGGTTGACCGGCTCTGGCCGAACAGCGAGGCCACGCTGCGGCTCGCCCGCAAGCGGTCCAGGGCGTTGGTCACCACCGTCAGGCTCTCGCCCGCCAACTTGCCGTAGCGGGTCGTCCAGAACGAGCGGCTGGTGGCCGACAGGTACGGCATCACCTCCCGTCGCCAGTCGTCGTTGGCCAGGATGGTGGTGATCTGGAACATCGTCGGGGCGAGATCCGCCGGCAGCTGCAGGGCGAGCTCGCACAGGGACTGGGTGGCCTGACCGACCAGGTTCAGGGCCCGGGTATTGCGGTCGGACCAGTCCATTTGGGCGGCGAAGGCGGCCGCCACGCTGGCCACCTTCGACTCGATGTCGGCCGCCGTGAGGCCTTCCATCGACAACGGGTTCCAGCCAGCCTGGAGCTGGTCGCCGCCCCGGGAGAGGTTGACCTCGAGCACCCGGTCGGCGAAGTCGGTCAGATAGGGCGCCACCCGCTCCAGGGCGTCGCCGTGGGGATCGTTGTAGAGGACGCCGTAGCCCAGGCGGGCGAGGGCCACAAGCTTGACCAGGGCGGCCTCGGTCTTGCCGAAGCCGCTGCGGCCGAGGATGGCCTCGAACAGCGTGTCGGCGAGGGGCAGCCCCACCGTCCGCTCCCCTTCCCGGCCCTGCACCACGCCGAGGGGGAGCAGCTGCGACGTCCGGACATAGGTCGGCAGATCGTTGGGGGGTGGAGGGATCACCCCTCCCGAACGGACCACGTTGGGCACCTTGCAGTGGGCGGTAGGCGGCTTGAGCAGCCCCGCCACCTCGCCGGCGGTGACGAGGGCCTCCGCCGCCGGGCGGAACAGTCCCCGCCGGGCCCGGTCGTCGAATCGCCACCGCCGGCCGGGCACGTCGACGCCGACGAAGACCAGGCCCAAGACGTTGCGGCCGACCACCCGGAAGTGGTTGGCATCGGCGAACTGCTCGAAGCAGGCGATAAGGGCATGGAGGTGCGCCTCCGCTCGGCCGTCGATCTCCGAGCTCGCCCACACCAGCACCTGCAGGGCGAACAGCGGCTCGGTCGAGGCCAGCTTCTCCAGCCGCCGCCGGATCTCGGCCCGGTCGTCGAGCAGCTCCAGGCTCCCGGCCGCCGCCAGCGACTGGGGCCGGCGCTGGGGATGGTGGGCGCCGAACCCGTCCTCCAGCACCGCCTCCCGCACCTCGGCCAGCCATGCCGGGCCCTGGCCGCCCCGGGCCGACCGCCGCTCCTTGGCCTTGGCCTCCCGGAGCCGCCGCCGGCGCTGCGAAGCCGTCACCGGCATGAGGTCGACGATCACCTCGGCCCGCTCGCCGAGATCGTCCCGCACCCCACCGAGGACCCGGGCGAACGGCGCCAGCGGATCCGGCTTGAGGCTCAGGCGACGCAGGGGCTCGCTCGAGTCGAGGGCCAGCGTCAGCTCAGCCCGGACGACATTGACCGCACCGGCCATCAGGCCTCCCCCGCAGCCCTAGCGACGTCGAGCGCCGCACCGCCCCTGTCCGACGAAACCGGCATCGGAGCGGAAGAAGAGGAAGAAGAGACATCGACCTTGGACGCCCGAGAGCGGGAACGAAGATCGGGTCCAGCCGGACGAAGACCGGGAATTGCTTCGGGAGGTCGAAGATCGACCTGGTCGAAACCGGCGTTGCGAAGAATGGACAGTGATCGACGAGGACCCTCGAGGAGCTGAACAACCTGGCCCCCCGCGACCGCGAGCAGGCGGAGTCGGATGGCATCGGTTCGTCCTGCTCCCAGCCGCCGCACCACGCGACGCGTGCGCGACAGGCCTGCCGCGAAGCGCAGGATCTCCTCGGGAGAGGGGTCGAACGATTCCGTCGGAATCACCGCGAAGCTCACCCTTGCCGCCAGCTCCCGGCGCATCTTGAGCCGGGTGGCCACCGCCGCGATCAGCACCAGTGCCGCGAGCAGCACGAGCACGAGCAGGATCAGCTCGCCGCGGGCTTGGAGGAAGCGGAGCGCCTTCGGCGCAGTGTCTGTTAGCCCTGACGCCACCGACTGGTGGCTCACCGACGACGATCGGAACCACCGAACCCGAACGGTGTCCGCGACCGTCGTTGACAGGGACGATGCCAGCGCTACAGCGGTCACCAGCACCGCTGGTCCCCAACAGACTCGTACCTCACAACAGACCCACCTCCGTCCTAGAACACATGTCGTCTCACACACGCGTCACTCATATGAGTGGTGACCTGGACCGATGGCGGGTCCGCCCTCGAGGGCCGGTCCTCCGAGGGGAACGGCGAGCGGCCCAGGTTCGGAACCGGAACGGAACCCACACGCTCGGGGCCTCGTTCGCTGCCCAGCCGGCCTCGCAAGCGGGTCTCCCACGTCGCCTCCACTTCGTGCCGCGAGCGATCTCCCGGCCTCAGTCGTCTAATGGGCGAGCTCGGCAGCCGAACGCGACACGGCGGACGTCATTTCTCCCACCCCCGGAGTGGACGGCCCATCGGCCCGTCCCCGAGATCACGTCAGAGCGCCGCCGCGTCCGGCGGTCCGTAGGTGATGCGGTAGCGCCCGGGGTCCTCGCCCTGGGCGCGGATGAACTCGAGGGCCTCGGCCTTGTAGCGCCGCAGCTGCTCCTCGTACTGGGCGAGCTGGTCGACGTCGTTGAGCACGGCGAAGAGCCGGACCGTGAGCTCGAGGGAGCCGTCGGCCGCCACCCGGTAGTCGATGGCGTAGTGCGTCGTCTGGTGCGGCAGCACCCGAGCGAGCGGCTGCTCGCGCTCGAGGCGGTCGGTGCGCTGGCGGCCCTGGGCGAACGGCGCCGCCGTCGATGCGGTCGACGACGTCGACGTCGACGAAGAGGCCGAGGACCTGGCCGTCGACGACACCGCCTCCCCCGCCGATCGTGTGGTGGCCGGCCCACTCCCCCGTGGCAACGCTGCCGGCCCCTCCTGTTCGGGCCCTCCCCGCCCGGCCACGGTGCCGCCGAAGATCAGGACTACGCCGAGGGCGATGAGGACGGCGATCGTCCGGGGCCTCATGCCGCCACCGGCGGCTGGGCCGCATCCGACCGCATCCGGCCCCACCCCAGCACCTGGGCGTCGCCCAGCCAATAGGAGCGCCGGCCCACCTCGTTGGAGGTGTTGCCCTCGACGGTGTGGATCACGTCGTCGCTCGGGTCGGTGGGCGTGCCGGCGTCGTCGAGGCGCTCCACGATCCCGGTGTGGTCCTCGTCGCCGAAGACGATCACGTCGCCCGGCCGGGGCGTGTCGCGCTCGCCCCGGTTGTGCCAGATGCCGTTCCGCTCGAGCCACGCTCGCAGCCCCGTGACCCCTGGCAGCCGCCAGCCGCCGTCGACGCCGCCGGAGAAGGGGTGGCCGGCCTCCCGGTAGACCCAGCTGACGAAGTCGGCGCACCACGCCTCGCCCGCCGAGGAGCCGAGGAACTTCTGGATCTCCGGTCCGCAGTTGCAGCCGTCGGGAACCTCCCGCAGGCCGAGCTGCTGCTGGGCGATGCGCACGATCTCGTCGTCGCTCAACCCGGCGCAGCCGTCGGCCGACGACCCGCCCAACCGCACGAAGAGGGTCCAGCCGCCGTAGCGGCCGTACTCGGTGCGCCCCGCCAAGGGCTCACCGGCGATCGCCGGCCACACCATGTCGGTGTGGGCCGCATCGAACTGGTTCATCACGTAGGGCGAAAGGTCCCAGCTGGCGCCGGCCTGCTTGTAGATCGAGCCCCGGTTGTAGGCCAACAACGCCGCCTTGACGTCCTCGGTCGGGCTCGAGGGGGTGAGCTCGACGCCGTAGACCGAGCTGGCCATGGCCTTGAGGTGGTTGCCGGCCCGCTCGAGGCTGTCGAGCTTGGAGGAGGTCACCGTCGAGGGGTTGTCCGGGTTCGCCTCGCCGATGGGCTCGCCGGAGAGGGCCGAACGGTCGGGGTCGTTGTTGGACTCCCGGTAGTCCACCGCCGCCAGCAGCGTCCAGGGCACGCCCGTGGTGGCGCCGGCCTTCTCGTAGGACGACTTGAGGGCGTTGACCGCCTCGAGCGTCCCGGGCGCCACGTCGGCCGAGGTCGGCACCGGCCGGCCCGGCCCGCATCCTCGCCGGCGGACCTCGGCGGGGGGGCCGAGCGAGGTGAACAGCACGACGGTGCCGACCATGGCCACCACCGGGGAGGCGAGGAGAGCGACCACCACGTAGGTCGCCCACCGCCGCGGCTCTTCGTTCGGACCGACGAAGCGGCTGGCGGTGCCTTGGGCGGCGCGCTTGGCGGCAGCGCCGGCGACCTTCTTTGCACCGGCGGCGACCGCGGCCGGCACTCAGCTCACCTCCGGCGTACGGGCGGCGTTGGCCGGCGGCGGCCAGAGGCGCTTCCCGTGCGCCCTCCGCCGGGCCCGGGCGGCCGCCTCGGGGGCGGAGGTGCCTGGCGCCCGCCCGGGGGCGGGGTGGGCCGCGGTGGCGGCGGGGGCGCCGGCCTCTCCCCTGCCCCACCGGTGGGCCCGCCCCGGCGCCGCGATCCCGCCAGGGCGACGCCGATGCGCGCCTCGGCTGCGAGGTCTTTGGCCCCGCCCCACACCCGCTGCGCTCCCCGCACGGGCGCCCCTAGGCCCTGGCGGTACTCCCGAGCGAACTCCCGGCCCTGGCCCTTCCACCGCTCCGACGCATCGCCGAGACGCTGTTTGACCTCGGCGTATCGGGCCGTGGTCGCCCGCGCCGCCCGGCGCAGGTACACCGGGGCACCGATCGTCGAGGCGAAGGCGAGTTTCGTCGCCTTGGTCGCCACCTTCCCGGTCCCCATCGCCGTCCGTCCCGAGCGGCTGTGGGACAGGCGCGTCTGGAGGCGACGCGCCGTCGCCGAATGCCGTCCGCCACGCCCGGGGCTGCCTCCGCCCGGGCCTGGGCCGCCCGCCACAGGGGATCCCGCCGGCGCGCCACCTCCAGGGACGGGACCGCCTCCACCGCCTCCTCCACCGCCGGCCGGGGGTGCTGTTGGCCCCGTGCCGCTCGGCCCGAAGGACGACCATGAAGGCCGGTCACGCTGGCCCCGGACGATGGCGCGGTGGGCCTGGGCGGCCCGGTGGCGGCTCATGGCGCCGCCGATGTCGTGGTGCCAGTAGCGCATCTTGCGCAACACGTCGTCGGCCCCGAACCCCACGGCCGCGCCGGCGGCCGCCGGGCCGAGCCAGCTCCCGCGCTGGCCCCCTCCGCTGCCCGTCCCGATGCGGTGGTTGCCCAGCCGCTGGGTGACGTTGGTGACCGCTCGCCGCCCGGCCGCCATGAGCTTCTTGCGCTTGATGAGGGCGACGATCACGACGATGTCGACGACGAGCATCTGCACCACGAGGGCCTCGCCACTGGTCTCTGCCAGCAGGGCGGTCAGGCTCACGAGGAACAGCGACAGGAACACCGCGGTCATCACCACCGCGGCCAGCGAGCGCGCCCAGCCCGCCACCCACCGCCACATCAGCTGGCGGCCCCCGCCGGGCAGCACGCCGGCGACGAGGCCGAAGGGGGCGAGGGCAATGGCCATCACCACGCCAAGCTGGGCGCCCACCAGGGCGATGGCGATGGCGACCATCATCACGGCCACCAAGACGGTGCCGAGAGCCACCAGCATCGCCGCGCCCAGGCGGTCGGGGCTCGGGTCGTGGTTGAACTTCGCCTCGTCCTCGCAGCCGGCGGCCTTCATGGCTTCGCGGGGCTCGTCCTTGGAGCCCCAGGGCCCGGTGGCGACGATGGCGTCGTAGATCCCCCGGCAGCTGTCGCCTTCGGGGATCGTGCGCCCCCAGTCGATGAGCTGGTGCGGCGACTCGACGAAGGCCCGGTGGATGTCGGCGGCGACGCCGGCGACCGGGTTGTCGGGATCCATAGGACGACTGGGGTCCTCGGCGGTGGTCACCGAGGCGATGTCGAAGGACACCTCCGACGTCCTCTCGAGCGCCTCGAGGAGGAAGGTCCCCGGGTAGGCCAGCACGGTGGCCGCCAGCGCTGCGATCACAACCGACGTGAAGAACTCGCCCCCGCCGCGGGCCAGGCGGCCGCGCATGGCGTGCCAGCCGCCGTAGGCGGCGGCGAGCATGAGGAAGAAGTACTCGAGGTGGAGGGGCCCGACCACGCGGGTCTCGTAGGCGTCGGCCGCCCTCTGGGCGGGGGCCGCCAGTCGCTCCGCGAAGCCGAACGCCAGCGCCCAGTTCACGACCCACAGCCCCACCCGCACGAACCAGCGCGCCGTGCCGAAGGCCGCCTCGGTGAGGAACCCGAGGATCTTGCGGCTGAAATGGTTCCAGGCGCCCTCGTCGTAGCCGATGTCGTAGTGGCTGGTCGGGTGGGGGCCGGGCTCCTCGCCGGGGACGATCTTCTCCATGAGGGTGGAGCACGCCCGGTCGCCGCGGCTCTCCTCGTCGTCTCCGTCCGCCGGCGGCGTCGGCGCCGTGGGATCGCAACCGCCATCGAGCCCGCCGCCTGGTGGCGGCGGCGTCTGGGCGGCCGCCGGCCTCACGTGCAGCGGTGCCACCAGGAGCACCCCGAACGCGCAGAGGAGGGCGCACAGCGCCGCCCCGGCTCGCCGGCGCCGTGGCCGCCACCCGGGGGCGCCCATGCTCAGGCCCGGCGGGCCCGGGGCGCCCCCGACAGCTGAGGGGCGACGAGCTCCTCCAGCTCGTCATCGAGCTCCTCGAGGAGGTCGTCGTTCCGGGCGGGAAGAGCACGCCCGCCCGAGCGACGGGCGCTTTCCGGCGTGGTGTCGAAGGCGGCATGCAGCTCCGGGAACGGCGCAGGCAGGACCTGGACCAGGCCGATGCGCTTGCGCAGGTCGCGCAGCAGGCACTGGCCGTCCTCGAGGGGGCCGGTGAGCAGCTGCAGCGTGGACTCGGTGGGCTCCATGGCCAGGAACTCGAGGGCGGCCGCCGCCGCGCCACGGTCCTCCTGGCGGAAGACCATGCGGGGGCCGAGCAGTTCGACGAGGCCGCTGTCCTTGGCGCCGAGGTCCGAGGGCTGCTGGGAGAGGATCCACACCGCGGCGTTGTGCTTGCGGCCGTCCTTGAGCATCTCCTTGGCCAGCTGGCGGCCCTGGAGGTTGGAGGTCAGGTGCCAGACCTCGTCGAGCTTCACCGCCGCGAAGCGGCTCCGGTCGGCGAAGGCCACCGATCGCGCCACCGCCGCCACCAGGTACAGCAGGGCCTGGCTGATGATCTGCTCGGGCAGCATCTGGCGGGACAGGTAGCGGCTCTCGACGACCTCCTTGTCGGGCAGCGACAGTCCCGGCATGTGGAACACGAGGTAGTCGGCGTCGAGGCGAAGGGGCTTGTGGTCACCGAAGGCCACGTGCGCCAGGTCGGCCCGGGCCACGTTGCGCAGTCGCTGGTAGAGGTCCTCGGCCTTGGGGTTGCGGGTCGCCTCCTCGCCCAGCGCGTCCACCACGTCGGCCAGCCGGGAGCCCGGCTTGGCCGCCACCGCCCGGACGGCGTCGCCCAGGATGGCCCCCTCCACCTCGAGGGGAGACGTCCCTGTCAGCAGCGTGAGGAACCCGATCGTGTAGCGCACCCGCTCCTCGCCCGGAAAGGCCCGCAACGGGTCCAGGCACACGTCGGCGTCGGCGCCGAGCTGGACGACCTCGGCACGTCCGGGCACCACCTCGGCGAAGCGGACGTACTCGGCCATGGGCGTGCGGTCGAGCGCCACGACCTGGCCGCCGCGGGCCAGGGTGTCCCAGGCGATGCGCTTGACCGCGTAGGACTTGCCCCCGCCGAGAGCGCCGAACATGCCGATCGAGCCCGAGCGGTTGATCGAGGGCCCGTAGGCGGCGTCCAACAGGACGGGCTGGTGCGTCCCCCCGTCGAGGCTGATGGCGAACAGCGATCCCCGGGGGTCGCCCACCTCGCAGCCCGCCCACGGAGCGCACGCGCTCACCGCCGAGACGAGGCTGAACTGGGTGTAGTCCTTGGCCACCTGGGGCAGTGGCGCCCCCGGCAGCATGGCCGTGAACAGGGCCAGCTGCCCGCCGGTGGGGCGAGGCAGCCCGAACTCGTTGGCCTCGTAGCTCGAGCGCACCTGCTCGGCCCGGCCCTCGAGCTCGGCCAGGCTCGACGCCCACACGGCGAACACGAACGTCGTCTCGAGCTCGGGCTCGGCGGGGTTGGCGGCCAGCTGGGCCCGCTCGTCGTCGATGGCCTCCACGGCAGAGGCGAGCGTGGGCGGCGGGCCAGCCGACTCCCCGTCGTACTCGTCGAACTGACCCCGCAGCTGGCGGGCCTGGCGCTTGGTCCGGGCCTGGGCGTCGGCGTTGGCCACGGGGCGGATCCGTGCGCACCAGTCGACCGGGAAGCTCATCACGTCGGCGCGGTGGAGGGCCTCGCCCCCGTCGGGGTAGGTGAACACGGCCGGCATGTCGGCCACGGCCAGGAAGGTCTGGTAGCCCACCCCCCGCTCGGTCTCGACGCGGAGGTAGCGCCGGTGGCGGCTCGGCCGGTCGGCGTCGTCGGCCTCGCCGCCCTCCTTGAACACGGCGTCGCCGAGCGGGGTGAGGCTCGGGCCCCGCAGCACGGCGTCGGGCCCGCGGCCCTTGGCCCGGACCCGGGGCTCCCACGACTCGTCGAAGGACAGGTCGGCGATGCCCCGAGCCGCGGCCCGAGCGTAGAGCCACCGCAGCTCGCCGGCCGTCGCCGGCCGCACCCGGTCCTTGCCCAAGAACTTGGCCAGCTTGGCCGTGACGTGGTCGGCCTGGGCCTGGCGCTCGAGGACCTCCTGGCGGCGCACGGGCGTCGGGGGGAGCCCGAAGCTCGTGCCGACCTGGGCCCGGGCCGACTCGAGCGCGGCCTTGAGCGCGCCGCCCGTGCTCTTGTGCGGCAGCTGCAGCGCCAGCCAGTGCGAGCGTCGCCACAGCTCGACGTCGCCGAGGTTGTCCAAGGCGTCGCTCGCGACCTGCACCCACTCGGGGTGGCTTCGGAGGTCGACGCCTTCGACCATCGCCTCCACCACGGCGGCGGGGTCGATGGGCTCGCAGACCGACAACAGCATCGACTCGGTGCCGAGGCTCATCAGGGCGGCCCGGGTCCGGTCGTGCAGCTCGACCTTCTCCCTGGTGGCCAGGTAGGGGTAGGTGCGCGCCTCCACCCGCCACAGGGCCCACACCGTGCCTGCGGTGGTCCACACCAGCTGACCGGCGATGAAGCGCGCCGGGTACCCGGCCGCCACCTCAGCGCCTCCCGCGGCGGCGCCGCTGGTTCGCCGGCGTCAGGCCCTCTGCGCCGACGAAGACGCGGCTGGCCCAGCACGACCGCTGGCCGATGCGGTACGGCCTGCCGTGCAGCGTGCCCTGGCGGGGCCGCACCAGATAGCTGGCCGCCCCCGCCGCCATGCGCATGGGCGAGCGGCCCTCCATGCGGAGATGGCGCACGGCCCAGCACAAGAAGATCGGCCCGCCCCCGAGGACGAGGGTGTTGAGCGAGCCTGGGAGGACGATCGACCAGATCTGCCGCGTCCCCATCAGGGCTGCGAACGAGCCCAGCAGCACGCCGAGCTGCGTGGGGGTGAGGGGCCACGGCAGCGTCCAGCCCCCGATCACGCCGATGACGTTGGGGTGGCGACGGGCCCGCGTGTAGACGCGACAGACCACGTGGCCCTCGGGCTCCACCGCTTACGCGCCCCGGGTGGACGCCGCCACCACGTCGGGCGGCGCCGGCGGGAGCGGGGCCTCGACGACGACCGGAGCCCGAAGGCCCTCCTCGAACTCGCCGCCGACCTTGTCCTGGAACCAATCGGGGTTGGCGACGGCGAAGAGGACGAGGCCGCCGAGGACGGCGGCGGTGAAGGTCTTGATGAGGCTCTTGGTGGCCACGTAGGTGAGCACGAAGATCACCACCGTCGCCAACATGGCGCCGGCCTCGGTAAGACCCATCAGGTCTTGGATCTTCTGGGTGGCCCAGTCGATGCCGGCGCCGGCAAGCATGGCGGCGGGGATTGTCATGGTCGGGCTGTCCTTTCTGCGGTGGTTGGGGATCGGGCGGTCGTGGTGCTCGGAGCCGACGCCGTGGATGGGGGCGTCGACGTCGAGGTGGAGCCGCGGGCTGCCGTGGTGGCGGGGACGCCGATGGGGTTGGCGGCAGGGCTGTTGGCGGCCTGGGGCCGGCCCTCGAGCGGCGGGCCGGGGAGGAGGCGGGCGACCTCCCAGCGGCCCGACCGCTCGGCCAGCTCGAGCGAGTAGTGCAGGATCTGCACCCGCCCGGCGCTGTCGGTAGCCCGCACCGCGGCGAGGACTTCCTTGACGGCCGGAGCGTCCGGGTCGTCGTGGCTGGCGAGGTCGGTGACCTTGACGGTGACGAAGGGGGGCGGCGTCACGGCCCGCAGCGGGGCGTCGGGGGCCACGTAGCGGACGAGCTCCCCGTCGCCGGCCAAGAAGGCGGCGGCGAAGCGCTCGACCGCCTCGGCTACGGGGTCGCCGAGCCGCACCCGCTCGAGGGATCCGACCTGCAGCGCCGGTACCCGAAGCGTCGCCGGCGAGGGCACCTCGGCGGGCAGGCTTGTCGCGACGTAGGCGGAGCCGTCGTCGCCGGCGATGCCGACTTGGTAGAAGCGGGTGCCGGCACGGCGGTAGCCGGCGCCCTCGGGAATGAGGACCTCGGCGGCGACGGTCACCGACCAGTAGCGGCGGGCCACCTCGGTGGCGTCCACGGTGGCGGTGCGGGCCACGTAGAGCGAACCCGGGATGACGTCGCGCAGCTGCACCGAGCCGGGATAGAAAGCCCGCAGCCGGTTCTCGTCGCCCTCCCCCGACTCGAGGAAGGTCGAGACGTACAGCTCGGCGAAGCCCTCAGGCCCCACGGTGGGGGTGGGCGGCTTCACCTTGACCGGTCCGGCGGAGGTGGGCCGGGTGGCGAACGCCGCGCAGCCGGCCAGGGCGCCGATCGCCACGAGGGCCCACAGGCCCACCGTGGCCACACGTGTAAGGCTCTGCGCTGACGCACCGCCCAGCAGTCCGGGCTTGGCCGAGGCGTCGTCGGCCTCGTCGCGACGATTGAGCTTCACCGCGTCCCGACCGCCGACGCGGCGGCCCGGGCCCGCAGACGCTCTTGCATCGACTCAGAGGCACGCACGCTCTCCATGCCGCTCTCGAGCACGCGGGCGAGGTCGACCACGAGCTCCCGGTCAAACGGCTCGCCGGAGTCGATGACATCGCCGACCGCCTCGGCGAGACTGTCGAACGTCCTTCGCAAGGCAGTACGGAGCTCCTCGTCGCTCTGCTCCGGCGAGGGGCGCCGCCGCTCGGGCACCGGTACGGCGTCAAGGAGGCCGTGCCAGGGCGCGGGGCGCGTCAGCGCAGTAACGACCTCACCCCGGGGCGGCTCGGCCACCATCTGGGACCCGTCCCCGAGGCGCAGCCACGGACGGTCGTCCTGGGCGATGCCGGCCGCCACGACCTTCGTGAGCCACCCGAGGTGTCGAGGCGAGGGCATCCAGGTCCCGACCTCCACCGTCTCGATCGCCGCGGGCCGCGGCTCCCAGTAGAGCCGCCCGCGGCGCTCGTCGAGCCAGCGTCCGCCCCAGTACGTCGACACAGCCAGCAGCGCGAGGGGCAGGAGGGCCTGAGCCAGTGCGGCAATGCCCCAGCAGCCGAGAACAAAGGGGATCGACAGAGCCGGCGCGACAACGGCGGCTACTGCCGGTCGGGGTGCCAGCCGGGTCCCGAAGACCTCGACCATCTCGACCGCCGGCACCAGCTCGTCCAGGGCTTCGGGGCGCTCGGTTGTCATCGCCTGGTCTCCGGGACGGGGCCAGCCGGGCTCGGGTTCCTCGGTGGAGACCTGCGCCCGGCTGGCCGGGTGGGGGCTTACACCGGGCTAATGGGCGCGCCGCGGCAAGGGACGCGACAGGCTTGCGAGATTTTCTCTTGGAGAGCTAGGCGGCCCGGGCCGCGGCGGCAAGCGCACGCTCGGCCCTCAGGCGCCTGCGGCGAATGGTTTGGGGTTGCTCCCCACTGCGGGCACTGAGAACCGCTACGGGAATGTCGGCCACGCGGGTGAGCCGGATCAGCTCCGCCTCGGAGCAGCTCAGGTATCGGCGTTCGGTCGCCCAACGCAGCAGCTGGTCAAGCTCGAGCGCGGCGTCCTCGTGCTCGTAGGTGCGAGCGGTGTCCGGGTCCATTTCCTCGAGACGGATCTGGTCGTGGCGGCGGGCCCGGGCCGCCCGGCGCTGAAGTCGCTTGCCTACGTCGAGCAGCACCGCAGGGGCGAGGCATCGCCGGCGCACGCCGGCGGACAAGGCGCGAATGCGGTCGTACAGGTCGGCCACCACAGTCGCCGCCAGCTCATCGACGCTCTCGGCGCTCCAGCGGTAGCGAGCGACGAGCGCCTTGGCGCCGGGGAGCAGCAGCTGTAGCAGCGTCCTGGCCGCCATCACATCGACGGATGCTCGCGCTCCCAGCGCGCCCAGAACCCCATCACGGTCAACCACGTCCGTCGTCCGGCACTCCACGTAGGCCACCAGCTCCGCCAAGTGCTCGAACCGGCCCAAGGCCTCGTCTTCGCTCCTCCACCTCTCTACCGCCCTCGCGCCATCGGGCGATTCCACGAGACTCACCCATTCACGGTCCAACAACTCGATGATTGTTCCTACCCTCGGCGCAACCTGGCCCCCCACTCCGTCCTCCTTGCGATGGCCTTTGGGGGAGACGATCCAGGGAGGCCCTCACCGGGGATCTCAGCGGGGGTCTGTCAACACGAGGGCTTTTCCTCCCGTGTGCGGGGGGCTGCCAGCCCAGCGGCTCAACACTGGTCTGTCAGGCGGCGGGGTCAGGACGTGCCGCTGTAGCGCAACCGCTCCAGCGGGGTCGCCTCCGTGCCAACTGGAGTCACTGTGTCGTGCCCCTAGGCGTGACCGCTCTCCCGGGCGGCTTTGCGCCCGGTCCCTGAGCCGCGAGCCGCAAGAGCTCGCTCACCATCTGCGATCGGGACATACCCAGCTCCCGCGCATGTCGGTCCAGCACCTCGGCCTCGGCCCGGCCCATGTAGACGTTGCTCGGGATGCCGCCGATCTCCTTCCGGCGCCCTGGCTCCCGGGGCGGCAGACCGGCCTCCCTTCGGCGCTGTGCGTCGGGATCGTGACCGCGGAGCTCATCGCGGTGGGCGAGGAAGGCCTCGAGGATCACCTCCCGCTTGGGCCACCCGCTGGCGACCGTTCGCTCCCGTAGCCACGCGTGCTGCTCGGGGGGGAGATGGACGAAGAACTGCAGCTTGCCCTGGCTCGGCGGGCCGCTGGGTGCCTGGCGCTGCGCCGGTTCCCTCCGACGCCGGGCCGGCGGCCGGTCGCTCCCAACGGACGGGCGTTCCCCAACCGGCGACTCAAGCTCGGCCGGCTTGGTCAGCGGCGGCGGCGGCACAGCGCTCGAGCGCTTCGCGAACCCGCTGAGGTCGACCCCGGGGGGGCTGTAGTCACCGCTCATGCCGCTCTCCTGGCGTCGCCGCGAGCCGGCCCGCGACCGCTTGGAGGACTTCGTCGGTGAGGCGCTTGTAGTCCTCAGCCAGACCGGCCGCATTGGCTCCGAATCGCGCCGCCCCGCGCTCCCAGGGCTTGACCTCCGCTGTGGCCCGGACCTTGGCGTCCTCGTACTCGTACGCCAGCTGTCCGGCGTTGCGCATGTCGCCCGACGCCTTCGGCGCGGAACGCACGAAGCTCTCGAGCACGGGCGCGACCGAGCCCAGGCTCGCCGACAGGCTGTCGCGTACCTCCGCCACCATCCGGCGGTGGCCGAACCCGAAGTCGAAAAGCACGACCCCCAGCACCTCGAGGTGCGGGTTCACGGTGCTGGCCACCTCTTGGAAGCGCTTGGCCACCCGCACTAGGCCTTGGAGCGAGGCCGCGTCTCGGCGCGTCGGGATCAGCAGCCAACGCACAGCCGCGAGGGCAGCGTCGAGAAGCACGCCACCCGCCGGCGGACAGTCGACCACGATCAGGTGGTAGTCGTCGGCGATTGCCTCGAGGACCTCGCCGAGCACCAGCAGCTCGCCGAGGGCGGCCTCGTGGCTCGTCGCCTTGCTGCGCCGGCTCTGCAGCAGGGTCGCGAGGTCCTCGGTGAAGTCGCCGCCGGGCACGACGTCAAGTCCCGGGCGCACGTTGCGCAGCGGCGAGAGAGGGATCCGGCCCCGTTTCATCACCGAGTCGTGGAGCGCCTCTCCCCAGTCGCTGTGCCGGCGGTACCCGAGGTCGTCGCCGACGTTCCCCTGGGGGTCCAGATCAACGAGAAGGACCCGCCATCCACTCAGCGCCGCGACTCCGGCAAGGTTCACCGCCACGCTCGTCTTGCCGCATCCCCCCTTGCCGTTTGCTACTGCCAAGCCCCGAGCTAGCAACGTTCCTGCGCCTCCCTCGCTACACGGTTGCCCGAGCCGTGCACCGCAAATGCGTCACGAGAGCACCGCTGTAGCCCTATTAGTGCTCGGCTGTTGCTCGTTTGTAGCGACCTTATAGCTCTAGGGCACGTGGACTGGTGGATGGTTGGAGTCCGTTGTTGCACTATTGCCCTCCCGGAGACTCGGCCGTCGGCTTGGTTTGCCCTGAGAGGCCCCCAGGACGGCCCACACGCCTCCACGCGGCTGAGACCGGGGATCGGCGAGCCTGTTCTGGCACTGGGCCTCTCACTGAGGCTCGTGCGTGCCGGCGCCACGGAGTGCACATCATGGCGTGAGCAGCTGCACGGGCGGCGGATTCGGAGGCGGCGAGCCGTTGTTGGACGCCGCAGCCCGCGCCGTTGTGCGGGTGCCGTGCTGGCGGAACGCTCCGTGGCCGCGGTCGAAGTCGAGCAGCACGGGCGACGTGCCCGTCTCGGGGCCGTAGCGGTTCTTCACCGCATGCATCTCCAGGACCAGGGTGCCCTGGCGGGCGAGGAGAGCCTTCGCCTCGTCCTCGTTGGCCGCCGCCACCCGGAGCAGGAAGCAGGCGTCGGCGTCGTACTCCAGGTCACCCGAGCCCTTGAAGGCATCAAGGCTCGGAGCGCGGTCGTAGGAGGCCCGTCCGATGGAGGAGATGGCCACCACTGGGCAGCACAGGTCGCGGGCCAGCTGGCGCAGCCCGAGGCCGGCCAAAGAGATCTGGCGGTGCGGATCCTGGCGGCGGTCGCCCTCCGGCGGCCTCATGCGCTGCAGGTAGTCGACGACCACTAGCGGCACGCGCCCGGTCAGCTCCGCCACGCTTGTGGCCCAGCGGCGAACCCGCCCCACCGTGCCCTCATCGTCGATGGCCATCGCTGGGTCGGAACGGAAGTAGAGCTCCGACAGCGGAAGCCGGCTGGACACCTCGCGGGCGCCGGCCACATAGGAC
Organism: Acidimicrobiia bacterium; assembly: GCA_046565765.1. Taxonomy (GTDB): domain Bacteria; phylum Actinomycetota; class Acidimicrobiia; order Acidimicrobiales; family AC-14; genus JBFMCT01. Next base: position 18,176 of record JBKHXX010000080.1, on the reverse strand, counting down.
GGAATCCGGTTCCAGTACGCGGCGATGCCTACCCCGAGCTCCCGGCAGAACAGCCGGCCCAGCATCTCCATGGCGCTCTGCTCGACCGACACGTACACGACGGGATGGCCGTGCAGTCCGGCGTGAACCGACGTGGCTAGTGCGAAGGCCGTCTTGCCGGCGCCGGCCAGACCGCCGAGAAGCACCAGTCCAGGGCGCCACCCGCCGTGAGCGAGGAGGTAGTCCAATCCCGCAATCCCGGTGGGGATGGCTAGGGCCCCGTCCTGGTCCTCCTGGATGGCGTAGAAGCGGGGAAGGAGATCGGCGGCGGACACCACCGGCTCCCAACCCAACGGCGTCGACGCGGCCAGCGCGGCCTCGAGCTCGCTTGGGAATCGGTCTCCGCTCGTTACCGCCCACGTGTTGAGGTCCCGGTCCTTCGCATCCTGTGACACCGTTTCCGGCACGCTGAGGCGACGCACACGGCGCCCGGCACCCGCCCTCACCAGCAGGTCGCCGAGCAGCTGGGCACCCCGGTCGCCCGACGAGTCGCCATCGAAGGCGACGACGAGTGTCTCAGACGGGTACGCCGCCACCAACGCCTCGGCAACACGAGCATCCGGTAGGCCGACGCCGAGGACCGCAGCAGCGCGGTACCCGGCCTGTGCCGCCGTCAACGCATCGGGCATCCCCTCGCAGACCAGCACCGGCCCGTCGACGCCGTTGTCCGGCGTTGTCACCACGGCCATGCGCGGGTTGGCCCCGTACCGGCTCTCCTGGGGGTTGTGGTACTTGCTTCCCCGCGCCTCCAGGAACCGCAGCTGGCAATAGCTGACTCCGCCGGTACCGTCGATCACCGGGAACACAGCCCCCTGGCCGCCACGGGGAAGTCCCTGGGCACGGGGAAGTGCGCGCGGGCCGGGATCGGCACCGATCCGGTTGGCGCGAAGAATCTCCTCGCCGAGCCCTCGGGCGTGCAGCCACTGGCGGATCGCTTCTCCCTCGGGCTCCCACAACAGGCGGGCCGCCGTCTCCACGTAGGCCCGCAGCTCGTTGCGCGCGCCCGTGCCGACCGGCGGTGGGGGAGCGGCGGCCGCCGGCACCGGAGCGGGGTGAGGGGCGCGCCCGCGAGCCGACCACCTGTCGTCGGGGCGCACACCGGCGCGCGCCGCCAACTCGGCAAGAGCCTCGCCCGGGCGCAGCCCCTGCTTGAGCACGAGCAGATCCACTGCGGTGCCGCCTGCGTCGCAGCCATGGCAGTTCCACAGCCGGTTGTTGGCGTCGATCGACACGGGCGGGGTCTTGCCGGTCTGGGCGTGGTTGGGGCTTGGGCAAGGCCACATCGCTCGCTGGCCCTGGCCGCGTCCTGAGCCGACGAGCTCCCCGAACAGAGCACGCAGGTCGGTGCGCTCAAGGACTTCATCGCGGTCGTAGCTCATCGTTCAGCTCGCTCTCGCACCGGTCCCAGTGTGCGCTCCGAGGACGCCTCACGTGCGGTCCTCGGAAGCGCCGTCAGAGTTCTCAGAGAACTCAGATCGCTTCTGTTGCGGCATGACCTGGGAAGACGGGTGGCCGGCGCGGCGGACGTGGACCCACATTGCGACGGGATTGGCCCCAATGAGCGTCGGTAACGGACCCACACCGCGCCGGACGAGAACGACAGCGCGCCGAGCCGGAAGGCCACGAGCGCCCGACGCTCGTCTGTTCACGTCCTGCAAGCGGCGCGAAAGCGGTGGGAGGCCGTGCGGGCGCGGAAATGGCCCTGCCGGAGCGCGGCTCGGCAGGACGTGTGTGAGGCGGTGAAGTGGCGGGGGATCGAGCCGCTATGCGGGAGCGCGGGATCGTCGGCGGGCGTCGCTCCGTGCCGGGCTGCGCCTGACCTGGGCGCCGGCTCGGCTTCGGCTCGAGGGGACGCCCGGGCTCACGATGCGCCCCACCGATCGAAGGAAGGTTCGCAGGACCGAGCCGGCCTCGCCGTCACCATCTTGGTTCTTGATCCGTTCGATGCGCTCGAGACCAGGGCCGATCGTCTTTGCGAGCTTGAGCACTCGCCAGGCTTCCTCGACCCACTCGCGCACATGGCGACGGCGGATCACCCGGTCCATGTCGACGCCAGCGAAGTCGCGCAGCAGCTCGTCGGTCCTCATCGCCTGAGGCTGGTTCCGACGCCACCGGGCGGCGATGGCTGCTGCGAGGCGCAGGCGCGCCTTCATGGCCAGCCCCGGCAGGTTGCCCTGGGGGTTGCGGTGGCCAACGTCGGCTAGGGCGAAGAACGACGACGGCACCACGACGGTGAAGCTGCCGAGGGCGGCGAGGAAGGCGGGGAGCGGTCGAACGGTGCGGGCTCGACCCCCAGGGACACGCTCGAGCGAGATGAGCTGGCCGGCGATGACCTCTCCGGCAGACGCCTTCGTCGTCGATCGGGCGACCTTGTCGGCAGGGACGACGAGCTGGAAGTAGCCCCGCTCGAGGAGGGCCAGGAAGCCCTTGATGCCGGGGAGCTGGCGGGCACGGTGGGAGCTGGAGGTCCGCGTGCCGTAAAGGAGGGCGGCGATCCGCTCGAGGGTCCACTGGCCACCGGCATTAGCCAGCATCAGGACGCAGGCCAGCACGGCGAGCAGCTCGACGTAGGACCGGGCCGACGTCGACGCCCGACGAAGCGCTTCGAGCGCCTCCACGTCGTCGTCGACGACGCCTACCGCTCCCGCCCCCCCGCGCAGGCCGGTCCAACGGAACCACAGGCGACCGTCGCCACGATCCTCGAGCGGCTCCGGACCCCGCCCCTGGCGGCAGAGTCCGAGCAGGAGGAGCACGACCTTGCCGGTAGGCAGGCGAAGCTCCGTCATGTCTGGCGGCGCATCAGCACAGCCGGCGACGGGCCCGTCCGTAGCCCATGGCCTGATGGAGCTCCGCGACCGACGGCCGGGTGAGGTGCCCGGCCGAGCTGTCGTGGGATAGGAACGCCGTCAGGAGGAGCGCGTCGGCGGCCACCTCGCTGCGCAGCGCCGATTCGGGTTCCGCCGGGGTGTTGCGACAGCGAGGCGTGAGCACGTTCGTCTCCCTTCTGCTCCTGGGCGCAGAGCTCGAAAGCCGATCCTGAGGAGGTGCATGGCTGCCCGCTCGTTGGGCGAGGGCTTGGGGCTAAGGCCGCGGCGGAAAGTGGCTTACGGCGGTAACGGGCTGAGTTCGACCTGCCCGGACGAAACTCGGCTGGTCCAGGCGGAGCTCTCGATGGAACGGGCGGACCTCGCGCCTGCGGATGGCGGCGAGAGCTGGTGCGATGGGGGACTGCGGGCGGCGCGGGTCAGACGTCGACGCCCGCAGACGCGAAAATGCCGCCGGGCACGATGCCTCGGCGGCGGGGAGGGCGCGACAGCTACAGCGGGGCTACTGCGGGTTCAGCTGCGGCCGGTCAGTGCGGGCGAGGCGGTGCCCTCGACGCCTTGGGGCGGGAGGCGCCAGTGGTCGACAGCGCGGGCGACGAGGCCGGCCGTGGCCTCGTGGCGGGCCGAGCTGCCGGCGGGGCGGCGGGGCCGGCGATGTGCAGGACCGTCCCGAGGAGCCGACGCGCCCGAACGGGAGCTTGCAACACCCCGACCCCGAGCCAGGCGGCGGTGGAGCGCAGCGCGGCGATCACGTCGGCGAGGGCATCGCCCAGGTGGCGACGGCGGACTTGTGCGTTGACGTCGATCCCCGCCAGAGACAGCAGCTCCTGGAAGGTGAGGGCGCGCACCTTGCTTGGGCCGGCGGCCGTCGGTGTGTCAATCCCGGCGTGCCAATGGTGGATGGCAGTCGTGCGCACGCGGAGGAGGTCGGCGCGGCTCAGACGCCGACCCTCCGGATTGGTGTGGTCCTCTTGGGGTAGCCGGAGGTGCTCGGAGGGGGCTCGGTGGCGGACATGGCGGAGAGCCCTGGCGAAGTGCTCGTTGAGCCGAGCAGTGAGCAGGCAACGACAGTGCCTGGCGTCGGTCGCGGCGCAGGTGCCGTGAGTTTCAACGTGGAGGAGGCTCGAGCCACCCCAGGGCGAGGCCCGAGGGCCGGGTGGAGTGCCGTCGTCGAACGCCGGCCACTGGCCGCGGCACAGCAGCGCCGCGGCCATGCGGATGTGGTCGATGTGGTGGGACTTCGCCGCCGGCCCGTAAACCGCCCGGGCAGTATCGCCCCACAACCACTGGCCCTCCAACCCGTCGCGCTCCAGGGCCAGGGTCAGTAGGGCTTGGAGCTCTCCCAGTGCCCGCGGGTTGGTGCGGGCCCGGCGGAGGAACGCAGCCGCCTTGTCGTCCTCGTCGTCGTGGTCGGGATGGTTATGCGAACGCAGCGCCACCGCCATGGTGTCACCGGACTGGTCCGCCAGGTGAAAGAGGTCCCAGCCGTCGCGCTCCTCGATTGGCTCGATCGCAGGCCCCGGCCGGCACGCGCCGAGCAGGACACGGGGGACCGGGCCCACCGGTACGTGGTGCAGCTCCTCGCCCTGGGTCGAGGGCACCCGGGCCTGCCGCGTTGAACCCGGCGCCATCGCCCTCACGGCTGGCTCCAGGCCAGACTCAGGGCGCGCCCCTTCCCGGGTCGACCGGAAAGGTGGCGGTGGGGCACGGCTGCTCCTCGAGGCCAGGCGCGTCAGAGGGCGCGCGTTGACTGGGTTCCGGAGCATCCGGTAAGGTGACCGCAGTTCGTAGGCGATCTGGCCTTGGCCGGATGCTCTAGGAGGTTCACCCCCGGTTCGCACCCGGGGGTTTCTCCTTGTCTGAGGGCCTTTGCGGGCCAGGCGCGAGGGTTCCGGGGCGCTAGGCAAGCCCTCCGGTGCGTCCGGCGGACGAACTCCGGGTCCTTGCCGTCGGAGAGATCCTGATGCCCGCCTCCACCTCGGCCGCATATGGGAAGGCCTTGACGTCGCGCCGAGGTGCCTCATCGCCTGTGGGCAGCTCCACCGACGGGAGCCCAGACGAACCTGTCGTCCGCGCCCGGCAATCGCCACTGCGGGGATCGAGTGCCGAGCCCTGAGTCGGTTCCGACCCCGTCAATTCGCCTTTCACCAGCCGTAACATTCGAGAATGGCCGCGATCCGCGAGACGACGGCGGGAACCTGGCAGGTCAGGTACCGGGACCCGAGCGGCAGGCAGCGAGCGCGCAACTTCCGGCGCAAGACGGACGCCAATCGGTTCGCTCGCGCGGTTGAGACGGACAAGTTGCGCGGTGATTGGCTCGATCCGCGTCTGGCTCGCGTCAGCTTCGAGGAGTGGGCCGACGAGTGGCTTAGGCATGCCGACCACCTAAAGCCGAAGACCCTCGACGACTACAAGCGAACCCTCAAGGTCCACGTTCTGCCGGCGCTGGGCGGCGCAAGGATCGGGGATCTCGACCGACCAGCGATTAGGGCCTTCGTCCACGACCTCACCAAGAGAGGTGCCGGTGCAAGCACGACGGCTGCGGCGCTGAAGGTCGCTCGACTGGTGTTTGGCACCGCTCTTGAAGCCGGAGCGATTAAGGGCAACCCTGCCATGGGTCTCCGCCTTCCACGGCCGCCCACTGCCGAAATGCTCTTTCTCACTCCCGACGAGGTTGAAAGGCTCGCGATCCAGATCGGCTCGCCGTACGGCACACTCGTTCGATTCGCTGCCTACACAGGACTTCGGGCCGGAGAGATCGCGGCGCTCCGCCGACATCGCCTGAATCTTGAAACCGGCCTCGTTGAGGTCGCTGAGTCCCTGTCCGATGTCAACGGGAAGCTCATCTTCGGTCAGACAAAGACGTACTCCCGGCGCCATGTCCCGTTGCCCCCGTTCCTCCGTGGGGAGCTGGAGGACTACACCGCCGCTCGAGGCCTGGACTCGGAAGAACTCGTGTTCACCGCCGTCGAAGGGGGACCACTCCGCCACAAGAACTTCCTCCGGCGTCACTTCAAGCCTGCGGCCCGGAGGGCGGGATTGGCGAAGGAACTTCGATTTCATGACCTCCGCCACACGTACGCGGCCTTCTGCATCGCGTCGACGGCTGATCCCTATGCCGTGATGCGACGGATGGGGCACTCCTCGATCACGGTGACCTACAACACCTACGGCCACCTTTTCCCGGAGCGGGACGCCGAGATCACGGCCAGTCTCGAGGCTCTTCGTCGCGCGAGTGTGGACTCTGTGTGGACTCTGGGAGCTCCGAATCGGACTGGTGGCTCGCTGGCACCCCCTCTGAGCAGCGGTTTTAGTAGTGGAGACGACCGGACTCGAACCGGCGACCCCCTGCTTGCAAAGCAGGTGCTCTAGCCAACTGAGCTACGTCCCCTGGCCTGCGTCGGCGTGATGGCCCGACGGCCAAGGTTACCTCCGGGCCCGGCGACCGTTGGCGGTCGGCGAGGGGTTTCGGCCGAGCAGTATTGCGAGCGGCGATGAGAGGGGTAACAGGCATGGATGCGTCGCCTGTCTGTCATCCCCATGGCGTTCCTCGTGCTGCTGAGCGCCTGCGTGGTCATCCGGACGGAGACGCGGACGCCTGGGCCGGCGGCGGGAGCGCCCGGAGGCGGCGAGGCACCGCCTCAGGCCGAGCCCGCCACGCTCGATGCCACCTCGGACCGCCGCCTCCTCGGCAGCCTGGGCTGGGCCCTGCTCTCCCCAGAAGTATCGAGCGCGGTCATCGAGATCGACCAGCTGGGCGGCGAGAAGCTCGGGCAGGAGGCGATCGACGCCATGAGGCAGGCGCTGGTCGAGCACGGCGGCAAGAAGACCGTCGACGTCGTAGTCAACGACTCGACGGCCTCCAAGGACGTGTACTCCCTGGAAGACCTGGTGGCCACCGCCCAGGACCACCGCGACCGGTCGTCGGGCGGCGGTACCGTAGCGCTCCACGTCCTGGTGCTCCCCGGCCGGTTCGAGGTCGAGGGCGTCCCGGGCGCGGCGTTCCACGCCACCTCGATCGCCTTGTTCCCCGAGGCCATTCGCCGGTCGCTGCCCGGCGGCGCAGCGGAATCCGCCTTCGAAGTCGCAGTGGCTGTTCATGAGCTGGGGCACACCTTCGGCTTGGTGAACCGCACCGGCGTGGGGGACTTCCACGAAGATCCGGACCATCCGGGCCACACCGCCGACGAGGATTCGGTCATGTACTGGGCGATCGAGAGCCCGTCGCAGACGGAGATCTTCCGGACCGGTCCGCCTCGCAGCTTCAACGATGCGGACCGACAGGAGATGGAGATGATCCGCGGCCAACGTCCGTGACGCGGAGGATCGGTCGGCCTGCCGGCCCTTGAGGGCCGCACCCCCTACTGAAGCGGTGACAGCTCGCCTTCGGCGTCGCGGGCCTCGGTGCGCAGGGCCAGCACGGCGTTGAGCTCGGCTCCCAGCAGCAGCGCCAGGCTGAGGAAGTACAGCCACAGGAGCACCACCAACGCCCCGCCCAGGATGCCGAACACCGGGTTTCCGCCGAAGAGTTGCAGGTACATCCGGAACCCCCACGACACCAGCACCCACAGCACGCCCGTCAATGCCGCGCCTCCCACATGCTGGCGCCACCCGACGTGGTGGTGCGGCACCGAGTGGAAGACCACGGCCGCCCAAGCGAGCAGTATGAGGAAGGCAACCGGGATCCCCGCCCACTGCCACACCGCCGCGTACACGTCCCCCGCCCCGACCCACCCTGCCACCGCCCGTCCGAGGCCGAACACGGGGCCGACCACGAGGGCGGTGAGCATGGCGACCATGAGGACCACGCTCGCCAGGGACAGCCCGAGGGCCAGCAGCCGCGTCCGCAGCCGTGACCGCCCCTCCCCGACGTCGTAGATCTCGTCCAGCGTGCGAAGCACCGTGGACATGCCCCGGGAGGCGGACCACACGGCGGCCACCACGCCGAAGGTGAAGACCCCCCCACTCCCGCCTTCGAACAGGGCCTCGACCGCTTCCGTCGTGCCCCCGGCCTGGTCGGTGAGGAACGTCTCGAGCACGGAGATCACCTCCTGCTCGGCCCGGGCGAGGACCGCAGACCCGAAGAGGCTGTCCAGGGCCCCGAGGCCCGCGGCGATGGTCAGCAAACCGGGAAACACGCTCAGGAGGGAGAAGAACGCCACCTCGGCGGCCAGCCCGGTGATGCGGTCGTCCTTGGAGTCGCGCACCATCTTGCGGACGACCTCGACCGTGCCGGAGACGTGGCGGTGGCGTGACACCCAGTCCCCCAGGCGGGTGACGTGGCGCTCCGGGACCAGCCTCCGGACCCGTTGTGAAAAGGTCGTCGCCCGCTCCGCTTCAGTCCCCGCCGACGAAGAAGATCCAGTCACCGCTCTCCGTGATCCCGACGCGGTGGCCCACGTAGCTCCCGAACTGCTGGAAGCGCCGGAGGTCGTCGTCGCCGTAGATGCGCCTGAGCTCCTGGCGCGCCGACGGCGGCACGTCATCCCAGCGCTCGAAGGCGTAGGCCACCGGCCAGAGGTACTGCGTGGTCCCGGCCGTGTCCCGTGTGGCGGGAGGACCGTCGAGGAGCTCCACCAGCGTCCGCAGCGGTGCCTGGCCGGCGGCCTCGGCCTGCCTCCAGAACGCAGCAGGACTCCCATCGCCGCCGAAGCTGTAGGTGAAGCTGCTGTCGCCCGCGAGTGCCAGCGCGGCCAGCTTCTCGTAGTCGCACGCCCTCGCTGCGTCGATGATCGCCATCCGCATGGTGGAGACCGCCTCGGGAAGATCGCTCTGGGACACCGGTCCCGGCGACCGATCAGCGGAGCAGTCGGGCTTCACGTCCGAGAGGCGCAACGACTTCATCATGCCGTCGAGCACCTGCACGTTGTCCTCATAGCGGCCGGCCGCGGCCGCCTCGGATGTCGTTGCCACGAGTGTCCCTTGCCCGGCGTCAACGAACCAGCTCACCACGTCCGTCCCGTCCGGGAGCAATCCTCCTGCCTTCACGCGCATCTCGGTCCGGACGGCCTGCCGCCCGTCCACGGTGGTCGAGCGGCGCTCCAGCACCTCGTTGCCCATCGGCGCTTCCCGTCTCGGGACCACCTCGTCGAAGGCGACGGGGTTGAGTCTCACGCTGATGGCGATCCCGGTGGCCTCGGTGTGTGGTCGCAAGGTGAAGGGCTCCGGGTGGAAGAAACGGCACGGCTCGGCGATGCCGGCGTCGTTCGTGAACCAGCCTGTCGGGTACTCGAGTCGGTACCCCCCCTCGGGTGCCTCACAGCTCTCCGTCTGCACCGGAAGGATCGTCGTGTCGCCGGCCGGCTCGGAGGGCGGCTCGGAGCCATCGTCGCCGGAGTCCCCGCAGGCGCCCAGGCCGAGGGCCAGCACGAGCGCGACGACGATGCGCCACAGGGCCGTGCGCTTCGGCATAGGCCGTCCTCCACCAACCTCGATGCCGACGCTCGGCGACCTCATACCGCTGACTCCCCGACCCGCCTGACGGAGAGCCCGCCCGTGGGTTCCACGACGACGAGGCTGACCTCGTCGAGGTCGAACACCCCCCGTTCCCGCAGCATGCTCCGGAGCTCCTCCCTGGTGATCTGCGACGTCAAGGGGCCGCTCGGCAGGTTGACCTCACCGCCCTCGACGACGGTCTCGGGCTCGAAGTCGAGGAGACGGCGGAAGGTCGCCGACCGCTGCCGGACGGCGGCGATGCCGACCTGCAGGAGCAGCAGCGTGACCAGCGCGATCATGCCCTGGGTGTAGCTCGGTTCGCTGCTGACCGCCGTCGACGCCACCAGGCTGCCGATGGCCACCGTCACGACGACGTCGAACGCCGACAGCTCGGCAACGGTTCGGCGACCGGCCAACCGGATGGCGACGATCGCCGACACGTAGGTGGCGGCGGTGCTGGCCATCACGTAGCCGATCGTCCTCCAGCTTGCTCCGAACCACTCGTCCATGACGCCCTCTTCCTGTTCGGTGTGTGTGTCTCAGGCTGCTACCACAGGGGCGTACCCAAACCAGGCCGTCGGTGCCTATCTCGTGGAATCCCGAGCGGAGCGGGCAGAGGAGGAGGCGGCGGCGGTGATGCCGAACCCCTGGGCCACGGCCGCACTCGCGACCCGTTTCTGCGCTCGGCGGAAGGGTACGAAGCCTGCATGAGGACGGTGCGATTCGCCCCCGAGCTGCGCAGCGCCGTCGAGGCTCGGCGGTTCGTGGAGGACGAGCTCCGCGCTGCCGGAGCCGGCGAGGACACGCTCATGCATGCCCAGGTGGTGGCCACCGAGCTCGTCACCAACGCCGCCCGTCACGCCCACAGTCCGGTCGACCTGACGATCACCCCGCGAAACGGCCGGGTGCGGATCGAGGCGCGCGACGACAGCCCCGCCCCCCCGAGACCGCCGGTCGTCGACACGCCGACGCGCCACCGAGGCGTGCACCTCATCGAAGACCTGTCGCAGGGGTGGGGCGTCGACGTCGAGAGCGACCGGGGGAAGGTCGTGTGGTGCGAGCTGGCCAGCAGGGGGCTGGGTCGCTGAGAGCGGGGATCACCGGCCCTTGTTGCCGCGGCGGGGCGGGTCGGCGCCCTTGTAGGTGCCGAGCGGGGTGAGCCGCAGCACCGGTTCGACGAGGTCGGCCTGGTTGGCCATGACCTGGTCGAGGTCCTTGTAGGCGCCGGGCATCTCGTCGAGGACCGCCTCCGTGCTGGCCGCGAACACCTTGCCGCCGGCCCGGGTGATGGTCTCCAGCTGGCTCGGCAGCGACAGCTCCCGCCGGGCCCGGCCGCGGCTCAACACCCGTCCCGCCCCGTGGCTGCACGAGGAGAACGACTCGGGGCGGCCCCGGCCCCGACCGAGGTACGTGCCGCTGCCCATGGAGCCGGGCGTGATGGTGGCCGTGCCCGCCGACGCCTTCACCGCTCCCTTGCGGTGCACCCACACCCGGGAGCCGTAGTGCTCCTCGAGGGTGGCGTCGTTGTGGTGGATGTTGACGATCCCCTCCCACCGCATCGAGTCGGGGAAGTGACCTTCGACGAGGCCCCCGACCGCCTCGAGCATCGTGCGCCGGTTCCGGCGGGCGTACTCCAGGGCGGCGTCGAGGGCCCGGGCGTAACAGGCCCCGACCCGCTCCCAGCGGTCGTCGCCCGATCCCATGGGCAGCCAGGCCAGGCCGGGGTCGGGCAGCGACCAGCCGAGCTCGGCGCAGTGGCGAAGGGCCATCCGGTGGAAGTTGTTGCAGACCAGGCCGCCGATCCCCCGGGAGCCGGAGTGGAGCATCAGCCAGACACACCCGCCTGGATCGGCGAGGAGCTCGATGAAGTGGTTGCCCGAGCCGAGCGTCCCCAGGTGGGACCGTCCCCGGCGGCGAAAGTCCCCGGCGGTCAGCGACCGACCGGCGCTCGCGTTGGGAGACGCGCTGGTCGACAGGCGCACGCCCGACAACCCGGCCGCCTCGACCATCGCCTCGAACGCCTGATCGAGAAGCGGGTCGACGTCGCTGGGCCCGGCCGGGACCCGTTGGCCCTCGGCGCCCGAGGGCACCACCTGCTGGACCCGTCCCATGATCTCGTCGCGGGCGATCCGACCACCCGCACCCCTCTTGGCGGGAAGGGGTGCGAGCAGGTCGTCGCGTGGAACGGTCGTGGGCACCAGCGCCATCCCGCAGCCGATGTCGTTGCCGACGGCGTAGGGCGAGATGGCGTCCTGCAGGGCCAGCACCGCTCCGATGGGCACGCCGTAGCCCTGGTGGCCGTCGGCCATGACGGCCACGTGGTGGAAGGCGACGGGCAGCCGCGCGCAGTTGTGGGCCTGCGTCGCGGCGCCGTCTTCGAGGTCGGGCGCCCACGTGTAGATCGGGATCCCGGGCGAGTCGATCTCCCTCACGGGGAAGGGATTCCCATGCGGGCCGCGGGCGCAACCGGCGCCCATGGGTACGGATCGGGCATGGCCCCTGCCACCGCGGTCGAGATCCCCGTGGGCGCCGGGGCCGTCCACGGCGACCTGGCCCTACCCGAAGGGGCCCTGGGCTTGGCCGTGTTCGCCCATGGCAGCGGGAGCAGCCGGCACAGCCCTCGCAATCGGCAGGTGGCCGACCACCTCCGGCGGCGCCGGCTGGGCACCCTGCTGGTGGATCTGCTGACTGAGGGTGAGGAGGCGGTCGACCTGCGCACGACTGCCCACCGCTTCGACATCGGCCTGCTGTCCGGCCGCCTGGTCACCGTCGTCGAGTGGCTGGACTGCCGGGAGGACCTGGCCGGTCTGCCCGTCGGGTACTTCGGAGCCAGCACGGGCGCAGCCGCCGCGCTGGCCGCGGCGGCCGGCCAGGGGGATCGCATCGGCGCGGTGGTGTCGCGTGGCGGGCGGCCCGACCTGGCGGGCGAGGCCCTGGAGACCGTACGGGCGCCGACGCTGCTGGTGGTGGGCGGCGCCGACGCGACCGTCCTGCGCCTGAACGAGGGGGCGCAGGAGCGGATGCGCTGCCTGAGCCGGTTGGAGGTGGTGCCGGGGGCCACCCACCTGTTCGAGGAGGCGGGCGCTCTCGAGCGGGTGGCGGAGCTGGCCGCCGACTGGCTCAGCCGGCACCTCAGCGAATGGGCTCGTCGATGAGTCAGGCGGTGGCGACCCACGGGTCGGGCAGGTCGAACCACTCCGTGTCGGACAGCTGGGCCAGCCACTGCGGGAACTTCTCCGCCACCTCGGGCGGGGGCTCGCTGTTCTCACCGGCCCGCGCGTCGGCCTCCGAGGAGAAGTAGTCGAGGGCGAGCACCCGTCCGTCGGGGAGCCAGATGCGGTAGCCGCCGAGGAAGTCGGGCCGCCACCGCCGGAACCCCTCCTCCAGCTCGGCCTCGATCCGCTCGAGGGTGGCCCGGTCGGCCACCCGGGCCAGCATCATCTGCACGAACCCGGCCTCCGGCGCGACCCCGTCGCCGCTCTGGGCGACGTCGCCGGTGCCGAAGACGCTGAACTCGTCGAGGCCCTGGCCCCAGCCGCGGGGCACGTCGGCGGGGGAGGGGAAGAGGGCCACCGCGATGAGCTCGGCGGCGGCGGTGACGCCCCCGGTGAGGCTGGCCCAGCCCGGCTCCGACTTCCAGAGGTCGAACCGGCGGGCGCCGTCACCGGCGCCGGTCACCTTGCCTCGGACGACGTGGGCGAACATCCCCCCGTCCTATCACCGCTGGTCGGACAGCAGGGCACGGGCGGCCATCCGCCCGGGTGTGCCGGCGATGCCGCCGGTGGGGTTGGTCCCCGCGCCCGACAGGTAGAGGCCGGAGATCGGGGTCCGCCAGCCGGCGAGCCGCTTGGTGGGGCGGAACGGGCCGAGCTGGTCGAGGGCGATGTCGACGTGCATGGGATGGCCGCCCGGCCAGCGTTCGACCTCCTCCATCTGGTCGGGGGTCCAGCTGGCGATGCCCCGGATGCTGGAGCGGAACCCGGGCGCCCGGGTTTCGACCGTGTCCAGGCAACGCTCGACGAACTCGTCGCGGCGGACGGGCCAGCCCCCGGTGACGACCGAGGGTGCGGCGGGGCAGGCCAGGTAGACGGTGTGGTGGCCGGCGGGGGCGAGCGTCGGGTCGAGGGCCGAGGGCGTGAAGGCGTACAGGGGCAGGGGGTCGGGCAGCTCGCCCGCCTCGGCCCGGGTCCAGGCGGTGGTGAGGTCGTCGAGGCGGTCGACGTAGCTCTGGAGGCCGTTCCAGTCGCCGGGGCGGCCGTCCACGTAGGGCGGCAGCCGGTCGGTGGCCACGTGGACGACGGCCTGGACGACGTTGGAGCGGCGCACCGCGGCCAGGTCGGCGCCCGCCTCGCCGCCGAGAGGGGGGTCGAGGAGCTCCAGCAGGGCGGTCTGGGGGTTGACGGCGGTGACGACGTTGTCGGCCGGGATCCGCTCGCCGCTCTCGAGCACGACCGCCCGCACCCGCCCGGCCCGGGCGTCGATGCGGGCGACGGGGGCCGAGCAGCGAAGCTCGCCGCCGAGCGACCGGAGCCGGGCGACGAGGGCGTCGGTCAGGTTCTGTGCCCCGCCCCGGCCGTGCCACTGCCCGAACAGGTGGTACACCGCCTGCCAGAAGGCGAACAGGGCCCCGCCGGGGACGCTCGGCCCCACCCCGGCGTGAGCGGCGAAGGCCGCGACCGGCCCGCGGGTGAGGTCGGACGGCAGCCAGCGGCGGAGGAGGGAGTCGTAGGGGCTCATGACGTCGCGGGCGCTGGACAGCGGGGACCTTCCCATGGCCCGCAGGGCGTTGGCGACCTGGGCGGGGAGGACCCGGACCGACGTGTCTCCCCGCACCGAGGGCAGCACCGTGCGCACGACGGGGACCGCCTTGTCGAGGAAGCGGCGGTAGGCGTCGGCCTCGGGCCGGGAGACCTCGGCTATGGACTCGACGGTGGCGTCGATCGAGCGGCGGAAGCGGACCCGGCGGCCGTCGGCGTGGACGGCGATGGAGAAGGGGTCCATCTCCAGGTAGTGGAGTCCGGCGGCGGCGAGGTCGAGCTCGGCCGGGATGTCGGTCATGTTGAGAATGTTGTGGGCCGCGGAGTGGAGGTCGAAGCGGTAGCCCGGGACGGTCTCCTCGGTGCGGGAGCCGCCGCCGGGGCGGTCGAGCTGCTCCACGACGACGACCTCCCGGCCCGCCTTGGCCAGGTAGCAGGCGGCGACCAGGCCGTTGTGGCCGGCGCCCACGACGACGTCGGTCACGCCGCGGTGGGGTAGCCGGCCGCCTCCCAGGCGCTCATCCCGCCGATCACGTTGAGCAGTTCGAGGCCCCGCTCCCGCCGGATGAGGCTGGCCGCGGCCGAGGACCGGTAGCCGGAGGCGCACGTCACCGCCAGCGGGCGACCCCGGTCGGGGATGTCGCCCAGGCGACCGGGCAGCTCGCCGCCGGTGACGAACGTGGCCCCCTCCACGTGGCCCTCGGCCCATTCCGCCGGCTGTCGGACGTCGAGCAGGTCGACCTGGCCGGCATCCAGCCGGGCCCGGAGCTCGTGGACGGTGATCTGGGTCAGCCGCTCGAGGTCGTGACCGCTGGTGCGCCAGGCCATCATCCCCCCCGCCAGCCAGCCGGCAGGGACGTCGTAGCCGATGCGGAGGAGGTCCCAGGTGGCCGTCCACAGGTCGGCGGCCGAGTCGAGGACGAGCACGACGGGCCGGTCGGGCGGGGTGATGGTGCCCGCCCAGGTGGCGAAGGCGGCGCCCAGGCCGGCGTTCAGCGAGCCCGGGACGTGGCCGCCGCCGAACGCTTCGGGCGGCCGGGTGTCGAGCACGACCGCCCCGTCCTCCTCGACGGCCCGGCGGAAGGCGTCGGGTTGGAGGGCGGGGGGCTCGCGGAGGGTGCCGAGGGGGGCCACGCCGGAGAGGTTCTGGCGGCGCATGCGGCTCCAGTAGGGCGGGACGGCGGGCAGGTTGTCGAGACGGAGGCACTGCTCGACGAACTCGGCCCGGGACGACACCCGGGCCAGGATCTCGTTGGTGCGCCGCTCGTAGCCCACCGTGGTCGACAGGCGGCTGCCGATGTTGGCGCCGCACAGCGACCCGGCCACGTGGGTCGGGAACACCTCCACGAAGTCGGGCAGCTCCAGGATCTTCTTCTGGATGGTGGCGCAGAAGGCCCTGGCCGCCTCCTCCGCCTCGTGCCGGCCGCCCAGCAGGTCGGGGCGGGCCAGGTCGCCGACCAGGAGGGCGCCGCCGGAGAGCAGGAAGGCGGGCTCGTCGGTCGAGGCGTCGCCGTCGTAGACGAGCAGCGAGATGTGCTCGGGGGTGTGGCCGGGGGTGTGGAGGACCTCGATGCCGACCTCGCCCAGCTCGATCTGCTCGCCGTCGCGCAGGGGGCGGTGGTCGTAGCCCAGGTCGCCCTCGGCCGAGCCCCACACCTCCACGTCGGCCCGCTGGGCGATCTCGGTGAGGCCCGAGAGGTAGTCGTTGTGCCCGTGGGAGTCGAGGGCGAAGCGGATGCGCAGGCCCTGCATGCGGGCCGCGTCGAAGTAGCCGTCGACGTCCCGGCGGGGGTCGAAGACGAGCGCCTCGCCCGTCTGCTGGGAGCCGATCAGGTAGGAGGCGTGGCCGAGGCCCTGGAGGTGGAACTGGCGGAAGAACACCCAGGCCCGACCCCGGTCAGTCCTGGTCCATCCGGGCCAGGAACCGGTCGGCCTCCTCGGGCGAGCGGCCCTCGTCGACCAGCCGCTGGCGGAGGAAGTCCCGCACCTCCTCGTCGCTGGCGTCCCGGTCGCCGAAGTGGTCCTGGACGGCCATGAGGACGCCGAGGAGCTCGGACTGGAGGCGCCGGAGGCCCTCGGGGCGGTCGTCGGGCGGCTCCTCGGGCTCGACGACCTCGCCGGTCAGGGGCAGGCCGGCATCGCCCCAGGCCACCAGGCCCCCGTCGAGGTGGTCGGCGTCGAACCCGTCGGCCCGCAACTGCACGGCGGCGGAGGCGGAGCGGGCGCCGCTGCGGCACACGGCGACCACCGGGCGGTCGTGGTCGACCTCGCCGGCGCGGTCGTCGAGCTCGTCGACGGGGATGTGGAGGGACCCCTCGATCCGGCCCGCCTCCCACTCGTTGGGCCACCGCACGTCGACGATCTGCACCTCGTGGCGGCGGCGGGCCAGCTCGCCGGGGGTCACGGCGACAGCCTAGAGCCGGTTCGCCGGTAGCCTGCCGGCCATGCCGGAGCCGCCCGTCCTGGTCACCGGCGGGTCGGGCGTGGTCGGGGGCGCCATCGTGCGCCGGCTGGTGAAGGAGGGAGGCCGCCCGGTGCGGGCCCTGGCCCGCTCCGACGCCGCGGCCGAGAAGGTGAGGGCCCTCGGGGCCGAGCCGGTGCGGGGCGACGTGGCCGAGGTGGAGTCGCTGCTGCCGGCGGTCGACGGCTGCGAGGTGGTCTACCACGCCGCCGGGGTGAACCAGTTCTGCCAGAAGTCGTCGATCCCCATGCGGCGGGTGAACGTGACCGGATCGGCCAACGTCGCCCAGGCGGCGGCCATGGCAGGCCTGCGGCGGATGGTCTACACGTCCTCGGCGGTCACCCTGGGTGAGCCGGAGGGGACGGTGGGCGACGAGCAGTCCCCCCACCGGGGGTCCTTCCTTTCCGCCTACGAGCGATCGAAGTACGACGCCGAGCAGACGGTCCTTGGCCTGACCACCGTGGTCCCCCTCCAGATCGTGAGCGTGAACCCGTCGTCGGTGCAGGGCCCGGGGCGGTCGTCGGGCACGGGGCAGCTGCTCGTCGCCTTCCTCCAGGGCCGGCTCAAGTACTGGGTGGACACGACCGTGAGCCTGGTCGACATCGACGACTGCGCCGAGGGCCACGTGCTGGCCGAGACGGCGGGGGTGTCAGGGCAGCGGTACGTGCTCAACGGCGGCTCGCTCGGCACTACCGAACTGATCGCGGTGATGGGCCGGATCGCGCCCGGCTTGTCCCCGCCCAGGGTCGTGCCCAAGGCCGCGGCCCGCATGGCGGTGGGGGCGTCGGTGGTGTCGTCCAAGCTGCGGGGGCGGAGCCCCGAGGTGTGCGGCGAGTCGCTGCGCACCCTCCTCCACGGGCACCGCTACGACGGCTCCCGCGCCGCGCGGGAGCTGGGAGTGGCCTACCGGCCGGTCGAGGAGACCCTGCGACGGACGGCGGAGTGGCTCGTGGAGTCGGGACAGGCTCCGGCGGGCGTTCTCGGCTGAATTTTTTCTCCTGGTGGCGTGACTACCACCCGGAGCGACCGCCACAATGAGCGCCCCGGAAACTCGACGGGCTCGGAGGCAGCGTGGCTGGGAGCAACGGCTTCTCTGGAGCAATCTGCGGCGGGCTCGCTGAGGCCGTCCGACGACGCGGCGGGGTGGGACGGTGACGCAGGTTCCCGACATGGCCGAGCTGTACCGGCGCCTCTTCGACCAGCTCAGTACCAAGTTCGGGGGGGCGATCGACGAGGCCAACGCCGACGCCATCGCCTACGTGGCCGCCGAGCTGTACCACCGCGAGTTCGAACCCCACCTGTGGGACGAGAAGTCGGCCCACGAGGTCCTCGACGCGCTGGGCGCGCCGCGGGCAGGCGTGTTCGCGCCGTACTCGCTGCGGGAGCGCCTCCTCGCCCTCCAGCGACGGATCGGGACGCCGGAGGCGGTGCGGCGGGGCCACGAGCTGCTCAACTCGCTGGGCGTCCCCTCCGAGGACGAGGACGGCGCCGAGCTGACGCTGCGCCAGCGCATCGACCGGCTGCGGTCGGCCGAGCCTCTCGTGGCGGTCGTGGCCGCGGCCCCGCCGCCCAGCGGCAACGGGGCGGGTGAACCCGTACCGGCCGACGTGGGTCTGGTCGACGAACCCTTGCCCGAGACCGGCGAGCCGGTCGCGGGGG
>JBKHXX010000079.1:0-8819 GCA_046565765.1 Acidimicrobiia bacterium | reverse complement strand
GGGCCGGCGGGGCGCCGATGCCGACGTCGCGGGCGCGGGCGATGGCCTGGGCCCGGTCGGCCACCTGGAGCTTGCTGATGATGTTCGACACGTGGTTCCGCACGGTCTTGGGGCTCAGGTAGACGCGGCGGGCGATGGTGGCGTTGTCGTGGCCCTGGGCGATGAGCTCCAGCACCTCCCGTTCCCGCTCGGTCAGCTCGGGGAAGGCGGGCAGCCGCGCGGCCGCGCCGGCGGCGCTGAAGTACCCGATCACCCGCTGGGCGATGGGGGCGCTGAAGATGGCCTCGCCCGCCACCACGGCCGAGACGGCCCGGAGGATCTCCTCGTCGCCCGCGTCCTTCAAGACGTACCCCCGGGCCCCGGCCCGCATGGCGGCGAAGACTGACTCGTCGTCGTCGAACATGGTCACCACCAGCACGGCCACGTTGGGCAGCGACTGGACGATCTTGCGGGTGGCCTCGATGCCGTTGAGCTCCGGCATGTGCAGGTCCATGATCACCACGTCGGGCTCGTGCTCCACGGCCAGGGTCGCCGCCTCCGCCCCGTTGGCCGCCTCGGCCACCACGTCGGCGTCGATGCAGGCCAGCGTGCTGGCCAGGCCCCGCCGATAGAGCG
Source organism: Acidimicrobiia bacterium (assembly GCA_046565765.1). Classification (GTDB taxonomy): domain Bacteria; phylum Actinomycetota; class Acidimicrobiia; order Acidimicrobiales; family AC-14; genus JBFMCT01. Next base: position 8,204 of record JBKHXX010000079.1, on the reverse strand, counting down.
GATGGTCGTCGGCCACCAGCACGCGCACGGGCCCGATCATCGCGCCCCCAACGGGAGGCGGGCGGACACCACCGTCCCGCCCTCCGGGCCGGCCTCGATGGTGCACGACCCGCCCAGCTCCTCGGCCCGCTCCCGCATCGAGGCCAGGCCGGTGCCCGGTCGGTAGTCGTCGGGGAGGCCCCGCCCGTCGTCGGCCACCTCAAGGCGGAGGGCGCCGTCGAGGCTCAGCCGCACCGAGCACGACGAGGCGCCGGCGTGCCGGGAGGCGTTGTGCAGCGCCTCGCAGGCGATCCGGTAGGCAGCCACCTCGACGGCGGCGGGGAGGTCACCGAGGTCGCCGTCGGCCTCGACGGTCACGTCGAGGGCCGGTCCCCCGTCGGAGGCGGCCAGGCTCACCGCCCGTTCCCGCAGGGCCGACACCAGGCCGAGCTGGTCGAGGGCGGGCGGGCGCAGCCCGTAGACCAGCGTACGGATGTCGGCCACCGCGCCCTGGATCTCGCCGGTCACCCGGGTGACCATGGCCTCGGCCCGCTCGGGGTCGCGGGTGGTCAGCCGCCGCACGGCCTGGAGCTCGAGCACGGCCGCCGCCAGGGTGGGGGCCAGACCGTCGTGGAGGTCGCGGCGGAAGCGGCGGCGTTCCTCCTCCAGCGCGGTCACCAGCCGCTCCCGGGAGCGTTGCAGGTCGCGGGTGAGGCGGACGGCGTGGGCCGCCACCCCGGCGTGGCGGGCCAGCTCGCCCAGCAGGCGGGCCTCGGTGGGGCTGAACGTCTCCCCCGGGGTGCGCTCCCCCACCACCAGTTGGCCCAGCCGCTCGCCCCGGAACTCGAGGGGCAGGGAGACGGGCGTCCCCCGCAGCGTCCCGTGGCGGGCGACCTGCTCCACCCCGTCGGCGTAGGCCAGCTCCACGGCCACGTAGGGGAGCCGCAGCGCCTCGGCCAGCGTGTCGGCGACGAGGGGCAGCACGTCGTCGGGGGACGGCAGCTCCTCCAGCTTCTCGCCGAGGCTGGTGATGATGGAGAAGGGGTCGTCCCGGTAGCCGTACACGAGATGGGTGACCCCCCGTCGCAGGCGCTGGTGGAGGGGGGCGAACGCCACCGCCACGACGCCGGTGGCCACGAACGGCACCCACCCCCGGCCGTTCTCGAACAGCCTGCCCAGAGCGGCCACCGTGACGACGTAGATGGCCACCAGGCAGGCGGTCAGGCTGGCGAAGACCAGCGAGCGGCGCACGACCACGTCGATGTCGAACAGGCGCCGCCGCAGGACGGCCGCCGCGATCGCCACGGGGATGGGCAGGAAGACGAGCAGGTGCAGCGGCTCGGGCAGGAGCGGCTCGCCGGTGAGGCTGACCGGCAGCCGCCACAGCACCACGTCGAGGCCGATGGAGAACGCGAACCAGCCCACCACCGAACGCAGGCGCCGCCGGGCGTCGGCATCGGCCCGCCGGTGGGAGGCCACCGCCGCCGCGAACAGCACCGCCGCCGCGTACTCGATCCCGATGTCGGTGGTGTCGATGAAGACGGCGGCCCGCTCGAGGGGCGTGGCCGCGTCGGGCAGGGCGAGGGCGACGTGGACGGCGTACACGAGGGCGGGCACCGCGTAGACCACGCCGACGAGCCACGGCCGCCGCCGGAGCCACGGGCGGGGCTCGGGGAACACCAGGGCGAAGTGGACGGCCGAGGCCCACAACATCCCGTATGCCACCCTCGCCCCGACGTGGGCCCACCAGGCCGGACCGCCGCCCAGGTGCAGGATCTGGAGGTCGAACACCCACGCCGTGGACGCGCAGGCGGCCAGCCCGGAAAGGAGGACCAGGGCCTGCACCGCCGGGTCCTCGGGCCGGCGGCTGTAGAGGTAGACGGCGATCACGAGGAAGGCCACGAGCACCATGACCGTCCCCCACTCCCGGGCCAGCGCCGCGCCGATCGGGTAGGGGCGGATGGTCACCACCTCGTCCACCGGCTGGCCGTCGCGGAGGACCCGGTACACGACCCGGTCGCCGACCCGGACGTCCGGCAGGTCGCGGGAGGCCAGGCTGCGCCCGTCGACGGCCACCACCACGTCGCCATCGCGGAGGGGCGACTGAGCCCGCACGAGCGGCGTGACGACCCCGCTGGTGACGTCCTTGCCGGTCACCGCCGCGGTCAGGTCGGACGGAGCGCCGGCCCGCACACCCACGAAGACGATGGCCGTGACGAGCAGCGCCGCGAACGCCACGCCCGTACCCACGCGCGTCCACGAGGGCATGGGGCCATTATGCGCCGTAGCCTCGCCCGCCATGCTCCTTCGGGGCGAGCAGGGAACGGAGCTCGAGCTGCGGCTGGTGGGCTACGAGCACCCGCAGGAGCGGTTCGACCCGTGGGACTCGAACTCCCTGCTGGTGTCCGTCCGGGTGATCGCCCCCCAGGGGAGCTGGGAGGTGGTCGACCCGTGCCTGACCACGTGGGAGGCGGCCCACGTGGTGCGGTGGTGCCGGGCGCTGGCGGCGCGGGCCGACCTGGTGGCCAACCGGCCCCTCGCCGTCAGCGAGCCCAACGTGACCTTCACCGGCAGGGCCCGGCCGGGCCGGCCCGGGGACGTCGACGTGCGGGCCTGCTTCGCCCTCGAGCTGCGCCCGCCGTGGCTCAAGGCGGTGGCGGGCAGCAGCGACCTGTGCGTCGACCTCGCCGTGGGGCGCGACCAGCTCGCCGCCGCCGCCTCCGCGTTGGCTTCGGACCTCGGACGGTTCCCCCAGCGGGGCGCCGACCCGACGCTGTGACACCGGCGAGAGGGGGGGCTACCACCCATAGTGGTGTCCGGGTGGCAGCACGGTTGTGCTGTGAAGGCCGGCTTGGTTCAGTTCTGGGCATGGCCCCCAGGCGCCCCCTCCCTCGCGTGGGGGCGCTGATCGCCGCCCTTGCCGTCACGACCGTCGCGTGCTCCGGTACGGGCGGCGAGGGGGTCGAGATCTGCGCCGAGCGGGGCACGGCCACGGTGTGCCTCCGCTCCAACAACGGGGGGCCGTTCCGGATGGCGGGCGAGGGCTTCGAGCCCCGGTCCTCGGTCGGCGTCGACATCGCCACCGGGGCGGGGACGATGGTGGCGGTGGACGAGCAGGGCCGCATCCCCCGCTCCGAGGGCGTCCCCGGCTTCTTCCCCGGCCCCGACACCCGGACGCACCTGCTGGAGGGCACCGACGGCTCGGGCGTCCCCGTGTCGTTCCTCATCACCTGCTCGCTCAGCGACGCCAAGCGCCCCCTCTGCCGCTTCTGACGGCCAGGTTGCCGTATCGGGAATAAACCTGAGTCGGCTGCTGTCAACTTAACTGCGTACCTGAACATGGGAACTAGAGGAGGTGGTTCTGCATGCTGATGCGGTTCGATCCGTTCCGTGAGCTCGACCGCCTCACCTCGGTGTGGGGCAACCGGAACGCCGCTATGCCGATCGACGCCTACCGGCAGGGCGAGAAGTTCGTCGTCTACTTCGACCTGCCCGGCGTGGACCCGTCGTCCATCGACCTGACCGCCGAGAAGAACATCCTCACCCTCAACGCCCAGCGCCACTGGCAGTGGGGTGAGGACCACCAGGTCGTGGTCAACGAGCGGCCGCAGGGCTCGTTCAGCCGCCAGCTCTTCCTGGGCGAGGCGCTGAACGCCGATGGGATCGAGGCGAGCTACGACAACGGCGTGCTCACCGTCACGATCCCCGTCGCCGAGGAGGCCAAGCCCCGCAAGGTCGAGATCACCTCGGGCGGCGCCGGCGCCAAGGCCATCGAGGCGGGCGCCCAGGCGGCCTGATCGGGCGAAACTGCGGCGCCTCGCGGCCACCACGACGCCGCGGGGCGCCGCCTTGCCGGTGCGTAGTGAGGAGGTGAAACCAAGCAATGGCACTGCCTGTTCGATCCCGCAGCGACGGGCCGCCGGAGAGCAGCCCCTGGGGCCCCCTGGCCGAGCTGGACCGTCTGAGCCGTGAGCTGACCCGCTACCTCGACACCTGGCGCGGCGAGGGCTTCACGCCCCTCGCCGACCTGGAGGAAACCGCCGAGGCGTACCTCGTGGAGGTCGAGGTCCCGGGCGTGAAGCGGGAGGACATCGACATCGAGGTGGCGGGGCGGCGCGTGTGGGTCCGCGGCGAGCGCAAGGAGAAGGAGCGGGTCGGCATCCTGCGACGGCGGGAGCGGGTGGTCGGCCGCTTCGCCTGCGAGGTCGTGCTGCCCGGTGACGTGGACGAGGAGGGCGTGCACGCCAACCTCGACGGCGGCGTGCTGACCGTCACACTGCCCAAGCCCGAGCGGGACCGGCCCCGGCGCATCGAGATCCGCTGACCGCGGGGTGAGGCAGAGGGCGCCGGTTACGACGTTCTCTGCCTCGACCCGGCGGCGGGCCACAATGGGCGGGACGTGATCCCCCAGGAACGAACCCGCAACTTCGCCATCATCAGCCACATCGACCACGGGAAGACGACGCTGTCCGACCGGATCCTCGAGCTGTGCGGCGCCGTCGACCCTCGTGACATGCGGGAGCAGTTCCTCGACTCGATGGAGATCGAGCGGGAGCGGGGCATCACCATCAAGGCCCAGAACGTGCGGCTGACCTGGAAGGGCCACACCCTCCACCTCATCGACACCCCCGGCCACGTGGACTTCGGCTACGAGGTCTCCCGCTCGCTGGCCGCCTGCGAGGGGGCGGTGCTGCTGGTGGACGCCACCCAGGGCATCGAGGCCCAGACCCTGGCCAACGCCTACCAGGCCATCGAGAACGACCTGGAGATCGTGGCCGCGGTCAACAAGATCGACCTGCCCGCGGCCGAGCCCGAGCGGGTGATGGCCGAGATCGAGACGGTGCTGGGCATCGACCCCTCCACCGTCCTGCGCATCAGCGGGAAGACGGGCGAGGGCGTGGCCGAGCTGCTCGACGCGGTGGTCGAGCGCATCCCGCCGCCCAAGGGGGACCCCGACGCCCCCCTCCAGGGGCTGCTGTTCGACTCGTTCTACGACCAGTACCGGGGCGTGATCAGCGCCGTGCGGGTGGTGAACGGGGTGCTCACCTCGGGCGCCCGCGTCCGGTTCATGCAGGCCAAGGTCACCCACGACGTGGAGGAGATCGGCATCCGCACCCCCGCCAGCGTGGAGGTGGCCGACCTCGGGCCGGGCGAGGTGGGCTACCTGATCGCGGGCGTGAAGGACGTGGCCGAGGCCCGCGCCGGTGAGACGGTCACCGAGGCGGCCCGTCCCGCGCCCGAGCCCCTCGTGGGGTACCGCGAGCCCAAGCCGATGGTGTTCTGCGGGCTGTACCCCATCGACGGCGACGAGTTCTCCGACCTGCGCGAGGCGCTGGAGAAGCTGCGCCTCAACGACTCCTCGTTCACCTACGAGCCGGAGTCGTCGGGCGTGCTCGGCTTCGGCTTCCGCTGCGGCTTCCTGGGCCTGCTCCACATGGAGATCGTGCGGGAGCGGCTGGAGCGGGAGTTCGACCTGGGCCTGATCGCCACCGCCCCGTCGGTGCGGTACGTGGCCCACCTGACCGGCGGCGAGGTGGTGGAGGTGTCGAACCCCTCCGACCTGCCGCCTCCCAACAAGCTGGCCACCATCGAGGAGCCGTACCTCACGGTCACCCTCCTGCTCCCCACCGAGTACACGGGCACGGTCATGGAGCTGTGCCAGACCCGTCGGGGCGAGATGCAGAAGATGGAGTACCTGGGGCCCGAGCGGGTGGAGCTCGTCTACCGGGTGCCCCTGGCCGAGGTGGTGATCGACTTCTTCGACCAGCTCAAGAGCCGCACCAAGGGCTACGCCAGCCTCGACTACGACGAGGCGGGCTACGAGCCCGCCGACCTGGTGAAGGTCGACCTGCTGCTCAACGGGGTGCAGGCCGACGCCTTCAGCGCCATCCTCCACCGCTCCCGGGCCGAGGACTACGGCCGGCGCCTCACCGAGAAGCTGCGGGAGCTGATCCCCCGCCAGCAGTACGACGTGCCCATCCAGGCCGCCATGGGCGGGCGGATCATCAGCCGCAGCACGGTCAAGGCCGTGCGCAAGGACGTCATCGCCAAGTGCTACGGCGGCGACATCACCCGCAAGAAGAAGCTGCTGGAGAAGCAGAAGGAAGGCAAGAAGCGGATGAAGTCGATCGGGCGGGTGGAGGTCCCCCAGGAGGCGTTCATCTCCGCCCTCCGGCTGGAGGAGTAGCGCCGCCCGGGCGGCCGCCCGTGTAACGCCCCGTCCCCGACGGCGGACTGAAAGCGCAGTGACCGCTGTCGCGCCGCCCCAGGCGCCGGGCTCGTTCCTGCTGGGCGCCACCCTCGCCCTCCAACGCGACCAGCTGGGCACGTACCGGCGGGCCATGGAGACGCTGGGCGACATCGCCCGCTTCCGGGTGGGGCCCCCGGGCATCGGGTTCACCTTCGACGCCGTCTTCTCCCCCGAGGGCGCCCACCGGGTGCTGGCCGGCGACGCCGGCAACTACGTGAAGGACGCTCCCGTCATCGGCGAGTTCCGCCACTTCCTCGGCAACGGGCTGCTGGTCAGCGAGGGAGAGCGGTGGCGCCGCCACCGGCGCATCGCCCAACCCCTGTTCACCCGCCGGGCCGTCGCCGCCCACGTGGCCACGGTGGCGGCCGCGGCCGAGGACCTGGGCGCCTGGTGCGACGAGGCGGCCCGGGCCGGCGGGCCCGTCGACCTCCATGCCCTGTCGATGCGCTACGCCCTCCACGCCCTGGGCCACACCGTGTTCGGCGACGACGTCGTCGACGCCGCGCCCGTCCTCCGCCAGGCCCTCCCTCCCCTGGGCGAGCACCTCAAGCGCCGCTCCCTGGCCCCGGTCCGTACCCCCCACGCGTGGCCAACGCCCGCCAACCGCCGGGCCGAGGACATCCGCCGGACCGTCTGGGGCCTGGCCGACGACCTCATCCGCAAGCGCAGGGAGGCCGGGGCCGCCGGCAACGATCTCCTGAGCCGCCTGCTCGGTGCCCGGGACCCCGAGACGGGCGAGGCCCTGTCCGACGACGACGTCCGGGACGAGGCCATCATCTTCCTGATCGCCGGCCACGAGACCACGGGCAGCGCCCTCGCCTTCACCCTCCACCTGCTGGGCCGCCACGCCGACGTGCAGGAGCGGGCGCGTGCGGAGGCGGTCGACGCCGCCCCCGGCGATGTGGACGCACTGCGGTACACGGCCCAGGTGGTGAACGAGGCCATGCGGCTGTACCCGCCGGCCCACACCGTCGTGCGCAAGGCGTCGGCGCCCACCGAGCTGCTCGGCTACCCGGTCGAGAAGGGGCGGATCGTGGCCGTCAACCTCTGGGGCGTCCACCACCGGGCCGACGTGTGGCCCGACCCGCTCCGCTTCGACCCCGACCGCTTCGAGGGCGAGGGCGGGCGGCGGTCGAGCTACACCCACGTGCCCTTCGGCGGTGGTCCCCGGGCGTGCATCGGGGAGCACCTGGCCATGGCCGAGCTGGTGGCCGCGGTGGCCTCCGTCCTGCGCCGCTACCGGCTCGTGTCGCTGCGCGACGAGCCCGACGTCGAGGTCGACCTCGCCATCCGGCCCAAGGGCGTGCTGCCCTGCCGGCTGGAGCCGCTCAGCCCGAAGGGGCCTTGAACGAGGCCTTGAAGGCCTCGAACTCGTCCTGCATGTCGGCCCAGCGGTCGGCCGGGGCCTGGAAGTTGAGGGCGAAGCCGAACGGGCCGGTGACGAACCCCAGGTCAACGGCCCGTAGCGGCGTGCCCCGCCCGGTGTAGGTGAACTCCCAGATGGCGGCCGGGTAGCCCTGGAAGGTGGTGGGCTCGATCCGGAGGCGCCGGTAGTTGGGGTTCTCGGCCGCGAAGGTCGGCTCGTAGTCGAGCCAGGCCTGCTCGGCCGACGGCCCGGGCGAGCGGGTGTAGTCGACCCGGAGGTAGGCGCCGGTGCTCGGGTCGCGGAAGTCGGTCAACGTGCCCGACGTCTCGATGGACCAGTTGGCCGGGTGGCGGATCGTGAAGCCGGTGGCGGGGTCCTGGTAGCTGACCCAGCTGCTGGGGACCCGGCCGCCCGAGCCGGAACCGGAGCCGGAGCCCGAGCCGCCGCCCGCGCCGGGCCCGCCCTGGGCGGGGGCTTCCCCTTCGACGTCACCGGTGGTGGTGGGGCCGGCCGCATCCCCACCCGTCGGCGTGTCGGTGCCGCCGACCCGGGTGAGCAGGACCGCCAGCAGGGCCAGCACGGAGACGGTGGCGAACAGCACCGGGACGA
>JBKHXX010000078.1:0-84873 GCA_046565765.1 Acidimicrobiia bacterium | reverse complement strand
ACGCGTCGGCATGCCGACTACGGCCACGCCCGCCGGGCCCGGCCTGACTACCTCACGCCCAGCAAATCCACCACGAAGACAAGCGTCTCGTCCCCCGCGATGGCGGAGCCGGCGCCTCGCTTGCCGTAGCCCAGGGACGGCGGGATCGTCAGCTTCCGCCGCCCGCCCACCTTCATGCCGGCCACGCCCTGGTCCCAGCCGGCGATGACCTGGCCCTTCCCGAGCCCGAACGAGAACGGCTGGCCCCGGTCCCAGGAGGCGTCGAACTGGCGGCCGGTGCTCCACGCCACCCCGACGTAGTGGACCGACACGCTGTGCCCGGCCCGGGCCTGCTCCCCCTCACCTTCCTCGATGTCCTCGACGACGAGCTGGGGCGGCGGCGGCGTGCCTGCCGGGATCTCCACGGACGGCTTGGTTCGATCGGCCATCCCGCCACCCTAGGAGACACGTATCAGGCCGACCGACGGGCGCGTCCTTAGAGTGGAGAGGAGGGGGTACGGCGATGAAGATCTTCCTCAGCTACCGGCGGGACGACACGGCGGGCTACGCGGGACGGCTGGCGGACGGGTTGGCCGAGAAGTTCGGAGCGCCCCACGTCTTCCGTGACGTCGACAGCATCCCCGCCGGCACCAACTTCGTGAAGAAGATCGAGTCGGCGGTGGCGTCGTGCGACGTGCTGGTGGCCGTCATCGGCCGGGAGTGGCTGAACGTCACCAACGCCGCCGGCCAGCGGAGGCTCGACGACCCCGAGGACTTCGTGCGCCTGGAGATCGCCGCCGCGCTCGCCCGCGACATCCCCGTCCTGCCCGTGCTGGTCGAGGGGGCGACCATGCCCGCGCCGAAGGCCCTGCCGCCGGCCCTGGCCCCGCTGTGCCACCAGAACGCCCTCGAGATCAGCGACACCCGCTGGGACTACGACATGGGCCGCCTGGTCTCGGCCATCGACCCCCACACCGACGCGGCACCACCCAAAGCCCGCCCCGGGTGGCTGGCGCCGGCCGCCGTCGCCGCGTCCGTGGCCGTCGTGCTGGCCATGGTGGTCGTGCTGCTGGCGGGCGGCGGCGACGACCAGCCCGTCCGCGGCGCCGGGGACGTGGCATCGGTGCGCATCGTGCGGCCCGTCCCCTTCGCGCTCGGCTACCCGGAGGTGGTGGAGATCGAGGCCACCGGCCTGCCCCCGGGGACGGTCTGGTACGTCCTCCAGCCCGAGGGAGAGGAGCATTACCAGCCCGACCTCCCGCCCGCCCGCCTGGGCGACAACCGCTGGTCAGGTGAGGTGTGGGCTGGCGTGGAAGGCGAGTCGGGCACCAGCTACATCCTCACCGTGGTGGTGGCCGACGAGGCCGCCAGCCGCGCCTTCGCCGACTACCTCGAGCGGGCCCAGGCCACCGGCGACTACCCGGGGTTCGACCGGCTGCCGGACGGGGCGAGCGTGGTGTCGGGGTTCGTCGTCACTCGGCGGTGACGACGGCCACCGAGTCCGGCCCCAGCCGGGCCGTCGCCCCGGAGACGTCGACCTCCCCCCAGGCCATGACCACGTCGCCGGCGTGGCCGTCGCCCAGGGGCACGTCGGCGGTCGAATCGCCCACGTTGAGGGCCAGCACCAGCGACCCCCGGTCGAGCACGAGCCAGCGGGCGTCCTCGTCGACGTGGACGTCCACCCCTGCGAACCCGCCCTCGTGCAGGCGGTGCTCCCGGCGCAGGGCGATCAGCCTCCGGTGCCAGTCGAGCAGCTGGGCGTGGGGCGACCGGCCCACCTCGTCCCAGTCGAGCTTGGACCGCTCGAAGGTGGCTGGGTCCTGCGGGTCGGGTACGTCCTCCGGCTTCCAGCCGAAGCTCGAGAACTCCCGCCGGCGGCCCTCGCTGACCGCCTGGCCCAGCTCGGGGTCCTCGTGGTCGGTGAAGTACTGGAACGGGGTGGACGCCCCCCACTCCTCGCCCTGGAACAGCATGGGGACGAAGGGCGAGCACAGCACGAGGGCGGCCGCCGCCCGCAGCCGGCCCTCGCCGACGAGGTGGCTCAGCCGCTCGCCCTGGGCCCGGTTGCCGACCTGGTCGTGGGTCTGGGCGTAGGCCAGGAAGCGCCCCGGCTCGAGCCCCGCCGGCGACCGGCCGTGGCGGCGGCGGCGGTGGGGCGCGTACTGCCCGTCGTAGACGAACGACTGGCGCAGGGCCTTGGCCAGCTGGTGCATGGAGCCGAAGTCGGCGTAGTAGCCGTCCCGCTCCCCGGTGAGCACGGCGTGGACGGCATGGTGGAAGTCGTCGCTCCACTGGGCGTCGATCCCGTAGCCGCCCGCCTGGCGATCCCGCACGACGCGTGGGTCGTTGAGGTCGCTCTCCGCGATCAGCGACCCCTGCGGCCCGCACCGCTCGGCCATCTCCTCCAACAGGTGGCAGGCCGACGTGTCGAGGATGGCGTGCACGGCGTCGATGCGCAGCCCGTCGGCGTGGTAGTCCCGCAGCCACATCTCGGCGTTGTCGAGGAAGAAGGCCCGCACCTCGTCGCTGTCGGGGCCGTCGAGGTTGACCGCCTGGCCCCACGGGGTGGCGTAGCGGTCGGTGAAGTACGGCCCGTACTGGCCCAGGTAGTTCCCGGCCGGGCCCAGGTGGTTGTAGACCACGTCCACCAGCACGGCCAGGCCCCGGGAGTGGCACCGGTCGATCAGGGCCTTGAGCCCGTCGGGGCCGCCGTAGCCGTTGTGGGGGGCGTACAGGTCGACCCCGTCGTAGCCCCAGCCCCACCGGCCCGGGAACTGGTTGACGGGCATCAGCTCGACGTGGGTGACGCCCAGGTCGACGAGGTGGTCGAGGCAGCCGGCCGCGCCCGCGAACGTCCCTTCGGGGGAGAACGTGCCCACGTGCAGCTCGTAGATGACCGCCCCGTCGAGCGACGGCCGCTGCCAGCCCTCGTCCGTCCACGGGAACGCGGCGTGGTCGACGACCTGCGACGGCCCGTCCACCCCGTCGGGCTGGAACGGCGACCGGGGGTCGGGGCGGGGCGGGCCGCCGTCGACGGAGAAGGCGTAACGGTCGCCCGGTCGCAGCTCGGCGTCGTCGGCGCGCCACCACCCCCGGTCGTCGGGCCCCGCCATCGCCGCCCGCCGGTCGCCCATCACCAGCTCGACGCGCTCGGCGGCCGGCGCCCAGACCCGCGTCACGCCCGCTCCAGCAGGGCGACCGGGAACTCGGCCAGCAGGTCGGTGAGGGCGACCTCGCCCTCCCAGCGGTTGGGTGCGGCGGCCCGGCCCGCCAGCCCGTCGGCCCACCGGCCCGGGGGCAGCACCAACGTGGTGTCGCCCCAGTGCCCGTCGAGGCCCAGTGCCAGCCGGGGCACGACCACCACCGCCTCGTCGCCCCGCAGGTAGGCGACCACGTGGTCCGCCTTCTCCCCTTCCGCCCACAGCGGCCGGTACCCGGCGCCGGGCGCAAAGGCGCCGGGAAGGCGGCGCCGCGCCCCGAGCGTCCGGGTGATGAGCCAGAGCTTGGCCGCCCCCTCCTGGAGCAGGGCCATGGCCTCGCCCGGGCCCATTCCCGCCACCTTGTCGAGAAGCTGGCGGCGCAGGTCGTAGTCGACGGGCCGGCGGTTGTCGGGGTCGACCAGGCTGAGGTCCCACAGCTCGGTGCCCTGGTACAGGTCGGGGACGCCTGGAGAGGTCAGCTTGAGGAGGGTCTGGGCCAGCGAGTTCACCCTCCCCGCCTCCACCACCGGCCGCAGGAAGTTCTCCAGCTCGGCCACGAACTCCTCGTCGGCCAGCACGGCGGCGGCGAAGCCGGCCACCGCCGCCTCGTACTCCTCGTCGGGGTCGATCCACGACGTCTGGCGCTTGGCCTCCTTCACCGCCTTGGACAGGTAGGCCTGGACCCGCTCGACGTCGATCGGCCACGCCCCCACCAGCGTCTGGTACAGGAGGTACTCGGTGTTGGCCTCGGGCCAGTCGCGGTGGCGGCGCTCGGCGTTGCGGGCCGCCCAGCGGCGCACGGCCAGGGCCCAGGGGCCGGGAACCTCCGAGAGCACGGCCATGCGGGCCCGCACGTCCTCGGCCCGCTTGGTGTCGTGGGTGGACGTGGCCAGCATGGTGGCCGGCCAGGCCTCGGCGGCAGCCGCGTTGGCCGAGTGGAACTCCTCGACGGTCCGCCCGAACCGGCCCGGCTCACCGCCCACCTCGTTCAGGGCGGCCAGGCGGAAGTAGCGGTAGAAGGCGGTGTCCTCCACGCCCTTGGCCATCACCGGCGAGCTGAACTGCTGGAACCGCAGGGCCAGGTCGGCCTCCACGCCGCCCTCCACCCGGCCGAGCAGCACGTCGCGGAGGAAGGCCAGCAGCTCGGGGTCGAGGTCGGGCCGGCGCTCGGTCGCCTCGGCCACCGCCGCCTCCATCAGGGCCACGTCCTCGGCGTCGGGGCCGTCCCGGCCGGGCACCACGTAGCTGCGGTAGACGGGGAAGCAGGCGGCCAGCTCCCGCAGCGAGGCCCGCAGGTCCCGGCGGGTGTAGTCGCGGTAGCGGCGGTGGCGGTCGCACACCTCGGTGGCCAGCGCGGTGAGGCGGTCGAGGTCGGCGGCCAGGGCCTGGCGCATGACCAGTTGCTGCGCCTCGTAGGCGACGGTCTCGAAGTCGGTCTCCTCGCCCGTGAACCGCCCGTACAGCTCGGTCATCTGCCCCTCGCCCTGGGGGTCCACGAACAGGCCCAGCACCCGGTTGAGGTAGTCGTAGCCGGTGGTGCCGGCGACCGGCCACGACCGGCGCAGGCCCTCGTCGGCTCCCAGGATCTTCTCGACGACGACGTAGACGTCCTGCGGCAGGCGGGCCAGGTACTCGGCCGGGTCGCGCAGGCCGTCGGGGTGGTCGATGCGCAGGCCGTCGACCTTGCCGTCGGCCACCAATCCGAGCACGAGGGCGTGTGACTCCTCGAAGACGGCGGGGTCCTCCACCCGCAGGGCCACCAGCTCGGGCACGTCGAAGAAGCGGCGGTAGTCGAGCTCCTGGCCCGCGGTGCGCCAGAAGGCGAGGCGGAAGTTCTGGCGCTGGAGCAGGCCGTCGAGGCGGTCGACGTCGGCGTTGACGGCCTCCAGGGCGGCGTCGACGGCCGCCGCCACCTCGGTCTGCTCCTCCAGCAACCGGGCCAGCCGGGCCCGCAGCACCTCCTTGTCGCGGTGGCGCTCCTCCACGCTGGCCCGGTCGGTGGCGCTGGCGGGCGGCAGCCGGCCGAAGGCCACGGCCACGCTCTCCAGCTCGTCGGACCCGCAGGCCGCCGCCGCCTCGCCCAGCAGCTCGTCCACCGTGCGGGGCGAGACCGGCGCCTCGTGTTCGAAGTAGCGCACCACGAACGAGCCGCCCTCCCGCGCCACCCGCAGGTCGCCGCTGTCCAGGATGCGCCCGTAGTGGTCGCCCAGCACCGGCAGCAGCACCCGCTGGCGCAGCCGCTCGTCGGGTGGCGTCCAGTCGATGTCGAAGAACGAAGCGAACCGGCTCGACGGCCCGTTCTCCAGCACGTCCCACCACCAGGCGTTGCGCCGCCCCGCGGCCACCGACATGTGGTTGGGGACGATGTCCACGATGTGGCGTAGGCCGACCGCCTCGAGCGCGGCCACCATCCGCTCGAAGCCCTCCTGGCCGCCCAGCTCCTCGTTCAACCGGCTGTGGTCGACCACGTCGTAGCCGTGGGTGCTGCCCGGGGCGGCCTGCAGGTAGGGGGAGCAGTAGACGTGGCTGACCCCCAGCTCGGCCAGGTAGGGGGCGATGGCGGCCACGTCGTCGAAGCCGAAGCCGCGATGAAGCTGGACGCGATAGGTGGCGAGGGGTGCGGCCATGGGCGTACGCGATCATCTGCCCAATGCGACTGCCTGTCATGCCACCGGTGAAGCCCATGCTGGCCAAGCTGGCCCGGGAGATGCCGGTCTCGGACGACCTCATCTACGAACCGAAGTGGGACGGCTTCCGCTGCATCGTCTTCCGCGACGGCGACCAGGTCGTGCTCGGCAGCCGCAACGAGAAGCCGCTCGACCGCTACTTCCCCGAGCTGTGCGAGGCCCTCCAGCGGGAGCTGCCTCCCCGGATCGTGGTGGACGGGGAGATCGTCATCGCCACCGCCAAGGGGCTGGACTTCGAGGCCCTGCTCCAGCGCATCCACCCCGCCGCCTCCCGCATCAGGCTGCTGGCCGAGCAGACGCCCTCCTCCTTCGTGGCCTTCGACCTGCTCGCCATGGGCGACGACGACCTGCGGGCCCAACCCTTCGAGCGCCGCCGGGCCGCCCTGGAGGAGGCGCTGGCCGGCGTGCAACCCCCCGTGCACCTCACCCCCGCCACCCGCAGCAGGGACGTGGCGGCCGACTGGTTCGACCGCTTCGAGGGGGCGGGCCTCGACGGGGTGGTGGCCAAGCGGGTCGACCTCCCCTACCGGGAGAACGAGCGCTTGATGCTCAAGGTGAAGCACGCCCGCACCGCCGACTGCGTGGTGGCCGGCTTCCGCTGGCACAAGTCGGGGGGCGTGGTCGGCTCGCTCCTGCTCGGGCTCTACGACGACGAGGGCACCCTGCATCACGTGGGCGTGGCCTCCGGGTTCAGCCAGGCCCGTATGCGGGAGCTCCTGGCCGACGTCGAGCCGCTGCGGGACCGCGCCCTCGAGGGCCATCCGTGGGCGGCGTGGGCCGAGATGGCGCAGGACCCCGGCGGCCGCATGCCGGGCGGTGCGAGCCGCTGGAACGCGGGCCGTGACCTGTCGTGGCAGCCGCTGCGGCCCGAGCGGGTGGTCGAGGTGGCCTACGACCACCTCCAGGGTGACCGGTTCCGCCACGCCACCTCGTTCGTGCGCTGGCGTCCCGATCGGGAGCCGCGGTCCTGCACCTACTCCCAACTCGACTCGGCCGTTCCCGAGGAGCTGGCCGCCGTGTTCGGAGCGTGAAGTGGTTTGGCGTCGGGGATGGAGGGCATCGTGGGAACCAGGGTCAGCCTGCCCGCTTGACGACATCCCTTCTCGCCCAGCGCCCATGCACCTTCCGCCTGCCGCCGATGCCGCCCGGACGCTGTCCGACTGCCCGGCCCGCGCCCGCCGGGAGCTCCAGGCCCTGCTGGCCAGGGAGCGGTGGCCGGGTGACGTCGACGCCGCCGTCCTGGCCGTGCACGAGGCCCTGACCAACGCCATCGAGCACGGCGGCGGCGTCCGCTGGGTGAGGGCCGCCGTCGAGGGCGCCGTCCTCGAGGTCGAGGTGTGCGACGCGGGGAGCGGCTTCGCCGTCGGCGGCTGGCGCACACCGCCCGACCCCATGTCGGAGCGAGGTCGCGGCCTGTGGCTCATCAGCCGCCTGGCCGACGGCTACGACGTGGCCACCACCGCCGAAGGCACCTGCCTGCGCCTGCGCTTCCTTCCCTGACTTCCCCGTCACGGGCCGCAACGGCCGTCCGCGGCGCCTTTGTGTACCGAACCACCTCTGGTAGCGTGAGGCACCAGGGGAGGCTGTCCGAACATTGGGCACGCAGCGAGGGTGGAGCAGCGAGGAGGAGGATCTCCTCCAGCTCTACCTGAACGACATCGGGAAGTATCCGTTGTTGACCCGGGCCGAGGAGGTAGAGCTCGGTGAGCTTGTCCTTGCGGGGCGCAAGGCGAGCGCAGAGCTGGCCAGGCTCGGCGACCGGGTGGATGCCACGCGCCGGGCCGAGCTCGAAGAGCGATGCCGGGTCGCCGACGACGCCGCGCGCCGCTTCGTGCGGGCCAACCTCCGCCTCGTCGTCTCGATCGCCAAGAAGTACCAGGCGTCGGGCGTCCCCCTGCTCGACCTGATCCAGGAAGGCAACTTCGGCCTGATGCACGCCGTCGAGCGGTTCGACGCCCGGCGTGGCTTCAAGTTCTCCACCTACGCCACCTGGTGGATCCGCCAGACGATCGCCCGCGGCATCGCCAACACCGGCCGCACGATCCGCCTCCCAGTCCACGCCGGCGACCAGCTGCTCGCCATCCGCATGGCCAGCAGCACGTTCGAGGTGCGCAACGGGCGCCCCCCCACCCCGTCCGAGCTGGCTGCCGCGGTGTCGCTGCCGTGCAAGAAGATCGAGGAGCTGATCCCCTACCTGGCCGAGCCCATGTCGCTCTCCGACCGGATGAGCGACGGCGACGTCGAGCTCGGCGACCTGGTGGAGGACAAGATCTCGGTCGCCCCCGACCAGGCCGCCCTCAACGCCATGCTCCCCGCCCAGGTGGCCGACCTGCTGTCGGTGCTGGAGCCCCGGGAGCGGGAGATCCTCTGCCTGCGCTACGGGCTCGACCGGGGCAAGCCCCGCACCCTCGAAGAGGTGGGGGAGTGCTTCGGGCTCACCCGTGAGGGCGTCCGCCAGGCCGAGCTGAAGGCCATCGCCAAGCTGCGCCGCCGCTCGGCCCGGGCCGGGCGCGACCTCCTCTCCGCCTAATACCCCCTCCCGTCCCCCGGTCGGGGGAGCGGCCCGCGGTCCCTAGCATGGCGGGATGAGCGACACCGGCGTCAACGTCCAGGAACTGGCCCAACAGCTGCGCGTGGACGCAGTGCGGATGAGCGGCAAGGCCAACTCCGGCCACCCCACCTCGTCGATGTCGGCGGCCGATCTCATGGCCGTGCTGATGGCCAACCACCTCCGCTACGACTTCGCCGACCCCGACAACCCGGCCAACGACCACCTGATCTTCTCCAAGGGGCACGCCTCCCCGCTGCTCTACGCCGTCTACAAGGCGGCCGGCGCGGTGTCGGAGCAGGACCTGGGGAGCTACCGCCGCTTCGGGTCCATGCTCGAGGGCCACCCCACCCCCATGATCCCGTGGGTCGACGTGGCCACCGGCTCGCTGGGCCAAGGGCTGCCCATCGCGGTGGGCGTGGCCCTCGGCGCCAAGCGGTTCGAAGGCTCGCCGTCGCGGGTGTGGGTGCTGTGCGGCGACTCCGAGATGGCCGAGGGATCGATGTGGGAGGCGGCGGAGGCGGCCTCGTTCTGGGACCTCGACAACCTCACCGCCATCGTCGACGTCAACCGCCTCGGACAGTCGGGCGCCACCCGCCAGGGCTGGGACCTCGACAGCTACCGCCGCCGGTTCGAGGCGTTCGGGTGGCACGCCGTCACCGTCGACGGCCACGACTGCGACGCGGTGGACGCCGCCTATGCCGAGGCGGTCGGCACCACCGGCCGGCCCACCGTCATCGTGGCCCAGACCAAGAAGGGCGCGGGCGTGGAGTGGGTGGAGGACCAGGAGAACGCCCACGGCAAGGCGGTCGAGCGGTGGGAGGAGGCGGTCGAGGCCCTGGGCGGCGACCGGGGCATGACGGTCGCGGTGGCCAAGCCCGAGGGCGGCCCGCAGCGCTCCGTGCCGGCCGGTGGCGACGGCCAGGCCGAGCTGCCCACCTACGAGCTGGGCGACGAGGTGGCCACCCGCAAGGCCTACGGCCAGGCGCTGGCCGCCCTGGGCGAGGTGCGGGGCGACGTCGTGGCCCTCGACGGGGAGGTCTCCAACTCGACCTACTCGGAGATCTTCCGGGCCGCCCACCCCGACCGCTACGTCGAGTGCTACATCGCCGAGCAGCAGATGGTGGCCACCGCCATCGGCCTCCAGGTTCGGGGCTGGACCCCTTACCTGTCCACGTTCGCCGCCTTCCTGAGCCGGGCATACGACTTCGTGCGCATGGCCGCCGTCTCCCGGGCCCGCCTGTGCATCGTGGGCTCCCACGCAGGCGTGTCCATCGGCGAGGACGGGCCGTCGCAGATGGGGCTGGAGGACCTGGCGTCGCTGCGGGCCATCCACGGCTCCACCGTGCTGTACCCCTCCGACGCTACGTCGACGGCCGCCCTCGTGGCCGCCATGGCCGACCGGGGCGGGATCGCCTACCTGCGCACCACCCGGGGCGCCACGCCCACCCTCTACCGCCCCGACGAGTCGTTCCCGATCGGCGGGTCGAAGGTCGTGCGGCGGTCGTCGTCCGACCAGGTGGCCCTGGTGGGCGCCGGGATCACGCTCCACGAGGCCGTCAAGGCGGCCGAGGCCCTGGCCGCCGACGGTGTGAGCGCCCGCGTGATCGACGCCTACTCAATCAAGCCCATCGACGCCGCCACCCTGCGCCAGGCGGCGCGGGACTGCGACGGCCGCATCGTGGTGGCCGAGGACCACTGGCCCGAGGGGGGGCTGGGCGACGCCGTGCTCGAGGTCTTCGCCGAGAGCGAGACGCCGGTGAAGGTGCGCTGCCTGGCGGTGAGCGGCATGCCCACGTCGGGCAAGCCGGCCGAGCTGGTGAGCGCAGCGGGCATCGACGCCGAGGCCATCGCCGCCGCCGCCCGCGACCTGCTGGGCGGGGGGAGCCAGCCCGCCGCCGACTACGAGCCCCAGCACGTGCCCGTCAACATGTACGAGACGAGCGGGGCGCTGGTGATCGTGGCGCCCCTCCCGGGCGTGATGGCCGACGACGTCACGGTGAGCGTCGAGGACGGCACGGTGCGGATCGACGCCGCCATGCGCACGCCTGCCGAGAAGGACTACTCGCTCCACGAGTGGCACTACGGGCCGTTCTCCCGCACCCTCGAGGTCCCCGAGGGATTCCGGGGCCCGGCCGCCGCCTCGTTCGGCAACGGCCAGCTGGCCGTCCGCCTGGAGCGGGGCGACGGCCGGCCGGCGTCCCAGACCCTCACCATCAGCCCCGCCGACTGACCCTTGACCCGGGGCCGCCGCTCCCACTAGACGTACATGTCCGGACGGGACTGCGGGAGGTGGGCCGTGCGTCGACGGCTGGTACGGGGCGGGTTGGTCGGAGCGGTCGTGCTCTACGGCGCCATGACCATGATCGGGAGCAGCTCGGCGCAGACGCTCCCGCCCGAGTTCCCCGACATCACCTTCCCGAGCATCCCCGGGTTCACCATCCCGACCCCCACCACGTCGCCCCCGCCGACCATGCCGCCGCCGACCACGACGACCACCTCGCCGCCGCCGACCATGCCGCCCTCGACCAGTCCCCCGACCTCCTCACCCCCGCCGACGATGCCGCCGATCACCGCGCCCTCGTCGGACGAGCTGGCCGAGGAGGTTCTCGACCGGTTCGAGGACATCGCCGACAACATCCGCGAGATCTTCGAGGCGTTCGGCCTGGGCGAGCTGGCCGACTTCCTCTAACCCTCAGCGACCGGTCGCCACGGCCCGGTCGCCACGGCGAGGAGCAGCGCTGCGAACTGGGCGGCCACCGCGTCGACGTCGGTGCCCTCGGGGTCGAGCACGGCCTGCATCACGGTGCCGTTGAGGACGGCCAGGATCAGCGTCGCCATGGGGGCGGGGTCGATCCAGGCGGGCAGCTGACCGGCCTCCTGCTGCGCCGCGATCTGCTCGGACAGGAACCGCCGCAGCTCACCGGCCAACTCGAAGAGCCCCTCGCGCAGCGCAGGAAGGTGGCGGGCCTGCACCAGCGCTTCGACGTAGGCGGGAGCGTCGGCCGCCTGCGCCCGGAACGTCCCCCTCAACGCCTCCACCGCCATGCCCACCCGCACCGCGGGCTCGAGGTCGTCGCGCCGGAGGGCTGACAGAGCCGGCTCGAAGGCTCCTCGGATCGTGGTCAGCAGGGCCTCGGCCACCAGGTCGTCCTTGGACCCGAAGTGGTACGTGATGGCGCCCAGGTTCACGCCCGCGGCGGCGGCGATGGCACGAGAGCTGGCGGCGCCCACCCCCCCTTCCCGGATGCACTCGGTCACCCCCTCGACCAGCGCCTGGCGGGTGTCAGTCATACGTATGTATGATAGTCGGGATGGATCTCCGCAGGGTGGCTCTGGCCGGTCTGACCGGGCTGCTCCTGCTCTCGTGGGCCGCCTTCCTGCT
The DNA here is from genome assembly GCA_046565765.1 of Acidimicrobiia bacterium. Taxonomy (GTDB): domain Bacteria; phylum Actinomycetota; class Acidimicrobiia; order Acidimicrobiales; family AC-14; genus JBFMCT01. The sequence goes on along the minus strand of JBKHXX010000078.1, from coordinate 73,074 downwards.
GCTGCCGCTGCTGCTCCCCTTGCACGTGTGGGCCGCCCGCCGCTCGACCCGCGCCGGTGCCGTGTGCTGGGGCGCAGCCGCCGGCCTGGGCGCGGGGATGGTGGCCTGGGCGGGCGTCTACGGCGCGCTCGGCGAACGCCAGCCGTTCATCTGGCTGCTACCGCTGGCGCTGGCCGCCACGGTCACGGCCCTGGTCGCCCGTGCCTGAACGGCCCTCGATCGCCGGCGTCGTGGCGGCCGTGATCGCCGCCGCCATGACCGGCGTGTACGTGGTGGTGGCGACGTCCGAGGGGAACAACGAGGCGGCCGGCGTCGTCACCTTCGCCGTGCTCCTGGGAGGAGGCGCCGTCGCTGCGGCGGCGGGGTCGGTAGCGCCTCGGGGTGCGGTGCGGACCCTCCTGCTGGCGCTCGGCGCGCTGGTGCTGCTGGCCGTGGGCACGCTCGGGATCTTCACCATCGGCCTGCCGCTGCTGGTGGCCGGCCTGCTGGCGGCCGGCGCGGCGGTGGCTAGCGCAGGGCGAGGATCCGGGTAGGCGGGGTGGGCGGCTCGACGATCTGCCAGTCGTCGAACGGCAGCGGGAGGGCGGCCGCCCCGGCGCCGGCCAAAGGCCGCGGGCGGCGGGGCTCGCGAGGCGTGGAGCTGCCGCCCCGGCCCCGGTAGATCAGCAGCCCGTCGGGGTTGGGAACGGAGTCGAGGGCGGCGTCGACCGCCGCGTCGGCGCGGAAGCGCTCCCACTGGTCTTCGTTCTGGAAGCTCAGCTCCAGCACCACGCCCCAGCGCAGGTGATGGAGGTTCCAGTCGACAGCCCCATGGAGGATGGCGGCCTGGATCAGGCTGTCGCCGTGCGCCTCGGCCCAGAGGCCCGCGGAGTACTGCCCGTCCAGTACTTCGATCGACATCTCGTACACGACGCTCGACAGTGTACGCCTCCCCACCCTCGGTGGGAACAGGCAGATTTCAGACGGCGGGCCCGCCCCCCTCGTCGCCCTGCTCGCCGCCGCCGCCGTCGCCGTCGTCGGTGAGGAACGTGAACTTGCCGTCGGGCTCGAGCACGCCCAGCTTGACGTCCTTCAGGTCCTCCACGCCCTGGTTCCGGGCCCCCTCTTTGACCTCGTCGATCGTCACCCGCTCCAGCCGCAGGAAGTCCTCCAGCGGTTCGCCGTCGCGCACGATGACCACGGGCAGGCCCTCGAACACGGTGCGGGTGCGCTTGAACCGGAACGACAGGTAGGACATCACCACGATCCAGAAGGTCAGCGTGCTGATGACGAGGATGGCCCCGGTGATCGACATGTCCTCCTGGGTGACGCCCTGTTGCACCAGGTCGCCCATGACCACCAGCAGGATCAGCTCGAAAGCCGTCATCTGGCTGAGCTCCCGCTTGCCCACCCCCCGGGCGACGGCCCAGAGGAAGAAGTAGACGACCGTGGCCCGGACCATCAGGTCCATCAGGGCATCACCAGCGTCTCGATCCGGGCCGTGGCCACCGGCTGCCCGGCGTCGTCGAGCACCGACACGTCGGCCTTGGCCGTCCTGAGCTGGACGTTGGGCTGGACCCGGGCGTCGAAGCCGATGGTCATGGTGTCGCCCGTGCGGGGCGGCTCGAAGTACAGCATGACCTCCTCGGCCGTCGAGGTGCCGCCCAGCGGCTCTGGGTCCACCCCGTTGAGGTCGAGGTTGTCGAAGTAGGCGGAGGTGAACGAGACGGCCACCGAGCCCTGGAACCCGCCTGCGCGGCGGATCTCGACTTCCACGGTGGTGGCCAGGCCGGGCCGGGTGCGCTCGTCGTAGGTGACCGTCAGCTCGTAGCCGCCGCCGGAGGCCGTGGCCTCGCCCGACTTGATGCCGAACACGTCGAGGATCCCGGCCAGGAGGATGGCGCAGATCAACACGAAGAACACCCGCCGCAGGAAGCGGGCCCAGCGGAGCCGGCGGATCGAAACGTCCGGAGGCGCCGTGTGACGCGACTCGGCCACCGCCGCGGACCGTACCCGTGGCGGTGGCCGAGCTGGTGGATCCTCCGGTTCTCCGGCGCCGCGCACCTGGGAGGTGCGCTCGGCGCCGCAAGACGGTCGGTTCCTAGGCCGGGGAGAAGCTCTTCTCGATGGGGGCGCCCACGAGGTTGCCCCACTCCGTCCACGAACCGTCGTAGTTGCGCACCTGCCCGTAGCCGAGCAGGTGGGTGAGCACGAACCAGGTGTGGCTGGACCGCTCGCCGATGCGGCAGTACACGATCACGTCGTCGTCCTGCTGGAGGCCGAGCTCCTCGCCGTAGATCGCCCGCAGGGCGTCGGCCCCCTTGAACGTGCCGTCGTCGTTGGCCGCGTTCTTCCACGGCTTCGACTTGGCCCCGGGGATGTGGCCGCCCCGCAGCGCCCCCTCCTGGGGGTAGTCGGGCATGTGCAGCAGCTCGCCCGAGTACTCGCCCGGCGAGCGCACGTCGACCATGGGCTGGCCGATGTGGGACTTCACCTCGTCGCGGAAGGCGCGGATGGCGGCGTCGTTGCGCTCCACCACCGGGTACTCGCTGGGCTCCCGCTTGACGACGTCGGTGGTCAGCTCCCGGCCCTCGGAGATCCACTTCATGCGGCCGCCGTTGAGCAGCCGCACGTCCTCGTGGCCGAACAGGGTGAAGACCCACAGGGCGTAGGCCGCCCACCAGTTGAAGTTGTCCCCGTAGAAGACGACCGTCGAGTCGCGCCGGATGCCGTTCTTCGAGCAGAGCTTGGAGAAGCCCTCGCCGTCCACGTAGTCGCGGGTGACGGGGTCGTTGAGGTCGAGGTGCCAGTCGACCTTGATGGCGCCGGGGATGTGGCCGGTGTCGTAGAGCAACACGTCCTCGTCGGACTCGACCACGACGATGTCGGGGTTGTCGAGGTTGTCGGCCAGCCACTGGGTCGTGACGAGTCGCTCGGGATGGGCGTACTGCTGCAGCTCGGGTGCCGGATCTTGCGGTACGGGCATCCTGTCTCCCTCTTGTTGCGTGTCGTTCGCCGAAAGCCTAGTGCCGAATTCCCGACCTCGCAGATCGGAATTAGGGCCGCGGCGACTACCATTGGCGCCATGGCCACCGCCCCGCCGCTGCAGCGCATCGTCGACCTCTTCGCCTCGGCCCCGCGCGACCTCCGGGTCCAGGCCCTGCTCGAGTACTCCCGGAAGGTGCCGCCGCTCCCGGAGGAGTACCTCGAGCACCGCGACCGCATGGAGCAGGTGCCCGAGTGCCAGACGCCGTTCTTCCTCGCCACCGAGGTCGACGACGAGGAGAAGGTCGTCCTCCACTTCGACGTGCCCGCCGAGTCACCCACCACCCGCGGCTTCGCCGGCATCCTCCACAGCGGGCTGAACGGGGCCAAGGCGGAGGACGTGCTGGCCACGCCCAACGACTTCTACCTGAAGATGGGCCTGGGCGAGGCGATCTCCAGCCTCCGCCTACGCGGGATGGGCGCCATCCTGGCCCGGCTCAAGCGCCAGGTGAAGGACCAGCTGGCCGAGGCGCGGGCGCGCTCGGGCCGTCCGGCGCCGGACCCGGGCTAGCCCCCAGCAGCCCTTCCAGCAGACCCGCCACCTGCTCCATCGCCCCGAACAGGACGGTGGCCGAAGGCGACGTGTCGTACAGCTGGTTGAGCAGCTCGATGCCCATGAAGAAGGCGACCACCCCCACCGCCACGTCGTGGACGGGCACCGCCGTCTCGTAGGCCGTCCCGCTCAGGACCCGTGCGACCGACGCCTCCACCAGCGCCACCCACGGGTCGAAGAGCCCCTGGAGCCGCCCCGCCAGCTCGGGCGAGGACGACGAGGCGGCCAGCATCTGGGAGAGGACGCGGATGTTGCCGTCCTCCACGTCCTCCCGGTGGCACCGGGCCCCCACGGCCACCAGCTCGGCCAGGGTGGACACACGGGCCAGCCGCTCCTGGTAGCGGGCCATGCGCTGCTGGCTCATGCGCTCCACGGCGGCCAGCAGCAGCTGCTGCACCGAGCCGAAGTGGTAGAAGATCAGGGCCTGGTTGAAGTCGCCGGCACGGGCGATGGCCCGGGCGCTGGTGCCCACCACGCCCTCCGCCTTGATCGTGTGCACCGCGGCGTCGACGATGCGTGAGCGGGTCTCGTGGCCGGCGCTCGTACGGGCTGACGCCATGGTCCCCGCACCGTACACCGCCGCGTTGCGATTTCGGGAGCGCGCGCTCCTAGAATGATCGCTCATGCGGTTTCGGGTCGAGGAGCTGGCCAAGGCGAGCGAGGTCTCCGTCGACACCGTCCGCTACTACCAGAAGCAGCGGCTCCTGCCCCCGCCCGAGCGGGACGGCCGCCTGGCCTGGTACACGGACCACCACGTCGACCGCATGGCCCGCATCCGCGAGCTCCAGCGGCGGGGGTTCAGCCTGGCCGTCATCCGCCGCTTCCTCGAGGGGGACCTCGAGCCTGCCGACGAGGGGTTGGCGGCGGCGGTGGCCGAGGCCGGCGAGGAGGGCGAGGAGGAGCTGTTCGACATCGAGGAGCTGGCCAACCGCACCCAGGTGCCGGCGCCCATGCTCGACGCCCTCGTCCGCGACGGGCTGCTGGTCGGCCGCCAGCACGAGGGCGAGCTGCACTTCACCGCGGCCGACGTGGCCATCGTCACCGGCGGCCTGAAGGTGCTGGAGACGGGCCTGCCCCTTCCCGAGCTGCTCGCCCTGGCCCGCCGCCACAACGCCGCCACCCGCGAGTTCGCCCTGGAGGCGGTGGAGTTGTTCGACACCTACGTGCGCAAGCCGCTCCGCTCGGCCGACATGCCCGAGCCGGAGCGGGCCGACCGCATGGTGGCCGCCTTCCGCACCCTGCTGCCGGCGGTCACCGAGCTGGCCACCTACCACTTCCGCCGCGTGCTGCTCCAGGTCGCCCAGGAGCACCTGGAGTCCGTGGGCGAGGATCCCGAGCTGACCGGGGCCAGCTCGTGACGGAGGTCCTGCCCACGGGCGAGGAGAAGGTGCGGGCCGTCGAGTCGATGTTCGACCGCATCGCCCCCCGCTACGACCTGCTCAACCGGCTGCTGACGTTCGGGATGGACGTGGGCTGGCGCCAGCGCACCGTCGGCGCCCTGGGGCTGCCGCCCGGCTCGACGATCGTGGACGTCGCCTGCGGCACCGGCGACCTGTGCCGGGAGCTGCACGAGCAGTCCTACCGGGCGGTGGGCGTGGACCGGTCGGCGGGCATGCTGGCCGCGGCCCGCACGACCGCCCCGCTGGTGCGGGGCGACGGCCTGTGCCTGCCGGTGGGCGACGCGTCGATCGACGGGGTGGTGTGCGGGTTCGCGCTGCGGAACTTCGAAGCCCTCGCCACCTTCTTCGCCGAGTGCGCCCGGGCCGTGAGGCCGGGCGGGCGGGTGGCGCTGCTGGAGGTCTCCCAGCCGGCCAACCCCGTCCTCCGAGTGGGCCACTCGGTCTACTTCGGCCGGGTGGTCCCGCTGGTGGGCGGGCTGATCTCCGACAAGGCCGCCTACAAGTACCTGCCCAAGTCGGTGGCCTACCTGCCGCCGGAGCCCGAGCTGCTGGGCATGCTCGCCTCGGCCGGGTTCCCCGACGCCCGCCGCACGTCCCTCTCCGTCGGGATCGCCCAGCTCCTCACCGGCACCCGCCGGTGAACGGCGAGGGGCTGACCAGCCGCACCCGCCCGCTCCCCGACGGGGCCGACCTGCTGCGGGCCGTCGATCCCGGTGGGTTCGTGTGGCTGCACGAGGGGCTCGGACTGGTGGCCAGCGGCGTGGCCGCCCGGGTGCCGTTGCCGACCGGGCCGGGCCGCCTGGCCAAGGCGGCCGGTGACGTGGCCGCCGTGCTGGACGCCATCTCCACCGACGACCCGCTGGAGCTGCCCGGCACCGGCCCGCTGGCGGTGGGCGCGGTGCCGTTCCTCGACGGTCAGGAAGGAGAGCTGATCGTGCCCGCGCGGGTGGTGGGCGTGGCCGAGGACGGCCAGGCCTGGGTGACGGAGGTGGGACCGGCTCCGGAGGCGGCGGCCGCCGGGCCGGCGGTCCTGCCGCCGCTGGAGCCGACCAGCTTCGTCGTCGAGTCCGAGGGCGGGCGGCTCGCCTGGACCGCCACGGTGCGTCGGGCGCTGGCCGCCATCGGCGGCGGCTCTCTCGAAAAGCTCGTGCTGGCGCGCCGGGTGACCGTCTGGGGCGACCAGCCCTTCCCGTTGCCGGTGGTGGTGAGCCGGCTGGCCAAGGCCCACCCGTCGTGCTTCACGTTCCTGAGTGGTGGGTTCGTCGGGGCCAGCCCCGAGCTCCTGCTGCGCCGCCGCGGCCGGTGGGCCTGGTCCCGCCCCATGGCCGGCACCGTCGAGCGAGGGGGGAGCCGGGCCGAGGACCGCCGCCTGGCCACCGAGCTGCGACACTCGGCCAAGGACCACGACGAGCACCGGGTCGTGGTCGACGACGTGCGGGCCCGGCTGAAGGCCTGCTGCCAGGAGGTGTTCGTCAAGGGGCCCGAGCTGGTCTCGCTCTCGTCGGTCACCCACCTGGCCACGTCGGTCACCGGCCGGCTGGGCCAGCCTGCGCCGACGGCGTTGGGCCTGGTGGCGGCGTTGCACCCCACCCCCGCCGTGGGCGGGTCGCCGCGCCAGGCCGCCTTGGCCGCCATCGCCGAGCTGGAGGGCTTCGACCGTGGCCTCTACGCCGGGCCCGTCGGCTGGGTCGACCGCCGGGGCGACGGCGACTGGGCGGTGGCGTTGCGTTGCGCCCGCGTGGACGGGCGGCGGGCGGTCCTGTCCGCCGGCGCCGGCATCGTCGCCGGCTCCGACCCCGAGCAGGAATGGACCGAGACCCAGGCCAAGTTGGAGCCCATGCTGCGGGCCCTGGTGCGGGTGTAGACGCGGAGGACTCCCCCGCCCACGCCGCTACGTGGTCGTGAGGCTGGTTCGCAGTGCTTCGACGAACGCCTCGGGCTGGTCGCGGGCGGGGTCGTCGGCTGCCCCGTCGATGACGTGCAGCGGCCACCCGTGTCGAGTGTGGGCCCGCGCCGCGATCCCCAGGCGGTTGGCTCGGTCGTACCGGCCCCAGATCAGCGTGGTCGGCACGTCGATGCGGTCGAGTTCGACCGGGCGGATGCGGGGGAGGCCGGCCTTGCGGAACAGGCGACCGGCCTGGCTGGACGAGTCGGAGCCCGCCATGGCCAGGTTGTAGGCCACGAACGACGACCAGTCCTCGCCCAGGTCGTCGCGGAGATGGTCGATGTCGTAGGCACACTGGTCCATGAACCGCTCAAAGCTCCGCTGGCGTGGTCGGGCGATGAAGGCGAGGAAGGTGAGCGCGAACCGGGGGGTCGGGCGGAAGCGGCCGAGGCCGAGGGAGTCCACGAGCACGAGGCGCCGCAGTCGACCCGGCCGGTGGACGGCGAACCGGGCGGCGATGGCCCCACCCAGCACGTGGCCGACCACGGTGGGCGGCTCGTCGCAAACCGCTTCGATCAGCCGTTCCAGCCATTCGAGGGCGACGTCGGCGTCAAGGGGCCGGTCGCCGGTGCCGGAGGCGCCGTGGGCCGGGAGGTCGGGGGCGGCCACCCGATGGGTCGCCACCAGGTCGGGGATGGTCCAGCGCCAGTTCACCGCCGACTCACCGGGGCCGTGGAGGAGCACGACGGGCGGGCCCTCACCACCTTCGAGCACGGCGGTGGGGATGCCGGCCACGTCGAGCCGGCGCTCGATCACGGGCACGCCTCGGAGCAGTCGCGCCCGGTGCTCGGCGGTCTCGCCCGCCGGCCGGGGGCCGGTGTCCGTCCCTGTGGTGTCGGTCATCGGTCCTCCCGGTAACCGGTGGCGATTAGCAGCCGCGGTTCCATGACCGAGGCGTCGCCTTCGACGAACGGCGCGCAGCGCTCGACGACTTCGGCTTCGAGCGCGGCCCGCTCCGCCTCACCGAGGTCGGCGGCCGCAGCGGCCAGCGGCGTGCTGCGCACGTACTGCCAGAAGAAGTCGCCGGGCGGGGCCACGCGCAACGGCACGGGCGTGGTCTTGACATCGACCCGGGCGAAGCCGGCGGCCTCCATCAGCGCCCGGGCCTCGTCGGCGTCGTGCAACGAGAACACGGCATGGACGAACATCGACGCCCCCGGCCCGATGTGGCGGGTAAGCGCCTCGTCGATGGCCTCGAAGAGGGGCGGCGTCGGCCCCGGCGTGCACCACAGCGCCCGCCCGGTGGGAGCCAGCACGCGGCGCATCTCCCGCAGCGCAGCCTTGCGGTCGGAGAAGAACTGCAGTCCCATGGAGCACAGGGCCAGGTCGAAGGAGCCGTCGGGCACCGGGACGTGCTCGGCGGGAGCCTCGAGCCAGTCGATGCCGACCGGCGTCTTGGTGCGCGCCACCTCGAGCATGCCGGGGTTGGCGTCGAGGCCGACCACGCTGCCCTCCGTCCCGACGGCTTGGAGGGCGAGGCGGCTGACGGTGCCGGTGCCGCAGGCGATGTCGAGCACCCGCTGTCCCGACGCGGGGCGGGCGGCATCGAGCAGCCGGCGGGCCACCGGCTCGCCGATGGCGGGTACGAAGTGACGCTCGTAGTTCTCGGCGGCACTGGCTGCGTACTTGGCGTACAGCGATGTAGCGGGTCGGGTGGGCATCGGGCCTCCTCGATGGCAAGTTCTCTGGGAGAACCGTACGAACAAGGTCGACCGTCCGACTTCGGGGGAATCCGCCAAGTTCGACGACCGGTTGAGGGAAAACCCCCACGGGAGGCCAACCCGGCTGCTACAGCAGGCCGTGGTCGTAGGCGTGGGCGGTGGCGGCGGCGCGGTTCGAGACGTCGAGCTTGGTGAAGATGTTGCCGAGGTGCCGCTCGACGGTCCGTTCGCTGATTGCCAGCTCGCTTGCGATCTCACGGTTGGTGTGGCCCGCCGCCACCAGGCGGAGGACCTGAAGCTCCCGATGGGTGACCTTCCGATCAGATGCGTGTGGCCCTGACGACCCAGCCGCGCCCTGCGGATCGTGGGGCTGAGCGAGCAGCTGGTCGAGGCGGGCGAGGGCGGGCGCGGCGCCGAGTGCGTCGAACACGTCCCGGGCAGCGTCGCACTCGAGCTCGGCCCGGTCTCGGTCGTCCAGGTGCCGGCAGGCGGCGGCCAGCAGGAGCCGGGCCTGGGCGGCCTGGTAGGGGGCGCCCAGCAGCTGCCAGGCCTCGAGGGCGTCACGCAGAGACACGACGGCCGCCTTGGCGTCACCGCCGGCAAGCAGGACCGACCCACGGGTCTGGGCCGCGACCGCGCCCAGCATCGTGGCGCCGTCCTCGGCCAGTTCGTCCAGCTCGTCGGCCGCCGACGCCGCCTCTTCCCGGCGGCCGACAGCCAGCATGATCTCGGCGTACGCGGGAAGGAGCTGAGCACGCCTGACCCGGTCGCTGGCGTACTCCAGTGCGGCCCCGATGGCCGACGCGGCGGTGTCGGCCGCACCCTCGGCCAGGCGTAGCAGGGCCAGCCCCGGCTGCGGGTCACGCCCGGCCGCGTGAGCCTGGCGGTACGCATCCTCGGCTGCACGGAACTCACCACGCAGTCGGTGCAGCTCACCCCGCTCGTAGTGCGCCATGCCCACGGCGGGGTGTGGCGGATCGCTCAAACGCCGACGTGCGTCCTCGATCAGCGCGGTCGCAGCAGCCCACTCCCCCTTGACCCGCAGCACCTGGGCGCGATGGACCAGGCACTGGCCCCGGTACGGCACGAGCCCGGGCTGCTGGTCGCACCAACGGTCGAGCGCCGCGGTCCACTCTCTGGCCCGACGAAGGTCGAACACCTTCTGGCACCCGTCGATGACCGCGCAGTAGACCAGGCCCGAGATGGTCGGCGAGGTCTCCCCGGCGGTGACCGACACCATCGCCTCGTCGAAGAGCCGCAGACCCTCCGACGTTCGTCCCGAACGCAGCAGCGCCTCTCCCCGGCCCAGCACCCCGAGGGTGGCCAGATCACCGTCGCCGAACCGACGGCCGAGGGAACCGGCTACGCCGAACCGCTCGAGCCCGGCGTCGAGGTCACCGGCATCGATCGCCATCAACCCCTCGGCGATCAACAGGTACCCACACTCGACGGTGTCCAGAGCGTGCTCCTCGACGAGCCGGCCGGCTCGGGCCAACCAGCCGCCGCCCTGCGACATGTCACCCCGCTGGACGAGGCCGAAGCCGATCCAGAAGGCGCTCCTGACCGCCCGGCCCAATTCACCCTGCGCCAGCCAGCCGTGGTGGGCGCGGCTCCACGCGTCGGTGCTCTCCTGGTCGTGCCCGGTCAGGTAGGCCGCCGTGGCCAGCCGCTCCAGGTCCTCGGGTGCCAGGGTCGCCGTGCGGTCAGCGTGCCCGAGGAGCTGGTAGGCGTCGGGCCAAGAGCGCCGGTCGAACGCCTTTCGTCCTCGCCCCAAGTTCTCCGTGTCCATGGCAACCGCCCCGAACCGACCGTACTCCGGCCGCGGCCGACGATGGCCCGCTGGCCGACCCGCGCAGCAGGAACAGACCGCCGGGCGGCGAATAGAGATGTGAGGGGAGGTTGGGGGATGTCCGGCCTACAGAGCACTTCGGCGCGGGTCGACGACAGGACGATGGAGAGCACCCGGCTCTACGGGCGGCTCACGGCCCGGCTCCAGCGGGACGTGCCCGACCCGCTCGTCGCGCTCGGGCTCTTCCGCAGCCGGGAGAGCGACCAGCTCCCTCTGCACCTGGCGTTGGCCGTCACCGACCGGCGCGTCTACGTGTTCGGCATGCCGTCGACCGGCGACCTGGTCGACGTGTGGGACCGGAGCAGGTTGCGGGCCACCGTCGAGGAGCGCTCGCTCTCGTGGGCCGTCACCGTCCACCTCGAGGACGGGCGCCGGTTCTCCCTCCAGGCCAAGCGGGTGGGGGCCAACCACGTGAACGGCGAGGTGGTCAGGGCCCTCAGCGGCCTGCGGTAGCGGAGGCCACCGCCGCCCACACCTCCCGGTGGCGGGCCACGTTGGCGGCCCGGTCGGTGGGGACGATCACCATGCGCACCCCCCCGGCGTCCACCGCCGCTTCCATCGCAGGCACGACCTCGTCGGCGGCTGCCACCCGCTGCGCCGGCACCCCGTAGGCGGCCGCCACCTCGGCCAGGTCGAGGCCGTGGGGGGTGCCGAACAGCGTCTCGAAGTGCGCGGGCAGACCGGCCTGGGGCAGGAACGAGAAGATCCCGCCCCCCTCGTTGTCAAGCACGACGAGGGTGGCGTCCACGCCCCGGTCCTTGGCCCACAGGAGCCCGCCCGCGTCGTGCAGCAGGGTCAGGTCGCCCAGCAGGCCGACGGCGGGGCCGGCCCCAGCGGCGGCCCGGGCCACGCCCAGCAGGGTGGACACGAACCCGTCGATGCCGTTGACCCCCCGGTTGCACACCCACCGCAGGCCCTCGCGAGGGGCGACGAACGACTCGGCGTCGCGCACCGGCATGCTCGAGCCCACCACCAGCGCCGCCCCTTCGGGCAGGGCGGCGGCCACGTCGCGGGCGACCCGGCCCTCGAACGGCTCGCTCCACGAGTCGAGCAGGCCGTCGACGGTGCGGCGGGCGACGATGTCCGCCTCCAGCCACCGGCTCAGCCACGGCGCCCCGGGACCTCGCCAGCAGATGTCGTCGGCCACCGCCTGCAGCAGCAGGTCGGGATCGGCCGCCACCCGCCGCGACGCGCTCCGGTTGGGGTCGAGCCACGCCCCGTCGGGGTCGACGATCAGGCGGGGCACCCCGTCGAGCCACCGGGTGGCCGCCTTGTTGGTGAGCGGCGCCCCCACGTGCACCACCGCGTCGGGCACCATCCCCGCCGCGAACTCCTCCCCCCGCAGGAGCGGGTCGTACGTCGACACCGCCGTCGGACCGGATCTCAAGCCGGACACGGCGTCGGCCAGCACGGGCCATCCCGCGGCCCGGGCGAAGCGCCGCACGGTCGCGGCGGTGACGCCGGGGCCCCAACCGGCCACCAGCAGGCCCCGGCGGGAGCCGTCCACCAGCGCGGTGACCTCGCGCACGTCGTCGGGATGGGGCGGCCGGGAGCGGGACGAGCTGGAAGTCCACGGCGCCCCGGCCGGGCGCCCCGGCGCGTCGACCAGCGGGTCACCCGTCGGGATCAGCGGCTCGCGGTAGGGCAGGTTGAGGTGCACCGGCCCCGCCGGCGGACCGAGGGCGGCGGTGCAGGCCCGGGCCGCCACCGAGCGCCAGTACCGGCCCGCGCCGGCCACGTCTTCGGGCACCCCCACCTCGGCGAACCACCGCACCGCCCCGCCGTAGAGCTTGAGCTGGTCGACGGCCTGGCCCGCGCCCGTGTCCCGCAGCTCGGGGGGGCGGTCGGCGGTGCAGACGATCAGAGGCGTGCGGGAGTGCCACGCCTCCAGCACCGCGGGATGGAAGTTGGCCGACGCCGTCCCCGACGTGCACAGCACCACCGCCGGGCGCCCCGACGCCTTGGCCGCCCCGACCGCGAAGAACGATGCCGACCGCTCGTCCAGGAAGACCGACAGCCGGATGCGGTCGTCGGCGGCCAGGGCCAGGGCCAGGGGCGCCGAGCGGGAGCCGGGCGCCACCGCGGCCTCCCGCACGCCGGCCCGGGCCCATTCGTCGACCAGGGCCCCGGCCTGCGCGGTGGTGGCGTCCCTCGGGCTCACGCGACCATGGACCCGTGCTGCACTGCGTCCGGGCGGGAGGAGGCGACCGCCGCGTCGTGCTCGTCCACGGCTTCACCCAGACCGCCCGTTCGTGGGACGAGGTGGCGGACGCCCTGGCCGCCGAGTTCGACGTGGTGATGGTCGAGCTGCCCGGCCACGGCGGATCGCGCGGCGTGCGGCTCGACTTCCCGGCCACCGCCGCCGCCGTCGCCGAGGCCGGCGGCGGCCCGGCCACCTACGTGGGGTACTCCATGGGCGGGCGGCTGTGCCTGCGCACCGCCCTCGACCGGCCTGACATGGTCTCCTCGCTGGTGCTGATCGGGGCTTCGCCCGGCATCGAGGAGCCCGACGCCCGGGCCGAGCGCCGCCGGGCCGACGCCCGCCTGGCCGACGACCTGGCCGTGGGCGACACCAAGGCCTTCCTCGACGGCTGGCTGGCCCAGCCCCTGTTCGAGACCACCACGCCCAGGCCCGCCGACCTCGAGGCCCGCCGGGCCAACCCCCCCGACGGCCTGGCCTACGCCCTGCGCAAGCTGGGCACGGGCGCCCAGGACCCGCTGTGGGAACGCCTCGGCCAGCTGGCCATGCCGGTGCTGCTGGTGGCGGGGGAGCACGACCGCAAGTTCCGGGACCTGGCCGAACGCATGGCCGCCGCCATCGGCCACAACGCCCGGACCTCGTGGGTGCCGGGCGCCGGTCACGCCGTCCCCCTCGACCAGCCCGTGGCCTGCGCCGAGGTCATCGCCGGAGCCGCCCATCAGGGCGCCACCCGGTAGCGATCGAGCAGCTCGGGATCGGGCGCCGGGCGGCGCACCCGCAGCCGGCCGTCCTCCGGCACCAGCGGCTCGGCCACCACGTCCCCGGCCAGCAGCACGCCCGTGCCCAGCCCGCAGGCCAGGTCGTGCTCGGGCAGGGCGGCGGCCAGGGCCAGCCCCGCAGCCAGCCCCACCGACGTCTCCATCATCGACGTCACGACCACCGGGATCCCGCCCGCCGCCTCGGCCACGTCGATCGCCCGCCGCACGCCGCCCAGGGGCTGCACCTTGACGACCAGCACGTCGGCCGCCCCGAGCCGGGCCAGCCGGCGGGCGTCCTCCACCGACCGCACGCACTCGTCGGCCGCCAGCGGCACGCGGACGAGCCGGCGCAGCTCGGCCAGCTCCTCCAGCGTGGCCACCGGCTGCTCCACGTACTCGATGCCGTACGTGGACAGCTCGGCGATCTCTGCCGCGGCTCGCTCGACGTCCCACCTGCCGTTGACGTCCACCCGGATGGCAACGTGCGGCCCGGCCGCCTCGCGGACCGCGGCCACCACCGCGGTGCCGTGCTCGCCCCCTACCTTCACCTTGAGGCAGCGGTAGCCGTCCGCCACCGCCTCCTCGGCGAACCGAGCCGCCTCGTCCACCGGCGCCCAGGGCACGAGGGCGTTGACCTCGACCTCGTCGCGCACCGCGTCCGGCCACGCCACACACGCCGCCTCCTCGGCCGCGGCCCGGGCCATGGTCGGGTCGCATGGATAGCCGGGCAGGGCTGAGCACTCGCCCCAACCCGCCGGCCCCTCGACCAGCTCGGCCTGGCGCCAGCCGCCGTCGCGCAACGGGACCCGGACTACCAGTCCCACAGCCCCACCGCCAGCAGCGCGGCCAGCACCAGCTGGAACCGGGCCGTCTTGACCAGGGCCCCGACCAGGGTGGGGGCGTCGGCGCCAGGCCGGGCGACCGTCTTCATGGGTGCGATGGCCAGCGGCGCGGCCAGCAGCCCGACCACCGCCCCCGGCGCCGTCACCCCGAGCAGCAGCGGGAAGACGGCGGCCACGGCCATGCACGAGAGGTAGATCTGGCGGGTGACCGGCTCGCCGAGCCGCACCGCCAGCGTGCGCTTGCCCGCCACCCGGTCGGTGAGGACGTCGCGCAGGTTGTTGACCAGGAGGATGGCGCTGGCGGCCAGGCCCATGGGCACCGCCGCCTCGAAGGCCAGGCCCGGTAGCCGCCGGTCGTGCACGTACGTCGACCCGACGGTGGCCACGAACCCGAAGAAGACCAGCACCATCACCTCGCCCAGGCCGGCCGAGGCGTAGGGCTTGGGCCCGCCGCTGTACAGCCACCCGGCCAGCACGCAGGCCGCCCCGACGAGGATCAGCCGCCAGTCGGCGGCCAGGGCCAGGGCGATGCCGGCCAGCGCCGCCACCGCGAACGACAGGATGGCGGCCCGCTTCACCGCCCCCGGCGGCACCAGCCCCGACGCCGTCAGGCGCATCGGCCCCCGCCGCTTGGCCGTGTCCACGCCCCGCACCCCGTCGGAGTAGTCGTTGGCGTAGTTCACCCCGACCTGCAGGGCCACCGACACCACCAGGGCCAGCACCGCCCGCCACCACACCACGTCGCCGTACCGGCTGGCCACCGCCGTCCCCACCAGCACGGGGGCCACCGACGCCCCCAAGGTCTTGGGACGGGCCCCGGCCACCCACAGCCGCCAACCGAAGAGGCTGCCGCCGGTCACGGCCGCTTGGGGAACCGGCCGAAGTCGGGCGGGCGCTTGCCCACGTAGGCGTCCCGGCCTTCCTGGGCCTCCTCGGACAGGTAGTAGAGCAGCGTGGCGTCGCCCGCCAGCTGCTGCACGCCGGCCAGCCCGTCGGTGTCGGCGTTGAAGCCGGCCTTGAGCAGCCGCAGGGCCAGGGGGCTGTGGTGCAGGATCGTGCGGCACCACTCGACCGTCTCCTCCTCCAGCCGGTCGAGGGGGACGACGGTGTTGACCAGCCCCATCTCGAGAGCCTGCTGGGCGTCGTACTGCCGGCACAGGAACCAGATCTCCTTGGCCTTCTTGAGCCCGATGGTGCGGGCCAGCAGGCCGGCCCCGTACCCCCCGTCGAACGAGCCCACCCGGGGCCCGGTCTGGCCGAACCGGGCGTTGTCGGCGGCGATCGTCAGGTCGCACACCAGGTGGAGGACGTGCCCGCCGCCGATGGCGTAGCCCGCCACCATGGCGATCACCGGCTTGGGCAGCCGCCGGATCTGCACCTGGAGGTCGAGGACGTTCAGCCGCCCGATCCCCTTCTCGTCGACGTACCCGTCGTCCCCCCGCACCTTCTGGTCGCCGCCCGAGCAGAAGGCCAGCGGCCCCTCTCCGGTCAGGATGATCACGCCCACCGCCGGGTCGTCCCGGGCCCGGTCGAACGCCTCCACCAGCTCCCGCACCGTCTTGGGCCGGAACGCGTTGCGCACCTCGGGACGGTCGATGGTGATCTTGGCGATGCCCTCGGCGTCGCCGCGGCCCAGCTCGTAGCGGATGTCCTCGTAGTCGCCGGAAGGCTCCCAATCCACGGGCGTCAGCACTCCTAGAACGATCACTCCAACGGAGGGAACTACCGTACCGCCATGCTCGTCCCGGTGCGGCTCCCGCCCGTCGAGGCGGCCGCCGCCATCCGGGCGGCGTGGGACGCGGCCCGCCCGGTGGCCCCCCTGGATCCCGCCGCCGGCCCCCGGCAGCGGGAGCAGCAGGAGGCGGCGATCGCCGCCGACCGCGTGGTCCACTTCGACGTGGCCGCCGTCGTGCTCACCTCGGGCACGGCGGGCGAGCCCCGGGCCGTCGAGCTCACCTGGCGGGGCATGGCCTTCCTCGCCCGGTGGGTCCCGGCCGGGCCCGGTGACCGCTGGCTGTGCTGCCTGCCCCTCCACCACGTGGCCGGGCTGGCCGTGCTGGCCCGGGCCGGCGCCTCGGGCGTGCCCGTCGACGTCCTCGACCGCTTCGACGTGGAGGCGGTGGCCGAGTCGAAGGCGACCCTGGTCTCGCTGGTGCCGACCCAGGTCCGCCGCCTCCTCGCCGCCGGCGCCGACCTCAGCCGGTTCCGCACGATCCTGGTCGGCGGCGCCCCGGTCCCGCCCGGGATCGCCGCCCTGCCCAACGTCACCACCACCTACGGCCTGACCGAGACGTGGGGCGGGGTGGTCCACGACGGCCGTCCCCTGCCCGGCGTGGAGATCGAGCTGGCCCGCGACGGCGAGATCGTCGTCCGCAGCCCGACCGTCATGCGGGGCTACCGCCTGGACGGTCCCGCCACCGATGCCGTCCTCGGCCTCGACGGCCGGCTGCGCACCGGCGACGTCGGCCGCTGGACCGCCGACGGCCGCCTGGAGGTGGTCGACCGCAAGAAGGACCTGGTCGTCACCGGCGGGGTGAACGTCAGCCCCACCGCCGTCGAGGGGGCCCTGATCGGCCATCCGGCGGTGGCCGACGTGTGCGTGACCGGCGCCCCCGACCCCGAGTGGGGCGAGCGGGTCGTGGCCTACGTGGTCCCGGACCCGGCCGCCGGCCCAGCGCCCTCCCTCGACGAGCTCCGCGACTTCGCCCGGCCCCACCTCGCTCCTGCCCAGCTCCCCCGCCAGGTCGTGGTGGTCGACGAGATCCCCCGCACCCCGGGCGGCAAGCCCCTCCGGCGGCTCCTACGCCCCCTCTCGATGGACGATGTCCATGGCGAAGGCCGGTAGGCACACGGCCACGTACTCCGCGCCCGCGGGCGTCTCGTAGCGGACCCGCACCCCGGCGGGCACGGTCACCGACTGCCCGGCCCGCACGTCCAGCCGCCCCCCGTCGTGGTGGACGACCAGCATCCCCGACAGGACGGCCGTGTGCTCGTCGAAGTCGGGCGTCTGGGCCGGCTCCACCCATCCCGCCGGGCTGCGCATGACCGCCAGCGAGACCGACTCGTGGCCGGTGGCCACCCGTCCCACGAACTCCCGGATCTGCTTGGGCGGCGTGCCCGCCGCCTCCACCTCGACCGCGTCGGCCACCGTCGGCTCCATGGCGTCCATCTCAGCAGGTGCGCGACCGTGCCCGCGCCCCAGACCGGCGAAGAGCGGGCGCATGCGCAGGGTGCGGAGGGGTCACCGCTCCGGGGCCGCCTTGCCGCCGCTTGTGCCGCAGCACCGCTGACGCCGCCGCCAGCCGCCCGGCGTGGAACCCGTCCGGCACGGCGCGACCGTCCACCAGTGCGGCGACGAGGGCGGCCTGGCCCGCCGCCACCTGCGCCCGCTGGCCCGCTCGCGCCGGGCTCGGCAGGGGGCGTGCTGGCGCCACCGTGGGGCCCGGCTGGCCGAGCCGGGCGGCGCTGGCGATGGCATCCAGCTCCCCGTCGAGCTCGGCCAGCGTGGGAAAGTCGCCGTCGCGCTCCAGCATGGCGGCTGGAAGGGGCCCTGCCGCCGCCGCCAGCTCGCCCAGCAGGCCGATCACCTCCCGCGGGACGGCGTGGCGGTGGCTGTCGTAGTAGACGCCGTCGCGCTCCACACCACCGGCCACGTGGACGTAGGCGACGCGGTCGAGGGGCATGGCCCGCAGGGCGGTCACCGCGTCGCCGCCCAGGTTGGCCCGGTTGGCATGGACGTTGGCCACGTCGAGCAGGAGGAGGGCGCCGGTGCGCTCCAGCAGCTCGCGGAGGAAGTCGCCCTCGTCGATCTCGGGGTCGGGCCACTCGAACAGGGTGGCGATGGGCTCGAGGGCGAGAGGGACCGGCAGCCGCTCCCCCGCCCGGGCCACGTTGTCGACGAGCACGTCCAGGGCGGCCCTGGTGCGCGCCACGGGAAGCAGGTGCCCGGCCTCCACGCCCCCCGCCCGCACGAACGCCACGTGCTCGCTCACCATCGGCGCCTCCAGCCGCTCGGCCAGGCGGGCCAGGCGGTCGAGCCGGGCCGGATCGGGCGGCTCGGCCCCGCCCAGCGACAGCCCGATGCCATGGGGGATGACGTGGAGGCCCCGACGCCGGGCCTCGACCAGGGCCAGCGGCAGGCGGTCGACCGGGACGCTTTCGGCCACCACCTCCACGAACCCGAGGTCGGGACGGCGGAGGGCCAGTGCCGCCAGCTCCGGCCGCCAGCCCACACCGAGCCCCAGGCGAGGGATGGCGGTCACCCGCCGCCGCACCCGCCCCCGCCGCCGCAGCCACCACCGCCGCCGCAGCCACCCCCGCCGCCGCAGCCACCACCGCCGGCTCCGCAGCCACCACCGCCGGCTCCGCACCCACCGCCTCCGCCGCAGCCGGCGGATCCGTGCCAGCCGCACGCCACCCCAGTCCATGGATCGGCCGGACGCCGCCACCACGGCTGCCCGGCCTCGTCCCCGCCGGGCTCCGCTCCGACCGCCAGCGCCAGCGGCCGGTCGAGCGACCACAGCGCTCCCGCGCCCAACGTCGCCATCACGGCCAGGGCGGCCTTGCGGTCCAGCGGCTCGATCTGAGCAGGCGGACCGGGCTGCGAACGCCGGAGCCGGGCCGCCCGGGCCCCGGCACGGGTCAGGTGGGGGACATGCGTCCGCACCACCACCATGCCCACCGAGGTGACCGCGACCAGCAGCGCCAGGGGCATCCCGTTATCGCCCGCCCCCCACTCCGCCACCAGCCTGACCAGGCCCAGGGCCAGCAGGGCGGCGAACCAGCGCCACTGGCGGCGTAGGCGGGCCCTGCCCCTCCATCCCACCATGGCGCCCCGAGCCACGAGGCGGGACCACAACTCGACGATCTCGTCGCACGTGACGGCGGCGGCAAGGATGTCGCCGGGCCAGCGCGGTTTGGTCCTGCGCACCGCTGAATGAACCGCCCGCTCGACCGGGTGGCACGGCTGCGGCGGATCGTCGAGGAGGGTGATCTCCAGGTCGAGGCCCCAGTCGTGCAGGTCGCCGGCGTCGAGGGCGTCCAGGTCGATCCCGTTGGACGTCGCCAGCTCCCGCACCATGCGGTCGCTGAGGGCGAGGGACCCGCTTCGGTCGAGGTTGACGAGGGCGACCGCCACAACGAGCCGCGGCCCGCCCGTCATCATGGCCAGCTCGTAGGGATCCAGTTGCTCCGCCGCAACGTCCCGGCCCCGGAGGATCTGGCGCCGACGGCGCCAGGCCACCACCGCCACCACCGCCAGTGCGTAGGCGTAGACAGAGGCGAAGGTCCCGCTGCTGATGCCCCAGACGTCGTCCATGCCACAACCCTCCGGGAGGCCGGCCCCGAAGCCCAGCCCGAAGTGCACCGAAGTGCACCGAAGCCGGCCATCCTGGGAACTTCCGGCCGTACACTCCGGCCGTGGCCGGCGGTGGCGCCCCCGACGGGCCGGGGTACGAGTTCAAGCGGCTCCTGGAGCGCTGCCTCCAACAGGCCGGGCTCACCCCGCGGTCGCTGCACCTCGAGCTGCTCCGCCAGGCCCACGAGGACGTGCACGAGAACACCATCGCCTCGTGGCTCCGGCCCCACGCCACCACCGGCGAGCCCTCGCTCCCGGTGCGCGAGGCCACCGTGCGGATCGTCACGCAGTGGCTGTGCGCCAAGCCGGCGGTCGATGTGACCGAGGAGGCACTGCTCTCCGCCTGGCGGTCCGACACCGCAGCGCGGGCCGCCCGCCGCCGGGCGGCGGTCGCCGAGGAACCGGCCGTCCCCACCCAGCTCCGCCGCGGCGAGGTCTACGAGGGGATCGTCGACGCCACCATCTACCTCGGCATGGACACGCTGCTGGGCCGGGTCTACGAGCGCATGCGGGAGCTGCTGAACACCGGCCAGCCCATCCCCACCTACTTCGCCTACCTGACCCACCGGGGTTACCTGAACTGGGTCCGGCTCACCGAGGACAGCCGCTACACCTACTACCGGGCGGGCGTGGAGCTGTGCGAGGCCAACGCCGTCGCCATCGCGAGTGAGATCGTGCGCTCGACGGGCCACGGCAACATCGACGTGGTCAGCCTCGGCCCCGGTACGGGGTCGAAGGACCGCCCCCTCGTGCACGCGCTGGTATCGGCCGTGGAGCCCCTGGACGGGGCCCTCTACTACTACCCCTACGACATCAACCCGGCGATGATCGTCCACGCCATCCAGAGCGTCCGCACCGGGCCCGCCGCCCACGTGTCGGTCAAGGGCATCATCGCCCCCTTCGATTCCCTGGGCCTGTTCTCCCTCGTCTACCGGAACCGGGCAGGCCCCAACGTGCTGGCCCTGCTGGGCAACACCCTGGGCAACATGAGCGACGACGGCGGCTTCCTCGAGACGATGTTCCTCAACGGGATGTGCCCGGGCGACTACCTGCTCCTGGAGGTCCGGTGCCAGGTGGGCGACGGCGCCGCCGCCGCTCCCGGCATCGGCGACGACGCCAAGAAGCGGTTCAACTTCGGCCCGCTCGAGATCCTGGGCGCCGACTACGACGACCACCGTGAGCTGATCACCATCCGGCGGGAGCGAGCCCGTAGCGTGATCCCCAACACCGTCACCACCGTCACCCGCTGCGAGCGGGTGCGCTGTGGGCCGATGACCTGGAGGGACGTGCGCCTGGCGTACGTCCACGAGTACTGCGAGGCCGATCTCGACGCCGTGCTCGCCGACATCGGCTACGACGTCGTGTCGAAGTTCTCGGCGGAGGGCGTCACCCTGCTCTACCTGCTGCGGAAGCCCTAGGGGCGGACCTGGAACGACATGGGGGTGCGGTTGTCCGGGTCGCCGTTGTAGTTGAGGGTGATCTCCTCGCCCGGCTGGATCTCGCGCAGGGCGAGGAACTCGATCACCTTCTCGCGCAGGTGGACCTGGGCGTAGGCGTTGGGCCTGTAGGAGTGGTTGAACAGCGACGCCCGGCCGAGCGGGATCGCGGCGTCGTCGGCCTTCCCCCACGTGAAGCAGTACGACGCCACGACGCTGGCGCTGACCAGCTCCCACTCGGCGTTGGGGATGACGATCACGGGGGCCAGCTCGAGCACCTCGTCGGCCACGAACCGCCGTCCCGCGATGATCCCCCGCCCCTTCCCGCGGACGCTCCTGATCTGGAGCGGCCCCCCGTCGTCCACCGGCGCACACTAGAGCGGTGAAGAAGCTCGCCGACTACGGACGCGACGACCATCCCGACGACGACCCCGATCGCCCCCAGCTGGCCTGGGCGGTGGCCATCCTCGACGACTGCGAACCCTGCGACGACCTCCGCGTCGAGCTGACCCTGGAGGAGGCGGGCCGGGCGGGGACGGGCCTGGTCGCCCACCTCTCGCCCGCCACCGCCCGCCGCCTGCGGGCGGCCCTCGCCCTCGGCCTGCGGGAGCTGGGGGAGCCGGTCGACGTTACGGATCGGGGCACGGGGGAAGGGTCGACGGGATGATCACCGTGCACGACCCGGCAACCGGCGAGGTGGCCGGCGAGCTTCCCGAGAGCGACGCGGCCGCGCTGGTGGCCACCGCCCGCGCCGCCCACCCGTCCTGGGACCGGACCGCCCCGGCCGAGCGGGCGGCCCTGCTCAAGGAGGGCGCCCGGCGGCTGCGGGACGCGATCGACGACGTCGCCGCCCTCCAGAGCAGGGAGGGCGGCAAGCCGCTGCCCGACTCCAGGGGCGGCGTGGAGGCCGGGATCGGGGCCATCGAGCAGTACGCCGAGCTGGGCCCCCTCCACCGGGGCCGGGCCCTCCAGGGCGGGTTCGGCTCGACCGACCTGATGATCCGGGTCAGCCGGGGTGTGGCCGCCCTCTGCCTGCCGTGGAACGACCCGGTGGCCATCGCCTGCGCCCAGATCGCGGCCAACCTGGTGGTGGGCAACACCGTGGTCTGCAAGCCCAGCGAGAAGACCCCCTTGTCGACCGCCCTGGTCATCGAGCTGCTCAACCGATGCCTCCCGGCCGGGGTCCTCCAGCTGGCGGTGGGCGACGGCACGGTGGGCGCCGCCCTGGCCGCCTCGCCGGAGGTCGACGTGGTGGTGCACGTGGGCTCGGTCGCCACCGGCCGGTCGGTGGCCGCCGCCTGCGCGGCAAGAGGAGCCAAGGCCGTGCTGGAGCTGGGCGGGAAGGACCCGCTCGTCGTCGACGCCGGCGTCGACCCGGCCTGGGCGGCCGAGCAGGCGGCGGTGGGCGCCTTCGCCAACGCCGGGCAGATCTGCACGTCGGTCGAGCGCATCTACGTCCACCGCGACGTGGCCGACGCCTTCGTGGACGAGCTGGTGGCCCGGGCCAAGGCCACGCGCCTGGGCACCGACATGGGCCCGCTGATCGACGCCGGCCAGCGTGAGGTGGTCGACCGCCACGTGCGGGAGGCGGTGGAGGCGGGCGCCGAGCTGCGTTGCGGGGGTGCCGCGGTGGAGGGGCCGGGCTGCTTCTACCCGCCGACCGTCCTCACCGGGGTCCGGCCCGGCATGGCGGTGGTCGAGGAGGAGACGTTCGGCCCCGTCGCCGCCGTCCAGGTCGTGGACGACTTCGACGAGGCGTTGCGCCTGGCCGACGGCACCGCCTACGGCCTGGCCGCGGTGGTGCTGACGCCCGACCTGGCGCACGCCCAGCGGGCCACCAGGGAGCTCAACGTGGGGACGGTCAAGGTCAACGCCGCCTTCGGCGGGGCCCCGGGGGGCGCGGCCACCCCCCACGGCGCCTCGGGCGACGGCTTCGGCTACGGCCCCGAGCTGCTCGACGAGCTGACCCGGGTGCGGGTGGTGCACCTCGAGCCGGCCCCCTAGGACTGGTCGGGGGCCCAGGGCGAGGTGAGCTGGAAGTAGTTGCCGTCGGGGTCGGCGAAGGTGGCCATCCACATGCCGCTGCCCCCGCCCCCGGGCTCGTAGGGCTCGGCCACGACCTGGGCGCCTTCGCCCTTGATGCGGTCGAACTCGGCCTTCACGTCGGCCGTCTCGAGGTTGAACATGACCCGGCCGGGCTGCTCGTTCGAGCCCTTGACCTCGCTGTGCGGCCCCACCATCAGCCCGCCCTGGCCGGCCTGGAAGCCGAACCACCCGTTGGCGGGGTCGCTCCACTCCGGCTGGGGATCGCCCAGGACCTTGGCGTAGAAGTCGGCCAACCGCTTCGAGTCCTCGGATCCGAGCATGATGCTGTTCAGGTTCAGGGCCATGGGTCCTCCTGTTCTGGGGTTGCCAGCCGACCTACGTCGAACCGGGCCCGGGCGTCCGCTACACCGTCACGACGACCTTGCCGCGGGCCCGCCCCTCGACCAGGTGGCACACCGCGTCGGCTGCGGCGGCGAGCGGGTAGGTGCCGTCGAGGGCGGGGACCAGGGCGCCGGTCTCGACCAGCTCCCGCAACGCCACGAGGTCATCGCCTCGCTGGCGCGCCACGAAGGCGGTGAGCTTCTGGCCGACGAACATCGAGAGGAGGGCGGCCCGCAGGTTACGCCCGATGCCGCCCAGCACGGAGCCACCGCCCTCGCCGCCGGTGATCACCAGCCGGCCCCTGGGGGTGAGCGCCCGGCGCAGCTCCCTCACCGGCCGGTTCCCCCCGATGTCGACGACCACGTCGTAGCGGCGGCGGCCGTCGGTGACCTCGTCCCGGGTGTAGTCGAGGACGGCGTCGGCCCCCAGGGCCCTCACCAGGTCGAGCTTTGACGTGCGGGCGACGCCGGTCACGTGGGCTCCGAAGGCCTTGGCGATCTGTACCGCGTAGGACCCCACACCACCGGATGCGCCGATCACCAGCACGCGGTCACCGGCCTGCACCCCACCCTTGTCCCGGACGGCCTGGAGCGCGGTGGTGGCGGACACGGGCACGGCCGCGGCCTGCTCGAAGGTGAGGGTGCCCGGCTTGGCTGCCAGCTTGTCGGCCTTGGCCACGGCGTACTGGGCGAACGAGCCGCTGGCGGCGGTGCCGAAGACCTCGTCGCCGACGGCGAAGGCGGTGACGTTGGCGCCGACGGCCTCGACCGTTCCGGCCAGGTCCAGCCCGGGGACCGGGGTCTTCGGGCCCCGGAAGCCGAAGCCGATGGCCCGCATGAGGTAGGGGCGCCCGGCCATCAGGTGCCACGTCCCCCGGTCGACGCCGGCGGCGCGGACCCGGACCAGCACCTCGTCGTCGCGGATGCCGGGCCGGCCGATCCGGTCGTGGCGCAGCACCGTTCGGGGATCGTCGCCGTAGCGGTCCTGCACGATCGCCGCCATGGTGGGGGTGGCGCCGGTGGTGCCCGGCGGGGTGGGAATCGTGGTCTCCATGGAGTGCCTCCTCGTCGTACTTACGATGTAAGCAGACTAGACTTACGACGTAAGTCCGTCAAGACCGGGAGCTGAGGTGCCCAGGGAGACGCTGAACCGGGAGCGGGTGCTCAAAGCCGCCCTCGCCTTCGCCGACGAGCACGGGATCGGGTCGCTCAGCATGCGCAAGCTGGGCGAGAGCCTCGGCGTGGAGGCCATGTCCCTCTACAACCACGTGGCCGACAAGGGGGACCTGCTGGACGGGATGGTCGACGTCGTCTTCGCCGAGATCGACCTGCCGCCCCAGGACGTCGGCTGGAAACCGGCCCTACGAGAGCGGGCCGTCTCGGCCCGCCGGGCGTTGAGCCGCCACCGGTGGGCCATCGGGCTGATGGAGTCCCGCCGCTCGCCGGGCCCGGCCACCCTCCGCCACCACGACGCCGTGCTCGGCTGCCTGCGGCGGGCCGGCTTCTCCATCGAGCTGACGGCCCACGCCTACGCCGCCCTCGACAGCTACGTCTACGGGTTCGCCCTCCAGGAGGCGACCCTGCCGTTCGAGACGACCGAGGACACGGCCGAGCTGACCAGGGAGATCATCGGCCAGATGCCGGCCGGCGCCTACCCGCACCTCACCGAGCTGGCCCTCGAGCACGTGCTCCAGCCCGGCTACCGGTTCGGCGACGAGTTCGAGTTCGGGCTCGACCTGGTGCTCGACGGCCTCGAACGGGCCGCCGCGGCCGCCGGGCCTAGCGTGTGAGCATGCGGATCCTCTACATCGCGTCGAGCGGTTCCACCGACGCGACCCGGGCCTCGATCCCCTTCCACCTGGCCGTCAACGGCTCGGCCCAGGTGGGCGACGAGGCGGGCGTCGTGCTGGCCGGCGACGCCACCGAGTTCCTCCGGCCCGACGTGGTGGGGGCCACCGAGGGGGTGGGGCTCCCGCCCCTGGGCGAGCTGTTCGCCAAGGCGCGGGAGGTGGGCGTCCCCGTCTACGTCTGAAAGGGCTGCGCCGTCGCCCGGGGGGCGACCGAGGAGCAGCTGGCCGAGGTGGGAGGCCGGTGGGTCACACCGCCCGACGTGGCCCGCCTCATCCAGGAGGCGGACCGGGTGGTGACCTTCTGACTGCGGTTACTCGGCCTCGAGGGCGGCCAGGATCGCCTTCATCCACGGGCCCAGGTCGGCGGGCGTGCGGGCGGAGATGAGGTTGGCGTCGACCACGCACGCCTCGTCCACCCAGTCGGCGCCGGCGTTCTCCATGTCGTCGCGGATGGCATCGACGCTGGTGGCCCGCCGCCCTTTCACGATCCTGGCCGAGATGGGCACCCAGCCGGCGTGGCAGATGAAGGCGATGGGCTTGCCCGCCGCGTTGAAGGACTCGACCAGCCCCAGCACCTCCTTCGACCGCCGCAGCTTGTCGGGCGCGAACCCGCCGGGGATGACGAGGGCGTCGAACGACCCGCCGTCCACGGCGCCCACCGTGGTGTCGACGGGCACCGGGCCGTGGCCCTTCTTGCCTGTCACCGGATCGTCGGTGAGCCCCGCCACCACCACCTCCACCCCTTCCTCCCGGAGGCGGTACACGGGATAGAGCAGCTCCATGTCCTCGAAGAGGTCGGCCGCCAGCACCAGCACTCGCTTGTCGTTGAGCATGCCGTACTCCTACCCCCGCAGGCGGACGGCAGCTCGCGCCGGACTCACTACGGTTGCAGGCTTGGATGTGCTCGAAGGTCTGCGGGCCGTGTTCCAGCGGGAGGGCTACACCGAGGAAGCGGCGATCGGGCGGCTGCGGCTGGGAAGCGAGCTGCGGGTCCGGGAGGGGGACACCCCCGTGCACCTCCGCCGGCTCGATCGCGGCGACGCCCTCGACTGGATCCTCCGGGTGTTCCTGCTCGGCGTGCGGACCGATCGGGTCCCCGTCGAAGAAGCCCTGGGCCCCGTGGCGCTGGAGGGGTTGCAAGGGGCCGGCCTGGTCGAGCTCGACGCCGGCACCGTTCACGCCTGCGTCCGGGTCACACCGGCGGCCGGGAGGTGGTTCGCCCACGACCCGAGCGACGCTTCGGGCCTGCGCCCCGACTCCGTGCTGGGCTGGACACCCGCCGCCCGCACCCTGGCCAGCCTCACCGTCCGGCGGCCGGTGGGAACGGCGCTCGATCTCGGCACCGGGGCGGGCCTCCAGGCCCTCCTGGCCGCCGACCACGCCGGCCGCACCGTCGCGGTGGACATCAACGACCGGGCCTTGTGGCTCACCAGCGTCAACTGCGCCCTGAACGGCGTCACCACGGTGGAGTGCCGCCAGGGCGACCTGTTCGACCCCGTCGGGGACGAGCGGTTCGACCTGGTCGTCTCCAACCCCCCGTTCGTCATCTCCCCCGCGTCGGAGTTCATGTTCCGGGACGGGGGGCGCGGCGCCGACTCCATGTCGCGGGAAGTGGTGACCGGCGCGGCGGCGCGGCTGGTGGAGGGCGGCTACGCCACCGTCATGTGCAACTGGGTCATCGGCCCCGACGAGCCGTGGTGGCAGCGTCCCGGATCCTGGGTCGAGGGAACAGGCTGCGATGCCCTCCTGCTGTTCTACGAGGCGCTCGACCCGGTGAAGTACGCCGCCGTCTGGATCCGGCACGAGTCGCTGGTGGCGGAGGAGTTCGGGCCCGCCCTGGACAGCTGGCTCGCCTATTACCGCGACACGGGCGTGGACCGGGTGGGGATCGGCGCCCTGGTCCTGCGACGGCGGTCAGGAGCCGAGAACTGGGTGCGCAAGGCCGAGATCGGCCGAGGGCCTTCGGGATCGGGCAGCGCCCAGCTGCTGCGGATCTTCGACCACGGCGTGGCCGCCGAAGCCGACCTGGTGGGCCGCCGCCTCGCCCTGGTGAGGGGGCACCGCCTGGAGCAGTCCCTCAGCTACGGCCAGGAGGGATACGCAGCCAGCCCGGCTCAGATGGTCCTCGACGACGGCGTGGGGCTGCGCAACGAGGTGAGCCCCGAAGCGCTCCACGTGCTGCTGCGGATGGACGGCCGGCGCACCGTGGGTGACCTGCTGGCCGAGGCCGCAGACGAGACCGACATCCCTGCCGACGTCCTGGCCGGGCGCGCCCTGGCCTCCCTCCGCCAGCTCTACGAGCTCGGGTTCGTGCGGGAAGGCGCACCCGATGGTGGTGCTGGCACCACCATCGGGGAGGCCGGCTAGCACCGTTTCCCGGCGGGCCCGGCGCTCCTACGATCCGGCGATGCCCTCTGAAAAGAACTCCAAGCGGCGGATCTGCGGCCTGGCGGCCGCCTCGGTGACCGCCCTGGGAACGCTTCTCGGCGCCGCTCCGGCGAGCGCCCAGCCCCCCGAGCGCCCTCCCGGCCAGGAGCTGCGGGAGCTGCGGGCGGCGGACCCCGGCACGTCCGCCAGCTACTTCTTCAAGCAGGGCTGGCCCGTCAAGTGGGAGGAAAGCAGCCGCCAGTCCTACGACTGGTGGCAGAAGATCGAGCCGTAGATCCGCTCAGGGCCCGGCCTGGAAGGCCGGCGTCTGGCGCAGTCGTTCCCGCGTGTACTCGTACGCCTGGTCCACCAGGAGCGGGGCGGCGTCGAAGTCGAGCATGCCGATGGCGCCTCCCGGCGGCGTGAGGTAGAGGTCCAGGCCGGGGCGGTCGAGCAGGGCCCGGTCGTTCAGCAGCCCCGCCAGCTCCACCGAGCGGGCCAGCACGGCGCCGATCCCCGGGGGGTCGAAGGGCTCCGGCCCCCGGCGCACCCGCCGCAGCAGCACGTGCCACCCGGAGAGGGCGGGGCCCACCGCGGCCTGCATGGTCAGCTCGACGCGCCGCCGCAGGTCGACGGCGATGATCCGGCCCCCGCCCATCACGTTCTGCATCACGTCGATGGGCAGGTTGTTGAGCAACCCCCCGTCGACCAGAAGGTCGCGCCCGTGGCGCACCGGCGGGAGGATTCCGGGCAACGACACGCTGGCCCGGATCGAGGTAGCCAGGTCGCCCCGTTGGTGGACGAACTGGGTCGCCTGGGACAGGTTGGTGGACACCGAGAAGTACCGCACCCACAGGTCCTCGATGAGCCGGTGCTCGGTCTCCCGCACGATGAGCTGGGTCAGGCGGCGGCCCGACGACAGCGACACCAGCGGGATGGTCGGCTGGAGGATCAGGGGCCTGGAGAAGAACAGGGGGAGCTTCTCCATCCGGCGGTCGTGGTCCCACCCCATGGCGTACATGAAGGCCGCCACCGAGCCGATGCTGGTGCCGCCGACCACGTCGATGGGCACGCCGGCGTCCTCCAGGGCCCTGATCACGCCCAGGTGGGCCGACCCCCGGGCCCCGCCTCCACCGAACACCACGCCCACCGCCCGCCCCGTCACCAGGCGCGCCACCCGCCGGTGGTGCGACGGGTCACCCAGCCGCACGTGGTGGTGGGCGTCGACCGTCCGCGCCGCCATCCACCGGTCGGTCCGCACCGGCAGGCCCGACCCCTCGTGCAGCAGGACCAGCTCCTGGCGGGCGGTCGTGGAGGGGCTGCCGGGCGCCAGCAGGCCCTGCTCGATGGCGTTGGGGGCGGCCGGGGCCGCGGCCCGGGCCACCCGCACCACCCGGTCGGCCTGGCGCAGGCACCGCGTCGTCCAGATCGTCGGCGCCGGGTCGGCCTCGTACACGACGAGGGCGTGGGCCCGCTCCGTCCGCTGCAGCCATTCGACGATCCGTCCGTTGCGGGCGTCCTGGAGGGGAGTCTCGGCCGTCCCCTCCCCCAGCTCCTCGTCGATGGACCGGCTGGAGACGTGGTGCACCGAGCCGAACGACCGCAGGGCGTCCAGCAGCCGGGCGACGAACTGGGCCGGCACCGGCTCGGGCCCGGCAGGGACGAGGGCGATGGTCCTGACCGACTCCGACGACCGTTCCGGCACCATCCGGCCACCGACCACCGAGCGGCGGAGCAGGCGCTTGGCCATCCGCAGGGGGATCTCGGGGTGCCAGTCGGTCACCCGCTCCAGCCCCTCCGGCGACAGGCGCAGGAGCAGCGAGTCCCTCACCGCCCGCACCGAGGCCGTGGCCGGGGCGCCGGTGAGCACCTCGCCCTCGCCGACGGTGTCGCCCGGGGTGAGCTCGGTGACGAACAGCTCCTCGCCGTCCCGGTGGTGGTAGACGCGCAGGCGGCCGTAGGCGACGAGGTAGATGCCGGGGGTGCGCTCGCCCTCCGTGACGACGACCTCCCCGGCCGGCACGTGGCAGGGGGTCAGCAGGGGCAGCACGCCGCCCAGCTGCTCCCGGGTCATCCCCGCGAACGCCTCGGTGGACTCCAGCAGCTCGAAGACGTCGTCCCCCGGCCGGTCGGACCAGCTCTCCAGCAGGAACAGCAGGTGGGGCACCCGCCGCCGCGTCCGACCGGCCAGCAGCTGGCTCGGGTCGAGCAGGTCGTCAGGGTCGGTGGCGCCGTCCTCCCCGTGGCCCCCGGGCACGTCGGGGCCGCTCAGGAGATCAGGGAACGGGCGACCTGGCGGTACAGCCCGGTGAGGACGTGGTCGGGGTTGGCCAGGGCGAAGATCCCGCCGCTGGACAGCTCCATCATCTCCGGGGAGTGGGGCAGCACCGCAGCCACCTCGCAGCCGTAGGCCCGCTCCACCCGCCCCCTGACCGCGTCGAGGTCGAACATGGGCGGGGTGTTGTTGACCACCAGCACCATCTTGGGGACCCGGAGCTTGCGGGCCACGCTGACGGTGACCTTGGTGCCCTCGAAGTCCTGCTGGTCGGGCCGCAGGAGGATGGCCAGGGAGTTGGACATGGCGATGGAGAGGAGGGTCTCCTCCCCCAGGCCGGGATGGGTGTCGAGGATCAGGGCGTCGAGGGAGAGCTCCTGGATGAGCTGGCGGAACCCGGCGTTGAGCAGCCCCACGTCGTAGCCCTCGTGCATGACCCGGGCGATGTCGTGGGGCCGGATGCTGGCCGGGATCAGCCACACCCGCCCGGGCAGTCCGGGGGGGGTGACGTCGTGGGCCGCGTCCTTGATGTTCCGCTTGTTCCAGAGGTAGTCGTTCAGCGTGCCGTCGATGCGGTCCTGGTCGACGCCGAAGAGGACGTGGATGCCGGGCGACTGCACGTCGGTGTCCACGACCGCCACGTGACGCCCCTCCCCGGCGAGGACGGCGGCCACGTTGGCGGTGGTGTTCGACTTCCCGGTCCCGCCCCGGAAGGAGTGGATGGAGATGATCAAGAGCGGTTGCCGCCCGTCTCGATGCGCAACTCGTCCACCTTCATCTGCAACCTCCGGAAGTACTCGGACTCGGTGATCTCCTCGACCTGGCGGGCGGCGCGGGACTCGTCGATCTCGATGCGCAGCTGCTGCACCTCCCGGCGCAGCCGCTGCTCACGGGCGGCCACCTCCCTGGCCATCCCCTGGAACACCCGGGCCAGCTGCCCGAGGGCGTCCGACCTCTCGCCGACCTGGTCGAGGATCTCGGCCCGGAAGGTGCCCGACTCGACCGCGCTGGCCGCGGCCGTCACCCGGCTCACCTGCTCCACGTACTCGACCAGCTCGTCGAAGAGGCGGGCGTTCTCGATGGCGCCTGCGATCTGGCCGGCGACGGTCTCGGCCAGGGAGACCTCGTCGGCCTTGAACCGCCGTCCCGGCTCCGACGACTCGAGCAGGATGGCGCCGATCGTCTCGCTGCGGACCTGGAGGGGGACGACCAGCAGCCCGCCGCCTCTGCCGGCCCGCATGACCTCGGCCAGCTCGGGCCCGGCGGCCGGGTCGTCGGGACCGGCGAGGAACACCGGCGTGGCGTCCCGGGCCAGCTCCTGGAGGGCGGGGCTCCCCTCGACGGGGAACCGGTGGCCCGACATGCGGCCTCCCTCGGCCCCGTCCACCGAGCACTCCGACAGGACGGAGACGGCGCCGGCCTGGGGCTCGAGCAGCCCGATGGCCGCGGTGCGGACGTCGAGGACGGAGAGCATCTCGCCTGTGACCGCCTCCAGCGCCCGGGTGAGCTCCCGCTCGTCGGCGACGGTCTGGGTGATGCGGTTGAGGCCGGCCAGCTCACGGAGCCGGGAGAGGAGGCCCGAGGCCATGGCCCCCGCGAAGGCGGCGATGATGAACCCGACCCCCATCCGGAACGAGATCGACACGGGGAGCAGCTCGTTGCCGAAGGCCAGGTGCCCGTAGACCTCGCGCACGACGTAGAGGAGGGTCACCACGCCCATCGTCCACAGGGCCCCCCGCAGCTCGAAGAGGACGGCTGCGCCCAGGGGGACGATGTAGAGGACGGCCCAGATGGCGGTGTCGGGGTCGAAGGTGTAGACGAACACGAGCAGGACGATGGCGATGCCGTCCACCAGCACCGACGCCAGGGCCAGGCGCCGGACGGCCGCCGCGGTGCAGGCGCGGGGGAGCGCGAGCCAGATCCCGGTGTTGCCCACGACCAGCACCCCGACCGCGGCCAACGCCCAGGGGAAGACGCCCGCCGGGTACGGCAGGTAGTAGGTCGTGACCTGGACGAGGGCCCAGACGATCGCCGCCCACCGGATCGTCGCCAGGTTCCGGACGGTGCGGAGCTGGCGGGACGCCTCCGCCTCCGGCCGGGCCCGAGCCTTCACGACCGTGCGGGCGCGCCAACGCGCACGGAGGGCGAGCCGGTCACGCTTCCTAGACTACGGGGACGGCTGCCGGTTCGGCAGTCGTCCGGGCGCTGCTACGAGGTTGCCTCGCCGCCCGTCTCGACGTTGTCGGCCCACTCCTCGGCACCGTCGGCGGGCGTGGGCTCCTCCTGGGCGTCGCCGTCGTCGCGGGTGGTGCCGCCGTAGGCCCCGTGGCCCTCCGGCGTGCCCGTGGGCCGGTCGTGGGCGTCCGTCATCAGCGCACCCCCTCGCCCGGCGCGCCTTCCCCCCGGGGGATCCACACGGTCTCGGGCTCGTCGAACAGCACGGAGTTCACGAACTCCACGCCCTGCATGGCGGAGTGGTCCATGTTGCCGATCTCGTACAGCCACGCCCCGAACCGCCCCCGCGACCAGATGTCCTGGGACCGCAGCCACGGCTGGACCGTCCCCAGGGCGGCGTCCCGGCCGACCGACGGGACCGGGTAGCTCATGTCCGGAGAGCAGAGCCACGTGGTCACGATGAGGTCGCGGTCGGACTCGGACATGAGGCCCGTCGCCACCAGGCCGTCGACGACCCGGTCGACGATCGTCGACTCGTCCTCGGGCTTGAACCTCGACCGCGACGTCTCGGTCAGGAAGAGGGTCTGGTCGGGACCGGCGGTGATGTACGGCGAGTAGTTGGAGAGGTAGGTGACCCGGTAGAAGGGCACCTGGGGCTCGGGGAAGTAGATCCAGTTCTTGGTGCTGTCGGCGGGGCGGTCGAGGCCGACGCCCACGATGTGCGACCCGCTCCACACCAGGTCGTCGCAGGCCCGGCGCACCGCGTCGGGGACCGACTCCATCGTCTGCACCAGCCGGTTGAGGGGCATGGTCGACAGCAGGATGTCGTAGGGCCAGACCCGGCCGTCGGTGGTGCGCACCTCCTTGGCCAGGGGATCGACCGACGCCACCGGTGTCTCCAACTCGAGGTGGTCCTCCACCCGCTTGCGCATGCCCTCGTAGAGGAAGCCGGTACCGCCCCGCAGCGGGTAGCGGAACGTGTTGTTCGGGCCCCACGACACCTGATCCTCCGCCAAGATCACGTTGCGCAGGATCTTCTCCACGTCCACCACCGAGACCCGCTCGCCGATCCAGACGTAGTTCATGAGCTCGGCCGGCGTGGCCCACACCTTGAAGTTGTAGGGGATCATGAAGTGCTTGGCGATGCCCTCGCCGAACACCGAGTCGACCCACTCCTTGAAGTTGGTGGGCGACCAGTCCTTCTTCTGGGCCTCGATGAGCCCGACCACGCACTCGAAGACCGTCTGGGGCTCCAGGTCGCGGATGTTGTTCTGGAACGGGTAGGCGATGAAGCGGTTCTCCGTCCACACCCACGCCTCGCGCTGGAGCTCGGTGTAGTCGTCGCCCATGAGCTTGTCGACCAGGTCGTCGTAGTACTGGTAATGGCTGAACATCACGTGGCCGCCGATGTCGTAGGTGAACCCCGCCTCGTCGGTGAACGAGGTGGCCAGGCCGCCCACGTAGTCGTTGGCCTCGAGGATCACCCAGTCGTCGTAGCCCAGCTCCTCCAGGCGCCAGCCCGCGCCCAGGCCGGTGGGGCCGGCCCCGATGACGACGATGCGGGGGTTGTCGGAGATCGTCATGCCAGGACCCTCCGGCGCAGCGCCTCGGCCGAGGCGCCGGCCAGCAGCTCGTCCATCTGGGCCGCGATGGCGTCCCAGTGGCGGGTGCTGAGCACCCGCTCCACCGTCTCCTGCCGTGACGACGCCGGCTCGGCCAGCACGCGCCGGCAGGCGGCGGCGAAGCCGTCGGCGTCGTCCACCACGTCCACCCAGGCGGCATGGTCGGCCACCACGTCGGGCACAGGCGTCGAGACCACGGGGAGGCCGGCGGCCAGGTACTCGAGCGTCTTGGTGGGGCTGATGGAGCGGGTGGCCCGGTTGAGGGCGAAGGGCATGAGGGCCACGTCGAAGCCGGCCAGGACCTCCGGGAGCTCCTCGTACCGGGCGGGGCCCGGGTACTCGAGGTTGGGCGCGGTCGGGAGCGAGCGGTGGTCGATCTTGCTCAGCGGACCGACGATCCGGATGTCCCAGTCGGGCAGGCGATCGGCCAGCTGGCCGAGCAGCGGCCGGTCGATGCGCTCGTCGATCACGCCGACGTAGCCGGCCACGGGCCGGGGGTTGGGGCAGCGGAGGTCGTTGGCCGCACGGAAGTGCTCGGGTTCGACGCCGCTGGGGAACAGGTGGGTGCCGTCACGGCGATGGCGGACCACGCCCCGGTGGATGGAGCGGCCGCCGGTGAAGACGATGTGGGCGGAGCGGAGAGCCTGGCGCTGGCGGAGCACCAGCTCCTCGGGGGCGCCGTCGAAGGAGGCGAGGTCGTCCATCACGTCGTAGGCGACGACCGCCGGGTTCAGGGCGTCCAGCAAGGGCAGGGCCATGGGCGTGTAGAGCCAGCAGGCGCGGTTGGACGAAGCGCCGACGAGGCCGGCCAGGAGCTCCCCGTAGCGGGCCGCCCGGCGGTCGCCGAAGCCGACATGGCCGTCCGTGCCCGGGACCTCCAGCCACACCCGGGTGACGGGGCCGTGGTCCTCGCGATGGAGGCGGGGCGAGCCGACGGGCCCGGCCACCGGTTCCTCGACGAACCAGGTGCGCCTTCCGCGGGCCAGCCGGGAGATGATGTGCTGCGGGCGCTGCCAGACGAAGGTCCACCGAAGATGGGAAAGGACGATCAGCTCGGCAGCCGGGTCGTTACGCAACGAAGACGCTCCTCCTGTAGACGCCGCCGGGAGCGCCGTAAGTCTCGACCACCTAGACCACCAGGCTGGCCCCTCCCCGCAGCTGATGGCTCAACTGGCCCCGGTGTACCCAATTGCGGTCGCCGCATAACGCGTTTGCGGCTTGAAGAGGGCGGGTACCCCGTCAGCGGCTTCCCCAAAGAGGGCCTCTGCCCGCGCGATCGAGCCCCGACTCCGGGAAAGGTTGAGCACCAGGGATGGTTCAACTACAAACGGAGCCCGTGGCCCCGCCGACCGAAGCGAAGCCGCTGTCGTTCATCGGGGGCTTCGAGTCGACCTTCCAGCCCGCCCTCGACGTCGACGTGCTGGAGACCACCGACCATGTCCGGCGGTGGCGGGACGATCTCGACCTGCTGCGGTCGGCCGGGGTCACGCGGGTTCGCTACCCGGCGCGCTGGCACCGCATCGAACGCCGCCCCGGCGAGTTCGACTGGGCTGGCACCGACAAGGTGCTGGGCTACCTGCGCGACAAGGGCATGGTGCCAATGGTCGACCTGGTGCACCACACGTCCTACCCGTTGTGGCTGCGCCGGGGGTTCGCCGACCGCAGATGGGCCCGGTCCTTCCTCCGGTACGTCGAGACGTTCGCCCGGCGCTACCCCTGGATCGAGGAGTACACCCTCTTCAACGAGCCGTTCACGACGTTCCTGATGTGCGGGCAGGAGGGGGTCTGGGCACCTCACCTCAAGGGGTTGAAGGGGTTCCTCACCCTCGCCCGCAACGTGTTCCCCTCCCTCGCCGAGGGCAGCCGCATGCTGCG
Source organism: Acidimicrobiia bacterium (assembly GCA_046565765.1). Classification (GTDB taxonomy): domain Bacteria; phylum Actinomycetota; class Acidimicrobiia; order Acidimicrobiales; family AC-14; genus JBFMCT01. The sequence goes on along the minus strand of JBKHXX010000078.1, from coordinate 37,460 downwards.
CGAGCTGCTCCCCGGCGCCCGCCACGTCTATGTGGAGGCCTGTGAAGGCCACACCGCCGCCCGGCCCGAGGCGCAGGTGCACGCCGACTTCGCCAACGACCGGCGGTTCTTCCTCACCGACCTGTTCCTCGGGCGGGAGCTGTCGCCCGACCGCCCCTTCGTGCGCACCGTGCTGGAGGCCGGTGGGGCACCCCTGCTCGACATGGAGCCGGGCCACATCGACATCCTCGGCCTCGACTACTACGCCCACTGCCAGTGGCAGTACCTCGACGCCGCCGGGCGGGGGCTGATGACGTCCCCCGCTCCCGGTTCGCTGTCCGACCTGATCCGCACCTACTGGGACCGCTTCCAGATCCCGTGCGCCCTCACGGAGACCAACATCCGGGGCTACGCGTCCGACCGGGCGAGCTGGCTCAAGTACACCCTCGAGCAGTGCGAGATCGCCCGCGATGCGGGCGTGCCTCTGGACGGCTACTGCTGGTACCCGTTCGTGGACTCCTGCGACTGGGACTCGCTGCTCTGCCGGTCCGAGGGCAACGTCGACCCGGTAGGGGTCTACTGGCTCGACGACAGGCTCGACCGCCGGCCATCGTCGATGTCGGCGGCCTACCGCATGGCAGCCCACGGTTCGCCCGCCGCGGAGCTGCCCGCCTACCGCTTCCAGCCGCCGGTGTCGGACTGGCTGCGGGGTTGGATGCCGCAGATGGCCCACTGGGACTGGCAGGACCCGCCGGCGGCGGAGATCGTGCGCAACGCCCCCGAGTACGGCACCCAGATCGAGCTCAAGGTCCGTGAAGAGGGGCCCTGACATGCGGGCCGTGTACCTGCCCGGAAACCGGCAGGTGGACATCCGGGACGTGCCCGTGCCGTCGCCGGGACCGGGGCAGGTGCTGGTGCGGGTACGTGCCTCCGGGATCTGCGGCAGCGACCTGCGGGCCATCTACCGCGAGCACCTGGGCAAGGGCCCGGAGGCCTACTGCGACGTGGTGGCCGGGCACGAACCGGCGGGCGAGATCGTCGAGGTGGGACCGCACTGCCGCCGCTTCGCCCTGGGCGACCGGGTGGCGCTGTACCACATCGCCGGCTGCGGCCTGTGCTGGGACTGCCGTACCGGGTACATGATCAGCTGCACCTCTCCGCTGCGGGCGGCCTACGGCTGGCAGCGCGACGGCGGCCACGCCGAGTACCTGCTGGCCGACGAGCGCACGTGCGTGGCCCTCCCCGAGCCGCTCACCTTCCTCGACGGGGCGTGCGTGGCCTGCGGCTTCGGCACGGCCTACGAGGCGGTCTGCCGGGCCCGGGTCTCCGGGCGAGACGCGGTGCTGGTGTGCGGGCTGGGCCCGGTCGGTCTGGCGGTGGGGCTGCTGGCCAGGGCCCTGGGGGCACAGCTGTGCATCGGCGTCGACACGGTGCCGCAGCGGCGGCAGTCGGCCGTCGACCTGGGCGCCTTCGACCTGGCCGTGCCGGCCGGCGACGGGGCGGTCGACGTCATCCGGGAGGCCACCGGCGGGCACGGCTGCGAGGCGTCGTTCGACTGCTCGGGCTCGGCTCCGGGCCGCCTCGGCGCCCTGCGGGGCACCCGCCGCTGGGGCCGCTGCGTCTTCGTGGGCGAGGGCGGGCGCCTCGAAGTCGACGTGAGCCCCGTGATCATCCATCCCCAGCTGACCGTGTCGGGGTCCTGGGTCACGAGCGTGGGGAGGATGGGGGAGCTCATGGAGCGGCTGGTGCGGTGGGACCTGCACCCCGAGGTGGTCGTGTCCGACCGCTTCCCGCTCGAGCAGGCCGCCGACGCCTATGCCGCTGCCGACGGGGGGACGGGCGGAAAAGTCGCCATCGTGACCGGATGACGGGGCCGCTGCGGTTCGACGACCGGCGCCGCGCGTCCCTGGACGGCGAGTGGGAGTTCTTCCCCGGCCCCCACGAGCTGGCCGACCTTGGGGGGTCGGCGGGTGTGCCCATCGCCGTGCCCGCCCTGTGGGAGACCCAGGGCCACCTCGACCTCGACGGGGTGGCGTGGTACCGCCGCCGGTTCACCCTCGACGACGTGTCGGGCGGGTGGACGCTGCGCTTCGGCGCGGTCATGGACTTCGCCGACGTCTACCTCAACGGCCGGCTCCTGGGGAGCCACGACGCCCCCTTCACCCCCTTCGACCTCGACCCGACGGCCTTGCTCGTGCCGGGCGGGAACGAGCTGGCGGTCCGGGTGTTCGACCCCTCCGTGGACGACCCCGAGCACGTGCGCATGGCCCACGGCAAGCAGGGTTGGGCCAACCACGTCTTCCCCAGCCGCCCCAGCCTGTACATGACCTACGGCGGGATCTGGCAGACCGTCACCCTGCGCCGTCACGGCCAAGTGGTGATCGGCGACGTCTTCGTCGACGCCGACCCCGACGACCTGCACGTGACGGTCGAGCTGGAGAACCGCAGCCCGGCCGAGGCGGCGGACGCCCGCCTCGGCGTGCGCACCCTGGGGCGGGCCGAGGAGCGGGCCGCGACCGTCCCCGCCGGGGAGCGGGTCACGGTCGAGGTCGCCCTGGGACGGACCGCCGAGGCCCGCTGGTCGCCCGCCCACCCCGTCCTCCACGAGCTCGACCTCGACGCCTGGACGGCCGCCGGCCCGAGCGACACCGCGAACCTCCGCTACGGACTGCGCACCGTGCGCCTCGACGGCGATCGCATGCTGGTCAACGGCGAGCCGTTCCGGATGAAGAGCGTGCTGGTGCAGGGCTTCCGGGCCGACGGCCTCTACGCCGAGGGGGACGAGGCCCAGATGCGGGCCGAGATCGAGGCGGCCAAGGCCATGGGCTTCAACATGCTCCGCCTCCACATCAAGGCCTTCGACCCCCGGTACCTCGACCTGTGCGACCAGATCGGGGTGCTGGTGCACTCCGACATCCCCGTCGCCGAGCCCATCGTCCACGAGGAGATGGGCGACGACTCCACGCTCACCAGGCGGTGCGTGCGGGCCGCCGTGGCCCAGGTGCGGCGGGACCGCAACCACCCGTCGATCGTGCTGTGGTCGGCCATGAACGAGATCTGCGACGGGCGGCGGGAGGCACGCCGGTGGCCGCAGTACGAGTCGTTCGCCCGCACCCTCTACGCCGCCGTCCGGGCCGAGGACCCGAGCCGGCCGGTGATCGAGAACGACTGGGTCGAGCCCGACCCGGGCGAGGTGTACGAGTCCCCCATCCTCACCGCCCACTGGTACGGCCGGCTCCACCGCGACTACCTCGACAAGCTCGAACGCCAGTCGCAGCGGTGGGCGGGCACGGGCCGCCCCTTCTTCGTGAGCGAGTTCGGCGACTGGGGGCTGCCCGAGATGCCCCTGCTGGCCGACCCGCCGTTCTGGGACACCCGGGCGGTCCACGCCGCGGGGCTGGCCGACAGCCTGTGGCCCGCCACCATCGGGCGCTTCGCCATCGAGACCCAGCGCTACCAGGGGATCTCCGACCGCCTCCAGGCCGAGGTGTTCCGCCGCCACCAGCACATCGGCGGCTACTGCCTCACCGAGCTGACCGACGTGCCGTTCGAGCTCAACGGCGTGCTCGACCTGCACCGCCGGCCCAAGCGGCTGGCCGTGCAGGAGATCCGGCGGGCCAACGCGACGGTGCTGCCGATGCTCCAGCTGGACACGCTCGTCGCCGCCGCCGGCCAGACGTTGCGCGCCGAGCTGCACGTGGCCAACGACGGCCCCGCGCTGGACGGCGTCACCGTCGAGATCCGCTTCGGGGACGCCGTCGGCGCGGTGACGATCGAGAGCCTCCTGGCGGTGGACGCATCGGAGCTGCCGGCCCGCCTGGTGGAGGACCGGTTCCCCGAGGGCTCGGCCATGGTGCAGCTCGGCGACCTGGCCGGCTACCGGGCGCACGCGGGCGGCGAGGTCACGGTCACCGCACCGGACGTGCCCGGCAACCACGACCTCGTGCTGCGGCTGTCGGCCGGGGGCACGCCGGTGGCGGAGAACCGCTACCCCGTCCACGTGGTCCGCCTGGCGGGGGCGGCGGTGCCGGTGCGGGTGCTGCGGCCGGGCCGGGGCGAGGCCGCCCTGGCCGGGGTGGGAGCGGTGCCGGGGGGCGTCGGCCCGCTGGTCGTGCCCGAGGGGGCCCTCGACTCTCCGTCGGCCGCGGCCCAGGTGGCCGAGGCGCTGCGCCACGGCGACGTGGTGCTGGTCCTGGCCCAGGAGCGGGCGGCGGCCGCCCACTACCCCGTCCCGCTGACGCTGGAAGACCTCGAAACCGCCTGGGGGTCGACCGTCTTCCGCTTCACCACCGACCACGGCGCGGTGCCGGCCCTGCCCCGGAGGGCCCTGCTGGTGGCCGAGGACTCGACCATCCACGCCCACACGGTGGTGGCCAGCGTGGCCGGCCGGCCCTTCCCCGACACGCCCGTCGTCATCGCCTACAAGCCCTTCCCGGGCGCCCTGACCGGAACGGTCGTGGGCTCCCACGCGGTGGGCGCGGGGCGGATGGTGCTCTGCCAGTACCGCCTGGAGGAGCGGGCTCTCGCCGGCGACGTGGCCGCCCGCTCCATCCTCGCCGACCTGCTCCGGTGGGTGGCCCAGGCCCGGCCCGTCATGGTGGGCGACCGCCTCACCAAGCACGACGGCCGCTCGCTCACCACGTATTCGTGGCACGAGGACGTGGCCCGGTGACCGGCCCGGGAGGCCGGTCCCAGCAAGCATTCACCGGGGCGCCGTCGAGGACGGTGGCCCGGTGACCGAACGGCGGCGCGACCCCACGACCGGGGAGTGGCGCGTCTTCGCCAGCCACCGCCAGGACCGCACGTTCCTGCCGCCGGCCGACCACTGCCCCCTGTGCCCGACCCGGCCCGGGGGGGAGCCGACGGAGATCCCCCTGGAATCCTTCGACGTGGTCGTGTTCGACAACCGCTTCCCGTCGCTCGTCGCCGACCCGCCCGATCCGGACGTCCCCACGTCCGATCTCTACGGCGTGGCGCCGGCCCTGGGGGCGGCCGAGGTGGTCGTCTACTCCGACGACCACCACCTGGAGATGGCCCAGATGGAAGTGGGCAAGATCGCCCGCATCGTCGGCGTGTGGGCCGACCGGTATGCGGAGCTGGGCGCCAGGGAAGAGATCGCCTACGTGCTCATCTTCGAGAACCGCGGCGAGGCCATCGGCGTGACCCTCCACCACCCCCACGGGCAGATCTACGCCTTTCCCGAGGTGCCGCCCCGGCCGGCGCTGGAGCTGGCCGCCGCGTCGGCCCACTTCGAGGCCCACGGCACCTGCGTGTTCTGCGACGTGGTGGCCCGGGAGCGGGCCGACGGGGTCCGCATCGTCGCCGAGAACGGGAGCTTCCTGGCCTTCGTGCCCTTCGCCGCCCGCTGGCCCTACGAGGTGCACGTCATCAGCCACCGCCACGCCGCCAGCCTCATCGACCTGACCGATCCGGAGCGCCTGGAGCTGGCCCGCCTGCTGCGGGAGGTGCTGGGCGCCTACGACGGCCTCTTCGAGTTCCGCCTGCCCTATGTGATGGCCATGCACCAGGCCCCCACCGACGACGGCCAGTGGCAGCACGTCAGCCACCTGCACCTCGAGTTCATGCCCCCCCACCGCACCGCCACCAAGCTCAAGTACCTGGCCGGGTCCGAGCTGGGCGGCGGGGCCTTCATCAGCGACGTTCGGCCCGAGACCGCGTCCGCCCGCTTGCGGGAGGCGGCGGCCCGGGCCGGCACAGGAGGAGCCCTCCCTTGACCACCAGCCACACCGCCACGACGCATCTCCCGACCGCCCCGCTGGGGTCCACCGGGATGGAGATCACCCGCCTCGGCCTCGGCGCCTGGGCCATCGGGGGGTCGGGCTGGCAGGGCGGATGGGGGCCGCAGGACGACGACGAGTCCGTCGCCACCATCCACCGGGCCGTCGAGTGCGGGCTCAACTGGGTCGACACCGCCGCCGCCTACGGGCTGGGCCACGCCGAGGAGGTGGTGGGCCGGGCGGTGCGGGAGCTGCCCGCCGACGAGCGGCCGTACGTCTTCACCAAGTGCGGCCTGGTCTGGGACCCGGGGGGCACGACGGTGCGCAACGTGCTGGCGCCGGAGTCGATCCGCCGCGAGTGCGACGACTCGCTGCGCCGGCTCGGCCTGGAGCGCATCGACCTGTTCCAGTTCCACTGGCCGACCCACGACGGCACGCCGGTGGAGGACTCGTGGGCGACGATGGTGGAGCTGGTGGACGAGGGCAAGGTGGCCCACATCGGGGTGAGCAACTTCGACGTCGACCTGCTGGAGCGGTGCCAAGCGCTGCGCCCCGTCGAGTCATCCCAGCCCGAGCTCAACCTGCTGGCCCGTGACACGGCGGGCACGGTGATCCCGTGGGCCGCCGCCCACGGGCTGGGCACCATCGTCTACAGCCCCATGCGGTCGGGGCTCCTGACGGGGGCGTTCTCCCCCGAGCGGGCGGCCAACCTGCCCCCCGACGACTGGCGCAGCGACCACGACGACTTCCGGGAGCCGGGCCTGTCCCGCAACCTGGCCCTGGTGGCGCGGCTCGAGGGGATCGCCAACTACGTGGGCTGCTCGGTGGCCGAGCTGGCGGTGGCGTGGACGCTGGCCTGCCCCGGCGTCACCGGCGCCATCGTGGGCGCCCGCCGTCCCGACCAGATCGAGGGCTGGATCGGGGCCGCCGACGTGGCCCTGGAGCCGGCCCTGCTCGATGCCATCGGCGTCGCGGTGGAGGAGACGGGCGCCGGGTCCGGCCCCTCCCGGCCCTAGTTCCTCTAGTACGACTGGAGGATGGCGTCGTCGCGGAAGTCGGCGAACAACCCGGGCGCCCCGCCGCCCAGGAACACCACCGACTGGTTGGCCGCCGAGCCGATGTTGCCGGGCACGGTCGCGCTGCGCACGTTGCCGGGATCGATGGAGAGGGCGAGGCGGCCCAGGCGGTAGAGGTCGGCCCACCCCGCCCCGTCGAGGGTCGAATGGCGGAGGAGCACGGAGAGCCAGCGGATGGTCTTGGCCGCCGTGGGGCTCTCCGCCCGCAGCTTGGCCAGGGCGGCGAGGACCAGGCGGGCCTGGTTCTCGCTGCGGGTGAAGTCGCCGCCGGGCAGGTTCCGGTTGCGGGCCATGGCGAGGGCGGCTCCGCCGTCCATGTGGGTGACACCCGGGCTGAAGAAGGCCCCCGAGTTGCGATCGGCCATGGCCATGGGCACGTTGACCTCCATCCCGCCCAGCTCGTCCACCATGGCCTGGAACCCGTCGAAGCCGGTGGTGATGACGTAGGGGATGTCCACCCCGACCAGCTGGGCGACGGTGCGGGCCTGGAGGGCGGGGCCGCCGGCCAGGTGGGCGGCGTTGATCTTGTCCGTGCCCCGCCCGGGAATGGGCACCCACAGGTCACGGGGGAAGTTGAGGATCGTGGCCCGGCCGCTGGCCGGGTTGACGCCGACGAGATGGAGGGCGTCGCCCCGGGACGCCCGCTCGCCGGGGCGGGCGTCGTTGCCGACGATGAGGACGAACGTCAGCTCACCGGGCACGTCCGTGAACCGGGCCTCGTCGACCCGGGTGACCTGCAACGACGGCTCGCCGAGCTGGAAGCCGGGACCGCCCCTGGAGGCGGACACGACGAACCCGGCGGCCAGCAGGAGAGGGATGAGCAAGCCGGTGACGATGGCCATGCCGCGGTGCCTCACGGCTCCGTTGTCGTCGTGGTCGTGACGATGCCGTCGGGGCCGGTGCGGGTGACGCTCACGTCGTAGCCGCCGACTCTCCAGCTGTCGCCGTCGCGGGCCAGTTGCAGCTCGGCGGTGCGCTCGACGGTGAGCCCGCCACCCGGCACCGCCCCGCTGACCAGCACGTGGATGGCGGCAGCCATCACCGCCACCCCGCCGGGCCCCACGAGGGCCGTGAGCTGGGCCGACGCGTCGCCGACGTGCAGGCGGGCCACCCTGGGCAGGCCGTCGTCCACGAGGGCCGCCCGATCGGGGCCGGAGGCCCGCTCCAGGGCCCGGCCGCTGAACACCTCGCTCAGGTCCTCCACCGCCCGGCCCTTGCGCAGGGGGGTGACGGTGGCCTCGTTGAGGTACCGGTCGAGCAGGTCGTGGATCTCGCGGCGGACGTCCTCGGGCAGCTCGGCCGCCACCCGCACGGCCCGGATGTCCGGCTCGCCGAAGGAGAACCGGGCCGCCTCCTCCGTCTCGATCGCCTCGCGGACGTCGGCCACGGTCGGCGGGGGAGGCGCGGCAGGCGCGGGAGCGGCCTCGGCCCAGGGAGCGGCGGGCAGCTCATGGGCGGACGAGCAGGCGGGAAGAAGTGCGACGGCAGCTACGAGCCCCAGCCACCAGGCGGCGCGGCGCATCCGGGGCAGTCCAGCACCCGGTTCCCCGCCTGTAAAGGCTCGGCTACTCGATCCCGTGCTCGAGGGCGTAGCGGATGAGCTCCTGCTTCCGGTTGAGGTGGAGCTTCCCGAGGATGTTGCGGACGTGGTTCTCGACCGTCTTCTCGGCGATGAACAGCCGGTTGCCGATCTCCTTGTAGGTGTGGCCCCGGGCGACCAGCTGGAGCACCTCCCGCTCCCGCTCCGACAGGGGCTGCACGCCGGAGGAGGCCTTGGCCAGCCTGCGGAACTCGCCCAGGACCAGGGCGGCCAGGGCGGGTGAGAAGACGGGCTCGCCGGCCGCGGCCCGGCGCAGGCTGGCCCGCAGCTCGGGCCCCGACGTGGACTTGACGAGGTACCCGACCGCCCCGGCCGCCACCGCGTCGAGCAGGTCCCGCTCCTGCTCGGAGACGGTGAGGATGACGATCCGGGTCTCCTGGCCGCACGTCTTGGCCACCTTGATCCCGCCGCCGCCCGGCATCTGGAGGTCGCAGACGACCAGGTCGGGGGACGTGGCCCGGATGGCGGCGATCGCCTCCTCGGCCGTCGACGCCTCGCCCACCACCGTGAAGCCGTCGGCCAGGTCGGCCCGCACACCGTCCCGCCAGATGGGGTGGTCGTCGGCCAGGACGACCCTCACGGGAGCCACAGGCAAACCTCCGTTCCATGTCCGGGCCGGCTGGACACCTCCACCCGGCCGCCGGCCTCCTCCACCCGTTCGCGGATCGAGCGTGCCAGGCCGACGCCCTCCGGCGTGGTGGCCGGGTCGAATCCCCGCCCGTCGTCCTTGATCGAGCAGAACGTGAGGTCGTCCTCGGGCTCGACGTAGATCGTCACCTTGGACGCCTCGCCGTGCTTGCCCGCGTTCATCAGGGCCTCGCCGGCCGCCCCGACGAGGGCGTCGCAGGAGCGACGGGCCAGCGGGCGGACGTCCTCGGCGACGAACACGTCCACGCGGCCGCCGAAGGCCTGCTCGAACCTCGCCGCCGCGGCTCGCAGGCCGGACCCCAGGTCGCCCCCGCCGAGGGCGGGGCCGCTGGCGGCGCCCGCGCCCGCCCCGAACAGGAACTCCCGCAGGTCGCGCTCCTGCTGGCGGGCCATCCTGGCCAGTTCGGGGTCGGTGGCGCGCCGCTCGACGACGGCCAGCGTCTGGAGCACGCCGTCGTGGAGCGTGCGGGCGATCTCCTCCCGGGCCCGGGCGGCGGAGATCTCCCGCTCGGCCCGCCGCAGCAGGGTCATGAGGTAGCCGGCGGCGAAGCCGCCCAGGGCGTAGAAGACCATGGTGTTGACGAGGGACAGCACGCGGCCGCCGGTGTCGATGCTGGCCCCGTTGGCGACCACGCTCCCCGCCCGGGCCAGGCCGATGAGGAGCCCGGCCGCGGCGGCGGGCAGGGGCCCGCGCCCCACCCCCGTGGCCAAGATGCCGGCCAGCGGCCACACCGACCCGAGCGACTGCGACGTGGAGAAGGCATGGTCGGGGCCGTACGCCCACCCGTCCCCCAGCACCAGACCGGCCGCCACCGCCAGCTCGAACAGCAGGGGGCCGGGCTCGAGGAGCAGGGCCCAGTTGCGCCGGATGAGCCCGGTGTCGAGCACGGTCACGGCGAGGGCCAGGCCGACGAGCCCGATGGCCAGCCACGGCCGCTCGAGGTCGTCGCGGGACACGGCCAGCACGGCCGCCATCCAGAGCCATGCCCCCCAGCGGAACACCGCCAGCCCCTGGAGCACCGACCGCTCCAATCCCCCTCCTCAGCCTCGGATGTCAACCAAGGGTAGGGCTCGCCCGTTCCAATGGTGGTGCCAGCACCACCGTTGAAGAGGCTGGTCAGCACGCTTTACCGGGAGGCCCTCGATGCCGACAATGCTCCTATGACCGCAGCAGCCGTTTCCCGCCCCGAGGGCGACGCCCCCTCGGCCCCTACCGGCCAGGCCCGGCCCAGCAGGCTCGCCGTCGGCCTCGCGGTGGGTGCGTCGGCCGTGGTCGGGGTGGCGGCCGCCACCGGCTACACCTTCGCCGGGCCCGAGATGGCCGGCGGGGTGGCCGTGGCCGGCACCATCGCCGTGCTCAACTACCGGGCCCGCCCCAAGGCCGAGCCCCACGTGCTCAAGGCCGTCCCCCACGACACGGCCGCGGCACGCATCGGCGCCCCCCGGGCCGCCACCCTGGCCGCCGCCCCCGTGGCTGCGCCGGCCGCCGACGCCGCCTGACCGTACCCGTCAGTTGAGCCGGGCCCGTAGCGCCTGGGCTTCGGCGAGGAGCGAGGTGGCCTGGCCCGGCAGCGACTCGGCCAGGTCCTCCAGGGCCTCCGCCGCCTGCACGAACTGGCCGGTCGAGCCGAGCACCCGGGCCAGGTCCCGCCGCTCGAGGGCCGGAGTGCCGGGGATCGACAGCCGCAGGGCGAACACCCACGCCAGCCCCTCGAGGTTCCCCCGGTTGGCGTAGATCGCCTTCAGGTTGGCCAGCATCCGCCCGAGGATGGCCCTGGGGCGCACCGGCTCCAGGTACGTCTCGAGGAACGGGGTGCTGGCCCCGTTGACGAGGTGGAAGCGCTCCTCGCAGCCGGCCCGGTCGAGCACCCGTCCACCACTGAAGGGGTCGACCCAGGTGCGGGTGGCGGCGCCCACGTGCTCGAGCAGGAAGTGGCCGGGCATGCTCACGCCCACCAACGGCACGCCCAGGCGGCGTCCGACCTCCATCCCCAGGACGGACAGGGTGATCGGGAGGCCGGTGCGCCGGCGCAGCACCTCGTTGAGGAACGAGTTGGCCGGGTCGTAGTAGTCCTCCACGTCGCCCGTGAAGCGGAGGTCCTCGAACAGGTACCGCCGCCAGCCCTCGAAGGAGCGGTCGGGGCAGCGGGCGGCCAGGTCGTCGAGCTCGGCGAGGTGGGCGTCGACGTCGAGGTCGGGGTAGGCGTGGGCGGCGATCAGCAGCGCGGCCCGGTCGAGAGGCAGCTCGTCTTCCGGCCCCTCGACCAGCTCGGCGAACCGGGCGGTGGGGTCCTCCACTCGACCTACGCTACCGCCATGGCCACCGCGTCCCCTGCCCCGACCCCCAACCCGAACGCCATGAAGTTCAGCCTCGACACCAAGCTGCCGGGGTCGATGAACTTCCAGACTGCGGAGGCGGCCGCCGGCAGTCCCTTCGCCGCCGCCGTGTTCGCCGTCGACGGGGTCGTGCAGGTGTTCGGGGTCAACGACTTCGTCACCGTGACCCGCCGCCCCGGGGCCGCTTGGGACCCGATCGTCGAGGCCGTGCAGGCCGCGGCCGCGGAGCACCTCTAGACCGCTTCCGGCCCGGGCCGCACCCTGGCGGGTGCCCAGGACGCCGGAGAACCCTAGGGGTCGACCTCGTCGAGACCCTCGCCGACCAGCACCCGGCGGGCCAGGAGGGCGTTGACCGCCTCCAGCGGCAGGGGCCGGGAGAAGTAGTAGCCCTGGGCGTAGCGGCAGCGCAGCCGGCGGAGGGCCGCCATCTGCTTGCGGCTGCTGACCCCCTCGGCCACGGCGTCGAGCCCGAGGGTGGCGGCCAGCTTGATGACGGCCCGGGCCAGGGCCGAGTCGTGGGGGCCCTCGGCCACCCCGTCGATGAACGACTTGTCGACCTTGAGGACGTCGACGGGGAACTGCCGGAGGTACCCCAGCGACGAGTAGCCCGTGCCGAAGTCGTCGATGGCGATGCTGACGCCCAGGGCGCGCAGCTCGGCCAGCCGGGCCATGGTCGTGGCCGTGTCCTCCATCAGGCTGCTCTCGGTGATCTCCAGCACCAGGCAGGCGGGGTCGAGACCGGAGAGGAGCAGGGCGTGGGCCACGTCGTCGGTCCAGCCCGGGTGCTGGAACTGCCGGGCCGACACGTTCACGCTCACCCGTACGGGCTCGCTGCGGTGGGCGCCGCGCTGCCACGCCGCCCCCTGGAGGCACGCCGTCTCCAGCACCCACCGGCCGAGGGGGACGATCAGCCCGCTCTCCTCGGCCAGGGGGATGAAATCGAGGGGCGGCACCAGTCCCCTGGTCGGGTGCTCCCAGCGCACCAGGGCCTCGACTCCTCGGATGGCGAAGCTCTCCAGGTCGACGATGGGCTGGTAGTGCAGCTGGAGCTGGCCGTCACGGATGGCGAGCCGCAGGTCGCGCTCGACCGAGAGCCGCTCGCTGGCGTCGGCCCGCATCGACTCCTCGTAGAGGGCAGGCCAGACCCGGCCGCGTTGGCGGCCCTGGCCGACGGCCGCCTCCGCGTCTCGCAGCAGCTGCCCGGGATCGGTGGTGGCGGGCGACGAGAGGGCGACGCCGACCGAGGCCCCCACCGGCACGTCCCGACCGCCGACGGGGAACGGGCCCTGGAGGGCCTCGGCGACTCGCCGGGCGTGGGCGAGGGCCTCGTCGGCGTCGCCCACCTCCTCGCACAGCACCGCGAACTCGTCGCCGCCGATGCGGGCCAGGGTGTCGTCCGACCGCAGGGCGCCGTTGAGGCGGGCGGCCACCGCCACCAACAGCTGGTCCCCGACCTGGTGGCCGTAGCTGTCGTTCACCGACTTGAACCGGTCGATGTCCACCGAGATCACGGCCACGTGCGACCCCCGGCGCCGGGAACGGGCGACCGCGTGCTCGAGGCGGTCGTGGAGCAGGGCCCGGTTGGGCAGTGACGTGAGCGGGTCGTGGAGGACCCGCTGGGCGAGCTGGTGCTCGAAGGCCCGCCGGGCCTGCTCCGCCTCGTGGCGCTCGGAGACGTCGCGCAGGACCGCCACGTAGGCCTGCTCGCCCTCGGCCGTCTGCCACCCCCGCAGGGTGAGCTCGGCAGGGAACTCGAGCCCGTCGGCCCGCACGCCGGCGACGGCCCGGCTCCTGCACTCGGCGAGACCCGAGGGCTCGGCCCCCGCCAGCAGGACGCCCAGGGGCCGGCCCACCAGGTCCTTCGGGGGATGGGCGAACAGCCGCTCGGTGGCAGCGTTGCAGGAGCGGACGAGGCCCCGGGCGTCGAGGACCACCACCGCGTCGCCCGAGCCGTCGGCCAGTGCCCGGTAGCGCGCTTCGGCGTGGTGGAGGGCGGCGGACACCCGGGACCGCTCGACCGCCCGTCCCACCGACGGGGCGGCGGCGAGGACCAGGTCGGCCAGGACCTCCGATCGGTCGTCGGGCGGGGCGGTGACGAACACCAGCACACCCGCCACCTCCTCGCCCACCAGCACGGGCGCCCCGAACGCGGCCCGGGGGCGGTTGTCCAGCACGGCCGCCCCCGGGGACCACGTGGGGTCGAGATGGGCGTCGGCCACCCACTCCGGCCGTCCGGCCTGGAGCACCCGGCCGGCCAGGCCTTCGCCGGCGGCCAGCGGCGTGGCCTCGACCAGCGTGCAGAAGGCGGCGAAGCGGTCGGGGTCCTCCAGGTACCAGGCGGTGGACGGCAGCGCGACGTCGCCGGGCGGGGCGGTCAGGTAGAGGTGGCCGGCGGGCCAGCCCGCGAACCGGCAGACCTCCTCGAGCACCGCGGTGGCCGCCTCCTCCAGGCTGGCGGCGGCATTGGCCGCCGTTGCCGCCCGCTCGATCACCCGGAGGTGGGCGAGCTGCTCCCGAAGCGGCCGGTCCGTACGGGCGGAGCCGGTCATAGTGCCCGACCAGCATGGCAGGTGGGCGCCGGTTGCGGGACGGCCTCCCTAGGTCCGGCTCAGCACCAGCTTGAACTCGAGGGTCACGTCCGGCTCGACGGTCACGAAGCCGGCGATGTTGGGCGGACTGATGCCGAAGTCGCTCATCGGGAACTCGAGCGCCCCCACCAGCTCGATCCGGTCGCCCAGCAGCTGGCCCTCGATGGGGATCGTGACCCGCTTGGTGACCCCGTGGATGGTGAGGTCGCCGACGGCCGAGACCTGGGCGGGCTGGCCGGCCGGCGGCAGGCCCGGCACCCGCAACGGCTCGGTGGCCACGAACGTCGCGGTGGGGAACCGCCCCGACTCCAGCCCCTGGGTGCGGATGCGGTTGTCACGGCGCTGGTCGTCGCTGCGCAGCTGGGTGAGGTCGGCCTCGAAGCGGGCCTCGGTGGCGGTGACGGCGCCGCCGATGTCGTCGAGCCGTACCTGCCCGGTGAGGGCCGAGGTGCGTCCCACCGCCTCGCTGCGGGCGGGCAGGGCGGCCAGCTTCTCCTGGGCCCGGTAGCGGGCCTCGGAGCCGGAAGCGACCGTCCAGAGGCCGGCCAGGTCGCCGGTGGCCACCGCCCCGGTGCCGTCGGCCGCGGTCGTGCCCGGGTTCTGGCTGAGCGTCAACGGGTCGGGCGAGTCGGGCGTGAAGAAGAGGAAGTAGGCACCGGCGAAGGCCGCGACGGCGGCGGCGGCGATGCCGACGAGGAGTCTGACGGGGCGTGCTCGCATGACGGTCCTACCTACCCAGGGGCGGGGCGGGATTGCCGGCCGGGCTCAGAGCGCCCAGCGCACCCGCCGCTCGGGGGCGTAGGCGCAGAAGGTGCCGGTGCGGATCGACCGGCGCAGGTGGCGGCCCAGCCCGGGGCGGACCTGCTCGATGCGGTCGAGGCTCATGCGGATGCGGATGGCGACCATCCGCCGGGCCAGATCGAGGGGGTCGGCCGGGGAGGGATCCTCGAGCACCGCCACCAGCACGTCCCGCTCGGCCCGCACGAGGGCGGCGGCCACCGCGTCCTCTGCCTCCTCGGCCTCCACCATCGCCGCCGCCAGCTCGTCGAGGCGGGTCTCGTACCGGCAGCGGCTCGCCTCCTCCACCAGCGGGCCCGGGCCCATCAACTCGCCCACGTGGAGCCCCGCGCCCGGCGCGGCCAGCAGGCGGGCGAGGTCGTCCATGCCGGGCCCGTCCGGGAGATGGGCGGGGTCACCGGGCGGCCCGACTGCCCAGCCGCCCTCGCGCCGCCGGAAGAGGGTGCCGGGCGCCACGCCGTCCTTCTCGGGGTGGTCGGCCGAGGCCAGGCCGTCCTCGGCCCGCGCCAGCACCGCCTGGGTCTTGGCCGCCAGGCCGTCCACCCCCACGATGCGGTAGACGGCGGCCGCCTCGGCCAGCAGGGCCACCGCCCGCTCCCAGTCGCCCTCGCCGCTGCGGGTGCGCAGCAGAGCCGCCAGGTGGCGCTGGACGTGGGCCAGCAGGACCGGCGCGCCCACCCGGCGGTGGGCCGCCTCGGCCTGCTGGTAGTGGGCGATGGCGTCCTCCCACGCGCCCCGGGCCTGGGCCAGGCGGCCGAGGGCGAGCGAGACGGAACCGTGGAAGACGGCGGCCGCAGGCTCGACGGCGAAGTCGCCGGCGTGGGGCAGGAGGCGGCGGTAGAGCAGGTCCACGTCGTCGGCCGGCGCATCGACGCTGGCCGCCAGCTCGGACAGCAGGAAGAGGTAGGCGACGTGGCCGGCCGCCACCATCGGCTCCCTGGGCAGCAGTCGGGACAGCTCGGCCCGGGCCTGCGCGTCGCGGCCCATCTCACCCACCACCAGGGCCAGCAGGGCGGACGCACCGGCGGCCACCGGTCCGGCCGGCTGCCGATCGACCGCTGAGCGCAGGAGGCTCTCGGCCTCGGCCGGACGTTCCTGCTCACGTCGCAGGGCGGCCAGAAGCAGGGTGACGGCGGCGTCCCCCTCCTCCCCGGCGGCGGAGGACGCGGCGCGGGCCAGCCCTTCGCACAGGTGGAACCGGCCCTCCATGAGGGCCCGCGCCCCCAGCCACAGCAGGGGCTGCCAGCCGGGCTGGGCGGCGGCGATGGCGGCGTCGGCCTCGGCGACGTCACCCCACTCGAGCAGGGCCACGACCCGGTCAGCGAGCGGAAGCTCGGCCACCGGCCGAGTCTACGAAGGGGATGGGGTTGAGCGGCCGGCCGAGCGGCCCGGCGACCGCCGGTCAGCCGGCCTGGGACTCGGGGGTCGTGCGGGCGGCCCGCTCGCCGTTCTCCGAATGGCCGCGGGAGCGGGCCGATCGGGCGCCGCCGGTCGGCTTGGTGAGGCGGGCCAGGGCCTGCTGGATGTCACCCGCCCGGCGGTGGTTGAGCGTGTAGTAGACGAAGCTCCCCTCCCGCCAGCGGGAGACGAGATCGGCCTTGAGCAGGACGGCGAGGTGGTGGCTGGCCAGGGACGGGGCCATGTTGGTGGCGCGGGCGAGCGCCCCGGCGCTGCGGGGGCCGCCGCGCAGCTCGCCGAGGACGAGAAGGCGGTGCGGCTCCGCCAGTACGGCCAGATCGGCCGCCAGCTGGCCGACCTCGGAACTAAGGGCGAGGCTTGGCATCGCCCCTTGTCCTACCCACACGACGGGCGTCCGACTCAGCCCCCGATGGGCAGAATCTCCAGGTCGGAGTAGGTGGCGAGGGGCCGGTAGGGCACCTTGCGGTCGGCCAGGCGGCCCGCCGCCGCCTCCCCCCGGTCGAGCAGCGTCGTCGCCAGCACCACCCGGGCGCCCGTCTCCTCCACCGCGTCGAGGGCCTGGAGGATCGAGCCGCCGGTGGTCACCACGTCCTCCAAGAGCAGGACCGACGTGCCGGGCCCGAGGGCGGCACCCTCGATCCGCTGCCTGCGCCCGTGGCCCTTGGCCTCCTTGCGCACGGAGAACCAGCTCGCCCCGGAGACGACGGCGATGGCGTGGCTGAGGTGGTCGGCGCCCATGGTGAGGCCGCCGGCGGCGTCGAACGAGACACCTTCCCGGGCGGCCAGCTCGACGATGGCCTCGGCCGCCGCCCGCAGGTCGGCGCCGGCGGCGAAGGCCCGCTTGCCGTCCACGTAGTCGTGGCTCCACTCGCCCGAGCTGAGCTGGAAGGCCTCGTCCCGGCGGACGTAGCCGCGCTCCCGCAGCACCCTGATCACGTCCGGCGCCCCCACGCCCGCCAGCGTGCCACACCCGGTGCCCCTCCTGGCCGGATTGAAGTCGTGCCCACTAAGGTCTCGGGGTCCTACCGTCGACGGCTGGCTGAGGGGTCGCTTGCCCGTTCCGCCCCGACAACGGATCGCTGCAATCGCGCTGCTGGCGTCGCTGCTCCTCGCGGCCGCACTGGTGCCCGGGCGGGCGGGGGCCCAGTCCATCGACGGCAAGCGCGCCGAGGCAGCCGAGCTGGCCACCAAGCTGCAAGACCAGGCCCGGCGGATCATGGGCCTGGACGTCCAGATGCGCCAGGCCCAGGACGAGCTGGACGACGCCGAGTCGGCGGTGAGCCGGGCCGAGGCGGAGCTGGCGGCCACCGTGCGCCGCCAGGACGAGCTCAAGCGCCGGCTCGTGGTGCAGGCCCAGAACGCCTACGCCGGAGGCGGGTCGGTGGGGGTCCTCCAGTACCTCCTCCGCACCAACAGCGGCGACGAGGTGTCCCGCCGGGCCTACCTGGGGATCGTCACCGGCCTGGACCGCCGCGTGATCGGCGAGCTCCGAGCGTCCCGGGAAGACCTGGAGCTGCTCCAGGGCCGGCTCGCCGCCGCCCACAAGCGGGCCCGCTCCCGGGCCGCGTCCCTGACCGAGGACCGGGCCGCCCTGGACCGGGCCATCCGGGCCCAGCGGGACGTGCTGGCCCGCGTCAACGGCGAGCTGGCCGGGCTCATCTCCGCCGAGCAGGCCCGCCGGGACGCCGAGGCGGCCCGCCTGGCCGCCGCTTCGCGGCCCGTCCCGGCGGCGGCGTCCGCGGCGCCCACGGGGGGCGGCCCGGTCGTGACCGCCGCGCCCATGGCCCTGAGCGCTCCCGACGGGGACACCTGGGCCTGCATCCGCCAGCTCGAGTCCGGCAACAACTACGCCTCCCCGGGCGGGGGCGCCTACCAGTTCCTCGACAGCACCTGGCACTCCCTGGGGTACACCGGGACGGCCAGCGACCACCCGCCCCACGTCCAGGACCAGGCCGCGGTGCAGCTCCAGGCCCGCTCGGGCTGGTCGCAGTGGACGACCGCCCCCCTCTGCGGAAAGGTCTGATCCTCCCTCGGCGGGCGGTGCGACCCCTCGATCGGCGCAACAAATCGCTTTCACTCCAGGCAAGCGCTCGGCAGAATGGGCGTGGCGCGTGCACCTGAGAGGGGCACGCACGACGGCGGAGCGAAGGTTCGGTGCCGAAGGATCCGGAGACGGCGGTCTCGAAGGGTAGGGCGCAGGACGGTGACCGGGCGCCGGTCGTCTTCCTCAGCTATCGCCGCGACGACACCGAAGGCCACGCCGGGCATCTCGGGGAGTGGCTCGTGCGGCGCTTCGGGCGGGACAACGTGTTCCGCGACGTCGACAGCGTCAGGCCGGGGGAGGACTTCGTCGCCAAGATCGGCAGCGCCATCCGCGCCTGCGACGTGGTCCTGGTGCTGATCGGGAGGCACTGGCTCACCACCGTCGACCGGGCCGGCCAACGGCGGATCGACAGCCCCAGGGATTACGTGCGGTTGGAGATCGAGGCGGCGCTCGAGAACGGCATACGCACGATCCCGGTGCTCCTCCAGAACGCACAGATGCCGGCCGAGGAGGACCTGCCGGCCTCGATCGCCACGCTGGCGCGCCTCCAGGCGTCGGTCATCGCCTCTGGGCGCTGGAACCACGATGTGGAAGTGCTGCTGCAGTGCATCGCACCGGCGCCGACGTCGACCGGTGCCACGGAGGCTGCCGCCGCCGTCTCGCCCGCCAGCGTCGTCGCCAAGGCGCGCGAGCTCAAGCGCCGGCTGGACAACTGGCCCCATCCGCTGCCCGAGGCCAGGGCCAAACCACCGGTTCCTGCGGCGTTCTGCCGTCGCTGCGGCCAGGACCTGTCCGACACCGCCAAGTTCTGCAGGAAGTGCGGAACCGCACGATCGACGGAGAGATGAGCGATGTACTGCCCGAGCTGCGGTAAGGCCATCCCGGGTGATTCCGAGTTCTGTCCGGAGTGCGGCCGGGGGCTTCCCGCGGGCCGGACGACGAACCGTCCTGGTGCCCTCCTCTGGGCGTGTCTGGCCCTTCTCGCCGCCGCCCTGGCATTCGGGATGGTGGGGTTCGAGGCCGAGGGGATCCAATGCGGGTCGCCGTTCTCCCCGGACCCCTTCATCGAGGACGACCCGTGCATCAACGCCGTGTGGACCCGACGGGTAGTGATCATCGTGGCCGGGGGCGCCGCCCTTGCCGGAGTGCTCTACGTGCTGGCCGCCCAGAGGCGGCGGGCCTCCTAGAGCTCCCTTTACAGCGGGGCGTCGGGGAGCACGTCGGGAGCGTCGCCCGGCTCGCCGGGGCGGCGGATCTCGCCGAAGCGCTCCTCGTAGCCCGTCATGTTGAGGTTCAGGGCCTTCAGGATCTCGAACACCAGCGTGGGCGGGACCTTGATGCGGGCCGTCACCCGGCACGGCACCCGCACCGCCGGTCCGTCGGGCGTGTCCATCGGCTCGGCGGGCAGGGTGGCGGCGAAGTCGAGGGTGAACTCGTGGGCCGTGTGCCACACGCCCAGGAAGTTGGCGAAGACGCCGCCTTCCAGCTCCGGGGGCACTCGCAACTCGTAATGGGTGGGCGGCTCAGCCGCCGGCTCGTCAGGCACGGCACGTTGTCTAGCGCGGTTTGCGTCCCGCCATGCCGGGTACGCGGAAACGGAAACCCGGGCTGCTTCTGGGCGAGACGCGGCCCTCTTTCGAACGCTGCTCGAGCAAGGAGGCCGCGTGCGCATTGCCGAGATCGCCCCCGTGTGGGTACCCGTCCCTCCGCCGACCTACGGCGGCATCGAGTGGGTCGTCAGCCTCCTCGCAGACGGACTGTCGCGGCGGGGTCACGAGGTGACGCTCTTCGCAGCGCAGGGGTCCAACAGCGAAGCACGCCTGGTCTCGCCGGTCGACGGCGCCCGCGACCTCGCCCAGATGGGCAAGGACATCACCGACGAGGTCGTCCACGCCCTGCCCGCCTACCGCCGGGCCGACGAGTTCGACATCATCCACGACCACACCGGCCTCGGCACGGCCCTGGCCGCGGCTCGGGGCGCCGTGTCGCCCCCGGTCGTCCATACCCTCCACGGGCCCTGGATCGACGCCAGCCGCCGCTTCTTCGGGGCCGTCAGCCCCCCCGTCCACCTGATCGCCATCAGCGAGGCGCAGGCCGCCGGAAACCCCGACGTCGACTACGCCGGGGTCGTGCACAACGGGCTCGACCTGGGCGCCCATCCGTTCAAAGACACCAAGGAGGACTTCCTGCTGTTCCTGGGCCGCTGCAACCCCGAGAAGGGCCCCGAGCTGGCGGTGGAGGTGGCCAAGCGGGCCGGGCTGCCGCTGGTCATGGCCATGAAGCGGTCGGAAGCCCACGAGATCGCCCACTGGGAGCAGGAGGTCGAGCCCCGGCTGACCGGCACCGAGGAGCTCGTGCTCGACGCCGACCACGGCACCAAGGTCGACCTGCTGGGGCGGGCCCGGGCCACCCTCTTCCCGATCCAGTGGCCGGAGCCGTTCGGCCTGGTGATGATCGAGTCGATGGCGTGCGGCACGCCCGTCATCGCCATGCCCTCGGGCGCCGCTCCCGAGATCGTGGCCGACGGGGTGACCGGCTTCCTCACCCCCGATCTGGACGCCATGGTCGAGGCCGTGGCCCGGACGGGCGACATCGACCCGGCCGCCTGCCGTGAACGGGTGGCCGAGAAGTTCTCGGCCGAGGCCATGGTCACCAAGACCGAGCGCATCTTCGAGCAGGTGCTGGCCGCCGCCTGAACCCGGCGGGTGAAGTCAGCCGCCGCCCATGGCGGCGGTGACGGCGGCGGTCACGGCGGCGGTCACGGCCCGGGCTCCCGCCGCCACGTCGCACACCGTCACCCGGCCCGACGCCGCCAGCAGGGCCAGCTCGCCGTCGTCGGTGGGGCCGCCCGCCACCACC
The DNA here is from genome assembly GCA_046565765.1 of Acidimicrobiia bacterium. Lineage (GTDB taxonomy): Bacteria > Actinomycetota > Acidimicrobiia > Acidimicrobiales > AC-14 > JBFMCT01. The sequence goes on along the minus strand of JBKHXX010000078.1, from coordinate 16,374 downwards.
GCCGCCAGCTCGTCGGCCAGCCGGCCCGTCCCGGCCAGCACCAGCAGCGACGTCCCGGCCCGGGCGTGGCCCACGACCTCCCGGCGGGCCACGGCCCCGCCTCCGGCCAGCACCACCAGCCCGGCCCCGCCCCGGGCCAGACCGCTCACCAGCGCCACCTGCGTCGGGGTCTCGTCGCCCCACGCCCCGCCTTCCACGAGCACCACGTGGGAGTGGTGGGGCTCGAGCGGCTCACGCTCGACGTCGGCCGGCCCCGGCGCCCGTCCCGGCCACGTGACCAGATCGAGCGGAGCGACGCCGATCCAGGGGGCCGGCACCGCCCCGGCCGCAGCCGCGGCCCGGCCCAGGAGGGAGAAGATGCCGGCGTCGGTGGCGCCCGTGACCACGTGCCAGGCGCCGTCGAGGACGGCGGACCCGAGCCCGGCGGCGACGGCGTCCGCCATCGACGGGTCGTCCTCGGTGCCGGCCGCCGTGCTGCCGGTCACCCCGACGACCGCCGCCCCCGGCCCGAGGCTGAGCCGGCCGAGGAGGTCGTCCGCCGCCAGGTCGGGGGGCACCACCACCGCTCGGGCCTCCCACGAGGGCGCGAAGGTGATGAGGAACGGGTCGGGCGGCGCCACGGTGGGGGCGATCCTACGGGCGGGGGCGGCTCCCACCCTGGGCCGCACCTGGGACGGGCACCCGGCGCCCGGAAGACGTACGCAGCCGGGCGTACGTCCACCAGCCGCCCACAGGCGGACGACGCGACGCCGCCAGAGGCGCAGGCTGGGTCCATGATCACCTCATCTCGCGCCGTCGCCGTCGACGGGCTGACCTCACGGCCTGAGCCCTCAGCTCAGCTTGAGCGGCTCCGAGGCGATCACCAGCAACTTGTCGTCCTCGTGGATCACCCGGTCGGAAGGCGGGTTGATGTCGAAACGGACGCCCTCCGACAGCACCGCCACGAGGATGGCCTCGTACCGTTGCTTGAGCAGGGGCAGGGCCTCGCCCACCGGCTTGCCCACCAGCCCGGCGGGCGGGTCTATCCGGTAGAACTCGTGGCCGACGGGGTGGGTGACCAGGTCGGTCACCAGCTGGGTCAGCCCGTGGACGGTGGCCGAGCTGGCCAGCAGCGCCCCCGTCAGCTCGGCGCTCACCACCATCTCGTTCACCTGGGTACGGGCGAAGTGCTGGCGGTTCTCGGAGCGGATGACCTCCACGCACGTGTAGCAGGTGGGGTTGATGGTCTCCACGGCCAGGCACGCGAGCAGGGTGCGGGCGTCCCGGTCGCCGGCCGAGGCCGACGGGGAGGACTCGTCGGCCAGGATGATGGCGGTCTCGGCCCGGTCGATCCCCGCCCGGCGCAGGTCGACCTCGTCGGTGGGGTCGCCCCGGATGAACTCCACGTCCTCGTAGCGCGTGGGGTCGTTCTCCAGGGGGGCGAGCACGACGACCGGCCGCTTGTCCTCCAGCTGGGGCGCCCGCAGCTCCCGGAGGATCTCCGCCCCCTTCGAGCTCCACCCGCAGATGACGATGTGCCCGCTCCGCTTCGTCGACCCCATGCCCTTGCCTTTCGCCATGACGGTGCTGACCAGCCTCGATGCCACCGCGCCCGTCAGGAAGGCGACGAGGCTCACCCCCGAGATCTGGACCACGTAATAGACGGCGTAGCCCGCGCCCGTCTCGATGTCGTAGGCCGAGCCGCCCTCGAAGAGCGTTCGGAGCAGCCAGGTGAACCCCGAGAGGATGTTGCCGACGTCGGCGTTGCGCTCGTGCTCGAAGGCCCAGAACAGCAGCGGGCAGAGGACCAGCACACCGAACGCGACGCCGGCCCGGATGAGGAGACGGCGGCTCAACCGGCGGATCGCCTGTGCCTGGCCCGGGGTGCTGGCCACGGGCGGGGACGTTACCTTGAGTAATTGACGCGGAGGGGGCCCGCGCGGACCGATGAGTTCCGGCGTTTTGCCACGTCGGAGGGTGGAGCGACAGCAGAGAGGCAGGAGGGGACGTGTTCCGACGACTGGGTTCGTGGTGCCACGACCGCCGCAAGGCGGTCCTGCTCCTCTGGGTCGCCGTGCTGGTGATCGTGGGCGGGGTCTCGGGGGCGGTGGGCAGCGGCTTCCGGGACGAGTTCAACCTCCCCGACGTCGAGTCCAAGACCGGCTTCGACATCCTGGAGGAGTCCTTCGGCGGCCAGGGCACGGGCCCGGTGGGCACCATCGTCTTCGAGGCGGAGCAGGGCGTCGAGGACCCGGCCGTGCGTTCTGCCATGGAGGCGCTCTTCGCCCGTGTCGCCCAGATCGAGGACGTGGCCCGGGTGCAGAGCCCCTACGAGCCCGAGGGGGAGCGCCAGATCTCCTCCCGGGGGCCGAGCGAGGGGAAGATCGCCTTCGCCAACGTCGAGTTCCCCGAGGACATCGACTTCGCCCGGGCCAACGAGATCCGTGACGAGGTCCTGGAGGGCCTGCCCGACATCAGGGGCCTGCGCATCGAGCTGGGCGGGTTCATCTTCGCCGCCTTCGAGGAGCCGTCGTCGGAGATCCTGGGCCTGGCCTTCGCCATGGTCATCCTCATCCTGGCCTTCGGCTCCGTCCTGGCCATGGGCCTGCCCATCGGCGTCGCCCTGTTCGGGATCGGCTTGGGCACGGCGATCATCACGCTCCTGAGCAACGTCGCCCCCATCCCCGACTTCACCACCTTCCTCGGGATCATGATCGGCCTGGGCGTGGGCATCGACTACGCGCTGCTCATCGCCACCCGGTACCGCGAGCAGCTCCACGGCGGCCACAGCGTGCGGGAGGCGGTCACCGTGGCCCTCGACACGGCCGGACGCTCCGTGCTCTTCGCCGGCACCACCGTCGTCATCTCCCTGCTCGGCATGCTCCTCATGGGCGTCGGCTTCGTCACCGGCCTGGCCCTGGGCGCGGCGTCGGTGGTGGCGGTCACGGTGGTCGCCTCCCTCACCCTGCTCCCCGCCCTGCTGGGCTTCGCCGGCCACCGCATCGAGCTGACCCGCTGGCGGGGGCTCGTCGCCGCCGGCCTGGTGGCCATCGCCCTGGTCGGCGTGGGCCTCAAGTTCACGCCGCTCACCGTCGCCCTGCCCCTGGCCGCGGTGGTGCTCATCGCCGGCTTCTTCGTGCCACCCCTCAAGAAGCAGGTCCGGCGGGCGCCGGCCAAGCCCCGGCAGGAGACGCCGGCCTACCGGTGGAGCCGGTTCATCCAGCACCGGCCGTGGGCGGCCGCCATCGCCGGCGCAGTGGCCCTGCTGCTCCTGGCCGTCCCCGTGCTCAGCCTGCGCCTGGGGTTCTCCGACGAGAGCAACTACGCCCAGGAGACGACCACCAAGCAGGCCTACGACCTGCTCGTGGAAGGGTTCGGCCCCGGCTTCAACGGCCCGCTGCTGCTGGTGGCGTCCCTGCCCCCGGGCTTCGACGTGAGCCGGCTCGACGCCGTCACCCGGGCCGCCGAGGCCGACTCGGGCGTCGCCTTCCTCTCCCCGGCCCAGCCCAACGACGAGCAGAACCCGACGGCCGCCCTGTGGAACCTCGTGCCCGCCAGCGGCCCGCAGGAGGAAGCCACCACCGACCTCGTCGACCGCCTGCGCAACGAGGTGCTTCCCCCCGCCGAGCGGTCCGCCGGCGTGGAGGTCGCCGTGACCGGCACGGTGGCGGTCAACGTGGACTTCGCCGACTACCTGGCGGCCCGCCTCCCCTACTTCTTCGCGGCCGTGCTGGCCGTGTCCTTCCTGCTGCTGCTCGTGGTGTTCCGGTCGGTGCTGGTGCCGCTCAAGGCGGTGGTCATGAACCTGCTGTCGATCGGCGCCGCCTACGGGATCGTCGTGGCCATGTTCCAGTGGGGCTGGGGCAGCGCCCTCACCGGCGTGGAGCCCGCCCCCATCGAGCCCTGGGCCCCGATGATGCTGTTCGCCATCGTGTTCGGGCTCTCGATGGACTACGAGGTGTTCCTGCTGTCCCGGGTGCGAGAGGAATGGACCCGAACCGGCGACAGCCGCACCTCGGTGGCCGACGGCCTGGCCGCTACGGCCAAGGTGATCACCGCCGCCGCCGCCATCATGGTCTTCGTGTTCGGGGCCTTCATCCTCGAGAACGACCGGGTGGTCAAGCTGATGGGCACGGGGCTGGCCACCGCCATCCTCCTCGACGCCACCATCGTCCGCATGCTGTTGGTGCCGGCCACCATGGAGCTGCTGGGCGACCGCAACTGGTGGCTGCCCCGCTGGCTCGACCGCATCGTCCCCCGCCTCGACGTGGAGGGCCACGCCGAGGCCGCCCCCGACGAGCCGGAGCTGGAGCCCGCCCGCTCGGGCTAGGTGCGAGCCGGGCGGGCCCGGCCCTGCCGCAGCGGAACGGCGTCGGCGACCTTGGCCAGCACCGGGCCGACGACGGCCGACAGCAGGACGTACGCGCCGGCGAGGGCGATGAGGTCCCCGCCCACTCCCAGGCCCGAGCCCAGGCTGGCGATCACGATCGAGAACTCCCCCCGAGCGACGAGAGCGGTCCCGGCCCTCACCCGGCCTCGGATCCCCACTCCGGCCCTCTCGCACGCCACCCAGGCCGCCCCCATCTTTCCGGCCACCCCCAGCAGCAACAGCACGGCCGCCGGGACCAGCGCCCCGAACATCGAGCTCGGGGTTATCTGGAAGGAGAAGGAGAGGAAGAAGATGGCGGCGAAGAGGTCACGGAGGGGCTCGACCAGCGGCGCCGCCCGAGCCTGGACCGGTCCCGACAGGGCCAGGCCCACGAGGAACGCCCCGATGGCGGCCGACACCTCGACCTGCTCGGCCACCCCCGCCACCAGCAGCGTCATCCCGAACACGGCCAGGAGCAGGGCTTCGTCCGATCCGCGGGCCAGCGCCCGGCTGAGGAGGTCGCCCCAGCGGATGGCGACGGTGAGGATGACGGCGACGGCGAACAGGGCGACCGCCACCGTGACCAGCGTCGCCCCGAACGCCCGCCCCGCCACCAGCGCGGCCGCCACCGGCAGGTAGGCGGCCATGGCCAAGTCCTCGAGGACGAGCAGGTTGAGAACGGTGGGGGTCTCCCGGTTGCCCAGGCGGTCGAGGTCGGTCAAGACCTTGGCCACCACGCCCGACGAGCTGATCCAGCACACCCCGCCCAGCAGCACGGCCGCCGTCGGTCCCCAGCCGAGCACCAACCCGGCCACGAAGCCCGGTGTGAAGTTGAGCACGGCGTCGGTCACGCCCGGCACCGCGCCGGTCCGTAGCCCCTGCCGCAGCTCGTCGCCGGTGTATTCCAGTCCCAGGGTGAACAGCAGCAGCAGCACGCCCATCTCGGCCGTGACCGAGATGAACTCGGCGCTCACGTCGAGGGGCACGATCCCCCCCTCCCCGACCGCCAGGCCGGCCAGGAGGTAGAAGGGGATGGTGGTCAGCCGGAGCCACCCGGCCAGGCGCGCCAGGCCGGCCAGCAACAGCACCACCGCGCCCACCTCGATGAAGACGATGGCCCCGTCGCCGCTGACGGCGGCGAGGTGGCTCACTGCACGAGCAGATCGCGCAGCTGGGCCAGTCCCTCCATCGTGCCCACCGCCACGGCCACGTCCCCCGGCTCGAAGCGGTGTTCCGGCCCGGGGGCGGGGATCGTCGTGTCGCCCCGCATCACGGCCACGATGGAGGCGCCGGTCCGGGTGCGGAACTGGCCCTCGGCGATGGTGGCGCCGGCGAAGCCCGAATGCTCCGGCAGGGTGATCCAGTCGATGGCGAGACCCTCCAGCTCCTGCTGCACCGTCATCACGGCCTCGCTCACCTGCGACGCTCCGAGCAACTCGGCCAGCGTGCGGGTGTCGTCGGGGCTCAGGTGGAGGATGGTGCTGGCCGCGTCCGGATCGTCGCGGTGGTAGACGACGATCTCCCGCCTGCCGCTGCGGTGCGCGAGCACGCCCAGCCGCTCGCCCGAGGAGGTCGTGAACTCGTGGCGCACGCCCACCCCGGGTAGCCGGATCTCGGTCACCTCTGCCATCGCGTCTCCTTCCCTTGGCGCCGCCAGCGTACGGCCGCGGCTCCGGGCCCGACCCGTCTGCGACCGCCCTGCGACCGCCCTTCGGCAGAGTGACGGTGACCCAAGGAGGAATCATGCAGACGTCGACGGCGGCGACGTGGGCACCCGGTACGACGACGGCGAGCAGCCGGCCGCCGGTTCCGGCCCGGCCGCTGCTCCTCATCGGTAGCGGGGTGCTGGCCATGGCCCTCGCCCTCGTCTCGCTCCTGGCCTGGCCCGACCGCACCGTCGCGCCGGCCCTCCCCCCTGCAGCGGCGACCCCCACCGAGCCGGCCGGCCTCACCATCCACGGCCCGGGCGACGTCACCGTGCTCAACCTGGCCTACGAGGCGGGCGAGTCGTCGGGCTGGCACGCCCACCGGGGCATCCACGCGGTGGCCATCCTGTCTGGCGAGCTGGCGGTCTACGACACCGCGTGCAACCGCACGTCGTACGGCCCCGACAACCCCTACATCGGCGGTCAGGCCCTCCACCTCATCCGCAACGAGACGGGGGCGGCGGTGCCCATGGTGGTCACCTACCTCAACCCCGCCCAGCCCGGCCCGCCCCCGGCCCCGATCGCCACTCCCCCCGCCTGCGCCGGCTGAGCGCGGGCGGGCGGCCGTCTCAGCGGGCGACGGCGACGTGGGCGTGCATGGGTACGACGACGTGGTCGCCCTGGCGGTGGCTCTCGACGACCTGCCGGGTGTCGTGCTCGATGGCGTGGAGGTACCTCGCGAACGCTTCCGGCTGGGCCGCGAACTGGGGGATCACTGCGGCGTAGGCGTACTCCATGTGGTGCACGAACCGGTCGGCGTCGGCGAACCGGGCGTCGATCGACACGGGGCTGATCGAGACCTCCCGGAACCCGGCACCGCACAGGAGCGCTTCCAGCTCGGCGGGATCGCCCAGGGAGAAGGGGGCTTCGAGCTCGGCCCGGGTGACCTCCACGCCGAGCGCTCCCAGGTGCGGCTCCTCGGCGTCGGCGAGGGCGGCGAAGAGGGGGTGGTGGTCAAGGCCTCGCCAGCAGGCGACGACCGCCCGTCCCGAGCCGGTCAGGACGCGGCGCATCTGGCGGGCGCCGGCAGCCCGGTCGGGGAAGAACTGGAGTCCCTGTTGGCAGTAGACGGCGTCGAAGGCCCCGTCCGGCAGGTCGAGAGCGGTCCCGTCCCCCTGGCGGTACTCGATGGTGGGGATGTCGCCGGTGACGTCGCGGGCCACCTGCACCATCGTGGGGTTGACGTCAACACCCAGGACCCGGCCTCCGCTGCCGACGGCGGCGGCGAGACGGCGGCTGAGGATGCCGGTGCCGGAGGCCACGTCGAGCACCCGCGCACCCGGTGGAGGAGGGTTGGCAGCGACCACCTGCTCGGCCAGGGGCTCGAAGATGGCGGGGCCGTAGTAGGCCTGGTAGGCGTGAGCGGGCGACGCGGGCGTTTCGGGCCAGCTCACGGCCGCGCCTCCCGGAGCATGGGCCACAGCGGCGGGGAGTCGCCGACACGCACTTCGCCGGTGACGGTGAAACCGTGCCGCTCGTACAGGGCCCGGTTGCGGCGTGTGCTGGCCTCGAGGTAGGCGGGCAGGCCGTCGCGGTGGGCGCGGGCCAGGCCGGCCGCGAGCAGCTCGCTCCCGACCCCCCGGCCCTGGTGGGCCGGGTCCACGCCGATGAAGGGCAGGTACCAGACGGGCTCGGTGGGGTGGTGCTCGGACATCTCGCCGAGGAGGTCCAGGACGATGTGGACGCGCCCCCGGTCGACGGTGCGCTGGAAGTGTTCGACGAGCGGGTCGTAGTCGATATGGGCGTCAGGGGCGAGCCACAGCGCAGCGCCGCTGTGGTCGTCGGCGATGGCGGCGGTGCCGGCCAGGAACGCCTCACCGCCGAAGCGCCGGAGCACCTCGGGGAAGGCGGTGACGTAGGTGGCCGGGTCGGGATAGATCCAGCGGATCAGCGGGTCGGCGGCGAAGGCGGTCAGCAGGATGGCGACCGCCCGTTCCTGCGCGGGAGCCGGCGCCGCTGTGGTGAGGGTCATGGTGGACATGCGGTTCACCGTACGGACGAAGGGGCTCCCCGGCATCGGTGCCACTACCCATTCGTCTACGTAGCTGCGCCGCCCTCGAGCACGTACCGGATGGCGCCGGCACGGGCGTTGCGGCCGCTCAGGCCCAGCTTCTGGTAGGCGGTCGCGAGGTGCCGCTCCACGGTGCGAACGCTGAGGAAGAGCATGTCGGCGATCTCCTGGTTGGAGCGGCCGTCGGCCATGAGCCGGAGGATCTCGGCCTCCCGGCTCGTGAGCCCGTCGGCTCGGCGCCCGGGGAGCGAGCGCGGGGCGGGCACGCCGAGCGCCTCGAGCTCAGCCCGGGCGGCCTTGGTCTCCATCGCCGCGCCGTCGTCGTCGCCGAGCGAGGCGAGGCACTTGGCCAGCAGCAGCCGAGAACGGGCCGCGTCGTAGCGGGCGCCGATGCGCTGCCAGGTCTCCACCGCGTCGCGCAGCGGTTCACAGGCGCTGGTGGCGTCGCCCCGGGCCATGTCGACTGCGCCGCGCGCGTGGGCGGCGTGGGCGCGCATCCCCGCGGTGCGGTAACCGTCGGCCAGGGCGACCAGCTCCTCAGCTGCGATGCCGGCCCGGTCGGGCTCCCCGGCCGCGATCAGGACCTCCACCGCGGCGGGGAGCAGCCGGGCCCGTTCGAGGCGGTCGCTGGTCGCGTTGAGGACGCGGCTGATCACTGCGGCCGCGGAGGCGGGCCGTCCCTGCGCCAGGCGGAGGAGGGCGAGGCCGGGCTGCGGGTCCCGACCGAGCCGGTGGGCGTCGGCGAAGGCCTGCTCCGCTCCGGCGAGGTCACCGCGCTGGCGGCACAGCTCCCCGAGCTGGTAGCGGGCCTCGCCCACCATCGTCACGTGGAAGTGGGCCAATTCCTCGCAGACGTGGAGCACCTCGGCCTCGGCTGCCGCGAAGTCACCGCGCAGCTGAAGCACCTGAGCCCGGTGCACACGGCAGATCCCCATGAATGGGCCGGCGCCGGGCATCGTCTCGCACCAGCGGGCGGTGACCGCCGTCCACTCCTCGGCCCGCTGCCAGTCGCCCAGCTCCCAGCAGGTCCGCATGAGGTTGCAGTAGATGTTCCCGGCCCAGCCTGGGTCCAGGTCGTCGGAGACCGCTGCCACCATCGCCTCGTCGAGCAGCGCCAGACCTTCGGCCAGCGCTCCCTGCCGGATGCGGATCCGCCCTTCCGCTAGTGCGGCCAGCGCCATCAGGCACCGGTCCCCGAATCGGCGGCCGATCGCCATCACCTGGCGGGCGCCGGCCAGGGCGGCGTCGAGGTCCTCGCCGGCGCAGTCCTCTTCCACGTTGCAGTAGAGCAGGTACCCCTGCTCGGCACAGTCGCCCTCGCCCTCCAGGAGCCGCGCCGCCCGGGCCAGCCATCCCGACGCCTGTGCCTCCTCGCCCCGCAGCGCGTAGGTGTACCCGGTGTCGAGGGCGACCAGGGCCGCGGTGCGAGGCTGCCCCTCTTCCAGCAGCGCCCGGTGCGCCTCGGTCAGCAGCGGCAGGGCGTCGTCGATCTCTCCCAGCCACCAGTGCGAGTTGGCCAGCGCGTACAGGTCCTCACCGGGAAGCGAGCCAGCCTGGCGGACCGCACGGAAGCACTCGCGGGCTGCGACCCAGTCCCGCCGGCCGTACGCGACACGGGCCGCCAGCAGTGGCTCGGCGCTCACGGCCAAACGGTACGCCAGCGCCGCGTGCCATGACCGAGCACCGATGCTGCGCACCCGTGGCCTGCACGCGGACGCCGTCCAGGAACAGGGCGAGCCACTGTTCGAGGTCGCCGCGCTCACGGACGCCCTGCAGCGCGCCGTAGTACTCGTCGCGTCGTGTTCCTCGAAGTACGGAGACAGGTAGAGCAACGGCTCGGGCAGCCGGTCACGGACCACTCGAAAGAGACTCGAGGTTTCGTTTAGAGTCCTCAGTGGACTCACAAGGTCACGCAAGAGTCGCTGGCCGCCCCGGATCGCACGCTGCGGGCGGGAAGCAGCCCCGCTCGGCCTGCCGGCGCCTGATTGGACCGTCCGCTCCAGGAAGCGCGCTTTCCGTCGGCCGACCGGCCAAAGGATCCCGAGAAGGGGTCCGAAGTGAGGCGATGCTCAGGTGACGAACCCAATAACCAAGGCCTAGCGCGCTGGGAGGGATTCGAACCCCCAACCTTCTGATCCGTAGAGCCCATCCACAGGTTTTCCACACGACTCCACAAGTGCCCGCTGGTGCCCCGTATGGCCTCTGACCAGGACTTTTGCGAGTTTCGGTCTTGACCATAGGTGACCGTTTGCGACCCCCCGTTTCCGGTTTTCGCGGACGTATGGTTCTCACGGCGGTTCTCACGGTTTGCCGTTATCCACAGGCCAACGCGTGACTTCTGAGTCGAGCCTCGGCAAGCCCAGGGGGCAGGAACCACTCCCGTGGAGGCCGCCACCGCTCGTGGTCATCGCGATCTCGCCTCGCTCGGTGCAGACCGGCTCAGGAGGGGGCGGGTGTGCGGGACGGGCTCAGTGCGCAAATGCGCTCCCCTCGGGCGAGGTCTTCAGTGAGCTTCCCGGGGCCACGCTAATCCAGCTGTTCATACCTGGCCGCCCTTAGTTTGAACGCCGCCTGCCCCCCTTCAAGATGTTCTAGCGCCGCGCTGCGAATTACTGGGTCGAACAGCGTACCGGTATGAGGAGACCCGTCTTCGTTCGCATCAAGGACGCAGACACGCTCAACATCGCTTGCGACTACGATGTTGGCGTCGTGGCTAACAACGATGAACTGTCGCCCGGTGCGCTGCTCCCGAAGTGTCGGCACTAGGCTGTCGAAGACGGAGCGAGTCGGAACAGCGTCTTCCGGCTGATCCGACACGACCGGAAGATCCGACGCAGCAAACGAAATCTCCTTGATAGCTAGGGCTCGCAAACCTTCGGTCAGCTCCGAGAATGGTGTCGGCGGTGAGGTTTTCCTATCAAGAAACAGTGCGTCGCCTGGCCATAGACAAGCTAGACGAGCAATGTCCTGGAGGCGTCCGCGCTCGATGGCCTCTTGGACGATTCGGTCCTGATCCGAGATCGGCTCACGGGGTGCTCCTTCCCTGCGCTGAAGGTAACGAAGTGCGTACTCCAGCAATCCGTAACGGTCTAGACCGTCGCGTATCCGACGTCTGGTCTCCGGGCGCATGTATGTCCCAGTCTTCAGGTCGTCAATGACGCTGTCGATGCGTTCGTTCACACCTCGCGGGTCGATCCGAGCAAAGAATGTTCGCATCGAACTGTTCACGGCCCGGCAAGCCGCTTTCCGCGCGGCGCTCAAAGCCTCGCGCGCTTGTTCTGCCTGGCCAAGTAGCTCCCGCAGTTCGTCAAGGCCGCCGTCAAGCTCCGCCTCGAGATCATGGAGTTCGTTTTGGGTCTCTTCCAATTCCCCGACACGGTTTCGGAGATCGTCGAGGCGAGCGGTCACTTCAGTCCCAGCATCGAACCCAGCCGCCTTCAGTTCTGCGTGCAGGTCTTTCTGTAACTGGACGAAGTCGGACTCATCTCGAGCTAGGACGGAACGCATCTCGTTCCGTGCTGCGACAACGGCGGCCCTAACCGAGTCGCTGAACTTCTGGCCGATCGATGTGAGTTCGGCGCTCGGCATGAATCGACCTAGCTCTTGCTTATCGGACAGTCGGGGGGCTGGGGGAGGTTTCGGCGACGTGGCAACGAACGTTCGCTCCCATTGCTCGACCGACTTGTCCACCTTCTCCCGCCACTGCAGAACGCGCACGGCGTCGGTCGCTCGGCGCGCGATCTCCTCAGTGCCCAAGAGGCGTCCAAGTTCTGCCTTCGTTGCGTCCAGCCCATCCTGCGGATTTGCGACGATCTCGTGAAGCGCAGCTGCGTCCCTTGCTGTCGCGACAAGGTCGAGAAATCGCTCCTCCAACAAGCGGGACTGATCGTCGATCTCAGTCTTAAGGACGTCAACACGTGGCACGTGCAGATCAAGTAACGCTATCGATGGCGAGGTAGCCATTCCTCTTCGTGTGAGTTCGGTCTGACTGAAAATTATCGGACGGAATGGCGGCTGGGCCGCCGCGGTTCCACCAACAGTTCGACTGAGCACCTTCTGGCCCGTAGGCGTTCGAACGCGAACCTCTATCGCCGTTCCAATAGGTAGGCACTTCTTCGCGCGGGATGTTGACACTGCCTCAACCTCAGGAATATCACAGGTCACGCCGAAAACAAACTTGAGTGCGTCGACCACTAGGGACTTTCCCGAATTTGGCGGGCCTATTAGGGCATTCGAGCGTTCGCAGAACTCAAAACGTGATCCATCGTGGTGACCACCAACGAACTCGATTGACTCGATCCACCAAGAAGGTGCTGATGGTGGGTTGTCGAAACGTACCGCGGATTCCGGAAGTGCAAACGCGTGGCGAAAGCTTGAAACCGATAAATTAGGAAGATAGAGCCAGGTGAACCGCGTCTCCCAGTTACGGATCGTATGAGCATCCGAGCCGCGTACGAATGTGAAACGACGACCAGACTGCTTGACACCTGTTCGGAGCCACTGGTCTAATACATCAGCGCGGCAGACCTCGAGGGCATGGAGGCGACTCGCAAGTTGGATCTGCCCGTCGACGCTAAGCGGGTTGTTAGCACCGAGTAAGGATCCCTCCATGTCGACGTGAGAGCCTATTGTTACAAGATGGTGGCCAAAAGGTTCACCATTTGATCGGCGCGCTTCTAGGGCTGCGACAACATCATCGAAAGGCACTTGGTGGCCGGGCCGCGCTCCAACTCGCGTAATAAGTTCCGCGAGCACGACGGAGCTTCCGCCAGGCGCGAGGACCAGCACGTGGCCACGGTCGGTCGACAATTCGACGCCGGGAACGACCTCCAAAGAACTGCCTCGCGCTGCAGCGACGGCGTCGGCCACATGATCGACGTGGTCGTGATCCGCTACTGCGACAACATCGAGCCCCATGTCCAAAGCGGCGCGAACCCACGCGGCTGCATCCCACTCCTCCGAGCATTGCTCGTTGGGGACTGTATGAACATGGAGGTCACATTGTCGCCACATTGCTTGCCGCCGTTCTTCGGGAGTTCTCGTTCGATGGTAGGAGCATCGCAAGACAACTGGGTGGCAATGCAAACGTTCCATTCCAGTCCAGCGAGGGAGCGGGTTGATCGAGCACCCGTGCGACCTGCGTGCGGCAGTCATCCCGCCGCGATCTTGGCCGGCGTGTCTGCATCTGGAGCGTCCGGCTCTTGCTGACGTCGGCTACCACACGGCGACGTTGGCGAAGAACGAACGTCCCTCACGCGTGTCGACCAGCCGCACTTGGCCGTCGGCATCAGCCCAGCGCCGGACGTAGAGCTGCGGGAGGAGGTGGTCGCGCTTCGAGGGCATGTCACCAAGATACGGAGGTCAGAACAGGTTCGGGCCCGGAACGGGCAAGTTCAACTCCTCCGCTGCCCGAAAGAGGAGCACCGCGGTAAACGTACGCGCGAGCGGAAAGCGAATGTTTTTTCGACCAGGCCGCGGACGCGGCGCCAAGCAGCCGAACGACGGACAAGGGCCAAGCTACGGGCAAAGCGCTGGGTGGGGAAGGTGGCATCTACCCTTGAAGGGATGAGCGGAGGGCGGCGGTCGCGGTCGGCGGCGTGAGCATCGACTGGTTCCGGCGGTTCGCAGAGATACCCGGTGTCGCTTATGAGGGGCCGGGTGTCGACCGGCGCCGACTCAAGGGGCACAACGCCGTTCCGGAGGTCCACACCTCCGACCGGAACGAGGACGTTGGGGGTCCGCCTCAGACACTGTGGTGGGGAAACGGATCGGCGTCACCTGCTCACGAGCGGGCCTTCGTGGACTGGAACGCCATGCCCACCGCCAAGGTGCTCCGCAACGTCGCCGAGGCGCTGGAGGTGCCAGGTCAGGCCACCGACTACCACTTCGCCATTCAGGGCGCCGCGACGGCGCTCTGGAGCCGCCGACGGGCTGAGCCCGAGGTGCTCGACGACGTCGAGCGTCTCTGCTGGCTGGACATCCGGCTCATCCAGGCTCGGCCAGATGCGGTCTCGGACGAGTACCGGCCGAAAGGTGGGTTCTACAGCGTCAGCGCCTTCAAGACGCTGATCACGCTCTACGAGCGAGAAGGGGCGTTACGCGAGGCGCTGGAGGTCGCAACCCTGGCCGAGTGGTTCGACCAGCTCCCGGAGAAGGCAGAGGAGCTGCGAGAGCGCCTCGCGGTTCTCGAAGCGGAGGACGCTTGACGGCCGCCCCGCTCTGGGAGCGGGTGCAGTCGAGTTCGTTCCTGGAGTGGGCCTTCCTGCGATGGGTCCTGGCCCCGGCGGTAGAGCCCGAGATCGTCGCGCGCCTGGGGGCGCAGGTCGAGGTGGAGGTTGCCGGCCGCCGCTATCGCCTGGACTACGAGCTGACCGGGGCACGCATCGTTGTCGCCGTAGAGCTAGACGGGTTCGAGTTCCACGGCACCAGGTGGGCGTTCACATATGACCGGATGCGTCAGAACGACCTTGCCGCCACCGGTCGACAGGTGGTGCGGTTCTCCTACGACGCCATCCGGCTCGACACCGCCCGGTGCGTGGCGCAGCTCCAGGCCGTCCTTCGCATCGACGCCGAACTCGACCGTCTCCTGGTGGAGCACCCCAAGGTCGAGCGCCCTGAGATGGAGCCCAACCCCCTTTGTGCCCTGGCGGCTTCGCCCCGCCCCCGAACAGGAAAGGAGTCGCAGGTGGCGGACGGCTACTTCGACCGCGTGCGGGACAAGCTCAACCACCTCACGCTGCGCCGCTGCCAGCAAGAGGCGTTTGGCGCCCTGGCCAACTACTACGGAAGTGGAGGCGACGACGCCGCCTGCGTGATGGCCGTGGGGGCCGGAAAGACCGCACTGGGCGTGGTCGCCTGCCTGGGCTTCGCTCGCCGTCGGGGACTCATCGTCACCCCTGGCAACGTCATCCGCGGGACGTTCGACACGGCGTTGGACCACACCCAGTCCCGCAACGTCCTCTACAACCTTCCGGGCGGACCCTTGATCCCCGGTTTCCCGCCCCCGGCGGTCCGCACCCTCGACCGCGAGGAGGGGGCGGTCCGAGGCATCACCCGTGAGGAGCTGCTGGCGGCCGACATCATCGTGACCAACTTCCACTCGCTGGGAACGGGTGAGGACCCGGATGATCTCCTGACGAAGCTCCTCCCCGACGACATCGACTTCATCGTGGTCGACGAGGCCCACATCGCGGCCGCCGAGTCCTACCAGCGCCTCTTCCACCACTTCGAGCGGGCCCGGACACTCCTCATGTCGGCATGCTTTCAGCGCCTCGATGGGCGCCCGATCGACGCCGACGTGGTCTATCGCTACCGACTCATCGACTCGATCGCCGACGGCAACGCCAAGAACCTCCGTGTCCATCAGTTCGCGCCCGACCCCGTGGCGACCACCTACGAGATGGTCTGGCCGGACGGCTACCGGGAGGAGATCGTGGGCCGAGAAGCTCTGCTGGAGCTAATCGCGGACGAGCGCAAGCTGGCGCGGATCACGGCGAAGTCCCACGAGCCCATTCGCCAGGTGATGCGCACCGTCAAGACCTGCCTGGACCGCCAGGGCGAGATCCTCTACCCCGTCAAGCCGAGAGTGCTCTTCTCCGCTCTCGGGGAGCGACACGCCGAGCAGATCTCGAACATCGCCAACGACCACGGCATCCCCTGCGCCTGGCTGCATCACAGCATGACCGAGACCCAGATCCGGCGGACGCGTGAACGCTTCGAGTCCGACGCGGGTGATCTGCAAGGCATCGTCCAACTGAAGATGCTGGGGCAGGGGTACGACTTCCCCCCCATCTCCGTGGTGGCACCGCTTCGTCCCTACGGCAGCTTCAGCGAGTTCTACCAGTTCGTCGGCCGGGGCGTCCGGGTCCTGGTGCATCCGGCCCTCACCGGCCGGGTCGGTCCCGACCAGCAGTTCCTCGACGTGGTCTGTCACGCCGAGCTGGGCCTGGACCGCCACATCGAGGCCATCTGCCTGGAGAACGACATGGACCCCTCGACGCTCCATGTTCTGCCACCCGACTGGACACGACCGGCGCCAGACGGCGAGATGTCGGGAACGACAGGACGGGATGTGGCGGAGAGGCCCGAGGCGTTCGTGCTGTTCGAGCGGGGGAGCGTGGTGGCCCGCGTCGTCCACGACGAGGCCCGGATCGAGAGCCGTCGGGCGGAGCGGGAACGAGAGGTGAGTGTGTCAAGCCGGACTGGCCCCACCGTGCTCACCTCATTTGGCCCCACCCGTGTCGATCTCTCGGACAGCTGTCACGATGGAGGGATGGGCTGGTGGGTCCGCGAGCCGGATCTCCTTGGAG
>JBKHXX010000077.1:0-5889 GCA_046565765.1 Acidimicrobiia bacterium | reverse complement strand
GACGCGTGCTTGAGGGGGAACATGGATCAACACGGCCGGCTCCTTCTTCCGTATGTGGCTCGGTCCGCCTCATGGTGGGCAATCCACGCAAGATGCGGAACGGGCCGGCCGTTCCATACTCACTGACCGAGCAGCTCGCAGCGGGAGCGCCGCGCTAACCTGCGACTTCGGCCCTCCGGGTCCCGCGTTCGGCCATGGAACCCCTGATCGCACTCCTTCTCACGTTCGGGCTCATGTGGGCCCTGCTCATCCGCCCACAGCAGCGCCGGCTCCGCCAGCACCAAGAGGTGGTGTCCTCCCTGCGCGCCGGTGACCGGATCATCACCGCCGGCGGCATCTACGGCCGGGTACAGGCGGTCGACGACGAGGCCATGACGGTCGAGGTGGCCCCGGGGGTGGAGCTGCGGGTCCTGCGGGCCGCCGTCAGCCAGCGCCTCACCGAGGAGGCGCCGGCGGCGGCCCCCGACGACCCGGTCGCCGACGAGGACGGCTGACGTGCGCCGGGGGCTCGTCATCTCCCTCGTCACCGTGTTGGTGCTGGTCGGCGGGGCTTTCACGGCGACGCTGGTCTCGGGCAACTCGCCCCAGCTCGGCCTCGACCTCCAGGGCGGCATCTCCGTCGTGCTCCAGCCCCGCACCGACGTGCCGTCGGCGGTGCTCGACCAGGCCATCGAGATCATCCGCAGCCGGGTCGACGCCCTCGGCGTGGCCGAGCCGGAGATCAGCCGCCAGGGCGAGAACGTCATCGTCCAGCTGCCGGGCGTCCGCAACCGGGAACGGGCGCTGGAGCTGATCGGCACCACCGCCCAGCTCTACTTCCGGCCAGTGCTCCAGCAGTTGCCGGCGAGCGAGTCGGCCACCGCCACCACCACCACGGCGCCCACCACGTCGACCACCGTGGAAGCCACCGACACCACGGCCGCGGCCACCACCACCACGACCGCGCCGGTGGACGTCACCCGCACCACGCCCCCCGAGGAGAACTCACCCGAGAAGACCGTCGTGCTGCCCGAGAAGCAGGGGGACACCGTCGTCGCCCGCTACCTGCTCGGTCCCGCCGAGGTCAACGGCCAGGCCCTCTCCGGCGCCCAGGCCACCATCGAGCCCACCACCGGGGTGTGGCGGGTGGAGTTCTCCCTCACCGGCGAGGGCACCCGCCAGTGGAACGAGATGGCGGCCAAGGTGGGCCAGGGGGGCCAGATCGCCATCGACCTCGACGGGGTCGTCCGCTCGGCCCCGAGCCTGCAGACCACCAGCTTCCCCGGTGAGGGCCAGATCACCGGCAACTTCACCGAACGGGAGGCCAAGGACCTCGCCCTCGTCCTCCGCTACGGCGCCCTCCCCGTCCAGCTCGACCGCCAGACCGTCCAGACGGTGTCGGCCAGCCTCGGCAAGGACTCGCTGCGGGCCGGCATCGGTGCCGGCCTGGTGGGCCTGGCCCTGGTCGTGCTGTACATGGTCGTGTACTACCGGGCGCTCGGCCTGGTCGTGCTCCTCGGCCTCATCGTCACGGGGGCCCTCATGTACTCCCTCGTGACCCTCCTGGGTCAGACCAGCGGCCTCGCCCTCACCCTGGCCGGCGCCACCGGCATCATCGTGTCGGTGGGCGTCACGGTGGACTCCTACGTCGTGTACTTCGAACGCCTCAAGGACGAGATCCGTTCGGGCAAGACGGTGCGGTCCTCCGTCGACCGGAGCTTCAAGCGGGCCTACCGCACGATCCTCGCCGCCGACGCGGCCTCGCTCATCGGGGCCATCGTGCTCTACGTGCTCTCCGTCGGCTCGGTGCGGGGCTTCGCCTTCTTCCTCGGGCTCTCCGTGCTGCTCGACGTGTTCATCGCCTACTTCTTCACCCGGCCCATGGTCGTGCTGCTGGGCCAGCGGCGCACGTTCACCGAGGCGCGCTGGCTGGGCGTGGCCCGCGGCCTCAACGCTCCCACCGAGGAGCCCCTCGTCAAGGCCGGGGTATGAGCGACCAGCCCGTCAAGCGCAGCATCTGGTACCGGCTCTACAACGGCGAGACGAACTACGACTTCGTCGGGGGTCGCAGGAAGTGGTTCGCCCTGTCGGCGGTCGTGATCCTCGCCGGGGTCCTCTCCCTCCTCTTCCAGGGCCTCAACTACGGCATCGACTTCAAGGGCGGCACGGCGTGGGAGCTCCAGGCGCCCGGTGTGTCGGTGAACGAGGCCCGTGACGCCCTGGAGGACGTCGGCCTGGCCGACGCCCGCATCCAGATCCAGGGCACCGACACGCTGCGGGTGCAGGCCGGCATCCAGAGCGAGGAGGAGACCAGGCGGGTGACGGAGCGGCTGGCCGAGCTGGGGAACGTGCCGCCCGACCAGGTCAGCGTCAACGACGTTGGCCCCTCGTGGGGCAGGGCCGTGACCGAGAAGGCCCGCACCGCCCTCATCGTCTTCTTCGTGCTGATCATGGCCTACATCTCCCTGCGCTTCGAGTGGAAGATGGCCGTGGCCGCCCTCTCCGCCGTGGTGCACGACATCCTCGTCACCGTCGGGGTGTACTCGATCTCGCGCTTCGAGGTCACCCCCGCCACCGTCGTCGCCTTCCTGACCATCCTGGGGTACTCCCTGTACGACACCATCGTCGTGTTCGACAAGGTGGAGGAGAACGCCAAGGGCCTGTCGGCCCAGCGGCGGATGACCTACAGCGACACCGTCAACCTGTCCATGAACCAGGTGCTGATGCGTTCGCTCAACACCTCGCTGGTCGCCATCCTCCCGATCCTGTCGGTCCTCCTGGTGGGGGCCGGCCTCCTCGGGGCGGTGACGCTGAAGGACTTCGGGCTCGCCCTCCTCGTGGGCCTGATCACCGGCGCCTACTCGTCGATCTACATCGCCTCGCCCATCCTGGCCATGCTGAAGGAGCGCGAGCCCCAGTACGCGGCCATCCGCCAGCGCATCGAGTCGAAGGGCGGGTCGTCGGTCCTGACGCCTGCGGCCGCCGCCGCCCTGGCGGGCGGTGCCGGCCGGTCGACCGGCGCGGCCGCCTCGGGGGCCAAGAGGCGGCGGGGGGCCACCGTCGAGGACGAGGACGTGCTGGTCCCGGCGGGCAAGGACGAACCGGTGGCGGCGGCGGACGCTGGGCGGCCCCGGCCGACGCGTCCGGCGCCGGCCGCCAACCGGTCCCGACCAGGGGCCCCCCGGCCCCGGAAGAAGGGCAAACGGCGCTGACCGACCCGGGCCGTTTGTTGAAGGAGCGGATCCGAGACATCCCCGACTTCCCCAAGCCGGGGATCGTCTTCAAGGACATCACGCCTCTGCTGGCCGACCCGGAGGCCTTCACCGCCGTCATCGACTCCCTGTCCGGCCATTTCGCCGACCGCCGGGTCACCAAGGTGCTGGGCGTGGAGGCTCGTGGCTTCATCGTCGCCGCCCCCGTGGCCTACCGGTTCGGGGCCGGCTTCGTGCCCGTGCGCAAGGCCGGCAAGCTGCCCTGGCAGATCGAGCGGGAGGAGTACGAGCTGGAGTACGGCACCGACCTGCTCGAGATCCACCAGGACGCCGTGAACGAGGGCGACCAGGTGCTGGTCGTCGACGACGTGCTGGCCACCGGGGGCACGGCTGCGGCCACCTGCCGGCTGGTGGAGAAGCTGGGCGGCACCGTGTGCGGCCTCGGGTTCGTCATCGAGCTGACGTTCCTCTCCGGCCGCGCCAAGCTGGAGGGGAGGGACCTCATGTCCCTTGTCGAGTACTAGGAGGCTTCGTTGCCGTCGGTCGACCGGGTGCTGCCGTGGAGACGGAGCGCCGCGCCCCCGAGCCGGCCGGCCGAGCTGGCCAGCCTGGTCGACGCCTACAAGGCACGCCACCCCCGTTCGTCGCCCGACCTGATCTACCGGGCCTACGAGGTGGCGGCCGCCGCCCACGCCGGGCAGGTGCGCAAGTCGGGTGACCTGTTCATCAGCCACCCGGTGGCGGTGGCCACGATCCTGGCCGAGCTCGGCCTCGACGACGTCACCGTGGCCGCCGCCCTGCTCCACGACGCGGTCGAGGACACCCGGGTCACCATCGAGGAGATCGAGCGGGACTTCGGTCCCGAGGTTCAGCGCATGGTCGACGGCGTCACCAAGCTCGACCGCCTCCGCTTCGACTCCCGGGAGGCTCAGCAGGCCGCCACCATGCGCAAGATGCTCGTGGCCATGGCCAACGACCTGCGGGTCCTGCTGGTCAAGCTGGCCGACCGGCTGCACAACATGCGAACGGTGGCCGCCCTGTCGGAGGCCAAGCAGCAGCGCATCGCCCAGGAGACGCTCGACATCTACTCGCCCCTGGCTCACCGCCTGGGGGTGGCCGGCATCAAGTGGCAGCTGGAGGACCTCGCCTTCGCCACCCTCTACCCCAAGCGCTACGCCGAGATCGAGCAGATGGTGTCGGCCCGCTCCCCAGAGCGCACCCAGTACCTGTCCAAGGTCGTGGAGGTGGTGCAGGGCCGGCTGGCCGAGCTGCGAATCGACGCCGAGGTGACGGGCCGGCCCAAGCACAACTGGAGCATCTACGAGAAGATGATCGTGCGGGGCAAGGAGTTCGACGAGATCTACGACCTGGTGGGCATCCGGGTCGTGGTCGCCACCGTCAAGGACTGCTACGCCGCCCTGGGCACGATCCACGCCACCTGGAAGCCGGTGCAGGGCCGGTTCAAGGACTACATCGCCATGCCCAAGTTCAACCTCTACCAGTCCTTGCACACCACGGTGGTGGGTCCCGAGGGCAAGCCGCTCGAGGTGCAGATCCGCACCCGGGAGATGCACATGCGGGCCGAGTACGGCGTGGCCGCCCACTGGGGCTACAAGGAGGGGTCCCAGCCGTCGACCGACGCCGCCTGGCTCCACCGCATCGTCGACTGGCAGCGGGAGACGGCCGACCCCCAGGAGTTCATGGAGAGCCTGAAGGTCGACCTCGAGCAGGACGAGGTCTACGTCTTCACCCCCAAGGGCGACGTGATGACGCTACCCGTGGGCGCCACCCCCATCGACCTGGCCTACGCCATCCACACCGAGGTCGGCCACCGCTGCATCGGGGCCAAGGTCAACGGGCGCCTCGTGCCCCTCGACAGCCGCCTGTCGTCGGGGGACACGGTCGACGTGGTGACGTCCAAGGTCGAGGGGGCGGGCCCCTCCCGCGACTGGCTGCACGTGGTCACCACGCCGCGGGCCCGCAACAAGATCCGCCAGTGGTTCAGCCGCTCACGGCGGGAGGAGACGATCGAGAACGGGCGGGAGGAGCTGGTCCGGGCCCTGCGCCGGGAGGGCCTGCCCATCCAGAAGATCACCAACTCCCCCCTGCTGGTGGAGGTGGCCAAGGCCCTCAACTACGCCGACGTGGAGTCGCTCCACGCCGCCATCGGGGAGGGCCATGTGGCCGCCCGCACGGTGGCCCAGCGGGTCGGCCGGGAGCTGCAGGGAGGCGAGCCGGAGGACGAGGAGGCGGCACCGGTCCGCCGGCCCCGACCGGCCAGCCGCCGGCCGTCGGTGGGCGTGCACGTGGAGGGGCTCGACGACCTCCTCGTCCGCCTGTCCCGCTGCTGCAACCCGATGCCCGGCGACGACATCGTGGGCTTCGTGACCACCGGGCGGGGCGTGTCCGTGCACCGGGCCGACTGCGCCAACGCCCTCGCCATGGCGGCCAACATGCAGGAGCGCCAGATCGAGGTGGAGTGGGACCGCGAGCGCCTCGGCTCGTTCGTGGTGTCGATCGAGGTCGAGGCCCTCGACCGGTCCAAGCTGCTGCGCGACGTGTCGACCGTGCTGGCCGACCACCACGTCAACATCCTCTCCTGCTTCACCCACACCGGCACCGACCGCGTCGCCCGCCTCCGCTTCGAGTTCGAGCTGGCCGACCCGTCCCACCTCGACTCGCTGCTCGCCACCATCAA
>JBKHXX010000076.1:0-29873 GCA_046565765.1 Acidimicrobiia bacterium | reverse complement strand
CGGGGCCCTCGCGAGCGCCCGCTAGCCTGGCTGGGAGCGCAGCGCGGAGCGTCCCCCCCGCCCACCCGAGGAGACCCGCCATGAGCGTCCAAGAGAAGAAGTCGTTCTTCTCCACCATCCCCGGCCTCGTGACCGGCGTGGCCGGACTGCTGACCGGTGTCGTCGGCCTGATCACCGTGTCGACCCAACTGGGCTGGATCGGCGGCGACGACGGAGGCGGCAGCGGCGACGAGCCGGCGGCCGAGTCCACCGCCACCACCGGCCGGTCCGGGGGCACGGCCGGGCCCTCGGGCGGTGGCGGCACGACGGTGGCCAACCTGTCCTTCGAGGCCACCCCCCGGCGGATCGACTTCGGCGGCCTGGCCGGCGACGAGCAGGAGGTGACCGTGCGCAACACCGGCAACGGGACGGTCCGCTTCGAGCCGTTCACCATCACCGGCGCCAACCGGGACCAGTTCCGCATCGGCCAGAACGACTGCGGCACGTCCCTCAACCAGGGGCGCACGTGCACCGTCACGGTGACGTTCCTCAAGACCCGCCCCGGCGAGTCCACCGGCACCCTCGTGATCCAGCCGGCGGGGACCTCACCGCCCGCTCAGGAGATTCCCCTCAAGGGCACCCGCCTGCTGTAATCCTCACCCGTGGAGCCCTACATCGAGGTCTGGCACCGCGACGGTGTGGAGAAGGTGCCGCTCACCGGCACCGAGGTGACGGTCGGGCGGGCCGACGGCAACGACATCGTCATCGACGACCCCGCCGTCTCCCGCCACCACCTGGTCTTCGAACGGCTGGCCGCCGGCTGGTCGGCCCACGACGTCCACTCCCTCAACGGCACGCTCGTCAACGGCGAGCCCATCGTGGCCGGCCGCCCCCTCTACCACGACGACCAGATCCGGGTGGGCGACACCAAGATCGTCTACCGCACCCACGAGTAGCGGGCGGGCCTGCCGCCTACCGGACCCGGACGGTGACCTGGAACTCGCCCCCGTTGCTGTCGAGGCCGAGGTCGTTCACCTGAAGGTAGAGCACGCCGCTATCGGGGCTGGCGAACTCCTCCCGCGCGCCCAGCCCGAAGGGCCGGCCCTCGACGCCGATCCGCCCGATGAGGCCCCCGTGGGGGAAGTCGGGAACCACGTTGTAGCGCTGCACGTCGGCGGCCAGGTCGCCGTCCGGTCCGGCCGAGCGCCCCTGGGCCACGTCGTGGAGGATGGTGCCGGAGGCCTCGACCACGACCTCCTGGCCCGCGACGAGGTGGAGGACGGGCTTCCACGCCTGGGAGCCGCCCACCGTCGTCCGGGTCACCTCGCCGCCTACGGTCGCCTCCGTGGTCGGGGCCACCCTCGCGTCCCCGTCCCCGTCCCCGCCCAGGATCAGGGCAAGGGCGACGACCACGCCGAGCGCAGCCAGCGCCGCGGCGGCCACCCAGGCCCGCGTCCGCCCGGACGGGCGGTCGGGCGGGGCGGCGACCGGCGGGGGAGGAACGGGCGGCGGCTCCACCTCCGGCGCGGCGGGCACGGGAGGGGCGGGCGTGACCCCCTTGGTGGCCGTCACCTCCCGGCGGGCGATGGCCACGTCCCCGCCGCCTGCGAAGCTGCGCTGGGGGATCTGGCGCTGCTCGGCCTGAAGCCGCTGGTAGACGTAGTCGTAGAGGTCGCTGAGGTCGACGTACCCGTCGCGGTCCGAGTCGTCGGCTCCGGCCAGCAGCCCCTTCACCAGGTGGTCGGTGAACACGCTGGTGGCGTTCTCGCGGGTCGCGTCGGAGGCGAGGTCGCTGCTGCGGCAGCTGGTGAGCAGGAAGCGGCCGCTGCCCCGGAGGCTCTCCGTGAGGTTGCCGCTCTTGAAGGCGCCGCTGTGGCAGCAGTCGAGCACGATCACGGTCGTGCGGGCGGCCGACTCCTCGAACATCAGGTTGATCGAGGAGGCCCCCACGGCGGTGGACTTGAGTAGGTCGGTGCGGGTGTCCCGAGCGCAGAGGAACAGCTGGTTGCGCTCGTTGAGCAGCCCGTGGCCGCTGTAATAGAGCAGGAGGGTGTCGTCCCGGCGGGCGGCCGAGAAGAAGCGCTCCAGCTCCACGAGGATCTCGGGAGCGGTGCGCTCGGGCACGAGCCGCACCGACTCGGGCTCGAACAGGCCGACGGCGGGGTCGGTCAGGGCCGCCCGCAGGACGGCGATGTCGTTGACCGGCCCGGTGAGCGGACGGAGGTTGTGAGGATCGGCAGGGAACGAGGAGTTCCCGATCAGCAGGGCTCGGTAGCCGCCCATGGCTCCTGCACGGTCCGCAGCTGGCGGGCGGCCGCCTCGGCCACGACCTGGAGCGTCGTCTGGTCCACCGCGTCCCCGCGGATCGAGACCCGGCACTGGCCCTCCTCGGCCGTCCAGCAGATGTCGAGGCTCCGGCTCTTGTCCCGGCCGATCCACGACCGGAAGAACTCGACGGCGGCGGTGAAGGCGCCGGCCGACCCGAGGGCCACGATCAGCGTCTCGACGCTCCCCTTGGTGCCCTCCACCGCAGTGCGCTCCCGCCGCACGCCACCCACCTCACGGCGCAGGGCGTCCACGAACTGGCCGACCTGCTCGCGCCACCGCTCGTCATCGGGGTCGTAGCGGCCGCTCTGGGGCTCGAGCACCAGCTCGAAGGTCCCTGCCGGGGGAGTGTCGTCGGTCATGGGCGGGCTAGGCGGCCATGATACGCCCGCCCCCTCCCACCTGCACCGACTGCTCACACCCGCCGCAGGGACCGGATCAGCTGGTGGTCCTTGGTGAACAGGCGGCGCAGGGTGAGGTGGCCGGCGACCAGGGCGGCCAGGGCGTTGCCGGCCAGCAGCATGTACATCACGATGAGCTGGAGGCGGATGGCCGACGCCGGCGACGCCCCCGCCAGCAGCATGCCCGTCATCGCCCCGGGCAGGGCCACCAGCCCCACCACCTTGGTGTTGTCGACGATGGGCAGCATCCCCGTGCGCAGCGCGGAACGGTGCCACGGCCCACCCGCCTCGGCCGCCGTCTGCCCCAGGCTCAGGCGGGCCTCCACCTCCCGCCGGTTGGACGCCAGGTCGTCCCGCAGGCGGGTCATGACCAGCGAGGCCGTGTTCATGGCGTTGGACAGGATCATCGACCCCAGCGGGATGGCGGCCCGGGGCTCCGCGGGCACGATCTGAAGGGCGAGCATCACGCCCAGGGTCGACGCCGCCGCCACCGACACCGACGCGGCGGCCACCGTGCGGGCGCCCGGCACCCGCTTGCCCCGCACGCCCGACGTGAGGGTGGCGGTGGCCACCATCACCGCCAGCACCACCGGGGTCAGCCACCCCCGGCCCGGTCCGAACAGCCACTCCAGCACGAACCCGATCGCCAGCAGCTGGGCGAACGACCGGAAGGTGGCGACCAGGATGTCCTGCTCGAGCCCCGCCTTCCGCCGCCACGAGATCGCCGCCGCCACCCCCACCAGCAAGAGCGACAGGGCCACCTCCCCGAAGCCGATGCGCCCACTGAGGTCGTTCACCAATCCCGCCGCCCCACCTCGACCACCCGGTCGGCCAGTTCGGTGGCCTGGCCCGGATCGTGGGTGACCATCACCACCGTCAGCCCGCCGTCGGCCAGCGACCGCACGAGCCTCTCGACCCCCGCCTTGGAGTCGGTGTCCAGGGCGGACGTTGGCTCGTCCAGCACCAGGGCCTCGGGCCGGCGGGCCAGGGCTCGGGCCAGGCACATGCGCTGCGCCTCGCCCACCGACAGGATGTCGGCCGGCCGGGTGGCCACGGCCGCCGCCAGCCCCACCCGCTCGAGCACCTCCTCCCAGCCCTCGCCCACGTTGTCCGCCACCGTGCCTGCGAACGGCACCGGCACCTGCCCCACGAGCTGCACCCGCCTCCGCAGGTCGAGCACGTCGTAGTCCCGCACGTCCCGCCCGTCGAGGAGGACGGCGCCGCCGTCGGGGTCGTCCAGCCGGTTGAGCAGCCGCAGCAGGGTGGTCTTGCCCGACCCCGACGGGCCCACGATGGCCGTCAACCCGTCGGCCGGGATGCGGGCCGAGAACCCCTCCACGATGGGCCCGCCGTCCCCGTCGACCCGCACGTCGCGGTACTCGAAGCGGTCGCCCATGCCCCACGATCGCGCGCGTGCCACCATCGCGGACGATGGGCTGGCGACGGTGGGTGGCTGCGGCCGGCGCGGCGGTGCTGGCGGCCTCGGCGTGCACGGACAAGGCCGCCATACCCGAGCCCACACCCCTTCCCCCGGCCCCGACGGCGGCGTGCCTGCCGGCCACCGGCCCGGTGGCGTCGGCGCCGATGCACGCGCCCCTCACGGACATCGTGGCCCTGAACCGGGAATCGGTCTGGGCCGTCGGCTCCCAGCGGATCGTCCACACCGCCGACGGGGGTTCCACCTGGCAGCGCCAGTACGCCGGCCCGGCCGACCTCACCTCGGTCGAGTTCGTCGACAGGCTCCACGGCTGGGCGGTGAGCCGTACCGCCCTGCTGGCGACAGAGGACGGCGGAGGGTGCTGGACCGAGCGACCGGCGCCTCCGACCGTCCTCAAGGAGGTCGATTTCGTCGACGCCAGGCAGGGATGGGGTGTGGGGATCGACAGCGGGGCGCTGGTTCGCACCGCCGACGCCGGCCGGTCGTGGCAGCGACTTCCCGCTCCGCCCCGGGTGAAATCCGTCTGCTTCGTCGACGCCTACCACGGTTGGCTGGCGGCCGACGCCCTGTGGTCGACGTCGGACGGCGGCGGTACCTGGGAGCCCACCGGGTTTCCGGACGCGCCGGCCGCCCTCGCCTACCTCGACTGCGCGCCGGGTGCGGCCTGGGTCGTCGCCTCGTACGGTGGAGCCATGGGCTGCACGCGGCACGAGCTCTACCGGGTGCCCTCCGGCGAGGCCGCCGTCCCCGTGCTGGCCAACCCCTGCCACCGGCCGCCCGCCGATGTCCCACCGACCCCGGGCCTGAGTGCGTCGGGCCTCAGTGTGCTTGACACGGGCACGGCGGTGTTGGCCGGCTACACGTCGGCGCTGCCCGCGGGCCGGACCACGACCGTCGCCGTGGTCGCCGATGGCCAGGTCCGCCACCCCGGCACGCCGGTGCCGACGGTGACCGCCTCCCACGGTGT
Source organism: Acidimicrobiia bacterium (assembly GCA_046565765.1). Taxonomy (GTDB): domain Bacteria; phylum Actinomycetota; class Acidimicrobiia; order Acidimicrobiales; family AC-14; genus JBFMCT01. The sequence continues at coordinate 24,763 of JBKHXX010000076.1, read as the reverse complement.
GGCGTTCACGTCGGCCGAGCTCGGCTGGGTGATCGGCGTCCCCAGCTCGGCCGGCGGTACTGGCCCGACCCAGGGCGTCATCGCCCGCACCACCGACGGCGGGAAGTGGTGGGACATCCAGTACTGGACCGGCTGAGAATGTCTCGGGGGGTGCGGGCCGGCCGCCGGTAAGGTCGGTCCATGGCCGACCAGATCGAAGTACGCCTCCCCGACGGGTCCTCGCGCAGCTTGCCGAGCGGCTCGACGGCGGGCGACCTGGCGGCCTCCATCGGCCGGGGCCTGGCCAAGGCGGCGGTGGCGGCCGTCGTGAACGGCGCCCAGGTGGACCTGGGCAAGCCCCTTCCCGACGGGGCCGAGGTGTCGATCGTCACCGACTCGACCGACGACGGCCGCTACGTCCTCCGCCACTCCACCGCCCACGTGATGGCCCAGGCCGTGTGCGACCTCTTCCCCGGCGCCAAGTACGCCATCGGCCCTCCGATCGAGGACGGCTTCTACTACGACTTCGACCTCCCCGGCGGCGTCCACTTCTCCGACGACGACCTGGGACGCATCGAGGCCCGCATGCGGGAGATCGTGGGGGAGGACCAGCCGTTCGTGCGGGAGGAGCTGAGCCGGGAGCAGGGCCTGTCGACCTTCGCCGACCAGCCTTACAAGGTCGAGATCATCGAAGGGGTGGAGGAGGGCGAGGGGGCCGAGGGCTCCGTCGTCTCCGTGTACCGCAATGACGGCTGGTCCGACCTGTGCCGGGGACCCCACGTGCCGTCCACCCGCCGGCTCGGCTCGTTCAAGCTGATGAAGGTGGCCGGGGCCTACTGGCGGGGCGACGAGAAGCGGCCGATGCTCCAGCGCATCTACGGCACGGCCTGGGAGTCCGACAAGGCCCTCGCCGAGCACCTCCACCGCCTGGAGGAGGCCGAGAAGCGGGACCACCGCAAGCTGGGCCAGGAGCTCGACCTGTTCCACTTCCCGCCCGAGGTGGGCGGCGGCCTGCCCGTGTTCCACCCCAAGGGCGGCCTCATCCGCCGGCTGATGGAGGACTACTCGAAGGGCGAGCACGAGGCCAACGGCTACGAGTTCGTGTGGACCCCCCACCTTAGCCGCGACACCCTCTTCAAGCAGTCCGGCCACCTCGACTGGTACGCCGAGGGCATGTACCCGCCCATGGAGCTGGAGGGGCAGACCTACTACCCCAAGCCCATGAACTGCCCCATGCACATCCTGATCTACAAGTCGCGCGCCCGCTCGTACCGGGAGCTGCCGCTGCGGCTGTTCGAGTTCGGGACGGTGTACCGCTTCGAGCGCTCGGGCGTCCTCCACGGCCTGACCCGGGTGCGGGGCTTCACCCAGGACGACTCCCACATCTTCTGCACCCCGGACCAGCTCGCGGGCGAGCTGACCTCGCTGCTGGCCTTCATCCTCAAGCTGCTGCGCGACTTCGGCCTCACCGAGTTCGACGCCGAGCTGGCCACCCGCCCAATCGAGAAGTTCGTGGGCGACCCGGCCGAGTGGGACGTGGCCACCGAGGCGCTGCGGGTGGCCCTCCAGGCGGCCGACATCCCCTACCGGGTGGCCGAGGGCGAGGGCGCGTTCTACGCCCCCAAGATCGACGTCCACCTCCGTGACGCCATCGGCCGCCGCTGGCAGCTGTCGACCCTCCAGGTCGACCTGCAGTTCCCCCAGCGGTTCGACCTGGAGTTCACCGGCGCCGACAACGCCCGCCACCGCCCGTACATGATCCACCGGGCCCTGTTCGGGTCGGTCGAGCGCTTCCTGGCCATCCTGCTCGAGCACTACGCCGGCGCCCTGCCCACGTGGTTGTCACCCGTGCAGGCCCGGGTGCTCCCCGTGCGCGACGACCACGAGCCCTACGCCTCCGACGTCGCCGCCCGCCTGCGGGCCGGCGGCCTGCGGGTCGACGTGGAGGTCGCCGACGAGCCCCTCGGCGGCCGCATCCGCAAGGCCAAGCTGGAGAAGCTTCCCTACGTGCTGGTGGTGGGCGACGCCGACGTCGACAAGGGCACGGTGGGCGTCAACCCGCGGGGCGGCGACGTCGAGCGCGGCGTGCCCGTCGACGACTTCGTGGCCCGGGTCACGGCCGAGCTGAAGTGACCGGCGGCCTCGACCGGCTGTGGGCCGGCTGGCGCAGCCCCTACCTGTCCGAGGTGCCCGGCGAGCACGACGACGACGCCTGCGTGTTCTGCCGCATCCTTGTCTCCGACGACGAGGCCGCGGCCCAGGTGGTGTGGCGGGACGACCACTCGGCCGTCGTCCTCAACGCCTACCCGTACACCAGCGGTCACCTGCTGGTCATGCCCGTCCGCCACGTGGCCGACCTGGACGACCTCGAGATCGAACGCGAGACGCCGTCGCTGTGGGCGGCCCTGGCCTGCGCGGTCCGGGCCGTGCGGGCCGCCTACCAGCCTGACGGGCTCAACCTGGGCGCCAACCTGGGACGTTCGGCGGGGGCCGGCGTCCCCGGCCACTTCCACCTCCACGTCGTCCCCCGCTGGAACGGCGACACCAACTTCATGACCACCGTGGCCGAGGTCCGCGTCCTCCCCGAGGCCCTGCCCGAGACGCTCGAAAAGGTGCGCGCCGCCTGGCCAGACACGTGAGTCTGTGCATCTTCCTACCTCAGGGGTAGGTTTTTGCACAGCGGTAGGCTGCCGGCCGTGGAAGAGCAGGTGGCCGACTGGGCCCGCCAGGAGCTGGGCCTCGACGCCGACACGGCCGTGGCGGTGCAGGAGAAGCCGAGCAACGATCCCCGCTGCTCGCCGGTCGTGACCGAGCTGCGCATCGAGTCGCCCGGCGAGGCGCCGTTCGCCTTCCACATCGAGCGCCCGCTGGCCGAGGTCACCCAGATGGACGTGCTGGCCGCCATCGCCTTCGGCGGGGGCCACTAGAGCCCGGCCGTGGCCGACGAGCTACCCGAAGACCTCGACGTCAGCGCCTACCGGGGCGAGTACACCTTCCCCGACATCAGGCGCCGCCGCATCGCCGGCTGGCTCTACCTCGCCACCGCCGGTGCCTGCCTGGCCACCTGGTTCGCCCGCAGCGACGACCCCGTGCTGGTCAACGGTGGCCTGCCGCTGGTGGGCGTGGCCCTGCTGGTGATCGGCGCCTACCACCTTGCCACCGGCTGGCCCCTGGCCGTGAAGGAGGGCGACGCCCTGGTGGCGGCGGCGGCCGAGATCGGCTTCCCCGTCGGCCACGCCTCCGCCCAGCTCGGCTGGCGGGGACTGCTCAGCCGCCCGACGTGGCGCATCCTCCTCTACTCCCACGAGGAACCACCCGCCCGGCGGGGCCTGGTGCTGGTCGACGCGGTCGACGGCAAGGTCCTCTCCCACTTCTCCGAGGCCAACCCCGAGGACTGGTCCTAGAGAGCCCGGGAGCGGCCGCCGGCCTCCCCGGTCAGACCGGCAGGACCACGGTCTTCAGCACGGTGCACTCGTCGATCGAGTAGCCCAACCCCTCCCGGCCCACCCCTGAGTCGGGCTTGCGGCCGCCGAAGGGGAAGTGGCCCACGCCGTGGGCGGGAGCGTCGTTGATCGTCACCTGGCCCACCTCCAGGGCCCGGGCCGCCCGCCAGGCGGCTTCCAGGTTGGAGGTGAACACGGCCGAGTCGAGGCCGTAGCGGGAGCGGTTGGACAGGTCCAGCGCGGTGTCCAGGTCGGGGACGGGCGCCACCGTGAGCACCGGGCCGAACGTCTCCTCCCAGAAGATGTCGGCTCCGGTCGGGACGTCGGCCAGCACCGTGGGCTGGTGGTAGGCGTCGGCCGCGTCCCCGCCCGCCAGCAGCCGGGCCCCCTTGCCGACGGCATCCTCCACCAGCTCGTTCACCCACGCGGCCGCCTTCTCGTTGACCAGCGGCCCTACCTTCGTCCCCTCGTCGCGGGGGTCGCCCACCGGCCAGCCCTCCACCTCCTTGAGGGCCCGCTCCAGGTAGGCCTCGTAGAGCGGCTCCTCCACGAGGACACGGCTGACCGCGTCGCACCGCTGCCCGGCGTTCTTGAACGCCCCCAGCACCGACTTCTCCACGGCCAGCTCCAGGTCGGCGTCGGCCAGGACGATGGCGGCGGCGTTGCCGCCCAGCTCCAGGTGCATGGGCTTCGGCCCGGCGCTGGCGGCGATGGTGCGGCCGACCGAGCTGGACCCGGTGAAGGAGATCATCGAGACGTCGGGGTGGGACGCAAGGACCTCGCCGATCTCCCCGCCGGGGCCGGTGACGACGTTGAGCACGCCCGGCTCCAGCCCCGCCTCCTCCAGCACCCGGGCGAACAGCACCAGGGGCAGGGGGGCCTCCGAAGGGGCCTTGGCGACGACCGTGTTGCCGGCGGCCAGGGCGGGGATGATCTTGGAGGCGACGAGGAACAGGGGGTAGTTGAACGGGCCGAAGGCGGCCACCGTCCCCACCGGCTCCCTGAGGACCACGGCCGACTTGCCCGCCGACTCGGCCATCCAGTCGCCCGGCACGTACTCGCCGAAGATCTTGCGGACCTCCTCCCGGACCAGGCCGAGGCGCTCCCGGGTGGTCTTGACCTCGGACGTGGCCTGGTCCGGCGTCTTGCCCAGGTCGGCGACGATGGCGGCCACGAACGTCTCGAAGTGCTCGCCCAGGATGTCGGCGGCCCGCTGGCAGATCTCCAGGCGGGCGGCGGCGGGCAGCCCCCGGAACCCCTCCCGGGCCCGGGTGGCGGCGGCGATGGCGGCCTCCACGTCCCCGGCCGAGGCCTTGGCCGCCCGCGACACGACGTTGCCGTCGATGGGCGACCGGTTCTCGAACACCTCGCCGTCGGCCGCCGGCGTCCACACGCCGCCGATCAGCAGCCGGGTGGTCAGGTGGCCGCCGGCCCGGTCGGCGGCGGGGGAGAAGAAGTCGGGGAGGTCGACGGTGACCTCGCCGCAGAGGCGTATGTTCAGGTTTCCCACGCCCTGGTCCTTCCCTGGCGGGGGCATCACCGCACCTACACCTATTCGTCGACCTCGCGCCCGAGAAGGGTGCTCAGCACCCGCTTGACGTCGCGCAGGTGGTGGGAGCCCTCGTGGACGGCGTTGCGGGCCACGTCGATGGCCTCCCGCTCGCCGTAGTCGTAGGTGCCCACCCGGGTCCACTCCCCCGAACCGGTGTACTCGATGGCCATGGACAGGTCGGCGCAGGCCGACTCCAGCTCGGCGATGGCCATCATCAGCGTCCAGTCGTTGTAGTCCTGCTCCTCGGCCTGCTGGTCGGGGTCCCACGAGTACAGGTGGGGGTTGTCCTCGTTGACGATCTGGCGGATGGCAGGGGCCATCATGTCGAGGGTCTGGGCCACGTGGCACGTGTACTCCAGGGCCGACCACACGCCCGGCTCGGGCCGGGTGCGGATGATCTCCTCCAGGTCCTCCTCGGGCTCGAAGCTCTGGGTGAGGACGGAGCGGTAACGGCGGGGGAACGTCCGCACCGCGCCGGCCGCGTCGCGGGGCGAGATCGTGTCGTAGTCGAGCCCGCACTCGGGGCACACCCAGGAGATCGTCACCCCCCCGCCCCTTCCCGCACCGAGCGCAGCACCCGGCCGATGTCGAGCAGGTGGTGGTTGCCCTCGTGGACGGCCCGCCGGGCGGCGAAGGCGGCGGTGCGGTGGTGGCCCCGCCGCACGTGGACCCGCTCCCACCCGCCGGCGGGCAGGCCTTCGAACGTGGCCGCCAGCCGCTCGGCGTTGGCGGCCAGCTCGTCGGCCACCGCGCCCGGGTCGGCCTCGTTGTACCGGCCCTGCTCGGCCGCCTCGTCGGGGCCGGGCGCCTCGGCCACGTAGCCGTCCCTCTCCATCGACGCCCGCACCCATTCGTCGTACCAGCCGAACACCTGGCGCACGTGGGCGGCGTACTCCAGGGCCGACCACGTCATGGGCCCGGCCGGGAGCCGGGTGCGCAGCAACGAGTCCCCGTCCTCACCGGGCAGGAAGCGGGTGAGGGGGGCGCGGTACCGCTTGCCGAACCGTCGCAGCGCCGCCGGTACCTCCTCCAGCGAGACGGCGGCGTCGGAGAACCCGCACTCCGAGCAGTCGTTGGTCTCCGTCATTCCGCCTTCTTGGCGACCTTGTCGACCAGGTGGGCGGGCAGCAGGTCGTAGTGGCTGTGGCGCACGCTGAACCGGCCCCGGCCGCCGGTGAGCGACCGCAGGTCGATCGAGTAGCGGAGGACCTCCGACGTCGGGACCAGGGCGGTGATCATCTGCTCGCCGTTGCCCACCGCCTCGGTGCCCTGCACCCGCCCGCGCCGCGAGTTGAGGTCGCCCATCACGTCGCCCTGGAACTGCAGGGGCACGGTGACCTCGAGGAGGGAGATGGGCTCGAGCATGACCGGGCTGGCCTTGGCCATGGCCTCCCGCAGGGCCAGCGACCCGGCCATCTTGAAGCTCATCTCCGACGAGTCGACGGGGTGGAACTTGCCGTCGAACAGCGTCACCCGCACGTCGACCACGGGATAGCCGAACACCCCTCCCGTGGCCATGGTCTCGGCCACGCCCTTCTCCACCGCGGGGATGAACTGGCGGGGGATGGCCCCGCCCACGATCTTGTCGACGAACTCGAAGCCGGCGCCCCGCTCCTGGGGCTCGACCTTGAGGAAGGCGACCCCGAACTGGCCGTGGCCCCCGGTCTGCTTCTTGTGCTTGCCCTCGGCCTCGGCCGTGCCCGCCACCGTCTCCCGGTAGGGGACCCGCACGTCCTCGGTCTCGACCTCGACGCCGAACTTGCGGGCCAGCTTCTCGGTCACCAGCGACAGGTGGGTCTCGCCCATGCCCGAGAGGAGGGTCTGGTGCGTCTCGTCGTCGCGCCGCACATGGAGGGCCATGTCCTCCTCCTGGAGGCGGTGGAGGGCGGTCATCAGCTTGTCCTCGTCGCCCTTCGACTTGGGCTTGATGGCGATGGACAGGACGGGCACCGGCGGCTCGATGGGCGGGATCACCACCGGCGTCCCCTTGGGGGCGAGCGTGTCGCCGGTGGCGGTGTCCGACAGCTTGGCCACCGCCCCGAGGTCGCCGGCCGGCACCTCGGGGACCGGGTCCTGCTCCTTGCCCCGCATGGTGAACAGGCCGTGCAGCCGCTCGTCGGTGTGGCTGCGGGGGTTGGTGAGCTGCACGTCGGGGCGGATGGTGCCGGACAGGACCTTGAAGAACGAGACCTTGCCCACGTAGGGGTCGGCCAGGGTGCGGTACACCAGGGCCAGCGGCTGGCCCGCGGGGTCGGGCCTGACCTCGGTGGTGGTGCCCCCGGCCTGCACGGGGACGGGCGGGCGGTCGAGGGGCGACGGGCCCAGCTGGGTGACGAGCGTGGCCAGGCGGTCGATGCCGATGAGCTTGGCGGCCGAGCCGGTCGCCACCGGGAACACCGACCCCTCGGCCACCCCCTTGGCCAGGGCCTGCTCCAGCTCCTTGACGTCGATCTCCTCGCCCTCGAGGTAGCGCTCCATCAGGTCGTCGTCGGCCACCACGATGCCCTCGACGAGGTTGTCGCGGACCTCGTGCTCCCGGGCCTCGAGATCGGCGGGGATGGGCCCGGCCGTCGACTTGCCGCCGGCGTACGTGTAGGCGCAGTCCTCGAGGAGGTCGGCGACGCCCGTGAACGAGCCCTCCTCCCCGATGGGCAGCTCCAGGGGGGCGACGCCCGCGCCGTAGCGCTCCCGCAGCTCGTCCAGGGTGCGCTGGAAGCTGGCCCGCTCCCGGTCGAGCTTGTTCACGAAGAACATCCGGGGGAGGCCGGCGTCGGCCGCGATCTTCCAGGCGATGTCGGTGCCCACCTCGGGGCCCTCGACCGCGCTGACCACGATCACGGCCAGGTCGGCCACCCGCAGGGCGGCGTGCACGTCGGACACGAAGTCGGCGTAGCCGGGCGTGTCCAGCAGGTTGATCTTGTGGCCGTCGTGCTCGAAGGGGGCCAGCGCCAGCGACAGCGAGATGCCGCGGCGGACCTCCTCGGGGTCGAAGTCGGTGGTGGTGTTCCCGTCCTCCACCCGCCCCTGGCGGCTGATCGCCCCCGAGCAGAACAGCAGGCTCTCGGCCAGCGTCGTCTTTCCCGCACCACCGTGTCCGACGAGGGCGACGTTGCGGATCTTGGCCGGAGGAAAGCTCTTCACGGGACCTCGCTGCGAGACGTCAGATCGATGGAAGACCCGAGCCTACCGGCCCTGCCTGGTAGTTTGGGAGGGTCTTCTACCCATAAAAGAGGGGGTACTTCCCCGTGTTCGACAAGCGCTGCCGTACGGGCGTGGAGCGCAGCCTCCGCCCGGTCGGCTCGGGTCTGGGCAAGGTCGGCATCAAGGCCGATCACCTCACCGCCCTCGGCGTGGTCATCTCCATCGGGGCCGGCCTGGCCGTGGCCCAGGGCTGGCTGGTCGTCGGCGCCCTGCTGCTGGCCGCCTCGGCCATCCCCGACGTGCTGGACGGGGCGGTGGCCAAGGCCTCGGGCACCTCGTCGCCCCGTGGGGCGTTCTTCGACTCGGTGAGCGACCGCATCTCCGACACCTTCGTGCTCGGGGGCGTGGCCTGGCACCTGGCGTCGGCGCACGGGGGCCACGCCGCCCTGCTGCCGTTCGCGGTGGCGGGTGCGTCCGGGCTGGTCAGCTACGAGCGGGCCCGGGCCGAGTCGCTCGGGTTCTCCGCCCGGGGCGGGCTCATGGAGCGGGCCGAGCGCATGCTCCTGCTCGGGCTGGGCCTCCTGTTCCCGATCCTGGTCCCCGCCCTGTGGCTGATGCTCGCTCTCACCGTGGTCACCGCCGTTCACCGGTTCGTGATGGTGTGGCGGCAGGCCTCGGCGCCCCAGCGCCCGCCCCGCGAGCGGCCCCTGGCAGGCCGCTGGCGCGGCTGGCGGCCGGGCGAGGGCTTCGAGCCCCGGGCCCGCTCCGGCGCCCGGGCTGCCCGTTGGCGCGAGCGCGCCGGCACGCAACGCCCGCCCCGTAGCTGAGCAGCCGGCTCCCGTACGTCGCCTACCGGGCGGCCGCCGCGGTCGCCACCGCCGTCCCTGAACGCGCCGTGGGACCGCTCTCGCGGCTGGCCGGCACCGCCGCCGTCCCGTTCCTCGGGGACCGCGCCGCCATGGTGGCCCGCCACGCCCGCCGGGTCTCGGGCCGGGACCTCTCGGCCGCCGAGGAGCGGGCCGCCGTCCGCGCTGCCGTCGCGTCCTACGCCCGCTACTGGATCGAGTCGCTGCGGCTGCCGTCGCTCGACCCCGCCCTGGTCGACTCCCGCTTCACCATCGAGGGCCTCGACCACATCCGGGCCGCCCGGGAAGCGGGCAAGGGGGCGGTGCTGGCCCTGCCCCACGTGGGGGGCTGGGAGACGGGCGGGTTCTGGTTCACCCGCAACGCCTTCCCCATGACGGTGGTGGTGGAGCGGGTGGAGCCGCCCGAGCTGTTCGACTGGTTCGTGGGGCTCCGGGGCAAGTTCGGCCTGACCGTCATCCCCCTCGGCAAGGGCGCCGGCACCGAGGTGCTGCGGGCCCTGCGCAACAACGAGATCGTGGCCCTGCTGTCCGACCGGGACATCGGCGGCGGGGGGGTGGACGTCGAGTTCTTCGGAGAGCGCACCACCCTGCCCGGCGGGCCGGCCACCCTCGCCCTCCGGGCCGGCGCCCCCGTCCTGCCGACCGCCGTCTACTTCAAGGGCGACGGCCACCACGCCGTCGTGCGCCCGCCCATCCCCCACGAGCGGTCCGGCCGCCTGCGCGACGACATCGCCGGCCTCACCCAGGCCATCGCCTCCGAGCTGGAAAACCTCATCCGGGCCGCCCCCGACCAGTGGCACCTCTTCCAGCCCAACTGGCCGAGCGACCGCGCCTAGAGGCGCGGCCAGCCCGTGGTGCGCCCGCGCCTCCGTGGTTTGTGGCCGGAACAGGGACGGGTAGAGCGCTCGGGGCGGTTGAACTGACGAGCCGGCCGGGGCGGAAGGTTCGGCCGCGAGGGCCGCTCCCGGAACGCCTCCACGCGCTATGCGTGATCCCCCGATCTGCCTTGAGCGCTTTCGCGGCGGCGGCATGGAGGGCCTCAGCAGCTCGCGGGGACGACAGACGACACGACGAAAGGATGAACATGGACAACGAGAAGCTTCTCGAGAGGATCCACGCACTGGAGACCGCCCAGGCGGCGCAGACGGCGACCACGGCCGGCATGGAGGCCACGCAGGGGGCTGTTCAGGCCGGGAACATGGCGACGACGACCGCCATGACGACGGGCACGATGATGACGATGGCCGCCGGCAGCATCGGGCTCATCGTCGGGATCTTCCTCGGGGTGGCCGTCAGGAACAAGTAGGTCGCCGCCCGGATCGGGCCAGAAAGCGAACTGACCACCGGCCGGGACCGGTGGTCAGTTGCGTAATGCTGGACGATCGCTACAGCTGGGGCAACGGCGGCGGGCCGGGACCGCCCGGGTCGCTGCCGTCCGAGACGTTCTCGCAGTTCACGACCGTGTCGGCGCCGGGCCCGCCGGAGCACGAATCCGGTCCCTGGTTGGTCGGGAACGGGAGCTCCTCCTCGGGAGGCCCGTCGACGTTGGGGTTGTCGCCGTTGACGTAGTCGCTGCCCGCACCGCCCTGGACGTTGTCGGCCCCGTAGTTGCCGAAGAGGTTGTCGTCGCCGTCGCCGCCGAGGACGAGGTCGTCGTGGGGTCCGCCGTAGGCGGTGTCGTCGCCGTCGCCGCCGATCACCCGGTCGGGACCACCCATGCCGATCAGCTCGTCGTCGCCGTCCTGGCCGAGGATCACGTCGGGCCCGCCCAGGCCGGCCATGAGGTCGTCGCCCTCGCCGCCGATGAGCACGTCACGGCTGCCCTGCTCGACGAAGGGCGGGGCGTCGAAGGGCCCGCCGATGACCACGTCGTTGCCGTCACCTCCGATGATCAGGTCGTCGCCGCCGTTGCCGCAGATGTAGTCGTCGCCCGCGCCGGCGAGGATCACGTCCCGGCCCGGGCTGCCGCCGATGACGTCGTTGCCGTCGGTCCCCAGGATCAGGCCCGCCCCCTGGATGGTGACCGGTCGCTCGTCCCCGGGTGGCCCGCACTCCGGTGGCACCTCCTGTGCCGAGGCGATGCCGAGCATCACCGGCAGCCCGAGAAGCCCGAGAGTGGCAAGCACCCCCGCGGTGGTCAGTTTCTTCATCCGCCCTTCCTTCCGTTTGGTGGAGGTTGCCTCACCTATCCCCACATGACCCCACCGCCACTCGCCGCCGGGGGTTAGGAGATGAGCAGGTTGCGGGCGTGGAGATGGGTGAACGTGAGCAGAGCGATCGCACTGGCTGCCAGCGCCGCCAACCGCACCCGCGGTCGGCGGACGAGCACGTCCCCGGCCAGCGCGAACAGGGGGAAGGCGCCCAGCACGTATCGCCCCATCCCGACGAAGTTGCTGGTGGAGACGGCGCACCCGACGACGAGGGCCGCCGTGTACAGCCCGTAGGCCCGCCCGAAGCGGCGGAACACCACCGGGAGCATGCCGATCGCCACCACGGTGACCACCGCGTGCCCGAGGAGATGGAGGCCCTTGGGGTCGAGGACGCCCCAGCGGGTGACCCAGCGCCACATCCCGCGGAACCAGCCGAACTTCAGCCACGTCTGCCAGCCCGGAGCCTGGTGCCACCCCGCCTCGGCCTGCATGAACAGGAGCGGGCTGCCGAAGCGGGCCCACAGCCAGGCGGCGTAGGCTACTGCCCCTGCCGGGGCCAGGAGCAGCCCGGCGTCGGGTGCCCGCAGGGCCCTCCACCCGCCCCGGCGCTCCACGGCGCGGGCCCACACGCCGACTGCCACCGCCAGCCCCACCGGCCGGGTGGCGGTCGCCACCGCCGCCGCCAGGCCGGCCCATCCCGGCCGGTCCCGTTCCACCAGCAGGAAGGCGGCCAGCAAGGCGGCCAGGAACAACGAGTCGGCATAGACGGTGCCGAACAGGTAGAAGGAGCCCGGGTAGAGCAGGAAGGCGGCCAGGGCCCACGGGGCCCGGTGGGCGCCCAGCTTGTCCAGCACCCAGCGGTGGAACAGGGCGGTGGCCGTCAGGCCGAACGCCAGCGTGGTGGCGAACCCGGCCAGCACCGCGTCGCCCATCACCCGGCTGACGGCCCGCACCAGCAGCGGGTAGGCGGGGAAAAACGCGACCGACGACTGCGCGCCGGGGACGAAGAAGTAGCCGCGGCGGGCGATGTCGACGTACCACGCCCCGTCCCACCAACTCCACGCCTGCAGCCAGCGGTGGGCGGACAGGGCCCGCGGAGGGAGCCGGGGCATGAACGGCGGCAGTTGGGTGTACGCCCACGTCGACAGCGCGAAGAGCACAAGCGCCAGGACGCCGGCGACCCCGATCGGCAGCCACAGCCAGGAGTAGTCGCCCGGCCCGCCCGGCTGTCGGGGGGCGCGCCCGACCCGCGGAACCTCCGTCGGTGTCGTCGTCATCGGCCCACTGCGCCCTTGCCCGTTCCCCCGTCAACCCGCCTAGGCGGCACGGAAAGTTAGCGCCGGCGTGGCAGACTCACGCTCGCTCACAATCGGGTACGAGGCAGGGGGAGAGCATGCAGGGGTTGCGATCGACGTTTAACCGCGCGCGCCGGCTCACGGCGACGGTCCTGGCCACCGCGGCCGTGGGGGCGGTGTCACTGGTCCCGGCGGCGGCGCAGGCCGGCCCGCCGCCCGATCTGGCGGGCGAGGTCTTCAACGCCTCGGGGATGACCTGGGAGACCGACCCCGACGCGGTGGTGACCACGGCCTACGCCTGTGACGAGGAGGGGGGCACCGCCGTCGCCACCGCCACCGGAGCCGCCACCGGCCCCTATCCCGGCACCTTCTCCGAACAGCTGACGGTGACGCTGGGACCGGCCGACCCGTCGGGGCTGCGAGAGATCGTCGACATCCAGGCCCGGTTCACCATCGACTCGCCCGTGGGCCAGGTGGAGGGCACCAAGTCGTTCGACCGCACCGTGGTGCCCGAGCAGTTCGACACGATGGAGGCTTCGTGCCTGGAGGACTCGGGCTCCTGGTACACCCACTCCATCTACGCCATCACCCCCCAGCTCAGGTACTCGGCCCTGATCACCGCGGCCGACGGGACGTTCGCCGACTTCGGCACGGCCACGCTCTTCTACAGCACGTTCTACGTGCGCGAAGGGCCCCAGGCAGGGCAGACCGTCGACGGCTTCGAGCAGCGCTTCCGCTCCGACGGGGTGGCGCCCGTGGTGGCCCTGCCCACCGACGTCGACCAGTGCCGGGACGGCGGCTGGGCGCGCTTCGGGTTCAGGAACCAGGGGGAGTGCGTGCGCTACGTGGTGACGGGAAAGCGGTAGCCGCCGGGGCGGCGGGCGGGCGAGCAGCTTGAGGCGCCGCCGTCTCGGGTACCCACCAGGACATGTCGAACCCTCAGCAGCCCGAGCTGGCCCGCAGCCGCAAGACGCCCTCGCAGGACCAGGATGCCGTCGCCGCCGTCGTCGACGGCCAGTCCACGCCCTCCACCGAGGGCCGGACCGGGCCGGTGCCCGCCGAGAACCAGCCCGGTCACCGCCCGGAGAAGGAGCAGGACAAGCCCGACCTCGACGACTTCGCGGCCAAGCTGGGCGTGACAGACCAACCCGCCGACGAGGTCGTCGACCGCCAGATCGAGCGCCAGGCCCAGCCGCTGCCCCCGGTGCAGCCCGCCCGGGGCCCGCAGACGGCGAGGAAGCCGGCCCTCGCCGGCGTGCTGGTGGCGGTGCTGGCGTTGGGCCTGCTGTTGGGCAAGCGCCGCCGCCGCAAGGCCCGCCGCCGCTAGCTTTCAGCCCTTCCAGGCGTCGACGGGCTCGTCGACGTCGGCCGCGCGGGCCCGCATCGCCCGCTCCACGCCGTCCTTGCCTTCGAGCAGGAGCCGGCGCAGGGGGCCGGGGAGCCCCGTGCCCCGCAGCGCCATGTCGGTGGCCCCGACCGTGGCCGGCTCGACCAGCTCCCCGGGGTAGAGGCCGCCCACCAGGGCGAGGGCCACCTCCCGCGGCTTGTCCGCCCACCACGTGCCCAGCGAAGCGAAGTACGGCTCCACGTAGGGCCGGAGGAGGTCCTCCTGGCCCCAGTGCCAGATGCCTCCGCACAGCGAGCGCACCATGGCCAGCGGCAGCTCCTCCTCGGTGAGGCGCTTCCACGCCTCGGCCTTGGCCTCGGCCGACGGCCGCGACGCCCGGGCCGACGCCGCCCGCCGGTGGCCGATGTCGGTCGGGTCCCGCTCCTCCTCGGCGGCGATGACGGCGTCCACGCCCTCGGCGCCGTGCCACGCCAGCGCGGCCACGATCTCCCAGCGGAAGTCGGTGTCGACCTCCAGCCCCTCGACCACCACCGACCCCTCGAGCAGCCCCCGGGCCCAGTCCAGGTGCTCCCGGCCGTCGCCCATGCCCAGGGCGGCCCGCGCCCATATCAGCTGGCGGTCGCTGCCCGGCTCGGCCTCGGCCAGCCGGTCCTGCGCCGCCTGCGAGAGCCGGGCCCGCGCCGCCGGCCGGTTGGCGGGGTCACCGTAGGCGTCGATGGCCACCGAGGCCTGGCCGATCAGCCGCTGGAGCGTGCTGTCGTCCTCCTCGACGGTGGCGTGGGTGCACACCAGGCCCACGAACCGGCGGGCGGCCAGCTCGGCGTCGCGCACCATGTCCCAGGCCGCACCCCAGCACAGGGTACGGGCGAGGGGGTCGGTGATGCGGCCGAGGGCGTCCTCCATGGCGTCGATGGAGCGCTCGTCGAGGCGGATCTTGGCGTAGGTGAGGTCGTCGTCGTTGAGCAGCAGCAGGTCGGGCTGGACCTCGCCGGCCAGCTCCGGCACCTCGGTGCGCTCGCCGACCACGTCGACCTCCAGCCGGCGTCGCCGGGCCAGCCCGTCGGGACCGGTGTCGTACAGGCCCACGGCCACCCGGTGGGAGCGGAGCGTGGGGTGGTCGGGCTTGGCCTCCTGGAGGATGGCGAACGACCGGTACTTCGGCGCGTCGACGTCCTCGGTCAGGTAGAACTCGGGGCGCAGGGTGTTGACCCCGGCCGTCTCCAGCCACTCCTTCGACCACGCCCCCAGGTCGCGCCCGCTGGTCTCCTCCAGGGCCCGCAGGAAGTCGGAGAGCTGCGCGTTCTCCCACTGGTGGGCCTGGAAGTAGTTGCGCACGCCGGTGCGGAAGGCGTCCTGGCCGACCCAGGCCACCAGCTGCTTGAGGACCGAGGCCCCCTTGGAGTAGGTGATGCCGTCGAAGTGCAGGCGCACCGCGTCGGTGTCGACGATGTCGGCGGAGATGGGGTGGGTGGACGGGAGCTGGTCCTGGCTGACGGCGCCCGCCTTGATGCCCAGGGCGAAGCGGACCCACGCGTTGCGGAACCGGGTGGCGGAGGCGGAGGCGTGGCTGGCCATGTAGGTGGCGAAGCTCTCGTTGAGCCACAGGTCGTCCCACCAGCGCATGGTCACGAGGTCGCCGAACCACATGTGGGCCATCTCGTGCAGCAGCGTGTTGGCCCGGCCCTCCCGGGCCAGCTCGGTCACCCGGGAGCGGAAGACCATGTACTCGTTGAAGGTGACGCAGCCCGGGTTCTCCATGGCCCCGAAGTTGAACTCGGGAACAAAGAGCTGGTCGTACTTCCCGAAGGGGTAGGGGTAACCGAACTCGGCCTCGAAGAAGTCGAACCCCTGACGCGTGAGCTCGAACAACTCATCGGGGTCCAGGTACTGGCGCAGCGACGCCCGGCAGTACAGGCCGAGGTCGATCGGGCCGTGACTGCTGCGCACCACCTCGTACGGCCCGGCCACCACCGCCACCAGGTAGGTGGACAGCCGGGGCGTGGGCGCGAAGGTCCACAGCTGCTCCTCGTGGTTGACCACGGCCATGTTGCTGACCACCACCCAGTCCTTGGGGGCCTTGACGGTCAGGGTGTACGTGGCCTTCAGGTCGGGCTGGTCGAAGCAGGCGAAGACCCGGTGAGCGTCGAACGGCTCGAACTGGGTGTGCAGGTAGACGGCCCCGTCGGTCGGGTCGACCATGCGGTGCATGCCCACGCCGGTGTGCTGGTAGGCGCAGTCGGCCACCACCCGCAGCTCGTTGTTGGGACGGCTGCCGCGGAGGGGGATCCGGTTGCGCTCGGCGTCGTAGGCCATGTCCCGGCCGTTGAACTTCGCCTCGTGGACGCTTTCCGCCTCGAGGTCGACGAACGTGTGGAGGCCGGTGAGCGGGGTCCAGAACCGGACCGTCGTCTCGCTCCGGAAGGTCTTGTCGCCGGTGGTGAGGTCGAGGAAGACCTCGTACGACAGGTTGGAGACGGTGCGGGCCCGCTCCTGGGCCTCGGCCCTCGTCAGGTTGTCGTCGCGCATGGGGCTCCTTGCTTCTCCGGCGTGGAATGTACCTGCGAGGCCTGTTCGGCTCCGAAAAACCGGCGCCACTAACCTGGTCGGCCAATGCGTGTCGGACTGGTCAGCCCGTACAGCCTGTCCCTGCCCGGCGGGGTTCAGGAGCAGGTGCTGGGACTGGCGCGGACGCTGCGGGCCATGGGCCATCCCACCCGGGTGCTGGGCCCCTGCGACGGCCCGCCGCCCGAGGTGGGCGTGATCCCCCTCGGAGGGTGCCTCCCCACGTCGGCCAACGGGTCGGTGGCGCCCATCGCCCCCGATATCTCCTGCGTCCTCCGTACCCTCCGGGCCCTGCGCGACGAGCGGTTCGACGTGCTCCACGTGCACGAGCCGTGCGTGCCCGGGGCGCCCCAGACCACCCTCTACTACGCCCCCGCCCCCATCGTCGGAACGTTCCACGCCGCCGGCACCAGCGCCGCCTACAAGTGGCTGCGGCCGGGGATGCGATGGCTGGGGAACCGCCTCCAGGTGCGCTGTGCCGTGTCGGAGGACGCCCGTGACCTGGCCCAACGCCACCTCGGAGGCTCCTACCGGGTGCTGTTCAACGGGATCGACGTGGAGCGCTTCGCCAAGGCCACCCCGTGGCCCACGGAGGGCCCCACCGCCCTGTTCGTGTCCCGCCACGAGCCCCGCAAGGGGCTGGCGGTGCTCATCTCCGCCCTCGACCACCTGCCCGCCAAGGTCCGGCTGTGGATCGCCAGCGACGGTCCCGAGACCGAGCGCCTCCAGGCCCGCACCGCCGGCGACCGGCGGGTCGAGTGGCTGGGGCGCATCAGCGAGGAGGAGAAGGCCCGGCGGCTGCGGGGGGCGGACGTGCTGTGCGCGCCGTCCCTCCACGGCGAGTCGTTCGGGCTGGTGCTGCTGGAGGGCATGGCCGCGTCCACGCCGATCGTCGCCAGCGACCTGCCCGGCTACCGCAACGTGGCCCGCGACGGGCGCGAGGCCCTTCTGGTCCCGCCCGGCGACCCCGCCGCCCTGGCCCGGGCCATCGGCCGGGTGCTGGACGAGCCCGAGGCGGCCCGCTCCCTGGTGAGCGCGGGCGACGCCCGGGCCGCCGAGTTCTCCATGGAGGGGCTGGCCGAGTGCTACCTGGAGCTCTACGAGGAGGCATGCCGGGCCAAGCTCGGGGTGTCCCCCCTACACTGAGCCGGACATGCTCTTCTGGATCCTGCTCGCACTGGTGGCCCTGGTCCTCTTGTGGCTGGTCGTCACCTACAACCGCTTCGTCAAGCTCCGGAACCGCATCGCCAACGCGTGGGCCCAGATCGACGTCCAGCTGCGGCGGCGCTACGACCTCATCCCCAACCTGGTCGAGACGGTCAAGGGCTACGCCAAGCACGAGCGGGAGGCCTTCGAGGCGGTCACCCGGGCCCGGGCGGCGGCCATCGCCGCCGACGGCGTGCGCGACCAGGCCCAGGCCGAGAACATGATCACCGGCGCCCTGAAGTCCCTGTTCGCGGTGGCCGAGGCCTACCCCGACCTCAAGGCCAACGCCAACTTCCTCTCGCTCCAGGAGGAGCTCAGCGCCACCGAGGGGCGCATCGCCTACGCCCGGCAGTTCTACAACGACGCCGTGCAGCAGATGAACACCAAGGTCCAGAGCTTCCCGAGCAACCTCGTCGCCAACGCCTTCGGCTTCCGCGAGCACGAGTACTTCGAGGCCGACGACACCAGCCGCGGCCCCGTCACGGTCCAGTTCTGAGGGATGGCCGACGACACGCTGCCGGCCCAATGAGGGCCGGCCCGTCGGGACGGGCGCGAAGCGCCCTTGTCCTGACGGAACGAGAGTCCGGCGCCGCCGGAGGCGGCACCGAGCCCTTCCTGCGAGCGTAGCGAGCACAGGTGTTCGACCAGATCACCTCCAACAAGCGCCGCTCGGGCGTGCTCATCGCCGCCTTCGTCGTCCTGGTGGGGGCGGTGGTGTGGGCCGTCAACCTGCTGCTGGGCAACGGTGTCCCCGGCCTGCTGATCGCGCTGGCCGTCGCGGGCGGGAGCGCCTTCCTCGCCTACTGGAAGTCGGACGCGGTGGCCCTGGCCATGAGCCACGCCCGTCCCGCCGATCCCGAGCAGTACGCCCGCTACCACAACCTCGTCGAGGGGCTCTGCATCGCCGCCGGGCTGCCCAAGCCCCGCCTGTACGTCATCGAGGACGAGGCCCCCAACGCCTTCGCCACCGGCCGGAACCCCCGCAACGCGGCGGTGGCGGTCACCACCGGCCTCCTGGCCAAGCTCAACCGCATCGAGCTTGAGGGCGTGCTCGCCCACGAGCTGAGCCACGTGAAGAACTACGACCTGCTGGTGTCCACGCTGGCGGTGACCATGGTCGGGGTGGTGGCCCTGCTCAGCGACTTCGCCCTGCGCTTCCTGTGGTGGGGCGGGCCCCGCCACCGTGACGACCGTAGCGGCGGCGGAGCAGGGCCGGCTGCCGTCCTGGCCGTGGTCGGGATGGCCCTGCTGGTGCTCACCCCGGTGGCCGCCCGGCTCATGCAGTTCGCGGTCAGCCGGCGCCGCGAGTCGCTGGCCGACGTGAGCGGCGTGGCCCTCACCCGCTACCCGCCGGGGCTGATCGCCGCCCTCGAGAAGCTGCGGGACGACACCACCGTCGTCCACTCCTCGTCACGGGCCACCGCCCATCTGTGGATAGAGTCGCCGCTGGCCCGTACCCCCGAAGAGGGACGACTCGCCCGCCTCAACCGCCTCTTCGACACCCATCCGCCCCTCGAAGAGCGCATCCAGGCCCTCAAGGAGCTTTGATGAACATCGCCTCGCAAGCGGCGACGGCGGCCCGTTGCAGGTTCCCGCGCCTCGTCGTGTCCTCCGTCGTGCTGCTCACCCTGGCCACCGCCTGCTCGGGCGGAGGTGACGACGGTGAGCTCGGCGCCGGTGGCGGCCGCACCACCACCACCGCGCCCAAGTTCTTCCCCCTCACCGGCCTGGCCGCCGACTCGCCCACGACCGTGACCCGCCAGGCCATCACGGTGAAGATCGAGAACTCGCCCGCCTCCCGCCCGCAGGCGGGCCTCGACAAGGCGGACGTCGTCTACGAGGCCGTGGTCGAGGGGGGCCAGACCCGGTTCCTGGCCGTCTTCCATTCGACCGACGCCGACCAGATCGGCCCGGTCCGGTCGGTGCGGCCCACCGATCCCTCCATCGTCGACCCCTTCGGCGGCATCGTCGCCTACTCGGGTGGCATCCCCCGTTTCGTCGAGGCCATGAAGGCCACCGGCCTCACCAACTACGACGAGACCACGGCGGGGGACGCGTTCCGCCGCCGCCGTGACAAGTCCGCCCCCCACAACCTCTACACGTCGACCGGCTCGCTCTACAGCAAGGGGCCCCACGCGGCGGCGCCGCCGAAGTTCGCTGAGTTCCTGCCGCCGGGGCAGGCGTTCGCGCCGGCCGGGGCCACCCCGGTCGCCGGGTTCAGCCTCGCCATCGGCAGCTCGACCCGGGCCGACTTCGCCTGGGACGCGGCTTCGAGCACCTGGAAGCGCTCCACCAACGGCGCCGCCCACAATGCCGAGGGTGGCGGCCAGCTCGCCCCGGACACGGTGATCGTGCAGTTCGTCCCCTACGAGGGGACGGGCGAGGTCGACACCACCGGGGCCCAGGTTAGCGAGGCGAAGGTCATCGGAAGCGGGGAGGCCACGATCTTCGCCGGCGGGGTGATGGTCAGGGCGCGGTGGTCGAAGCCCAACTCCCAGGCCATGACGGCGTGGACCGACCTGGCCGGCGCCCCCATCGCCCTGCCTGCGGGACGGACCTGGGTCGAGCTCCCCGCCACCGGCACCGCGCTCACCACCCGCTGACCCACCGGGCCAACCGGCCGGCCGCCGGTAAGCTGGGCGGCATGGACAATGCGCCCGCCCGGGCCACCGGGACCGACCGCGTCAAGCGGGGCCTGGCCGAGATGCTCAAGGGCGGCGTCATCATGGACGTCGTCACGCCCGAGCAGGCCCGCATCGCCGAGGACGCCGGCGCGGTGGCGGTCATGGCCCTCGAGCGGGTGCCGGCCGACATCCGCCGTGACGGGGGGGTGGCCCGTATGGCCGACCCCACCGTCATCGAGGCCATCACCGAGGCGGTCACCATCCCGGTCATGGCCAAGGCCCGCATCGGCCACTTCGCCGAGGCCCAGGTGCTGGAGGCGCTGGGCGTCGATTACATCGACGAGAGCGAGGTGCTCACCCCGGCCGACGAGGCGCACCACATCGACAAGTGGGCGTTCACCGTCCCCTTCGTGTGCGGGGCCACCAACCTGGGCGAGGCGTTGCGCCGCATCTCCGAGGGCGCGGCCATGATCCGCTCCAAGGGAGAGGCCGGCACCGGCAACATCGTGGAGGCCGTGCGCCACCTGCGGTCGATCCTGGGCGACATCCGCAAGATCACCCAGGCCGACCCGGCCGAGCGCTACGGCTGGGCCAAGGAGCTGCGGGCGCCCATCGGGCTGGTCAACGAGGTGGGGGACAGGGGCGAGCTGCCCGTGCCGTTGTTCTGCGCGGGCGGCATCGCCACCCCCGCCGACGCCGCCCTGGTGATGCAGCTGGGCGCCCAGGCCGTGTTCGTGGGCTCGGGGATCTTCAAGAGCAGCTCGCCGGAGACGATGGCCAAGGCCATCGTGGAGGCCACCGCCCACTACAACGACCCCCACATCGTGGCCAAGGTGAGCCGGGGCCTCGGCGAACCCATGAAGGGCCAGGAGGTCGAGGGGTTGGCGGTGCGGCTGGCGGAGCGCGGCTGGTGAAGCAGGTGCCCCCAGGTGCCGGTCACCGGGCCCAAGCTCGGCGTCCTGGCCCTGCAGGGGGCGTGGCGCCCGCACGCTGAGGCGCTGGACGCCCTCGGCGCCCACGCCGTCGCACTTCGCCTTCCCGCCGATCTGGCCGGCGTCGATGCGGTCGTACTGCCCGGAGGGGAGTCGACCACCCTGTCCCGGCTGCTGGAGACCTCGGGCCTGTTCGACCCGTTGGCCGAGCGGCTGGCGGGCGGCATGCCCGCCTTCGGGACGTGCGCGGGGATGATCCTGCTGGCCCGTGAGGTGCTCGACGGCCGCCCCGACCAGCGTTCGTTCGCCGCGGTGGACATCGCCGTCCGCCGCAACGCCTTCGGGCGCCAGGTCGACTCCTTCGAGGCCGATCTGGCCGTCGACGGCCTGCCCGGCGGCCGGTTCCCGGCCGTGTTCATCCGGGCCCCCGCCGTGGAGCAGGTGGGGACGGACGTCGACGTGCTGGCCGAGGTCGGCGGGCAGGCCGTCCTGTGCCGCCAGGGCCCCGTCCTCGTCGCCGCGTTCCATCCCGAGCTGTCGGGCGACCTACGGCTCCATTCGCTGTTCCTGGCCCAGGTGTAGGAGGTAGCTGATGTCCGGGCATTCCAAGTGGGCGACGATCAAGCACCGCAAGGGGGCGGCCGACAAGGCGCGGGGCAAGCTGTTCGCCCGCATCCTGCGCCAGGTGGAGGTCGCCGCCCGGGAAGGCGGCGGCGACCTCGACGCCAACCCGACCCTGCGCACGATGTACCAGAAGGCCAGGGACGCGTCGGTGCCCACCGACACCATCGACCGGGCCATCAAGCGGGGCACGGGGGAGCTGGAGGGCGTCCGCTACGAGGCGGTGACCTACGAGGGCTACGCCCCCTGCGGCGTGGCCGTCTACGTGGAGGCCCTCACCGACAACCGCAACCGCACCGGCGCCGAGGTGCGCACCGCCTTCTCCAAGAACGGCGGCTCCTCGGCCGAACCGGGCTCGGTGGCCTGGCAGTTCGAGCGCAAGGGCGTGGTCATGGTGCGCAAGGCCCTGGCGGGCGACGACGACGAGTTCATGCTCCTCGCCCTCGACGCCGGAGCCGAGGACCTCGACGACCAGGGCGACATGTGGCAGGTGACCACCGCGGCCACCGACCTGGCCAAGGTGCGCGACGCCCTCGAGGCGGCCGGGGTCAAGCCCGAGTCGGCCGAGCTGACGATGCTGCCCACCACCACCGTGGCCCTGGAGTCGGAGAGCGACGCCCGGCGGGTGCTCAAGGTCATCGACGCCCTGGAGGACCAGGACGACGTGCAGGCCGTCTACGCCAACTTCGACATCCCCGACTCGGTGTTGCAGGCCGTCGAGGCCTGACCATCCACCGCGGCGGCTCCACCGTCCGCTACCCTCCAAACGCATGTTCGTGCTCGGCATCGACCCCGGGCTGTCCCGCTGCGGCTACGGCTGCGTCGAGACCTCCGCCGCCTGCAGCGGGGGGAGGGCCGTCGCCGCGGGGGTCCTTCGCACCCCGACCGACAGGCCGCTGCCCGAGCGGCTGGCCATGCTCGACGCCGACCTGCGGGCCCTGATCGCCGATCTGGAGCCGCACGCGGTGGCCGTCGAGCGGCTGTTCTTCCAGGTCAACGCCCGCACCGCCATGGCCGTGGGCCAGGCCAGCGGCCTGGTGCTGGCGGCCGCCGCCCGCGCCGGCTGCGAGGTCGTCCAGTACACCCCCAACGAGGTGAAGCAGGCCGTGGCCGGCTACGGCGCGGCGCCCAAGGAGCAGGTGACCCGCATGGTGCAGTCATTGCTGGGGCTCCCCGCCCCGCCCCGCCCCGCCGACGCGGCCGACGCCCTCGCCCTGGCCCTCTGCCACATCGCCATGGCCCCCCTCCGGGCCAAGGTGGCCACGGCCCGAGCCACCCGGTGATCGCCCTCCTGCGGGGACGGGTGGTGGGGCGCACCCGCCGGGGCGAGGTCCTGCTCGACGTCAACGGCGTGGGCTACCGGGCGGCCGTCACCCCCCGCACCCGGGCCGCCCTGGGCACGCCGGGTGAGGAGGTCGTCCTCCACACCCACCTCCACGTCCGGGAGGACGCCCTCACCCTCTTCGGTTTCGCCACGGCCGAGGAGCGGGAGTGCTTCGAGGCGTTGATCGGCGCCCGCCAGGTCGGTCCCGCCCTGGCCCTGGCCATCCTGTCCGTCCACTCGCCGGCCCAGCTCGCCCAGGCCCTGGTCGAGGGCGACGTCGACGCCCTCGTGCTCGTGCCGGGCGTGGGCCGCAAGACGGCGGCCCGGCTGCTGATCGACCTCAAGGACCGCCTCGAGCTGCCCCCCCTCGACCTGCCCGACGGCACCGCGGGCGGCGGCTCGGGCCAGCCCGCGGCCCGGGCCGACCTGCGCGCTGCGCTCGCCGGCCTCGGCTACGCCCCCGACGAGGTCACCTCGGTGCTGCGGGAGCTGCCGGCCGAGGGCGACGTCGACGACCTGCTCCGGGCCGCCCTCCGCCTCCTGGCCGCCGCCCGGTGAGGAACGAGCTGCTCGACACGAGCGTCGGGCCCGAGGAGCAGGCCGAGGAGGCGGGGCTGCGGCCCCGCCGGCTCGACGACTTCGTCGGGCAGGGCCAGCTCCGCCAGCACCTCCAGATCCTGCTGGAAGCGGCCCGCCGCCGGGAGGAGGCGGTCGACCACCTGCTGTTCGCCGGCCCTCCCGGGCTGGGCAAGACCACGCTGGCCGGCATCGTGGCGTCCGAGCTGGGCGTCCCCATGCGGGTGACGTCGGGCCCCGCCCTGGAGCGGGCCGGCGACCTGGCCTCGGTCCTCACCAACCTCGACGAGGGCGAGGTGCTGTTCATCGACGAGATCCACCGCCTCAACCGGGTGGTGGAGGAGGTCCTCTACCCGGCCATGGAGGACTTCCAGCTCGACATCGTGATCGGGCGGGGGCCGTCGGCCCGGTCGATCCGCCTCGACCTGCCCCGGTTCACGCTGGTGGGCGCCACCACCCGCACCGGCCTCATCACCGGCCCCCTCCGTGACCGGTTCGGCTTCGTGGCCCGCCTCGACTACTACGACGCAGCCGAGCTGGAGGCCATCGTCACCCGGGCGGCGGCCATCCTTGGGGTCCGCACCGAGGCGGAGGGGGCGGCGGAGATCGCCCGCCGGGCCCGGGGGACCCCCCGGATCGCAAACCGCCTGCTGCGGAGGGTGCGCGACTTCGCCGAGGTGCGGGCCGAGGGTGTGGTCACCGCCGACGCCGCCCGGGCCGGCCTCGAGCTGTTCGAGGTGGACGACCTCGGGCTCGACAAGGTCGACCGGGCCATCCTCGACGCCGTCTGCCGGCGGTTCGGGGGCGGGCCGGTCGGGCTCTCCACCCTCGCCATCTGCGTCGGAGAGGCGCCCGAGACGGTGGAGGACGTCTACGAGCCGTTCCTCCTCCAGCTCGGGCTCCTCCAGCGCACGCCCCGGGGCCGCCTGGCCACCCCGGCCGCCTGGTCCCACCTGGGCCTGGCCCCGCCCGACGGCCGGCCCGCGGCCCCCCTGTTCGACTGATGTGGAACGGCCTTGTCGGCCCGGGCCCGGCACAGGTCCCGCACCGCCTCCTCGGCCGGCGCCGGCACCCGCACCGCCGAGAGCTGGCCGGCCCGAAACAGCAGCGCCAGGCGCCGGGCGTCACGGCGGTCGGTCTTCAC
>JBKHXX010000075.1:0-7037 GCA_046565765.1 Acidimicrobiia bacterium | reverse complement strand
CACCATCCCGGCCAGCTTGGTCACCGTCCGCCAGTTGCGGGCGGTGACGGTGGGCTTGATCCTGTCGAGGGCGACCGGCGCCTTCGAGCAGCCGATCCCGTCGGGCAGGTTCAGGTAGACCTCCCGGCCGTTGACCACGAAGCCCTCCTTGGCGGTGACCGCCGCGTCCAGGGACTCGACGGCGGCGGCCGGGGGCTTCTCGGCCAGGAACCCGACGAGGAGCTTGGCCGGCTCGGCCTCGGGGAACGGGTTGGCCTCCACCACCGCCGCCATCTCCTTGGCCGTCCGCAGAACCACGGCCACGTCCAGGCCGGTGGCCTCCCGGACGTGCTCCTCCAGCGTGGCCCGCAGCTTCCCCTCCGACCGCACCGTCGAGGAGAACACCACGTTGCCGCTCTGGATGTAGGTGCGGACGTCCTCGCAGCCGGCCTCGCCGAAGCAGCGGACCAGGTCGGCCATGGCCACCTTGCGCTTGCCGGCCAGGTTGACGCCTCGCAGCAGGGCGACGTAGCGCACCCCGCGACCGTAGCCAGCGGCCCCAACCGCTGGTACCTTGCCATCGCATGCGACGGCGGATGTTCGCTGGGCTCGCGGTCTGGCTCGTGTCCGCCCTGGCGGCGCCCGCCGGGGCCCAGACCGCCACGGCCCCGCCCGTCCTCGTTCAGGGCGGCCCGGCCACGACCCGCGAGTTCGGTCCCGCCTGCAGCGACGTCCACTACGTCGGCGTCCAGGAGCGGCTGTCGTTCGTCCTCCATCGCGGCGGCAGCACCGCCGGTCCCCTGGTCGTTCCCTACCGCCTGTCGGGGACGGCCCAGCCCGGCGTCCACTACGAGCGCCTGCCCGGTTGGGTCCTGTTCCCGCCCGGCCAGCCTTCGGTCACCGTCCCCGTCACGCCCCGGCAGACGTCGTGGGGCGCGGTGGTCGACCTCACCCTCGAGGCCGTGCCCAGCGGGTCGCGGGCCACCATCACCTTCGTCAGCCCGCCCTCGCCCGGCCCCCACGAGTGCGGGTACCGCTTCACCGCCGACCCGTGGAACGGCTGGCAGTCCGTCCCGGTGGGCGGCACGCCCCATGCCCTCACCCTGGAACAGAACCTCCCCCCCGAGTGGCTGCCCGCCGCCGGCCGGTTCCGGGTCACCTCCGGCCGGCTTCCGGACGGCGTCGCCCTCGCGCCCGACGGCACGTTCACCGGCCGGGCCGCGACCCCGGGGTCCTACCTGGCCCGCGTCGAGGCGTGCCGGCCAGGTCCTCCGGGCACGTGCGTGACCACCACCCTCATCGTGGTGGTGACGTCGGGGCCGGCGCCCGCGCTGTGCTCCCCGTGGCTGCCGCCGCAGTGGCGGCCGGCCTGCTGACCCGCCCCCGCCGGCCTTCCCGCCCTACAGTCGGCGCTCGAATGGCTCCGACCCGTCGCGCCCGGGCCGCCGCGGCTGCGCTGCTGGCCGCCGTCGTGGCAACCGTCCCGGCGACCGCCGCCGCCGCCGCCGACGACGACCTTGAGGCGGCCCGGCGCCGGGCCAACCAGGCCGCCGCCGCCCTGTCCGACGCCGAGACCGAGCTGGCCCACGCCGAGGACGCGGTGGCCAACGTCGAGGCCCGGGTCGGACGCCTCGACGCCCGCATGTCGGAGACCCGCCGGCGGGTGCGGGAGGTCGCCATCCGCCTCTACGTGGAGGGCACCGCGCCCCTCAGCCGCCTCCTGCGCGTCTCCGACGCCACCAAG
The DNA here is from genome assembly GCA_046565765.1 of Acidimicrobiia bacterium. Taxonomy (GTDB): domain Bacteria; phylum Actinomycetota; class Acidimicrobiia; order Acidimicrobiales; family AC-14; genus JBFMCT01. The sequence goes on along the minus strand of JBKHXX010000075.1, from coordinate 5,314 downwards.
ATGGTGCAGCTCCAGCAGTACAGCTCGGTGCTGGCCGGCACGTCCACCGACGCCCTCCGGGAGTTCCGCGCCGATCGGGAGGAGCTGCGCGACGAGATGGCGGCCCTCGAGCGCCAGCAGGAGGCCCGGGCCGGCTCTCTGGAGGCGCTGCGGCGCAGGGAGCAGGCGGCCGTGGCCGAGCTCGACCGCCTCAGCCGCATCGCCGAACAGGCCGCCGCCGCCCGGCAACGGGAGCAGGCGGCGCAGGCAGCTGCGGCGGCACCGGCCGCCTCGTCGGCCGCGCCCGCCGGCTCGGCCCCCGGTGGCGCCGGGAGCCCGGCCCCGTCGTCGAACGGAGGCCCGGCCGCCCCTGCCGCGGCCGCTCCGCCTGCTGCTGCGGCCGCGCCCGCCGCCGGCGGGGCCGGCTGGGTCTGCCCCGTCCAGGGGCCGGTGGCGTTCAGCAACGACTACGGGGCGCCCCGAGGTGGCGGGTCGTCGCACATGGGCAACGACCTGCTCGCCCCGAGGGGCACCCCGGTGGTCGCCAACGTGTCCGGGACGGTCACCCACCGCAACGGGGCGGTGAGCGGGCTGGCCTACTTCCTCGCCGGCGACGACGGCAACCGCTACTTCGGCGCCCACCTCGACAGCTTCGGCACCAGCGGTCGGGTGTCGGCGGGGACGGTCATCGGCACCGTGGGCGACACCGGCGACGCCTCGGGCGGCCCGCCCCACCTCCACTTCGAGATCCACCCCGGCGGCTCGGGCAACGTCAACCCGTACCCCACGCTGGTGAAGTACTGCTGAGCACCAGCGATGAGAACGGGGGCGCGGCACCGTCGTACCGGGCGTGACCTCCGGACACCGCCCCCCGGTCCCACGTAGAGCACACCCCGCCGTGAGGACCGCCGACGCGCCCTACCTGCCCGTGGCCCAGACGGTCTACCGGGTGCAGACCAGCCTGCTGCCCGTCCCCGACCCCGAGACCCACCGGACCGTCGTCGTCCTCGCCGCTCCGGCCGCCGTGACGGGGACGGTGGCGGTGGTGGCCCGCTCGTCGGCCGACGGCTTCGGCGTCGAGCACGGGCCCGACCCTCGCCTGGGCCTCACCTCCCCGGGGACGTTCTCGCGCCGCCTCGCCGTCCAGGCCGAGCTGTGGAGCCCGTCCCTCGCCACTCCCCTGGGCCGCCTCGACGACGCCACCTTCGCGGCCGTCACCGAACGGTTCGGTTCGTGAGCGCCCTGGCCGAGCTGCACGCGGGCGCGGCGGGGCCGGCCTTCGTGGCCGAGCTCCAGCGCACGATCCGGGCGGTGGGCATCGCCCGCAACTTCCCGCCCCCCGAGGGCCACGACCGCTGGGACGCCGACGCCGTGCGCTCAGCCACCTCGGAGTTCCTGGCCGACGCCCAGACCCCCCGCCGCCTCACCGACCTGGCCGTCTCGTGCGCCTCCGACCAGGCGCTGCGGGCCCGCCTCCAGGGCGCCGTCCGGAACTTCCTGGCCGACCTGGGCCGTCGCACCCCCATCGGCAAGCTGGTGGTGCGCATCAACGACGTGCTGGGCCACGACCCCGGGTTCCTGAAGGTGGCCGGCCGGTGGGCCGCCGCCGGAGGCCCGACCACGCCCGGAGGCGACGACCCCGACGCCCTCGGCCGGGCCATCCTGGGCGTGCCGGTGGTCGTGCCCACCTGGGGCCACGAGGCCGCCCGCAACGCTCCCGTGGCCGACAAGGCCACGATCGCCTCCCTCTGCCGCACCCTGCTCGAGGCGGCCGGCGGGACGCTCACCGTCCGCACCCTGGCCCGGGCCATCGGCCACCGCCTCGGCCTGGGCCAGGCCCCCCTGTCGCTCGAGGTGGAGGCCCTCGACCCGCCCGCCCCCGCCCCCGCCGCCTCCCCCGCGCCGGCCGACGCCACCGGCGCCGAGGCGCTGCGCCTGGTGCGGGCCACCGAGGTGGTGGCCCTGCTCGGCGACCGGGAGCGGCTGAGCGTGGCCTACCCGGAGTACTCGGTGCGCGAGCTGGGCCCCATCCTGGGCGCCGGACCGTCCCAGTCCCACATCATCCGCCGCCGGGCCGTCGAGACCATCCGGGCGGAGCTGGTCGACGACGACGACGCCGAGGCCGTCGCCCTCCTCGTGATCGAGCTGGCCCGCATCTGGGCGGACGAGGCGGACATCCGGGCCGGGTCCGGCGTATTGGTCGGTCGATGACCCGTCCCGGCCCGGCCCACCCCCTCGACGTCGACCTCGCCGACCTGGCCGACGGCGCCCTCGCCGCTCCCCGGGCGGCCGCGCTCGACGCCCACCTCGAAGGGTGCCTGCTCTGCCGGCTGAAGCTCGCCCGCCTCCGCCACGCCCCGCCCGGCCCGGGTCCCGCCCCCACCACCTTTCCCCTCGTTGCGCCCCTCCCCCTCCCGCCGCTCGACGCCGACGCCGATCCCGCTCCCGGAGACCTCTGGCTGGCCGGCGAGGACGACCGGCTCCTCGTCGCCGTCCTCCGCCTCCACCACGACCGCGCCCTCCTCGCCCCCGTGACCCTCGACGTGGAGTCGGCCGACGACGAGACGGTCGTGGTGGACGCCGGCCACTCGCCCCTCGGCACGGGCCTGGCCGTGCACCCGGCCCTCGCTACCGAGCTCCCCCGCTCCGTCCTCGCCGCCCGCCTGGGTACCGGCCTCCCCCTCGACCGCACCGCCGACGCCCCGAGCGCCGGCCCGCCGGTGACCGGCCCGGCCGATCCCCGGCTCGACCTCCGCCACGAGCTGGCGGCCCGCCTGGCCGGCCTCGAGGACGTCCCGCCCGACCCCTCCACCGCGGCCGACGCCCCCCGGCCCGGCGCCGACCAGGTCCGCTCGACGCTGATCGCCGACCTGCGGGCCATGCGGGGCGACGTACTTCTCGCCCGCGCCCTCGACGGCTGGCAGGGCGTCACCCTCGCCGCCCGCCGGGGATGGGTGCCCCTGGCCCTCCTCGACGAGGTCGGCATCGTGCTCGTGGTCTTCGACACGCCCGCCGGCCTGTCCGAGCCCGAGGAGTTCGACGCCGCCCGCTCGGTGCTCACCCGCTTCAACGCCACCGCCCTCGTCGTGCTGGCATCGGCCGTCAGCGACCTGGCCGACGTGTACGACGCCCCTGCCCTCAGCGCCGGCATCGACCTGCCCACCGGCGTCCACGCCCCGCCCCGGCCCCTCGTCAGCGGGCTGAGCCCGTTCGACGCCGTGGCCAAGTACCTCGACCAGCACACCGGAGCGCGCAGCATGGGCCTCCCCTCCCGCGGTGGCGTCGGCCGGGTCGACGTGGCCGACGTCCTGCGCTCCGAGGCGGCCGCCGCAGTCGCCGACCTGGCCCGCCAGGGCGCCCGCTTCAAGATCGCCCCCAAGCGGCGGGGCTACGAGTCGGTCGCCTCCGAACCGGGCGCCCTGGCCGAGGCGCTGAGCGCGGCGTTCTCGGAGGACGGGGCCGACGGCGACGACGGTCCCCTCGTGGTCGAGCGCCTGCTCGACCTCATCCGCCGCCCGCACCCGTGATCACCCACATCGCCCTGGAGAACTGGCGGGCCTACCGGAGCCTCGACCTCGACGTCGAGGCGGGCACCACGTTCCTGGTGGCGCCCAACGGCATCGGCAAGAGCTCGCTGCTGGAAGCGGTGCGGTGGGCGCTGGCCGGCGGCCACGTCGAGGCCCGCCCGTCGATGGTGCGCAAGGGCCACACCGCCGCCACCGTGGCCGTCACCGTCGCCCTGCCCGCCGGGCCCCTCGTCGTCACCCGCGCCCTCAGCGTGGCGCGGGCCAAGCCGGTGGCGACCACGACCGCCACCCTGGCGGGCGTCGCCGTCGACGAATCGGAGGCCCTGCGCCTGCTGGAGGAGTCGTGGACGGCCGACGCCCGCTTCGTCTCCCGCACCGCCTTCCTCACCGAGGACCTCAGGCGGGACACCGACGACCCCAACCTGCGCACCCACCTGTGCCGGGCCTACTCCCTCGACGACCTCCAGCGGGCCATCGCCGAGATCGAGCCGGTGCTCGCCACCCTGTCCAAGGGCCTCAAGGCCTCCCGGGCCGAGCTGTCGGGCACCCGGGAGCAGCTCGACCAGGCCGTGGCCGACGTCGAGCGCCGGGCCGCCGAGACGGTCGCCGCCCAGGAGGTGGTGGAGGCGGCCCGCACCGCCTCCGCCGAGATCCGGGCCGCCCTCGACCAGGCTCGCGACGCCGCCGTGCGCCACGCCGCCGCCATCGCCTGGCGGGAGGGGCGCGACCGCATCCTGTCCGAGGCCGCTCCGGTCGTGCCCGACGTGGTCGAGGCCGCCGCCGATCGGCCCCTCGACGCCGCCCTGGCCGCCGCCGAGGACCGCCTCGGCGCCGAGGTCGAGGCCCTGCGCCGGGAGCAGGCCGCCCTGCGAGCCCGCCTCGACGCCGCCGAAGCGGCCCTCGCCACCCTGCACGACGCCGGCGCCGCCTGCCCCACCTGCCTCCGCGAGCTCGACGACGCCAGCCGGGCCCGGGCCGAGGACGTCCACCGCCTCACCGTCGAGAACGCGTCCGACCACCTGGCCCGCCTGGACGAAGCCACCACCCCGGCCCTGCTCGACGCGGTGCGCGCCCTGGCCCGGGCGGCGGCCGCCCTCGGCCCCGCTCCCGACGACGCCGAGCCCGCCGACCTCGACGCCCTCGTCGCCGCCGACCGCCAGGCGGGGGCGCTGGTGGAGGCGGCCGCCGCCGGCCTGCGGGAGGCGGAGCTCGAGCACGCCGCCGCCGAGGCCCGCGTGGCCGCCATCCGGGCCGACCTGGAGGCGGCCGACGCCCTCACCGGGCAGTACCGGGCCGAGGCCATCCTCGAGGCGGGCAAGACGGCCCTCCACAACACCGTCACCGCCGTCCTCGGCCGCCAGCTGGAGCCCCTGGCCGCCGAGGTCAACCGCCGGTGGGAGGCCGTCTTCCCCGACCGCCCCAACCTCCATCTCACGCCCGACGGGCAGATGACCCGCGTCATCGACGACGCCGCCCTCGAGTTCGGCGCCTTCAGCGCCGGCGAGCAGACCGTGGCCAAGCTCATGATGCGGCTGACCACACTGCTCTCCACCACCACTGTGCCGTTCTGCTGGATCGACGAGCCCCTCGAGCACCTCGACCCGTCCTCCCGCCAGCTGGTGGCCAGCACCCTCGCCCACCTCAGCGCCGGTGGGGGCTTGGAGCAGATCTTCGTCACCACCTACGAGGAGCCCCTCGCCCGCCGGCTGGCCGAGCTCCAGCCCGGCCGGGTCCGCGTGCAGTACCTCCGCACCTCGTTTTGGGGCGTCTCAACCACGCCGGACGGGGGTGAGACGCCCCAAGAGCGG
>JBKHXX010000074.1:0-11557 GCA_046565765.1 Acidimicrobiia bacterium | reverse complement strand
CCGCGCTGACCGCCTGGTTGACGGCCGGGCTGCGAAGGTCGGCGTCGGCCGCGGCCGAGGCGTCGATCTCGCGGGCCAGGCCGGCCAGCTCTTCGGCCGTCTCCGGGCCCGGATCGATGCCGAGGCGGAGGGCGGCGGCCGCCACCGCCCGGTACATGGCGCCCGTCTCCAGCACCTCCACGCCGAGCCGGTCGGCCACCGCCCGGGCCACCGTCGACTTGCCCGAGCCCACCGGCCCGTCGATGGCGATCACCCGCATGTCAGGGCCTCCAGGTCGGCGGCGAAGCCGGGATAGCTGGTGGCGACCGCGTCCCAGCCCTCCACGACCGTCTGCCCGGTGGCAGCCAGGCCGGCGATGGCCAGGGCCATGGCCATGCGATGGTCGCCCCCCGAGTCGACGGTGGCGCCGGTGAGCGCCGTCGGACCGGTGACGGCCAGGCCGTCGGGCCGGGGTTCGACCACGGCCCCCAGCCGCCCGAGCTCAGCCACCACCGCGGCGATGCGGTCGCTCTCCTTCACCCGCAGCTCGGCCGCGTCCCGCACGACCGTGGTGCCCTCGGCGCAGGCGGCGGCCACGGCCAGGACGGGGATCTCGTCGATGAGGGCGGGGATCTCGTCCCCACCGACCTCGGTGGCCGACAGTGGGCCCCGGTGGCGGACCCGCACCGCACCGGCCCCCCGGTCGCGCTCCACGTCCGCCCCCATGCGCTCCAACACGTCGAGGAAGGCGGCCCGGGCCGGACCCAGGTACACGTGCTCGACGGTCACGTCGCTCCCGGGCACGACGGCCGCCCCCACCAGCCAGAACGCAGCCTGGGACGGGTCACCGGGCACGTCCAACCGGAAGGGGTGCAGGGACGAGGGGCGCACCCGGGTGGTAAGGCCGCCGTCCTCCACCCTCACGTCGGCCCCGGCCAGGGCCAGCATCTCCTCGGTGTGGGCCCGGGTGCGGACGTCCTCCCGTACCACCGTCTCGCCCTCGGCGGCCAGGCCGGCCAGCAGCACGGCCGCCTTCACCTGGGCCGACGGCACCGGCAGCCGGTAGTCGATGCCCTTGAGGGCGGCCCCCCGCACGACGAGGGGCGGCAGCCGGCCCCCGTCGCGGCCGTCGAGGTGGGCGCCCATCTCCCGCAGCGGGGCCGCCACCCGGTCCATGGGCCGGCGGCGGATCGACCCGTCACCGGTGAGGACGGTCACGCCGGGCACGGTGGCGCACAACCCGGCCAGCAGCCGGATGGACGTGCCCGAGTTGCCCACGTCGACCACGTCGGCCGGCTCGTGCAGCCGGCTGCGCCCGCCGCTGACGGCCTCGCCGTCGACCGAAGCCCCCAGCGCCTCGACCGCGGCCCGGGTGCGGGCCACGTCGTCGCCGGTCGACAGGCCGCGCACCACCGACGTGCCCTCGGCCAGGGCGGCGAGGAGCAGGGCGCGGTGTGAGATCGACTTGTCGCCCGGCACCCGCACCGTGCCCCGCAGCGGCCGCCCGCCCCGGACGATCACGGGTCGAGCCGGCGGGCCGAGACGCGGTAGCCCCGGGCGTAGAGCGCCCCGCGCACCACCCCCACGGCGTCGGCGTCGACCAGCACGAGCAGCACGCCGTGCGGCCCCTCGCTGGAGTGGACGATCTCGATGTCGACGATGTTGACGCCCAGCTCTCCCAGCAGGGTGGTGACCTCGGCCAGCACCCCCGGGCGGTCGAGCACGGGCACCCGCACCTCGGCCAGGGAGGCGGGCCGGTCGCCGCGGGCGGGCAGGTTGGTACGGGCGTCACGGGCCCGTTCCAGCGCCGACAGGAGGCCGGGACGGTCGCCCAGCACGACCAGGTCCCGCATGCTGGACAGGGCGGTGACCAGCTCGTCGAGGGCCTTGACGATCGCCTCGCGGTTCTCGGTGCAGATGTCGGGCCAGATGCCGGGGGCGCCGGCGGCGATGCGGGTCATGTCGCGGAACCCGCCCGCCGCCAGACGAAGCAGGGCGGCGTTCTCCTCCGCGCCCTCGGCGGCCTGCACCATGAGGGCGGCGGCCGCCAGGTGGGGGACATGGGACACGGTGGCCACCAGGTCGTCGTGGCGCTCCGGGGGCAGGGCCAGGACCTCGGCGCCCAGGCTCGTCACGACGGAACGGACGGCGGTATAGGCGCCGGGATCGGTGTCCAGGCGGGGGGTGAGGACCCACGTGGCCCCCTCGAACAGGTCGGGCGTGGCGCCGTCGACCCCCTCCTGCTCGGACCCCGCCATGGGGTGGCCGCCGACGAAGTTGGGGTCGTCGACGTTGGCCACGATGGGCCCCTTCACCCCGCCCACGTCGGTGACCACCTGGCCGGAGGCCAGGGCCCGGCGGGCCTCGTCGACGATGGCCGACACGGGGGTGGCCACGAACGTGATGCTGGCCTGGGGGTCGTCGCCCACGGCGTCGAGGGCGCCCAGCTCCAGGGCCCGCTCGGCCCGGTCCGGGTTGGCATCTCGCCCGGTCACGCGCCACCCCCGGGCGCGAAGGGCGAGGCCGATGGAACCGCCGATCAGCCCGGTGCCGACCACCACGGCCCGGCCCGCGGGCTCGGCGCCGCCGTCAGCCGGGGAGGTCATCCCGCAGGCCCCTCGCGCCCTCCAGGTAGACGTGGCGCAACTCCGAGGGAGGCGTCTCGGTGGTGAGGTGCATGAGCACCCGGATGCAGCGCGGCGTGCCGTCCGTGACGGCCAGCTCGCGGGCGCACAGCAGGGGCACGTCGCCCAGGCCGACCCCCCGGGCGGCGGCCGCCGGGAACAGCGACACCAGGTCGTCCGTGGCGGTGAAGATCACGCTGATGAGGTCGTCCTTGTCGATGCCGTTGCGCTCCAGCATGGCCCGCACCAGGGCCTGGACGCGCTCGGTTATCTGCTCGGGGGTGTCGTCGTCGACGGTGGTGGCGCCCCGCAGGGCGCGTACGGCGGCTGCCACGTCGGCGGAGACTAGGCGGGGTTGGCCACGAGGGTGGCGACCAGCGCATCCATGGCGCCGAGGGCGCCGGAAGCGGTGGGGCCGGCGACGACCAGCGAGAACACGACGGTGCGCCCGCCGGCGGTGGTGAGGTAGCCCGACAGGGCGCGCGACTCCCGCACCGAGCCGGTCTTGGCCCGCACCGCCCCCTCGGCCGCCGTACCCCGGAACCGGTTCTCCAGGGTGCCGGACCGTCCCGCCACGGGCAGGCCCTGCACCAGTGCCTCGCCCCAGGCCTGCGACCGGACGGCGCCCAGCAGCTCCCGCCACTCCCGCACGGGGCGGACGTTCTCCCGGCTCAGCCCGGAGCCGTCGGCGCTGCGCCCCGAGAGGGTGACGCCGAGGGCGGCCACGGCCTCATGGGCCGCGGCCAGGCCGTCGGCCGTCGTGCCCCGGCCGGTGGCGCGCAGTCCCACCTCCTTGAGGAGCAGCTCGGCCGCGAAGTTATCGCTGCGGCCGAGCATGCCCGCCACCAGTGCGGACACGGGCACGGACGCCACCGACGCCAGGGCCACGGACTCGGGTGTGGCTGCCCGGAGGCCGTCACCACCGGTGACCGCGATCCCCACCCGGCGCAACGAGTCCCGCATGGCGGCCACGTTGCCCCGGACCGGGTCGGCGACGTACTCGGGGTCGGCCCGCAGCCAGTTGCCGTCCACGGCCAGGGCCGACAGCGGCCCCACGAACGTCGGCACGTGGATGTCGCGCCAGCCGGGGGCGGACCTCCGGTCGTCGAAGCGGCTCTCGTCGCCGATCAGGTCCCCGTCGACGACCGTCACCCCTCGGTCTCGGAGCCGGCGGGCCAGCTCGTCGAGGGAGTGAGGGCCGCGGGAGCGCAGCGTGGGGTCGCCGCCTCCGACCAGGACAAGGTCTCCCCGGAGCACGCCGCCGTCCTCCGGCCCGTCGCTGCGCAGCTCGGTGGCCAGGGTGGTGGTGGGCCCGATCACGGCCAGAGCGGCCGCCGCCACCAGCAGCTTCTCGGTGGACCCGGGCCGTAGCGGCACGTCCGCCCCGTGCGCCACCACCTCCCCCGACCCGTCGACCCACACCGACACGCCGAGGTCGCTGCCGGCGAACCGGGGGTCGGCCAGGCGCTCCCGGACCGACTCGACCAGCCCGGCGGGCGCCGGCTCAAGCGGCGGGGGTGCCTCCGCCGCCTCGGGGAGCGCCTCCACGGCCGGCGTGGTCGTCGTGGTGGGCAAGACGGGCGCGGCGACGACGGGCGGCGGCGATGCGGGTGCGGCCTCGAGGAGCGGGGCGACGAGGGTGGGGGCGGAGCGTTCCGGGGCCCGGTGGGTCCCAGGCGAGCAGCCGGCCGCCGCCAGCAGCGCGGCCATGGCCGCACCCGCGGCCCTAGAGCGCAGGGTCGTCACAGGGGTTGTCGCCGCCCCCGCCTCCGCGCCCGGTCCGCGGCCGCGGCGGCATGGGCCCGCCCTCGGTGAAGCCGCTGCCGGGCTCGCCGGTGGTGAGGAACCGGAGGATGCCCCGCGCCACCGCCTCCCCTTCGGCCTGCTGCACGTCGGGGCGGGCCAGGAGGTCGGCCTCGGCCGGGTTGTCGATGTAGGCCAGCTCGGCCAGCGTCGCCGGGATCCCCTTGGGCTGGCGGACCATGGCGTAGTAGTCCTCCCCGTTGGCCCGGGTGCGCCACGTCACTCCCATGCCCGTGTTGACCCAGCGCAGGGCGTACGGCGTCAGGGCGGCCACGATCTCCTCGTAGACGAGCCCGGCCAGCCGCTTCGAGTCCTCCGAGTCGACCTGGTGGAACATCTCGCTGCCCGGCACGTCGCTGCGCAGCGTGGCGGCGGCGTTGTGGTGGATGGACACGAAGGCCCTCGCCTCCAGGGACAGGGCGAGGCGGGCCCGGTTGGCCAGGTTCATTCCGTGGTCGCCGCTGCGGGTGAGGACGACGGACACGCCGCTGTGCTCGAGCACGGCCTTGGCGTGCCGGGCGACGGCCAGGTTGAGGGCCGCCTCGCTGAGGCCGTTGTGGCCCATGGCGCCGGGGTCGTACCCGCCGTGGCCCGGGTCGAGCACCACCGTGGCGTGCCGGAGCGGAGTGGCGGAGCCGGCCGGCAGCACGGCGTCCCGGCCGCACGGGGTGCTCACCCGCCAGCCGCTGCCTTCGCGACCCAGGACGGGGACCACCACGCCCGCCGCTGACACCACCACCTTGGCCTCGACATCGGCTGCGGCCGGAGCGGCGGCGGGCCCCGCCTCGGCGTCGGACGCCTCGGCCACGACGGCCTGGAAGGGGCCCGCCCCGGCCGGACCGGACTGCTTCGTGGCCGGGCCCGAAGCGGTGTCCCCCACGGGTGCCCGGCACGCCTCCGCGGCGAGGAGCGGCAGCAGCCCGCTGACCAGCACCAGAGCGGCGAAAGGCCGGGGCCGCACGGCCCTAGTCTTCCAGACAGTGCGGTCGCGAAACCGGCGCGAATCGGCGGCCATCGCCTTCGCCTGCGTCGCCCTGACCGCCTCCTGCTCGTCCTCCCCGCCGGCCGGCCCGGAACCCTCTCCGGCCACGTCCACCACGAGGGCCACCCCCGCGCCCACGCCCACGACCGAGGCCGCCGCTCCGCCGCCGACCACTGCGAGCACCGTCGCCGCCGGCCCTGCGACGGTCGTCTCCCGCGGCGACCCCTCCCGCCGCATGGTGGCGCTCACCTTCGACGCCGGCTCTGACACCGGCTTCACCACCCAGATCCTCGACACGCTGGCGGCCGAGGGCATCCCCGCCACCTTCGGCCTCACCGGTGCGTGGGCCGAGGCCAACGCCGGGCACACCGCCCGGATCGCGGCGGCCGGGCACCAGCTCGTCAACCACACGTGGGACCACCGGTCGTTCACCGGCGTCTCCGCACGACCGGCGGTGCAGGCCGCAGCCGACCGGCGGGACCAGCTCGAGCGCACGGAAGCCGCCATCGTCGGCATCACCGGCCGCACCACCAAGCCGTGGTTCCGGCCGCCCTACGGCGACTTCGACGCCTCGGTCAACGCCGACGTGGGGGCCGCCGGCTACCGCTGGAACGTGCTGTGGACCGTCGACTCCCTCGGCTGGCAGGGACTCTCGCCCGCGGCCATCACCGCCCGCTGCCTGGAGGGGGCGGCGCCCGGCGCCATCTACCTGTTCCACGTGGGGGCGGCCTCGCAGGACGCGGCCGCCCTGCCCGCCATCGTCGCCGGGCTTCGGGAGCGGGGCTACTCCTTCGGCACCGTGGCCGAGGTGGTCGGCCCCTGAGGGGGACGGGCCACCGCCTCCTGCAACGCCCGCACCTCGTCGCGCGTCAGCGGGCGGTACCGCCCGGGGGGGAGGTCCCGGTCGGCGAGGGGGCCGATGCGGACCCGCACCAGCCGCCTTACGGGGTGCCCGACGGCCGCGCACATCCGCCGCACCTGGCGCTTGCGCCCCTCGTGGAGGACCAGCCGGATGGCCCGGTCCTGCACGACGCTGGCCCTGGCCGGGGCCGTGCGCCCGTCCTCCAGCTCCACCCCGTCCCGCAGGCGCCGCACCGCGCCCGGAGACGGCCGCCCCTCCACCTCGGCCAGGTACTCCTTCTCGATCCCGAACGACGGGTGGGCGAGCCGGTGGGCCAGGTCGCCGTCGTTGGTGAGCAGGAGGAGGCCCTCGGTGTCGGCGTCCAGGCGGCCGACGGAGAACACCCGCGGCTCGGGCGGGACGAGGTCGAGCACGGTGGGGCGGCCCTGGGGGTCGGAGGCGGTGGTGACCACTCCCGCCGGCTTGTTGAGCAGGTAGTAGACCAGGCCCGGCCGCACCGAGACGGGTATCCCGTCCACCTCCACCCGGGCGGTGTCGGGGTCGACTCGCCGGCCCAGGGCCGCCACCTCGCCGTCGACCGTGACCCGTCCGTCGGCGATCAGCTCCTCGCACGCCCGCCGGCTCCCGTACCCCACCGCCGCCAGGACCTTCTGGAGGCGCTCACCGCCGGGCAGCTCCCCGGTCACTCCCAGCGGTCGCGCTGGGCCGGGTCGTCACCCACCCCGAGCCCCCGCTCCAGCGCCTCCACCACGCTCGCCTCGGGCACGAAGTCGGCCAGCGGGGTGAGGTCGGCCACGCTGTCGAGGCCCAGCCGCTCCAGGAACAACGGGGTGGTGCCGTAGAGCACGGCCAGGCCCGGCCCGGGGTCGCGGCCGACCTCCTGCAGCAGCCCCCGTTGCTGCAGCGAGCGCATGACGGCGTCGGCGTTGACCCCCCGGATGGCCGACACCTGGGCCCGGGAGACGGGCTGCTTGTAGGCCACGATGGCCAGCGTCTCCAGGGCGGCGGCCGACAGCTTGGCCGGCTGGCCGTCGAGGACGAACCGCTCCACGTACGGCGCCAGCTCGGGGTGGCTCTGGAAGCGGTAGCCCCCCGCCACCCGCACCAGCACGAAGCCCCGGCCCTCCCGCTCGTACTCGGCCGCCAGCTGGGCGCACAGGTCCTCGACCAGCGACGGGCTGAGCTCCAGCAGCTGGCCCAACAGCTGAGGGTCGACGGGCTCCTCGGCCACCATCAGCACCGCCTCGACGGCGCGGGCCGCCTCCCGGTCAGCCACGGGCCAGCTCGAGGCCGGCGCCCACGTCCACGTCCACGTCGGAGGTGACCTCGGCGTCCTCGCCCTCGCCCGTCCACATCACGACCAGGTCGCCGAAGGTCGTCACCTGCTCGACCTCGACCCGGCCCTGCTTGTACAGCTCCAGCACGGCCAGGAAGCGGACGATGACCTCCAGCCGCTCGCCGATGCCCCGGGTCAGCGTCCGGAACGTCACCCGGCCCATCCGGGGCAGGGCCTCGGCCATCTCGGTCACCGCGTCCGACACGCTGGCCCGCACCGGCGCCACATGGTCGAGGTCGACCTTGGGCGGCGGCGGCTTGGGACGGGTGGCCCGGAGGAAGGCGGCGGAGACGTCGGCGGCCGTCACGCCGGCCAGGAAGTCGGGCACGAGGCCGCGGAACCGCTCCTCCAGGCCGGCGGTGCGGGGCCACGACAGGCCCGCCAGCTGGGCCCGGCGGGCCAGGGCCGCCCCTGCGTCGCGGAACGTCTTGCACTCGAGCAGCCGGGCCAGCAGCAAGTCCCGTTCCTCGAGCAGGGCCAGCTCCTCCTCGGCCTCCGGGTCGTCCACGCCGGGCAGCAGCCGCCGGGTCTTGAGCTCGACGAGGGTGGCCGCGATCAGGAGGAACTCGGTGGCGATCTCCAGGTCGAGGGCGCCCATCCGATCGATCTCGGCCAGGTAGGCGTCGACGATCCGGCTCAGGGAGACCTGGTAGACGTCGACCTGGTCCCGCACGATGAGGTGCAGGAGCAGGTGGAAGGGCCCCTCGTAGACCGGGGTCCGTACCTCGTACGCCACCCCCGGGAGGTTACCGGGGGGGACCCCGCAAACGGCGCATATCGGGACTGCCGGCCACCGATCCCGCCTACCATCGGCCCATGGCCTTGGCACGCGTGCTCTCGGGCATCCAGCCCACCGGCGACCTCCACCTGGGCAACTACCTGGGTGCGGTCCGCCAGTGGGCCGCCGACCAGCACGAGGCCGACTGCTACTTCTGCGTGGTCGACCTCCACGCCCTGACCGTGCCCCGCGAGCCCGGCCAGCTCCGTGCTCAGACCCTGGAGACCGCGCTCGCCCTGGTCGCGGCCGGCCTCGACCCCGACGTCTGCACCCTCTTCGTGCAGAGCCAGCTTCCCGAGCACACCCAGCTGTCATGGATCCTCGAGTGCGTGGCCGGCATGGGCGAGCTCAAGCGCATGACCCAGTTCAAGGACAAGGCCAAGGGGGGCGAGGAGACCACCGCCCGGGTTGGCCTTTTCACCTACCCCGTCCTCCAGGCCGCCGACATCCTCCTCTACGACGCCGACCGGGTGCCGGTGGGCGACGAACAGCGCCAGCACCTGGAGCTGTGCCGCGACCTGGCCCTGCGCTTCAACCACCGCTACGGCGAGACGTTCAAGGTGCCGGAGGCCACCGTGCCCAAGGTGGGCGCCCGCATCATGGACCTGCAGGACCCCACGTCGAAGATGTCAAAGTCGGCCGAGACGCTCCGCGGCGTGATCCTGATCCTGGACGAGCCCGACGTGATCGACCGCAAGGTCCGCCGGGCCGTCACCGACCCCGGGGCCCAGATCCGCTTCGACCCCGAGCACAAGCCGGGCGTGTCCAACCTCCTGCAGATCCTGGGGGCTGCCACCGATCGCGACCCCGAGGCGCTGGCCGACGAGTTCGAGGACTACGCCTCCCTCAAGAAGGCGGTCACCGAGGCCGTCGTCGAGCTGCTGCGCCCGGTGCGGGAGCGCTACCTGGAGCTGGCCACCGACCCCCACACCACCGAGGACTTCCTGGCCAAAGGCGCAGCCAAGGCCCAGTCGGTGGCCTCGGCCACGCTGCGGCGGGCCCACGACGCCGTCGGCCTATACCGCCCCTCGTGACCCCCTCCGTCCTCCGGCGGGGAACGCGCGCCCCGGGTGCCCTCGACACCGGGAGACGAGACCGGACCAGCACGGTGCTGCTTGTCGCGGGCTACGCCTTGGCGGTAGGGGCGGGGGCCAAGCTGTGGCCGGTCTGGCAGCAGCGGCAGGTGCGGCGGTTCGTGGTCTTCGAGGCCGGCACCGTGCTCGTCACCACCGGCCTGCTGCTGCGGGGCAAGCCTCTGCCGGCGGCCGCCAACGGCGCCACCGCCGCCGCCCTCGGACTGGCGTGGGTGGCGCGGGACCGCTGCTCGGGATGAGGCGGGCGGGCGCCCTGGCCCTTCTCGTCGTGGCGCTCGCCCTTCCCGCCTGCGGGGACGACCGGCCCTCGGCGGCCAACACCGCTCCGCCGCCCCCGGCCGGGTTCACCCGCGTCATCGGCACCGGCTTCACCATCGACCTGCCCGCGGGCTGGCCCCAGCCGGCCCTCGACCCGGCCGCCTTCGACCGCACCGCCGAGGCCCTGCGCGCCCAGAACCCCAGGCTGGCGGCCGGCCTGGACCAGGCCCGGGCCACCCTCGACCGGGGCACCCGCCTGTTCGCCATCGACCCCACCGACGGGTCGAGCGTCAACCTCATCGTCACCGACGCGGGGAACCGCAAGCTGGAGGACCTGGTGGCCGAGGCCGTCGGCCAACTGGAGTCCGTGGGAGCGTCCTCGCTGCGCCAAGAGCGCACGTCGCTGGGCAGCCGCCACGCCACCCGCCTCGAGTTCGGCCTGCCCGTCACCGGCAGCGCCGGCTCCCTCACCGTCCCCGAGACGCAGTACTACGTCGTCCACGACAAGCGGCTGTACGTCCTGACCCTCTTCGGCGACAGCCCCAACCTCGTCACCGTGGCCGAGAGCCTGCGCATCGACTGATGTGGAACGGCCTTGTCAATAGGGCAGGGCGAAGCACGATCAGGGCTTCTGGGGCGCGCCGAACCAGAGGTTCGGAGCTTGCATGCCGCATGAGCAGGCGACGGGGCCCTGGGGTCAAGGTGGAGCGCCCGCAGCGGAGCGAGGACGAACGACCTTGACGCCGGGGTGGCGGCTGCTACGTCAGCCCCGGCGTCCCGTGGCCGGGTGGGGCCCGATCGAGGGCTCGGCCATGCGCCGGCCGATGCCTGGTGGGCTGGCCGCCAGACTGATGTACGCGGGTTGGGACCGCAGCAGAGCATTGCGCAGCGAGTTGCCCCACACTGATCGCGGCGATGGCGTTCGCGGTCATAGTCGATTCGGGGATCGGGGCTGCAGCGGCGGTGGCCCGGCGCATGGCGAAGTCCTCGCTCACGCCCAGCCCGGGGCGAGCGAGAGGGGCACGGTCATCTCAGTTGAGGGCCATCTCCGCCCACACGAACCCGGCGAGCTCGCGTGCGACGGCGGTGACGACGACCTTGCGGTTGGTCTTGCGGGCGTCGAGGCGGCGGAACTTTCCGCACAGGCGCAGCTGGGCCGCCCACGCCCGGGCCACGACGGCGGGCTCGAGCCCCTCCTGGCGCCGCTTGATGGCGTCGCCGGTCTGGGGGCGGCACTTGTAGGACCAGGCCGACTCAACGAGCTGAGTGCGAAGGTGGGTGTTGCCGGCGTGGGTGATCCCGCCCCGGCTGGTGCGCTCGCCGCTCGAGTGCTCGGAGGGGACCAGCCCGGTGAAGCCCATGAACATTCCCGCCGTCGGGAACCGGCGCCAGTCGCACACCTCCGAGCACAGAGTGAGCGCGCCGAGTGGGGTGATGCCCCGATATGCGCCCAGGCGTCGCACGCCGGCCGCGAAGGGAGGCCGCCCGCACCACGGGAGGAGGTCGGCCTCGATGGCGTCCACCGCCGCCTCCCGGGCGTCGACGGTGGCCAGATAGTGGGAGAGGGTCTCGTTCAGGGCCCGCTCGTCGAATCGCTGGGCCCGAACCCAGGCCTGGTGCTTGAGCGTCCAGTTGTCCCCGCCTCGCCACACCCGCCCATGGCGCAGCAGGAACTTGCCCAGGCGGTGGCGGGCTCGGGTGCGGTCGATGACCATGTCGGCCCGGGCCCGGCACAGGTCCCGCACCGCCTCCTCGGCCGGCGCCGGCACCCGCACCGCCGAGAGCTGGCCGGCCCGAAACAGCAGCGCCAGGCGCCGGGCGTCACGGCGGTCGGTCTTCAC
>JBKHXX010000073.1:0-74396 GCA_046565765.1 Acidimicrobiia bacterium | reverse complement strand
GGCGGTCGAGCCACTCCAGCGACGTGATCTGGCGGCCCGTCTGGGGGTCCTCACCGAGGCCCATCCAGTAGCCCTCGCCGGCGATGGACTCGTCCATGACGGAGCCCTCCCAGCAGATCACGTAGGGAGCGTCGAGCTCGCCCCGCTCGGCCATGAACAGGTTCTGCGTCCACTCCGCTCCGCACTCGACGGAGACGACGGTGTGGATGAGCTCCACCCGGGGCAGGCCCGGGACGATGCCGGCCAGCAGGTGCTCCACCCGGGGATGGGTGGCGCCGGTGGCCGCCACCGAGCAGCCGTCGCAGCTGCCGCCCACCATCCAGATCAGGTAGATCTTCTCCAGCGGGCCGAGGCGGATCTTCGACGTGTCCGGCTCGACCGCCCGGGAGCGCACGCCGATCGGTGCCATCGGGTCCAGCGGGTTCTGGCGCCAGTCGAGATACTGGCCGCCGGCCGGCATCACGCTCGTGCTGCCACCGCTGGACGCGCTCGCCGGGACCGGTGCGGAACCCTGCCGCGCCTTGCTCCCCGTCGACCGTCCTCTACCCGAACTTCCTGTCGCCATCGGGATAGACCCCCCCTTTTTGGGCCGTACTAGAGGTAGACTACACCTATCTGGCAGGGGCGTCAGGGAAGATTTCAACCCAAGTACCGAGCCAGCGGTGCGAGAATGAAGCGAACCGTAACCGGGCGAGCACGTTCCGTGGCGAGCGAGCCGAGGAGTGAGGAAATCCCGTGAGTGAGACGCTGGACGCACCGCACTGCGGCGCACTGAAGTCGATGTTCTGGCGCAGCGAGATCCTCCAGGTCATGTACTGGCTGCGAGGCGAGGGGTTCGGCGAGGAAGTCGACGCCTCCGTCATCGAGCGGTTCCTGGGAGTCGACGCGTCCACCGGCATCGAGTACCTCGACCAGCTGGTCGAGGAGGGCCTGATCGAGCGCATCGGCGACCTCTACACGCTGTCGGAGCTGGGCCGGCGTGAGGGCGGCCTCGAGTTCGCCCAGTCCTTCGAAGACCTCACCAACCAGGCCCACGGCGAATGCGGCCCCGACTGCCCCCACTGCTTCCCCCCCGAGGGCGTCGACAGCGACTGCACGGAGGGGTGCCCGGCGTTCGAGCTGAGCCAGGAGGTCAGCCGAGCATGAAGCTCTCGTCCGACGAGGCCCAGGGCGGGCTCCCCCGGAACTACCTCCGGGCGAGCTTACTCTTGCTCATTGCCGAGACTCCGGCCCACGGCTACGACCTGCTCGAGCAGATCGGCCATCTGGGCCTGCGCAACGTCGACCCGGGCGGCCTCTACCGGGCCCTGCGGGTCATGGAGAAGGACGGCCTGGTCGAGTCGTGGTGGGAGCACTCGAGTGCGGGCCCGGCCCGGCGCAGCTACCGGCTGACCGAAGAGGGCGTCGAGTGGCTGCACGCCTGGGCGGGCGCCCTGCGGGAGGGCCGGCGGTACCTCACCGCCTACCTTGACCGCTACGACAAGATCGTCGCCGCCATCCCCGTGGGCGACGCCCTGGCCTGAGCGGAGGCGTGGTTCCGGGAATGCCGCCGGGGCCGCGTACGCTGACCTTTCCATGAGCTCGCTCCGAGTGGCCGTCGCCGGCAAGGGTGGCGCCGGCAAGACCACCTTCTCCGCCACCCTCGCCCGCCTCCTCGCCCGCCAGGGCCGGGACGTCACCGTCATCGACGGCGACTCCAACCCCAACGTGGCCGTGGCCATGGGCGTCGACCGGGTGCTGGCCGACTCCCTCCAGCCCCTCCCCACCACCCTGGTCTCCCGCCGGATGGGAGGCACCGCCCTCAAGGAGCCGATCGAGGCGGTGCTGGCCGAGCACTCCATCCCCGGCCCCGACTCCACCCGGGTGCTGATGATGTGCATGCCGAAGCACGCCGACGAGGGGTGCCTGTGCACGTCCCACGCCACCGTGGCCGGCCTGATGAACGACATGGCCGAGCGGGAGGACTCGGTGACGATCCTCGACCTCGAGGCGTCTCCCGAGCACCTCAGCCGGGGCACCACCCGCAACGTCGACTACCTGTTCCTGGTCGTCGAGCCGTACTACCGGTCGTACGAGACGGCCAAGCGCATGGCCGCCCTGGCCGCCGAGCTGCCCATCGCCCGGGTGGCGGTGGTGGCCAACAAGCTGCGCAACGCAGCCGACGCCGAGGCCATCCGCGAGTACTGCCAGCTGAACAACCTCCACCTCGACGGCGAGCTGCCCTGGAGCGAGGCCGCCATCAACGCCGACAAGGCGGGCGTGCCCCTGCTCGACTTCGACCCCGCCGACCCCATGGTCGCGGCGGTCGCCAAGGTCGCCGACCGCATCACCGCCCTCCCCAACGGCCGCTAGCCCCGGCCGCGGCCGGCCCGCCGCCCTTCCCGGCGGCAACGCCGCCCTTCCCGGCGGCAAACGCCGCCGCCCGATGCCGGCCGCCCGTACGGGCGGGCCGGCCCGGCGGACCGCCGAGCGCAGCGAGCTTGGTCCGACGGAACAGCCAATCAGCGCCGGCCGCAAGGCCGGCCCGCCGCCCTTCCCGGCGGCAACGCCGCCGACAGCTACATGAAGTTGCGGGTGTGGAGGGCCGACAGCTCGGCCGCCTCCTCGGGGGGGAAGCCGAGCTTGACCAGGCGGCGCCGGCGCCCGGCGGCCATCTCCTCCTGGAGGAACCCGACGGCGGCGTAGCCCCGGGCGATGGCCTCGGGCGCCCATGAGCCGGCGGCCAGCACGACCAGGGCGTCGAACACGTCGGCGTTGAGACCGGCCGTGTCGGCCAGGGCGTCGTGGCGGCGGCGGATGGCGGCGGCCAGGCGGGGGCGGAGGCCGGGGTCGGCGGCCAGCACCTCTTCCATGTGGGCCATGCCGAAGGCCACGTGGCGGCCCTCGTCGGCCAGGGCCAGGTGGGCGACCCGCCGGGTGACCGGGTCGGGGCCGTGCGTCTCGATGAACGCCAGCAGCGGCAGGAACGTGCCCTCACCCAGGACCGACAGCAGGAAGTGGGCGACGGCGTAGTCGGGCTCCTCCAGCAGCGTGAGCAGGGAGGACTGCCCGCCGACGGTGGAGAGGCCGGGCTGGGACCCCCGCAGCCCGGCCCTCCGGGTGAAGACCTCCACGTGGCGGGCTTCGTCGGCGATCTGCACGGCCAGGGCCTGCACCACCTCCCGAAAGTGCGGATGGACCTGGCCGAGGAACCTGGCCGGCACGGCCAGGGCCGCGTTCTCGTTCTCGATCAGGTAGGTCATGACCTGGACGACGGCCTCCTCCACGTCGTCGGGCAGGCCGAACGGCTCGGTCCACGGCACCGCCGTGGCCGGGTCCCACTGGTTGGCCGCGGCCTGGCGGTAGATGGCCGCGGCCGAGCCGCTCCAGACCACGTCCCGCCGGTCGAGGGCGAAGGGGAACGCGGGCCCCCCCTGTTCCACCTTGGCCCCCCGGGCCGCCAGCCCCCACGTCGACGGGGGCCGCTCCACCACTCCGCCGTGGGGGCCCGCGGCGCGCGGCGCGCCCCGCCAGCGTGCGTCCTCGGCCCAGCCCCGGGTGACCCGCCAGCCCCCTCCGTCGCCCGCCTCGGCGAACCCGTGCCCCTCGGCCCGGCACCACCCCCGCAGGTGGACGCCCAGCTCGGGCGACCGCCCCCGCACGGCCAGCACCCCCCCCGCCGGCAGCCTCCGCAGCTCCCGGGCCAGCAGGACCGACCCGCCCGCGTCCAGCCCAAGGTCGCCGAGGTCCAGGGTGGGGGTCACGGCTCGTAGCCGGGGGCCGCCACCCGGCCGTCGGGCCCGTAGAAGCCGGTCTCGGCCACCGCCTCCTCCAGCGGGGCGTACCCGCTGGTCCTCCCCGGCCGCCACGCCTTCAGGCCCTCCAGGTCGAGCAGCGGCCGCACGTCCGGGTCGTCGTAGGACATGGCCAGCAGGAGCCTCGTGAACTCCTTGACGAGGGGCGAGGAGGCCGTCGCGGCCGAGGCCACCGTGAAGTTGCAGTGGTCGTAGGTGGGCGTCTGGGTGAGGACCCGGGTGCTGCCCGGCGCCAGCGTGCCCTCCCGGCTGAACAGCAGGTGGTTGCCGTCCATCATGCAGGCCGCGTCCACCCGCCCCTCGACGAGGGCGCGGGCCGCGTCGCGCTCCCCGCCCACGTGGTCGCCGTGCTTGCCCACCCCGATCTGGTGGTGGACGACGTCCACCGCGCCCACCTCCAGCCGCCGCAGGTGCCACAGGGGGAGAAGCGTGGCCTGGGGCGAGTCCACCGCCCCCACCCCGATACGGCGGCCGGCCAGGTCGGCCACCGACCCGATCGGCGAGTCGTCCCGCACGACCACCACCGACGTGAGGTCGCAGTCGGTGTCCCGCATGGCCACCGCCTCCGCCTCCGGGCACAGCCGCCGGGCCCGCACCCAGGCCAGCGGCGAGTTCCAGGCCACGTCCACGTGGCCGCCGGCCAGGGCCTCGACCTGCCGCTCGTAGTTGGAGTACAGGACGTAGTCGAAGGGCAGCCCCCGGGCCCCGAACCACTCCCGGAACCCGTCCCAGATGGGAACGACCTTGGCGTCGTAGGCCACCGCCCCCAGAACCAGCGTCTCGGCGGCCATGGCGGTCAAAAGACGGGCAGGCCGCAGACGACCCGGCCGACGAAGTCGTAGAGGGCGTCGGTGGTGGGGGCCATGACGTTGGCCGCCCGGGCGTCGCGGAAGGCCCGCTCCACCCCCACCTCCTTGCGGAAGGCGGCCCCGCCGCAGGCCCGCATGGCCAGCTCGGTGACGTCGGTGGCGGCCTCCCCGGCCGCCGCCTTCACCTCCAGCACCCGCAGCATGGTGTCCTCCCGCCCCGTCTCCAGGGCGGCGAGGGCGTCGCCCAGCAGGGCCGACGCGCAGTCGGTCTTCACCCGCATGCGGGCGATGGTCGAGCGGGTGACCAGGTTCTCGGCCAGCGACTGGCCGAGGTGCTCGTAGCGGGTGGCGCCCACGTGGGCCGCCGCCTTGGTCGTGGCCGAGTCGGCCAGGCCCACCGAGCACGCCGCGCTCAGCACCTGGAACCAGGGCAGGACCGTGCCCAGCATGACGTCGAACCCGCCCCCGTCCGGGCCCAACCTGGCGTCGGACCCCACCGTCACGCCCTCGGCCGTCATGGGGCGGGACTCGTTGCCCCGCAGGCCGAGGCCGTCGAAGGCCGGTCCGACCGACAGGCCCGGTGCACCGGCCGGCACCAGCCACATGGTGCTCAGCCCGTCCACCGCGAGGGGCCGGCTGGACCACACGTAGCCGTCGGCCTGCCCGGCCGACGTCACCCAGCTCTTGCGGGCGTCGAGGCGGACCGTCCCGTTCCCCTCACCGGCGGTGGCGGTCGACGTCGGCACCCAGAACATGCTGCGGGAGCCGGGCTCGGAGAAGGCCAGAGTCGTGAGGTAATCGCCGGCGGCGATCGCCCGCCGCACGTCCTCCGGCCCATGGGCCTCGATCACCGCCGTGCCGCAGTAGTGCATGGTCACGGCCATGGCCGTGGAGGCGCAGTGGCGGGCCAGCTCCTCCACCACCGCGGCGGCCTGGCGGGGTCCCCCGCCCATCCCCCCCACGTCGGGCGAGCTGATGAGGCCCAGGAGGCCGGCCTTGCCGAGGGCCGCCACCGCCTCGGCCGGGTAGGCCCCCTCGCGGTCGATACGGGCCGCTTCGGGGGCGACGATGTCGCTGACGACAGGCGCCAGCGCGTCGAGAACTGACACGGATGCACGCTCCTGGGGTCTCGTTGGTGAACCCGCCGAGACCCGGGAGCGCGAGGCTCAGGGGGCGCCGGCGGAGGAGGTCGCCCGACCGGGCGACCACTTCGAACGCGCTCAGCGCCGTCGCATCGCTGCCCTTTCCGTCATGAGCATTGCCACCCGCATTCTTACCGAGGTTAAACCTTTCCGCCCACCCCCGGCGCCCTAGATGTAAACTGTCTCTATTCAGTCCCTCCCCACACAATGAGCACCTACTCGCCCAAGTCCGAGGCGCTCAAGGCGCTGTACTGGCGTAGCGAGATCCTGCGGTTGATGTACTGGCTGCGGGGCGAGGGCTACGGCGACCTGGTCGACGCCCCCATGCTCCAGCAGTACCTCGGCGTGCGGGCGAGCCTGGGGCTCACCTACCTCGACCGCCTGGTCGACGACGGCTACCTGGTGCGGGACGGGGACTGGTACGCGCTGTCCGATATCGGGCTGGTGGAGGGCGAGGAGGAGTACCTGACCGCCTTCAGCGACCTGCTCCGGCCTGCGCACGGAGCATGCAGCCCCGAGTGCTGGTGCGAGATGTCCGTCGAGGAGTCGGAGGCCTGCACCGCACAGCGAGAGAGGAAGATGCCCAAGCGATGAGCTCCTTCAACGGGCGGGACCCGAGCAACGGCACCCTTCCCCGCCACTACCTGAAGCCGTGCCTGCTCCTGCTGCTGGCCGAGGGGCCGTCCCACGGCTACGAGCTGCTGGAACAGGTGCGCCGGCTGGGCATCCGGGGCGCCGAGCCGGGAGGGCTCTACCGCTACCTGCGCTCCATGGAGAAGGAGGAGCTGGTCAGCTCGTGGTGGGAGCCGTCCCAGGCCGGGCCGGCCCGCCGCACCTACGTGCTCACCGACCAGGGCCGCACCGCCCTCGACGGGTCGGTCCTGTCCCTGCGCGACGTCCGGGAGATCCTGGTCAGCCTGCTCGACCGCTACGACAGCCTTTCCGACGAAAGGTCACCCACCCACTAACTGTCCGCCCCACTTACCGGCGCGACAGTGCGAGAATGGATATGAACGCCCGGCGGGCCCGGGCTCTTTGCCCGCCGCAATCACGACAAGAGGTGCGCGCCATGTGTCTCGGCATCCCCGGCCAGCTCGTCGATCTCGTCGACCTGTCCGAACATCGAGCGATCGCTGACGTCGACGGCGTCCGTCGCGAGATCAACGTCAACCTGGTCGAGGGCGAGCCTGGCGGTATCAAGGTCGGCGACTGGGTCCTGATCCACGTCGGCTTCGCCATGTCGAAGATCGACGAGGAGGAGGCGGCCCGCACCCTGAGCTTCATCAAGGAGCTGGGCAGCCTCTACGACGACGAGCTGGCCCAGTTCGCGGCCAGTGGGGCCGAAGTCCCAATGGACGAGACCGGTGCGCCACTGGTGGCGAGGGACGAACCGGAGCCGGAGCAGGTGGCGTCATGAGGTTCGTCGACGAGTACCGCGACCCCGCCGCCGCCCGGGCGTGCGTGGCCGAGATCGAGCACCTCGCCGCCGACCTGGTCCAGAAGCGGGGCGCCCACCTGAAGTTCATGGAGGTGTGCGGCGGCCACACCCACACCATCTACAAGCACGGCATCGAGAACGTGCTTCCCCCGACGGTGGAGCTCGTGCACGGCCCCGGCTGCCCGGTGTGCGTCATCCCTATGGGACGGGTGGACGACGCCATCGCCGTGGCGAAGACGCCCGGCGTCATCTTCACGTCGTTCGGCGACATGATGCGGGTGCCGGGGTCGTCGCAGAGCCTCCTGGAGGCCAAGGCGCAGGGCGCCGACGTGCGCATGGTCTACTCCCCCCTCGACGCCCTCAAGATCGCCATGAACAACCCCGACCGTGAGGTCGTGTTCTTCGCGGTCGGCTTCGAGACCACCGCCCCGTCCACGGCCGTCACCCTGCTGAAGGCCAAGGAGAAGGGCATCCGCAATTTCTCCGTCTTCTGCAACCACGTCACGATCGTCCCGCCCGTCAAGGCCATCCTCGAGTCGCCCGACCTGCGCCTCGACGGCTTCCTCGGCCCGGGCCACGTGTCGACCGTGATCGGGAACCACCCCTACCGGTTCGTCCCCGGCGTCTACGGCAAGCCGCTGGTCACCGCCGGCTTCGAGCCCCTCGACATCCTCCAGGCCATCGTGATGCTCTGCCGCCAGCTGCGGGACGGGCGCTGCGAGGTGGAGAACCAGTACACCCGGGCCGTGGTCGACCAGGGCAACCCCAAGGCCCTCCAGACCATCCGCGACGTGTTCGAGCTGCGCCCCCACTTCGAGTGGCGGGGCCTGGGCTTCATCTCCCAGTCGGCCCTCAAGCTGAACGCCAACTTCGAGGCCTACGACGCCGAGCTCAAGTTCGAGGTGCCCGGCGTGCGGGTGGCCGACCCCAAGGCCTGCCAGTGCGGCGAGGTCCTCAAGGGCGTCATCAAGCCGTGGGACTGCAAGGTCTTCGGCACCGCCTGCACCCCCGAGACCCCGATCGGCACGTGCATGGTGTCCTCCGAGGGCGCCTGCGCCGCCTACTACAACTACGGGCGCTTCACCAAGCAGCAGACGGTGCCCGTGCAGCTGACCTCGACTCCGGCCAAGGTCTAGGCATTGGCGGACGACGACGTTCCGACCGGCGAGGACGGCCACGGGGGCCCCTCCCGCGAGGATGTCGTCCTGGAGCGCATCGAGGCGTTCCGCCGGCGCCGGCCCAAGCTGCGCGACGAGTTCATCAACTCGGCCCACGGCGCGGGCGGCAAGGCGTCGGCGGCGCTGATCGACGCCGTCTTCCTGGAGGCGTTCCGCAACCCCACCCTGGAGACGATGGCCGACGGGGCGGTGATGACGCTGCCCTCGGGCGAGCGGCTGGCCTTCTCGACCGACTCCTACGTGGTCAAGCCGTACAAGTTCCCCGGCGGCTCGATCGGCCACCTGGCCGTCCACGGCACCGTCAATGACATCTCGATGATGGGGGCCCGGCCGCAGTGGATCTCGGCCGGGTTCATCATCGAGGACGGGTTCCCCATCGCCGAGCTGCGCGACATCGTCGCCGACATGCACGAGGCGGCCGTCAAGGCCGGCGTGGAGATCGTCACCGGCGACACCAAGGTGGTCGACAAGGGCGCCGCCGACGGCGTCTACATCAACACCGCGGGCGTGGGCGTGATCCCGGCGGGGGTCTCGCTCGACCCCACCAAGGTCCAGCCCGGGGACAAGGTGCTGGTCAGCGGCAAGATCGGCGACCACGGCGTGGCCGTCATGATCGCCCGCGGCGACCTCAACCTCGAGGCCGACATCCCCTCCGACACGGCCGCCCTGAACGGGCTGGTGCAGGACCTGCTGGCCGCCGCACCCAACACCCGCTTCCTGCGGGACCCGACGCGTGGCGGCGTGGCCACCGTGTGCAACGAGCTGGCCCGGGCCGCCGAGGTGTCGGTGGTGCTCCAGGAGTCGGCCATCCCCGTGCGCAACATGGTCAACGGGGCGTGCGAGATCCTCGGGATCGACCCACTCTACGTGGCCAACGAGGGCAAGCTGGTCGCGGTCGTGCCCGCCGACGAGGCCGACGCCGCGGTGGCCGCCATGCGGGCCCATCCGGTCGGGGCCGACGCCGCCGTCATCGGCGAGGTCCGCGACGATCCTCCCGGCATCGTCATCATCAACACCTTCTTCGGGGGCAACCGCATCGTCGACATGCTGGTCGGCGACCCCCTGCCCCGGATCTGCTGACCTCGGGGCCGGCCCGGCGCGTCATCCGGGTACGCGGCACCGTCCAGGGAGTCGGCTTCCGCCCCTTCGTCTACCGCCTGGCCACCGAGCTCGGCCTGGTGGGCGAAGTCTCCAACGACAGCGAGGGCGTCCTCATCGACGCGTTCGGCGCAGAGGACGCCCTCGACGACCTCGGGCGGCGCCTGGTGGGCGAGGCGCCGCCCCTTGCTCTGATCAACGCCGTGGAGGTCACCGAGGTTCCCGTCGACGGGGACGGTGCCGGCCCGGCCGGCGGGTTCCGCATCGTCGACAGCCGGGCGGTGGGGGCGCCGGCGGTGGCGGTGCCGGCCGACGTGGCCACCTGCGCCGACTGCCTGCGGGAGCTGGCCGACCCCGCCGACCGCCGCTACCGCTACCCGTTCATCAACTGCACGAACTGCGGCCCCCGCTACACGATCATCCAGTCGATCCCCTACGACCGGGCCGCCACCACCATGTCGACCTTCCCCATGTGCGGCGCGTGCCGGGCCGAATATCTGGACCCGGCCGACCGCCGGTTCCACGCCGAGCCCAACGCCTGCCCCGTCTGCGGCCCCCATGTTTCCTACCCGGGCGGCATCGAGGCGGCGGCGGCCGACCTGCGGAACGGCCGCATCCTGGCCGTCAAGGGCCTGGGCGGCTACCACCTGGCCTGCGACGCCACCGACGAGGCGGCGGTGGCCGAGCTGCGCCGCCGCAAGGCCCGCGACGACAAGCCGTTCGCGGTCATGGTGCGCGACCTCGACGAGGCCCGCCGCCTGTGCGAGCTGTCACCGGCCGCCGAGGAGGCGCTGGCCTCGGTGCGGCGGCCGATCGTGCTCG
The DNA here is from genome assembly GCA_046565765.1 of Acidimicrobiia bacterium. GTDB lineage: Bacteria > Actinomycetota > Acidimicrobiia > Acidimicrobiales > AC-14 > JBFMCT01. The sequence goes on along the minus strand of JBKHXX010000073.1, from coordinate 64,115 downwards.
CCCCCCGCCGGCCCGACAAGGAGACCGGGCTGGCTCCGGGGATCGCCCCCGGCCTGCCCGAGCTGGGCCTCATGCTCCCCTACACCCCCCTCCACCACCTGCTGCTGGACGAGGTGGGGCGAGCGCTGGTTCTGACCAGCGGCAACCTGTCCGACGAGCCCATCGCCCACGACGACACCGACGCTCTGGAGCGGTTGGGGCCGATGGTCGACGCCATCCTCACCCACAACCGCGCCATCCACATCCGCTGCGACGACTCGGTCGTGCGCTCTCTCACCGGTTTTAGGCATCCGACCGCGGATTCCGCGGGTTCGTTGCCTGAAACGCAGATGGTGCGGCGGTCACGGGGCTACGCGCCCGAGCCGATCCGGCTGGCCCGGCCCACGCCGACCCACATCCTGGCGGTGGGGGCGGAGCTGAAGAACACGGTGTCGGTGGCCAAGGGCAGCAACGTCATCGCCAGCCACCACATCGGCGATCTGGAGCACCTCGCCGCCTACCGGTCCTTCCTGCAGGCGGTCGACCACCTGTGCGGGCTGACCGGCGTGACGCCCGAGGTCGTCGCCCACGACCTCCACCCCGAGTACCTGTCCACCAAGTTCGCGGCCGACCTCGACCTGCCCGGCGGCGCCATCGGCGTGCAGCACCACCACGCCCACGTGGCCTCGTGCCTGGCCGAGCACGGGCGGGCCCCCGACCGGCCCGTCCTGGGGGTGGCCTTCGACGGGCTGGGCATGGGCGACGACGGCACGATCTGGGGCGGGGAGTTCCTGGTGGCCGACCTCACCGGCTACCGGCGGGTGGGCCACCTGCGGCCGGTCCCCCTGGTGAGCGGCAACCTGGCCATCCGGGAGCCGTGGCGCATGGCGGTGGTGTGGGCGAGGGAGGCCCTGGGCCGGGGAGAGGCGGAGCGGTACGGGTCGGCGGTCGACGAGCGGTGGAAGGCGGTGCTGGGCCTGGCCGAGCGGCCCGACGCCCTGCTGACCACCAGCGCGGGCCGGTTGTTCGACGCCGTCGCCGCCCTGCTCGGTCTCCGGGCCCGGGTGACCTACGAGGCTCAGGCCGCCATCGCCCTCGAGGCCCTGGCCGCCACCGTCCCGGATGCCGAGGCGCCCACCGACTACCCCATTGAGGCGGCCGACGTGCTCGACCCCGCCCCGCTGGTGGCCCACGTGGTGCGGGAACGGGACCGGGGGACGCCTCCCGCCGTCATCGCCGCCGGGTTCCACGCCGCCTTCGGCGCCGCCGCCGCCACCACCGCCGCCCGCCTGGCCGCCGCCAACGGCCTCGACACCGTCGCCCTGTCGGGCGGGGTCTTCCAGAACGCCCGCCTCACCACGGTGATGGGCCGCGGCCTGGCCGCGGCCGGCCTCACCGTGCTCGTGCACCACACCGTCCCCTGCAACGACGGGGGGATCAGCATCGGCCAGGCCGCAGTGGCCGCGGCCCGGACGTTTCGGGGCGTCTGAACCACGTCAGGCGTGGCCCGGACGCCCCAAAACGAGGGGGTGGTCCTAGCCCCAGCCGCCGGAGCTGGCTTCCTGGCCGACGAGGTGGACGACGAGGCGCACCTCGGGCTTGATCGACATGTTGAGGATCTTGAACGGCTTCACGTCGAAGTCGCGGATGTCGAAGGTGTGCTCGGCCTCCACGTGGAGCTTGCCGCCCTGGATGGACGCCTTGGCCTCCTCGACGAAGTCCTGGGTGACTCCGTGGAACGTGAAGGAGCCCGACAGCTTGAAGTTCTGGGGCCCGCCCTCGGCGCTGCGCACCTCGTAGCGGACGGTGGGGAACTTCTTGGCGTCGATCTGCTTGCGGAGGGCGATGTCCTCGAGCTTCTTGCCGGTTTGCAGCTGCTCGACGTCGGCTTCGATATAGCCAGTGGCGCCGCTGGCGCTCACATTTCCGTCGACGACGTCGACATTGGCCTCGCCACGGAGATTCTTGATGTCGCCGTGGATGGGATGCACGCTGGAATCGGCGTGAAGTTCGACGACGCTTTCAGGCGTCCAGGTGAACCTGGCCACGAAAGAATCACCCCCTGATCAGGCGGCCCAGTGCCGCAGGCGGGTGATCCTATAGTCGAGCGCGCGCCGCGCTCGAATTCAGTCCTGGCCGGGCCGCCAGCTACGCCAGAACGACCCCACCGCGTTGGGGATGCCGTAGTGGCGCTTGAGCTGGGTGTAGACGAGGGCGTCGCCCTTGTAGATCGGGTGGCTCGGGAGGGCGGCGTCGGCGTCCCTCGGAGCCGGCCCCAGCTTGCTCTCGATGGCCCGGTAGGCGTCGTCGGGCGAGGCCGCGTCGGGCACGTCCCGGCGCAGCAGGTCGAGGGAGGGGGCGATGGCTGCGGTCAACTCGGCTGCTGCCTCCTGCTCCATCTGCTGGCGGTTGGGCAGCGCGTCCGACATCGACAGCAGGCCGCCGGCGCTACTGCGCTCACGCTGCGCCTTGGGGGGCTTCGGAGCCTTGGCCGCCTTCTCCTTCCTGCCGCGCCGGCGCTTCTTCTCGGCCTCGGGCTCGGGCCCGGCCATCGGCTCGGGCGCCATCGTCTGGGAATCGCTCATGGTGAACTACACCCCCGGTGTTGCGTGTTCCGTGGCCCAGCGCTGGCGGAACCCGGCCGAGCCGGGCTGGGTGCCGGCCAGCTCCTCGTCGTCGTCCACCGACTGGAGCTCGAGCGTCATGCGAGCGATGCGCGGGTCGACGACCATGTCCTCTTCCTCGCCGCCCCACGCCAGCAGCTGCTGGGCGGCCTGGTCGATGGCCATGACGTCGTTTAGGATGATGCCCACGTACTTGGGCACCGGTTCCACCTGCTTGCAGATGGACTTCACACCCACGATCACCGTGCCCAGGTTGAAGTAGACCCGGTACAGGGTCCAGGCCACGGCGATGAGGTAGAGGGCGATCACCGCCACCGCGACGGCGATGCCGATGAACGTCACGATCGACGCTGCAGACAAGGTTGGTGTTCCCCCCTAGGAGTGGTGGACCGAGGGCGCGCTAGCCGCGCTCTTCGACGGGCAGCAGCCGGGCGAGGGCCAGGCCATAGCGGGTGACGTTGAGCCGCGCCGCGCCCGTCAGCTCGCAGGTGCGGATCAGGTTGGGCACGCAGTCGAGCGTGGCCGTGAGGAGCACGCCGTGCTCCAGGATGTCCTGCACGTAGGCGTCGATCTCTTTGATCGGCCGCCACACCTTGTTGAGAAAATAGATCACGATCGGTACTGCGGCAAACAAAAGGATGTTGCCGATCCACCACCAAACCACGCGTGTGCTCCTCGTTCAGAGTGCCGGTGCAGGTATCGGCCGGAATTGTATGCCGCACCCTGGAGGCGGCGATAGTGTCCCCGACACCTAGCTGATTCCTGATATGACGGCGACTCTTAGATGCTGGATTCCTCTACATGTCCGGGACATGTAGAGGGGCGCCGGTCAGCGGGAGAGGATCAGCCGGTCGCAGATGGAGCAGTAGAAGTCGGTGGTGTCGAGCTGGGTGCGCCACTCGGCCGGCAGCCACTGGATGCTCCGGCAGCCGCGGCAGTAGAGCTTGCCGGTGTGGACGGCCTCGCCCGCGCCGGCCATCACCGAGGGCCCGGTGCGCACCCGCGGCTTGGGGCGGGGCCGGGCCTGGCCGTTGGTCATGGCCCGCTCACGCGCCTCCCGCATCTCCTTGGCCTTGGCCTCGGCCCGCACCCGCTCGCGCACGACGTCCTGCCACTTGGGCTGGGCCCGGGCGGTGGCCTCCCGCTCCTTGGCGGCCCGCTCGTCGGCCTGAATGGTGTAGGTCACCTCGTCCTTCCGCCCGCGCTTGGCCAGGTCGTAGGCCTTGTTCAGCTGGGCCATGCGCTTCTGGGCCTCGGTCTTGACCGGGTCGGGGGCGTCGACGAAGCGGTCGGGGTGGAAGATGTAGGCCAGCGTGCGGTAGGCGGTGGTGATCTCCGCCCGCGTGGCCTTGGGCGAGACCCCCAGGATCTCCCACGGCTTCATGGCTCCGGTGTTCCCTGATGGACGTCCACCTTCACAGAACCCGCCAGCTCACTCCCTGCCGAGCCCGTCCTCGCGCCGGATCACCGGCGCAGCGAGACGTCGTCGCAGATGCAGCAGTCGGTGTACTGGTTGCAGCCGGCACAGGTGATCCGACCGTGCTTCGGGTCGATGTACACCCCCTGGCCACACAGAGCGCAGCGGGCCTGGTTGATGATGTTGTCGGCCTGCGTCTTCTCCATGGCGATCAGTATCCCACTCCTTCGGGCGGGCTCCCAGGGGTTGGGGGCCGGGTGTGGAACCGGCCCCCCCTGGAGACACTCGCAAACATGAACGAGATCACGATTTGGTTCCTGCTGACGCTAGCTCTGTTCGGCCTGATCGTGGGCGCCATCGCCCGCTTGCTGGTGCCCGGACCCAGCCCGCTGGGCGTGCTCGGCACCATGGCCGCCGGGATCGCGGGCGCTTTCCTCGGAGGCCTGGTGGGCAAGTTGCTCTGGGGCACCGGCTACACGCCGGGATGGATCATGTCGATCCTGGGGGCGGTGGTCGTGGTGTGGGCCGTCACCCGCCGGCGCCGGGCCTACTACTGAGTCGCACCGCAAGGAGCGGCCCCCGGCCCCTGGCCGGGGGCCGTCTCGCGTCCCGAGCACGGGCTCCCGGGGTTGTACGTCAGGTTAGACGTACACCATATCTGGCGTGTATCCTGTGCGGGTGACCGATCCGCCGGCGGCGTGGCCCATCCAGGCCAACCTGGGCGGCCCCGTCGACCCGGCCGACCACATCGGCCACGGCGACGAGTTCGGCGAGGTGTTGCGTTCGGTGGGGGGCGTGGGGGCGCTGGTCACCGGCGACCGCCGCATGGGCAAGACGTCGCTCCTGCGCAAGGTGGAGCACGTCCTCAGCCCCGAGCACGTGGTGCTGCGCATCAGCGCCGAGACCGACGACCCCGAGCTGTTCGGCCGGCGGCTGGTCGACGTGCTCCGCGGCCACCGGGTGTTCGCCGAGGAGCTGGCCCGCTGGAACGTCACCGTGGACGTGGGCTGGCGGGGCGTGCGCATCCGGCGGGAGGGAGGCGGGGGCGAGCAGGGGCCCGACGGCGCGGACGACCTGTTCCGGTGGGCGGCGGGCCGGGCCGCGCCCACCCGCCTGGTCGTCATCCTCGACGAGATCGCGGTGCTGGCCATGGCCATCGAGCGGCGCCGCCCGGGTGGGGCGGTCGAGTTCCTCCGCAGCCTGCGCCGGCCCCGCCAGGAGGCGCCCAACCTGGCCATGGTGCTGGCCGGCTCGGTCGGCCTCCACCACGCGGTGGTCGACACCACCCCGGTCAACGACCTCCAGCGGGTGCGGGTCGGGCCTCTGGTGGCCGCCGACGCCGCCTTCCTGGCCCGCTGCCTGCTCCTGGGCGAGCAGGTCGCCACCTCCGACGAGGAGGCGGTGGTGGCGGCCATGGTGGAAGCGGCCGACGCCATCCCCTACTTCCTGCACCATCTCGCCCACGCCGCCCACCGGCGGGGCGCCGCGACCCTGCGGCCGGACGACGTGTGGGCCATCCGCGACGAGGCCCTCGTCGACCCCGACGACCCCTGGAACCTTCGCCACTACCGCGACCGCCTGCGGGCCTACTACGGGGCCGACGCCGACCTGGCCGGGCACGTGCTCGACGCCGTGGCGGTGGCCGATGCGCCGCTCGACCTGTCACAGCTGGGGAGCAGGCTGGGGGCCGTGGACCTCGACGTGCGCCCGTCCCGCGACGCCCTCCTGGCCCTCGTCGAGCGGCTGGAGGCCGACCACTACCTGGCCCGCCGGGGGGCGGCCGACACGTTCGCCACCCGCATCGTCCGTGACGCCTGGCGGGCCATGCGCCGGCTGTGACCGCCCGGGCCCGCCCGTTCACCCCGTCGCGGGAGGGGGCGGCCGACCTGGCTGCCCGCACCGTCGGGCGAGACGACCTGCTGGCCACCCTCGAGCGGCGGCTGCTGGGGTCGGCCAGCTCGGGGAACCGTCCCCACACCCTGCTCGTCGGGCCCCGGGGCGCCGGGAAGACCCACCTGATCGAGGTCGTGCTGCACCGGCTGCGGGACGAGCCCGGCCTGGTGGCGTCCCGGGTGGACGAGGACGCGGTGGGCGTGGCGTCCTACGCCAACCTGCTGGCCGAGCTGTGCCGGTCGCTCGGTGTCGAGGCCGGGCGCGACCCGGCCTCGCTGGAGGAGGCGCTGGTGGCGCACCTGGGCGACCGGGTGCTGGTGGCGGTCGTCGAGAACCTGGCCCGGGTGTTCGACGGCATGGGCACCGCCGGCCAGCGCGACCTGCGCTCGTTCGTCGAGACCAGCGGGGCGGTCGTGCTGCTGGCGTCCACCCCGCAGGTGTTCTCGGGGATCGGTTCGCGCAACCAGCCCTGGTTCGGGTCGTTCGCGGTGGAGCACCTGGAGCCGCTCACGGTGGACGAGGCGGCCGAGCTGCTGGCCCGGCTGGGTTGGCCCGAGCCGGTCCCCCCGAGCCGGGTCGCCGCCCTGCACCACCTCGTCGGGGGGTGGCCGCGCCTGTGGACGCTGGTGGCGGCGACGGCCACGCCCGCCGCCCTGGAGGAGGTCGTACCGGTGGTCGAGGCCCTCGTCGAGCAGTTCGTCCCGTCGTTCCAGCAGCGGCTGTGGTCGCTGCCGCCCAACGAGGCCCGGCTGGTGCGGGCGCTGGGCACGGGCCCCCCGGCGGCCACCGTGGCCGAGCTGGCCGCGGCCTCGGGGCTCACCGAACGCACCGCCGCCACCGCCCTCGGCCGCCTCGCCGACGGCGGCTGGGTGAGGGGCGAGAAGCGGGCGGGGGCCGACCAGCGCCGCACCTGGTACCGCCTGCGTGAGCCTTTGCTGCGGTTGCACTTCCAGTACCGGGGCGGGGGGTCGCTGCGGGAGACGGTCGAGTACGTGCGGGCGTGGTTCGACCCGTCGTCGCCGTTGCCGGCAGTGGCTGCCGGCAGCGAGCCCGAGCTGGCCGTGATGGCGCTCCAGCAGCGGGCCAGGCCGTCGTAGCCTGGCCTGGTGGCTGCGCTGGACCGGTTCTCGCCTGTGGCGCGGGCGTGGTTCGAAGCCACGTTCGAGTCCCCCACGCCGGCCCAGGAGCAGGGTTGGGACGCCATCAGCCGGGGTGAGCACACCCTCATCCTCGCCCCCACCGGCTCGGGCAAGACCCTGGCCGCCTTCCTGTGGGCCCTGGACAAACTGATGTCTCCCGAGTACCGCAGCGGTACTCGAGCCACATCAGTTCTCTATGTGTCGCCCCTGAAGGCCCTCACCTACGACGTGGAGCGCAACCTGCGGGCGCCGCTGACGGGCATGGCGGTGGAGGCCGAGCGGCGGGGGGTGGCGCCGCCCGCCATCCGGGTGGCGACCCGCACCGGCGACACGCCCGCCCCCGACCGGCGCGACATCGTCCGCCACCCCCCCGACATCCTCATCACGACCCCCGAGTCGCTCTACCTCATGCTCACCTCGTCGGCCCGGGACGTGCTGGCCGGCGTGGAGCACGTGATCGTGGACGAGATCCACTCCGTGGCCGGCACCAAGCGGGGCGCCCACCTGGCCCTGTCCCTCGAACGGCTGGAGCGGCTGTGCGCCGGCGCGGGCCGACCGTCGCCGCAGCGGATCGGGCTGTCGGCCACCCAGCGGCCGCTGGACGAGATCGCCCGCTTCCTGGGCGGCCGCTCGCCGGCCACGGGAGAGCGGCGGCCCGTCACGGTGGTGGACGCCGGCGTGCGCAAGGAGCTCGACCTCGAGGTGATCGTGCCGGTGGAGGACATGGCCGAGCTGGGCCGCCCGCTGGACGACGGCAACGTCCTGTCCGGACCGGCGGCCGGCGACCCCGAGGTGCGCCACTCGATCTGGCCGGCGATCCATCCCGTCCTGCTCGACCTCATCCGCCGCCACCGGTCGACGCTGGTGTTCGTCAACTCCCGGCGGCTGGCGGAGCGGCTGGCCAACCGGCTCAACGAGCTGGCGGGCGAGGACCTGGTACGGGCCCACCACGGGTCGGTGGCCCGCGAGCAGCGGCTGGAAATCGAGGACCTGCTCAAGGCGGGCAAGCTGCCCGCCCTGGTGGCGACCAGCAGCCTAGAGCTGGGCATCGACATGGGGGCCATCGACCTGGTCGTGCAGGTCGAGTCCCCCACGTCGGTGGCCAGCGGCCTCCAGCGCATCGGCCGGGCCGGCCATTCGGTGGGCGAGCCGTCCCGGGGCCGCATCTTCCCCAAGTTCCGGGGCGACCTGGTCGAGGCGGCGGTGGTCGTGTCCCGCATGAAGGCGGGACTGATCGAGGAGACCCGCGTCCCCCGCAACCCCGTCGACGTGCTGGCCCAGCAGATCGTGGCCATGGTGGCCATCGAGGACATGACCGTCGAGGACGTGGCCGAGGTGGTGCGGGGGGCGGAGCCCTTCGCCGAGGTGACCCGGCCCGTGCTGGAGGGCGTGCTCGACATGCTGGCCGGGCGCTACCCCTCCGACGAGTTCTCCGAGCTGCGCCCCCGCATCGTGTGGGACCGGGTGGAGGGCACCCTGCGGGCCCGGGCCGGGGCCCGCATGCTGGCCGTGATCTCGGGCGGCACCATCCCCGACCGGGGCCTGTTCGGCGTGTTCACCCCCGAGGGTGGCCGGGTGGGCGAGGTCGACGAGGAGTTCGTCTACGAGAGCCGGCCCGGCGAGACGTTCGTGCTGGGCGCCACCACGTGGCGCATCCAGGACATCACCCGCGACCGGGTGGTCGTCACCCCTGCTCCGGGCGAGCCCGGGAAGATGCCGTTCTGGCACGGCGACCACGTGGGCCGGCCGGCCGAGCTGGGCAAGGCCATCGGGGCCTTCCTGCGGGAAGTCGACGGGTGGGACGACGCCCGGCTGGCCGAGGAGTGCGAGCTCGACCCGCTGGCGCTGTCCAACCTGCGCTCCTACCTGGCCGAGGAGCGGGCCGTCACCGGCGCCCTGCCCACCGACCGCCAGCTGGTGGTCGAGCGCTTCCCCGACGAGCTGGGCGACTGGCGGGTGTGCGTGCTGTCGCCGCTGGGCGGGCGGGTGCACGCCCCCTGGGCGCTGGCGGTGGAGGCCAGGGTGCGCAGCCGCCTGGGCGTCGAGGTCCAGACCATGTGGAGCGACGAGGGGTTCGTCGTGCGGCTGCCCGAGGCCGACGAGGCCCCGCCCGTCGAGTCGATCCTGCTCGACCCCGAGGAGGTCGAGGAGCTGGTGGTGGGCCAGCTGGCCAACTCGGCCCTGTTCGCCAGCCGCTTCCGGGAGAACGCGGCCCGGGCCCTCCTGCTCCCACGCCGCCGGCCCGGTCAGCGCACGCCCCTGTGGCAGCAGCGCCAGCGCGCCGCCGACCTGCTGGCGGTGGCGTCGAGGCACGGCTCGTTCCCGATCCTGCTGGAGACGTACCGCGAGTGCCTGCGGGACGTCTTCGACCTGCCCGCCCTGGTCGAGCTCATGGGCGCCATCCGCTCCCGCACGGTGCGGGTGCTGTCGGTGGACACGCCCCGTCCGTCGCCCTTCGCCCAGTCGCTGGCCTTCGCCTACGTGGCCTCGTTCCTCTACGAGGGCGACGCCCCCATCGCCGAGCGCCGGGCCCAGGCCCTCACCCTCGACCGGGGCCTGCTGGCCGAGCTGCTGGGGTCGGAGGACCTGCGGGAGCTGATCTCGGCCGAGGCGGTGGCCGACCTGGAGGCCGACCTCCAGTTCCTCGACGAGGACCGCTGGGCCCGGGACGCCGACGGGGCGCACGACCTGCTCCGCCGGCTGGGCGACCTGACCGTCGACGAGCTGCGGGCCCGCTCGACCGCCGACTTCGGGCCTGCGCTGCTGCGGGAGCGGCGGGCCGTCGAGGTGCGGATCGCGGGCGAGCCCCGGCTCATCGCCGCCGAGGACGCCGGCCGCTATCGCGACGCCCTCGGCGTCCAGCCCCCGCCGGGCCTGCCGGAGGCGTTCCTGGAGCCGGCCGACGACCCGCTGGGGTCGCTGCTCGGGCGGTGGGCACGCCGCCACGGCCCGTTCGTCACGACCGAGCCGGCGTTGCGCTACGGGCTTCCGGCCGCCGCCGTGGAGGCGGTGCTCCAACGGCGGGCCGATGCGGGACTCTTGCTGCGGGGCGAGTTCAAGCCGGGGGGCACGGAGCGGGAGTGGTGCGACCCCGACGTGCTGCGGCGCCTGCGCCAGATCTCCCTGGCCGCCCTGCGCCGGGAGGTCGAGCCCACGGAGGCCGAGGCCCTGGCCCGCTTCCTGCCCGCCTGGCACGGGATCGGCGTGGAGGCCCGGGGCTTGGACCGGCTGCTGGAGGCCGTGGCCCAGCTGCAGGGGGTGGCCATCCCTGCGTCCGTGCTGGAGCGCGACGTGCTGAGCGCCCGGGTGACGGACTACTCCCCCCGCCTGCTCGACGAGCTGGCCGCGGCCGGCCAGGTGGTGTGGGTGGGAGCGGGCCCCCTCGGCCGGGACGACGGCAAGGTCATGCTCTTCCTCCGCGAGGAGGCGGCCGCCCTGCGGCCGGCTGCCGCCGACCCGAGGCCGTCGGACCCGGAGCACGACCGCCTGCGGGAGATCCTCGGGCGGCGGGGAGCGTGCTTCTTCCCGGAGCTGCGGGGGACGGACGAGAAGCTGACCCTCGACGCCCTGTGGGACCTGGTGTGGGCGGGCGAGGTGACCAACGACTCCTTCGCCGCCCTGCGGGCGTTCGCAGGGACGACCGGCCGGGCCGGCGGTGCCGGCGCCCGCCGCCGCGGCGGCCGCCCCAACCTGGGCTCGCTCACCATGCTCGGCCCACCCAGGGCCCAGGGACGGTGGTCGCTGGTGGAGGCCGACCTCCCGGTCGGCGAGGTCACGGGTGCCGAGCGGGCCCGGGCCCTGGCCGGCGCCCTGCTGGAGCGCCACGGGGTGCTCACCCGGGAGGCGGTACGGGGCGAGGGCCACCCGGGAGGCTTCGCCACCGTCTACCCCGTCCTCCGGGCCCTGGAGGAAGCCGGCCGGGCCCGGCGCGGCTACTTCGTGGCCGGCCTGGGCGGGGCCCAGTTCGCCCTGCCCGGGGCGGTCGACCGGCTGCGGGCCCGGCCCTCCACGGGCGGCCGGCCCACCGCCCTCGTCCTGGCCGCCACCGATCCCGCCAACGTCTATGGGGTCGCCCTGCCGTGGCCCGTGACCGGCCCCCGGCGGGTGGCCGGCGCTTACGTCGTCCTGCTCGACGGGGTGGCCAGCCTGTACCTGGAGAAGGGCGGGCGGGGCCTGCTCGCCCTCCGTCCCCTCGACGGCACGTGGGAGGAGGCGGCAGTGGCGGCGCTGGCCGGGCTCCTCGACGGCGGGCGCATCCGGCGGCTCGGCTTGGAGCGCTACGACGAGGGGCTGGAGCCGGTGCTGCGGGGGGCCGGGTTCGTGCCCTCGCCCAAGGGCCTCGTTCGCTACGGTGCCTGAGGGCGACACCCTCTTCCGCAGCGCCGCCACCCTCCACCGCTGGCTGGCCGGCCGCACCGTGACCGAGGCCGCCACCATCGTCAACGGCCTGCCTGCATCCAAGCTCGTCGGCCAGACCGTCGAGAAGGTCGAGGCGCAGGGCAAGCACCTCCTCATCCGGCTCGACTCGGGCCAGGTGCTGCACAGCCACATGAAGATGACCGGCTCGTGGCACGTGTACCGGGCGGGCGAGCGGTGGCGGCGTCCGGCCTCGCAGGCGCGCCTCACCCTGGCCTGCGGCGACCGGCTGGCGGTCTGCTTCAACGCCCCGGTGGTCGAGCTGCTCCAGCCGCGGGCCGAGGCCATCCACCCCGGCCTGGCGGGCCTAGGACCCGACATCCTCGACGACCCCCTCGACCTGCACGAGATCCGCCGCCGGGCCCGGGCCCGGCCTCCGCACACACCCGTCGGCGAGCTGCTCCTCGACCAACGGGTGGCGGCCGGGATCGGCAACATCTGGCGCTGCGAAGCCCTGTTCGTGGAGGGGCTGAACCCGGAGACCCCGCTATCCGCCGTCGACGACGACCTTCTCGACGGCCTCTACACCACCGCCAGCCGCCTCATGCGGGCCCAGCTCGGCCCGTTCACGGGGAGGGGCGTCGAGCGCTGGGTCTACAACCGCTCCGGCCGGCCGTGCCGCCGCTGCCGCACGCCCATCGAAAGCCGCCGGCAGGGCGACCTGGCCCGCGTCGCCTACTGGTGCCCCCACTGCCAGGTTTTGGGGCGCTGAAACCACGCCCTACGTGGTTCCGCCGCCCCGAAACGGCTGTGGGCCGCACGGTGCGCAGGCTCGCACACCGCCGCCCGCCGCCCGCCGCGGAAATACTGGCACCGTGCTCTTCCCCCAGCGCCTCTGGCCCGGACTGGCCGACGGCAGCATCACCGTCGCCTTCCGGCGGTGGGCCCGACCGTCGGTCCGCCAGGGAGGCACTCTCCAGTCGCCGGGCGGGCTGCTGTCGATCGACGAGCTGGCGGCCATCGAGGTCGACGACATCACCGACGACCACGCCCGGGCCGCCGGCTACCGCGACGCGGCCGAGGTCGTCGCCGGTCTCCGCCCCTGCGGCACCCTCTACCGCATCCGCTTCACCCGCATCGGGGAGGACCCGCGGATCGCCCTCCGCCAGCAGGCCGAGCCCGGCGACGCGGTGGTGGCCGCCGTACGCCGCTTGCCCTGGGCTGCCGACGTCCTACGGCTCATCGGCGAGCGACCGGCCACCGTCAGCACCGTGCTGGCGGTCGAGCTGGGGATGGAGCGGCTGCCGTTCAAGCAGAAGGTCCGCCGCCTCAAGGCCCTGGGCCTGACCGAGAGCCTGGAGGTCGGCTACCGCCTGTCGCCCCGGGGCCGGGCCGTGTTGGCCCGCATCGACCCTGCCTACCAGCCCGAGCGGTAGCGGGCCCAGGCCTCCGCCTCGACCGCCGACGAACCGGAGCACGCCCCGGCCGGTTCAGGTGGTGGGCGTCAGGCAGTCAGACAGGAAGCTGGACGTCCCCACCAGCACGCTTCGCAGATCGGCGCCGCTCAGGTGGCCAGCCTGGTAGTCCTGGAGTGCCTCGGTGATGATCGCGAACGCGGCCACGAAGCACAGCACCGGGTCCGTGCTGTCGCCGTTGGCGGAAGCAGGTGTGGCGTTGAGGCCCACAGCCCCGACCGAAAGCGACGCCGCCAGCAACACTCCGGTCAACTTCTTCTTCATCCCGCCCCCCTGCTCGCTCGGCTGTCGAGAGCGAAGGCTATCGCCGGTGAACGAGCAGGAGGAAGGGGCGGGAGGAAATTTCGGCCGCTACTCGTCGCCCCGCAGGATGGCGAGCAGGCGCAGGATCTCGATGTAGAGCCAGACCAGCGTCACCATGATGGCGAAGGCGGCGAACCAGCCGTAGCGCTCGGGCAGGCCCGACTCCGCCCCCTTCTGCACCAGGTCGAAGTCGAGGACCAGGTTGAGGGAGGCGAGGCCGATGGCGACCAGGCCGACCACGATCCCGAGCGGCCCCTCGCGCAGGCCCAGGCCGCCGTCGGTGAAGAAGCCGGCGACGAGGTTGACCACGATCAGGGCGAGGAAGCCGAGGGTGGCCCCGATGACCATCTTCTGGAACTGGGGCGTGACCCGGATCTTCCCGCTGCGGTAGAGGCCGAGCATGACGGCCGTGACGGCGCCGGTGCCGACCACCGCCTGGACGACGATGCCCGGGTAGGCGGCGTTGAAGAACTGGCTTATCCCGCCCAGGAAGACGCCCTCGACGGCGGCGTAGGTCATGATCAGCGCGGGGCTGGTGATCTGCTTGAAGGCGATGACCAGTCCGAGCACCAGGCCGACCAGGGCGGCGGGGAAGGCCAGGCCGCCGAGGCCGAGGGCCCAGGTGGCCGCACCCATCACCACTGCGATGCCGAGCAGGAGACCGGTACGGACGACGACGTCCTCCACCGTCATCCGCCCCGTGTCCCTGGCCGTGGCCGACGGCCCCTCGTAGGCCCGCTCCAGGCGGTCGACCAGGTCCGGATGGAGCGCCCCGCGGAATGCAGGACTCCGGGTGAGCGCAGGGTTACTGCTGGTGGTACGCAACGTCCTCCTCCTTGGAGGGGCAGAGCACAGTGCCCGCCCTACCGCTTACAACGTTACGACCTTCGGTTTCGTGCCCGGGGTTTCAAGGAAAAGGGCCGTCCATGGCCCGCCAGCAGTACCAGGCGGCCACGGTGCGCCAGGGGCGGTAGACGTCGCCGGCGGCGGCCAGGGCGGCGGGGGTGGGCAGGGCGTCGAGGCCGTGGATGCGGGCGAAGCCGGCCCGCACGCCCAGGTCGCCGGTGGGCCACACGTCGGGCCGGTTGAGCTGGAAGATCAGGAACATGTGGGCGGTCCAGGGGCCGATCCCCCGCACCGCCACCAGCCGCTCCACGACCTCGGCGTCGGGCATCCGGCTCCAGCCGGTGGTGCGGACGGTCCCGTCGAGCGTCTTGGCCGCCAGGTCCCGGATGGACGCCGCCTTGTTGGCCGACAGACCGACCGAGCGGAGGAGGGGCTCGGGCGTGACCGCCACCGCCTCGGCCGTGGGCCGGCCGTCGTAGAGGGCGGCGAAGCGGCGGTGGATGGCGGCGGCGGCCGCTCCGGCGAGCTGCTGGTAGACGATGGCCTCGGCCAGGGCCGCGAACGTGCCGCCCGGCGTGCGGCGGCGGGCGAGCCGGCACGGCCCGTGGGTGGCGATGGCCGCGGCCATGGCCGGGTCGGCCGCCGCCAGGGCGGCGCACGCGTCGGCCCAGCGATCCATGCCGCATTCTCGCCGGATTCGTCTGCGAGGCTGGGCGGCCCATGACCACCGGCATCGCCGGCGCCGCCGCCCGTACCGCCCTCCAGTCCCTGGTCGACCGGCTCCCGGGGGGCGAGACCAGGGAGGGCCAGCTGGAGATGTGCGCGGCGGTGGCCGACGCCCTGAAGACGGGCGAGCACCTGGTGGTTGAGGCGGGGACGGGCGTGGGGAAGTCGCTCGCCTACCTGGTGGCGGCGGTGAAGTCGGGGCGGCGGGTGGTGGTCGCCACCGCCCGCAGGCCGCTCCAGGACCAGCTCATCCGCAGGGACGTCCCCTTCGTGGCATCGGCCTTCCCGGTCGAGGCGGCCGTGCTCAAGGGCCGCAGCAACTACCTGTGCGTGGCCAAGCTGGCCGAGGTGGCGACCGGCCTGCGTGGCCCGAGCGCCGGGACGGGCGTCGCCGACACGCAGGGCCGGTTGACCACCGACGCCCGCACCGCCGTCCTGACCCGGCTGGCCCAGTGGGTGGCGGAGCCGGAGGCGGGCGACCTGGCCGACGCCCCCGTGCCCGTCGACCCGGGCCTGCGGTCGCTGGTGACCGTGGCCGCCCAGGAATGCCCCGGGGCCAAAGACTGCCGTTTCGGGGACGAGTGCCTGGCCGAACGGGCCCTCGACCGGGCCCGGTCGGCCCAGCTGGTCGTCACCAACATCGACCTCTACTGCCTCGACCTCGTCGTCGGCGGCGGCCTGCTGGGCGAGCACGACGCGGTGATCGTCGACGAGGCCCACGAGCTGGAGGCCATCGCCAGCCGCACGCTGGGACTCGAGCTCGGTCGCCGGCGCCTGGGGTGGCTGGCCGCTCAGCTCCGGGGCCTGCTCGTGCCCGGCTCCGAAGAGCCGGTCCGCCTCGACCGGGTCGGCGAGCACCTCTCCGCCGCCCTGGGCACCTTTGCCGGTAAGCGGGTGGACCCCTCCGACCCCGCCATCGCCGGCGTGCTGGCCGCGGCCGACGACGCCGTGGCCGACGTGGTCGAGGTGCTGCGCAAGCTGCCCGACGACGACCCCCGCCGGCCCCGCGCCGTGCAGGCCGGGTCTTCGCTGCTCGCCGACCTGCGCACGGCCCGCACGCCTCCCGCCGGCCAGGTGGCCTGGGTGCCGGAGGGCAACGAGCCCGTCCTCCACCTCGCCCCCGTCGACGTGGGCCCCACCCTGGCCACCCTCCTGCACGCCAAGCGCACGACGATCCTCACCAGCGCCACCCTGAGCGTGGGGGGGTCGCTGGAGCCGCTGGCCGCCCGGCTCGGCCTGGACGGCAAGCGCCGGTTGCTCCGGGTCGCCAGCCCGTTCGACTACCGCAACCAGGCCCTGCTCTACTGCGCCGCCCACCTGCCCGACCCCCGCCGGCCCGACTTCGACGCCGCCGCCCTCGACGAGCTGGCCGGCCTGGTCGAGGCGGCCGGGGGACGGACCCTGGCCCTGTTCACCAGCCACCGCATGCTCCGCCTGGCCGCCGAGGCCCTCCGCTCCCGCTTCCCGTGGACGGTGCTCGTGCAGGACGGCCCGCCGTCCCCCGGGCTGGTCGAGCAGTTCCGCGACGACGAGCAGGCCTGCCTGCTGGCCACCATGGGCTACTGGCAGGGCGTGGACGTGCCCGGCCCCTCCCTCAGCCTGGTGGCCGTCGACCGCATCCCCTTCCCGCCGCTGCGCGACCCCCTGCTCGACGCCCGGCGGGACGCGGCCAGAGACGGCGGTCGCACCCCGTTCGAGGTCGTCGACCTGCCCATCGCCGCCACCCTCCTGGCCCAGGGGGCGGGACGGCTCATCCGCTCGACGACCGACCGGGGCGTGGTCGCCGTGCTCGACCCCCGCCTCGCCAAGGCGTCGTACCGGCCGGCCATCCTCGGGTCGCTCCCCCGGATGCGGCGCACCGTCGACGGCGACGAGGTCCGCCGCTTCCTCGCCGCCCTGCTGCCGGCCTGAGCGGTCGAACCCGTGTACCGGACGTGGTAACCCGCTCGCCGCCCGCCGGCCGGCGTGGGACCATGCGGGGGCATCGTGGCGGTGACGATCAACCTCCTGGGGCGGCTGGCCGTGGACGTGGACGGCAGGGCGGCCGACGTGGCCCGGCTCGGCGACCTGGGCCGGCTGGCCTTCGCCTACCTGGTGCTCGAGCGGCGCCGCCCCGTCCCCCGCGACGAGCTGGCGGACGGGCGTCTGCCGCCCGGGAGTTCAGCTACTTCCGTTACGAGGAGGGCCGGATCTACGAGTTCGGCCCGTGCCAACTGCCGTCCGGCCAGCGCAACGAGCTGCGGGCCTACCGCTACGGCGACGTCGCCACCCGCGACCAGGCCCTGGTGGACGTGACCCGGCGCAACACCCGCCCCACGTCCACGTTCGCCTTCGAGGACCTGTTCGCGGTCGAGATCTGGAGCCCCGAGCCGTCGCTCGACAGCCCGGCCGGCCAGGCCGCGGCCCAGGTGCACTCGGCCATCGCCCGGGTGCCCCAGGCCCGCCACCACGACCTGCCCACCGCGGCGTCGAGCGCGTGCCCGCCGACCCCGGCAGCGCCCGGCCCGGACGTGCGCATCCCCGCCTTCCTGTTCTGCCCGGCCGACCTGGCCGTCGCCGCCGGCACCGAGGTGCGGTGGAACAACGACGACGCCGCGCCCCACAGCGCCACCGCCACCGGCGCCGAGCCCGCCTTCGATTCGGGCACGCTCACCACCGGCCAGACGTTCTCGTTCCGCTTCGACCGGCCCGGTCTGTACGAGTACTTCTGCCGGCTCCACCCGTCGATGCGGGGGACGGTCACCGTCACCGCTGCCTGAACCCGCCGCGGAGGGGCCCTACCGTTCCCGGCGGTGAGGAGGCGACCGCCCCGGCTGCTGCTCGACGTATCCCCCCTGCGGGACTCCCGCGACTACCGCTTCCTGTTCGCCGGGCAGGCCGTCGCCTACCTGGGCAGCCAGCTGACGGTGGTGGCGGTGCCCTACCAGGTGTTCGTGCTGACCGGCTCGTCGCTGGCCGTGGGCATGGTGGGGCTGGCCTCGCTCGTGCCGCTCATCGCGCTGTCGCTGCTGGGCGGGTCGATCGCCGACGCCGTCGACCGGCGCAAGCTGCTCCTCTGCACCCAGGGCGCCCTGGCCCTGACCAGCTCGGTGCTGGCGCTCAACGCCTCGGCGGGCGCCGGCGCGAGCCTGGTGCCCGTCTACCTGTGCGCGGCCCTCGCCGCCGGCTTCAGCGGCGCCGACCTGCCCACCCGCAACGCCATCCTGCCCAACCTCGTGAAGCGGGAGCAGTTCAGCGCCGCCGCCTCCCTCGGCCAGGTGCTGATCCAGGTCGGCCAGGTGGCGGGCCCGGCCCTGGCCGGCGTTCTCCTCAGCCGGGCCGGCCTGGCCGCCGCCTACTGGCTGGACGCGGCCACGTCGGTGGCCGCCATGCTCCTCACCCTCGCCATCCGCCCCCAGCCGCCCCACGGCGGCGGCACCAAGGCGGGCCTGGCGTCGATCAAAGAGGGGCTGTCCTACCTCAAGGGGCGCCGGCTGATCCTGAGCACGTTCGTCATCGACATCAACGCCATGGTGTTCGGAATGCCCCGGGCCCTGTTCCCAGCCCTCGCCACCGGCCTCTACGGCGGCGGCCCCACCACCCTCGGCCTGCTCTACGCCGCACCAGGGGCGGGCGCCCTGCTCGGGGCCCTGTTCACGGGCTGGGTGGGGTCGGTGCGCCGCCAGGGCTGGGTGGTGATCGTGGCCGTTGTCGCCTGGGGCGCCGCCATCGCCGGCTTCGGCCTCGTCTCGTGGCTGCCCCTCGGCCTCCTGCTGCTGGCCGCGGCGGGGGCGGCCGACGTGGTCTCGGCCGTGTTCCGCAGCACGATCCTGCAGCTTTCGGTGCCCGACGCCCTGCGGGGCCGGCTGTCCTCCGTCCACATCGCGGTGGTCACCGGTGGGCCGCGGCTGGGCGACGCCGAGGCCGGCGCGGTGGCCGCCCTGTCCACCCCCCGCTTCTCCGTCGTGTCCGGAGGGGTGGCCTGCGTGGTCGGCGCCCTGGTGGTGGCCAGGGCCTTTCCCGAGCTGGCCCGCTACGACGCCGCCCGGGACAGGGCCGACGAACCGCCTGGATATGATCGGGCGCGGGAGCCCGACCACGGCAATGGGGCAAGGCGCGGCTCCGAGCCCTGATCCGCCGAGGAAGAGAGGTCCCCTTTTGGCTGAGCGACCCGCAGCACGCCCGGCCGGCCCGACCCGGACGGTGGCCGACGTCATGACCACCGACGTCCTCACCGCCTCCCCGTCGGACACGGTGGCCAAGACCTGCGCCCGCATGCTGGAACGCTCCACCGGCAAGGTGGGCTCGGCCATCGTCACCGAGGGCGACCGCGCCGTCGGCATCTTCACCGAGCGCGACCTGGTGCGGGCCGCGGCCGCCGGAGCCGACCTGGACACCGCCCGCATCGGCGACTGGATGTCCTCCGAGCCCGACACGGTGCGTCCCGACATGGACCTCAGCGCCGCCTACGTGAGCCTGGCCGAGCACGGCTACCGCCACTTCCCCGTCTGCGAGGACGGGCGCGTGGTGGGAGTGATCTCCATGCGGGACATGCTCCGCATCGCCCACGTGCGCCCGGTGGAGCACCCCAGCCTGGTGGAGGCGCCCAAGGGCCTCGAAGGCGTCGTCGTGGCCGAGACGGCGGTGGGCGACGTGCGGGGCCAGGAGGGCTTCTACCACTACCGCCAGTACAACGCCACGGAGCTGGCCGACAAGCGGTCGCTGGAGGAGGTCTGGCACCTCCTCTATCAGGGCCACCTCCCGTCGAAGGCGGAGCGGGCCGGCTTCGTGGAGGAGATCAAGTCGCTGCGGGAGATCCCCGACGCCGTCAAGGACGTGCTGCCCACCATCGCCCGGGCGGGCGACCACTTCATCCCCCTCGACGCACTGCGCAGCGCCTACTCGACCCTCGCCTACGCCCTCGACTTCCGGTCGTGGATGGACGTCGACCGCGACACCCTGTTCCGCAACGCCATGCAGACCAGTGCGGTCATGCCCACCCTGATCATGGCCCTGTACCGGCTGAACCAGGGGCTGGAGCCGGTCGAGCCCCACCCCGACCTGCCCTATGCGGCCAACTACCTGTACATGCTCACCGGCGAGGTGCCCGACCCCGACTCGGCCCGGGCCATCGAGCAGTACCTGATCCTGACCACCGACCACGGGTTCAACGCCTCCACGTTCACCGCCCGGGTCATCACCTCCACGGGGGCCGACCTGGGGGCGGCGGTGGTGGGGGCCATCGGGGCCCTGTCGGGGCCGCTGCACGGCGGGGCGCCGAGCCGGGCCCTCGACATGCTCGACGCCATCGGCACCCCCGACAAGGCCGACGCCTGGATCCGGGAGCGGGTGCTGGCGGGCGACAAGATCATGGGCTTCGGCCACCGGGTCTACAAGACCGACGACCCCCGCTCCCTGCTCCTGAAGAAGGTGGCCGAGCGGCTGGGCGGCGAGAAGGTGGCGTTCGCCAAGCAGGTCGAGAAGACGGTGATCGACGTGCTGCGGGAGCTGAAGCCGGGCCGCCAGCTCTACGCCAACGTGGAGTTCTACGCCGGCGTCGTGATGGACAAGGTCGGCCTGCCCCCCGACCTGTTCACGCCCACGTTCACGTCGAGCCGGGTCATCGGCTGGACCGCCCACATCCTCGAGCAGGCCGCCGACAACCGCCTCATCCGGCCCAGCGCCCACTACCACGGTCCCCAGCCGCCGGTTCCCGTCCCCGACCCGGAGTAGCGGGGTGGCCGCCGCCGTCGAGGAGGCCACCGAGGCCACCGACGAGGTGGTGGCCGCCGTGCAGCGGCTGGTGCCCCAGCTGTCGTCGAGCGCCACGGTCCCGACCGCCGAGGAGGTCCGGGAGCTGGTCAAGTCTCCCGCCACCGTGCTGCTGGTGGCCCGCTCGGGGGACGACGGGGGGGAGATCGTGGGCATGCTCACCCTCGCCCTGTTCCGCATCCCCACCGGCCTGCGGGCCTGGATCGAGGACGTGGTGGTCGACGCCGCCGCCACCCGCCAGGGCATCGCCACCGCCCTGACCGAGGCCGCCCTGGCCCGGGCCGCCCAGGCCGGGGCCCGCACCGTCGACCTCACCTCCCGTGCCTCCCGGGAAGCGGCCAACCTCCTGTACCAGAAGGTCGGCTTCGTCGCCCGGGAGACCAACGTCTACCGCTACCAGCTGTAACCCCCCCATGTTTTGGGGCGTCGGGTCCACGTGGGAGGTGGTTCAGGCGCCACAAAACGGGTTGGGGTCCTCAGGGGCAGAGCTTGAAGGGCAGCTTGCAGCCCTTGGGCGGGAGGGTGGGCGTGGTGGTGGACGGACCCGAGGGGCCGGGGTCGAGGACCAGCGGCGGGTCGGCGAGGACGTCGCCGAGCGGGGGACGGGGGGGCTTGGTGCCGCCGCCACCACCGCCGCCGCCCGGGGGCTGGGTGGTCGGGGGCGTGGTCGTCGGGGGGACGGTGGTCGAGACGGTGGCGCCGCCGCCGTTGCCGCCGGTGGCGGGCGAGGGGGAGACGACCACGACCGGAGCGGGTGACTGGCTCTGACCGGCAGGGGCGTCGGCGGCCTGCTGCACGGGGGCGGGGTCGGCGGCCGGCGACTCGGTCGAGGCGCCGGCCTCGGGCCGCAGGGCGACGGCGACGAACCCGAGGGCCACCACTGCGACGGCGAGGGCGGATGCCAGACCGGCGATGACGAGCTTCATGCGGTTCTGCACGGGGAGTCCTCCTCCGAGATCCGCCCGGCTCGGTGCCGGGCTCTCGAAGTCATCATCCGCTCGACCCCCTCCCGCCGGAATCGCCGTCCCGGATGCTCCCGGGACGACTCCCGGCACGCCCCCCTTACCGTTTGGACAGGTCGCGACTGGAGCGGTCCGGGCCGCAGGCGGCGTGGCACGATCCGGACGTGGAGGACCCGGGGCTCGTCGAGCGGTGGCGGGACCTGGGGCCGGTGCTGTGGCTGATCGCGTCCGGGGCGGCGGTGTTGTGGGCGGCCTTGCTCGGGGCCTTGGCCTTCGCAACCCGGTGCCGAGACGTCGACCCCGGGCCGGCCACCCTCGACCTGGGCGGGCCCGAGCCTCCCGCCGTCGTCAACCTCATCACCGACGGCTGGCGGCTGGGTCACGAGGCGGTGCCGGCCACCCTCCTCGACCTGGCGGCCCGGCGCCTGGTGGACATCGACCAGGTGGGCGACCGCACCCTGGTGCGGCTCCGCCGGCGCGCCGCCGCTCCGGCGGCCGGGGACCTCCAGCCTTACGAGCGGCTCGTCCTCGACCACGTCGAGTCGCACGCCACCGACGGCGTGGTGCCGGCCGAGGCGCTCACCACGGGTCCCGAGAACGAGGCGAGGGGCTGGTGGCGGAGCTTCCGCAAGGCGGTCGAACGCGACGCCCGGGCGCGAGGCCTGTCACGACGGCGGTGGTCTCCGGCCGCCCACCTCACCCTCACGGTGGCGGCGCTGGCGGTCGCGGCCTTCGTGGCGGTGGCCGCCACCACCCTGCCCGACGACCCCGACGACGAGGAGGACGACCCGATCGGCGCCGCCCTGGCGTTCGGCTTCATCACGGCCGGCGGGCTGATCGCCCTGGTCGAGGGGCTCAACGGTGAGCGGGACACCCCAGCCGGCCGGGCCGTCGCCGGGCGCTGGCTCGGCTTGCGGGCCATGCTGGGGGAGGACCCCCTGTTCGCCGAGTACCCGCCCGCCGGAGTGGCCATCTGGGACCGGCTGCTCGCCTACGGCGCGGCCATGGGCGTGGCCCACGGAGCGGTGCGGGCCCTCCCCCTCGGGGCCGAGAGCGACACCGAGGCGTGGAGCTCGGTGGGAGGCCATTGGCGGGTGGTGCGCATCCGCTACCCCCGCTTCGTCCCGCCCGGCTACGGGCGCCACCCCGGCCTGGTCGCCGCCCTGGGCGCCTTCCAGGTGGGCCTGGCCGTGCTCCTCTACCCGGTCGCCTCCGGCGCGGCCGACGCGGTGCGGGACCTGGTGACCGACTTCTCGTCCGACCAGACCGTGCCGCCGGGCGTGCGCATCGGGATCGGCGTCGCCTTCGGGGCCATCGCCGCCGCGGGGGCGATCATCGGCCTGCGGGGCGCGTCGATGGCCCTCACCGGCTTGTCCGACCTCGTGACGGCGCGGCGCACGGCCGAGGGCCGCGTGCTCCGGGTGCGCCGGCGGGGCAGCGACGAGCGGGCCCGGTGGTACGTGGCGGTGGACGAGGGGGCGGGCAGCACCGTGCGGGCCTGGCAGACGAGCCCGGGGGCCGCGAGCCAGGGCGCGACGGTGCGCGCCGAGGTGACCCGGTGGCTCGGCCACGTGCGCAACCTCCAGGTCGTTGCTGCCGCCGCCCCTCGCCCGTCGCTGCCGGCCGACGGCCCCGATGACGAGCCGTCGCCTCTGGCCGCCCTCCTCGGCCGCACCGGCGCGGGCGTGGCGGCAACGCCGACCGAGCCCGTGCCCGCCGAGCCCGGCCCACCTCCGCCCCTTCCCGACGCGGGCGCGGTGTCGGCCGCCATCGGGCGCCCGCTGGCCCGAGACGACGCCGCCCCCGGCCACCCGCTGGCCGCGGGCCGGGGCTCGGCCACGTTCACCGGCGAGGGCGGGGCCATGGTGCAGGTCGTCTGGGTGGAGCCCGCCCTGCTCACCGCCTACCGGTCGATGCCCCGCATCCTCCGCCGCCGGATCGACGGCGTGGGCGACGAGGCGTACCGGGCGGTGATCGGCGGCGGCCTCGTCGCCCGCCGCGGGAGTCATGTGCTGATGGTCACCGGCCGGCTGCCGGGGGCGAGCGACGGCGACCGCAACCGGGCCTTCGCGGCCGTGGCCCGGGCCGCCCTGGCCACGGCCTGAACGACCGGACGCTCCCCTGCCACACTTCCCGCCATGCGGGTCCTGTTCACGACCACGGCCGGGCTCGGCCACATCCACCCGACGGTGCCCCTGGCCCGGGCCATGGCGGACCGCGGTCACGACGTGCTCTGGGCGGCGCCGGCCGACGGGCTGCCGGCGGTGGAGGCGGCCGGCTTCCGGGCGGTCCGAGCGGGCGGCCCCGGCATCACCGACCCGGCCGGGACGCGCCGCCGGTTCCCCGAGCTGGACGCCTACTCCCCCGCCGAGCTGCCGGAGCAGATGTTCGCCAAGCTGTTCGGTGCCGTCGCCGCCCCGGCGATGCTGGCCGACCTGCTCCCCGTGGCCCGGGAGTGGCGGCCGGAGCTGGTGGTGGCCGACCAGGCCGAGTTCGCCGGGCACATCGCCGCCGCCGACCTGGGCGTGCCCAGCGTCACCAAGGGCTTCGGGCCCGTCCTCCCCGAGGCTCGGGTGGCCCGGGCCGCCGACGAGGTGGCGCCCTTGTGGCGGTCGGTCGGCCTCGAGCCCAGGCCCTACGGCGGAGCCTTCGACCGCCTCTACCTCGACATCTACCCCCCTGCCCTGCAGGACCGGGAGGCGGCCCACATCCCCCACCGCCTCGCCCTCCGCCCGGTCGCCTACGACGGGGCGGCGGCCGGCACCGGCGGCGACGACCTCCCGCTGCCCGCCGCCCACCCGGGGACGCCGCTCGTCTACGTGACCATGGGGACCGTCTTCACCGGGCCGGAGGCCCTGGCCCCGGTCCTGGCCGCGGTGGCCGACCTCGAGGTGCGGGTGGTGGTGACGGTCGGCCCCCGCGGCGACCCGGCCGTCCTCGGCCCCCAACCGCCCCACGTCCGTGTCGAGCGCTACGTCCCCCAGACGGCCTTGCTGCCCCGCTGCGACGTCGTCGTCTCCCACGCCGGCTCGGGCACCGTGCTGCAATCGCTCGGGCTCCGGCTGCCCCAGCTCTGCCTGCCCCAGGGCGCGGACCAGTTCCTGAACGCCTCGGCCGTGACGTCCGCCGGCGCGGGCATCGCCCTGGAGCCGGGGGGACGCACCCCCGAGGCCGTGGGCCACGCGCTGGGCCGGCTGCTGGGCGATCCGTCCTACCGCGCCGCGGCGGGACGGGTAGCCGAGTCCATCGCCTCCATGCCGCCGCCCGAGACGGTGGCCGAGACGCTGGAGCAGCTCGTCTAGCCTACGAGTCGCGGCCGGCGATCTTGTCGCGCGCCTTGTCGAGCAGGGCGGCGGGGGCGCCCGCGATCACGTTGCCCGGGGGGGTGCTCGGCGCCTTCGGGTGGGGCCGCGTGGGGGCCGTCTGCTTGGCCTTGTTCAGCGCCTGGGCCAGGGCCTCGAGGGCCTGCGGGTTGGCCGCCGCCCGCACCGCCGGGAAGATCTTGTTCTCCTCTTCCCGCACGTGCTCCCGCACGTTGGCCATGAGCTCGGCCAGCAGCTCCGGCGTCTCCTCGCCGTCCGCCCCGGCCCGACCGAGCCGGACGAGGACCTCCTTCACCTGCTGGTGGTCCTCGATGGAGTGATCGGCCAGGGCGTCGCCGTCGCCCAACTCCCTGCGGATCGCCGGGTACAGGACCTGCTCCTCGATCACGGCGTGGACAGCTCTTTGATCACCTCGTCGAGGGTCTCCTGGTCGATCGCGCTCTCCAGCCGGCTGAACAGGTTCTCGACCGTCCGGTGGTCCTCCTTCAGGACGTCGATGCCGTCGTTGCGGGAGTTGGTGATGGACATGGTGCCTCCCGGTTCCGAACAGGATCAGGTGTCGAGGGCGACGAGGAACACGAGCAGGATGGTCACCGCCGCGGCCGCGCCGTGGACCCAGACGAGGGCGGCGGGGAGCCGCTGCTCGGCCGGGGTGTGGTCGAGGGTGCCGGCCCGGACGGCTCTCCGGTCGGCCGACCACCGGCGGTACAGGGTCAGCCCCAGGACGGCCACGATGACCAGCATGAGCAGGGCGAGCCATGGTGCCGGGCTGTAGTCGGGGTCCCCGCGGTTCGGGGCGAACAGGAACCACAGGAGCAGCCCGGCGAGGGCCAACAAGCCGTGGGCGATGACCACCGACTGCGGGAGGTTGGTCTTCCCGCCGGGCCGCTGGTCGGCGATCACCGCGTCGGGCGGATCGTCGGGGGACTTGCCTGCGCCCCCGGCGCGGTACCAGAGGAAGAACATCAACAGTCCGCCTCCGGCAGTGATCACCCACATCCAGAGGGCGGCGTCCTCCACTAGCCGGCCTGCACGGTTTCCCTGACGTCGGAGGTCGCCTGGCGGCCGGCGTCGACCGCCTGCTCCGACGCCTGGCGGGCCGTGTCCTTGACGTCCTCGGCGCCCTGTGTGGCCGTGTGCTTGACCTCCTCGACGGCGGCCTGCCCCTGCTCTCTGAGGTCGCTCGCCAGTTCTCGGCCGGCCTCGGCCAGGGATTCCTTGACCGGTTGGGCGGCGTCGGCCGCGGCCTGGGCGAGCTGCGCCTCCCTCGCCGTGGGCTTGACCAGCGCCGAGGCCAGCAGCCCCGCTCCGAAAGCGATCAGACCGACGGCCAAGGGGGCGCCCTCGGTCCGCTCGGTGGCCGCCTGCTTCACCGACGCCGGGGCCTCCTTGAGCGACCCCGCCGCGCTCCCGGCGCTGTCGCGCACCGACGTGGCCGCGCCCGAGACCCGGTCGCCCACCGTGCCCGTGACGTCCGAGGCGGCGCCCATCACCCGGTCCCGCACCGACTGCACCCCCTGGCGCATTCGCTCGGTCTTCCGCTCGACGATCCGGCCGGGGCTCACCCGGTCGCCGATGGCGTCGACGGTCGAGGTGAGGTTTCCTCGCGTCTGGTCGATGTCCCGCTTCAGCTGGTCTGCGTCTTGGCCCACTGCACGTCCTCCTTGAGGGTCTGGACGGTCTCCCGGGGCACCGGGTCGACCTTCGACATCCGCTCCTTGCCACGCATGAGGAGCACGGCTGCGGCCACGCCGTAGGCCACCGCCACGAGAAAGAAGGCCAGCGCCCGGTTCATGGCCTGGTCGAGCAGCCACGCCAGCGCCAGTGAGGCGAACAGCAGGGAGAAGTAGCCGGTCATGGCGCCGGCGCCGAGGAGCCCCCCGGCCTTGCCCGCCTTGCGCACCTCGTCGGTGAGCTCGATCTTGGCCAGCTGCACCTCCTTGCGCAGGAGGGTGGACACGTCCGACGTCATCTCGCCGACCAGCTCACCCAGGGACTTGTCCGGCTGGGCCGGCTCGGTGGGCGCCGGCTGCAGCGGGGGGCTCGTCGGCGGGCGCCGGGTGGCCATCAGATCACCTCCGGCACGGAGGCCGGGGGAGGCGCCGGGGAGGACGGCTGCGGCTGGTGCTGGTTGGCGGCCTGGAGCCCCCGGCCGAGGCGGCCCACCGCGAAGCCTGCGGCGGTCGCGCCCAGCATGAACAGCCCGGGCTTGCGGCGGGCGAACTGGCGGACGTCGGACACCGCGCCCTCGAAGCCCCGCTCGTCGAGGCCCTCGGCCACCGAGGCGAGCTTCTCGGCGAGCTGGCGGACGCAGTCGGCCGCCGGCCCGGACTGGGGCTGGCCCTCGCCCAGGGAGCGCAGCTGCTCGCTGAAGGACCGGATGCCCCCGGCCGCCCGCTGCGTCTGGCTGCCGGCCTGCTCGCGGAGCTGGCCCTGGGCCGCCTCCACCAGCGTGGAGACCTGGTTGGACGCCTCGCGGGCGACCTCGCCCGCCTTGCCGGCGGCCTCGGTGGCGACCTGGCGGCCGGCGCCCGCCGCCTCGGTGGCGACCTGGCGGCCTGCCTCGGCGGTGGTGGAGGCGGCCTCCCTGGCCTTCTCCACGGCGGTGGCGGTGGCGCCGTCGCCGGTGTCGGCAGGGTTGGTGGGAGCGCCGGAAGGGGGGCGCTGGAGATCGGTCATATGGGCTCCTCGGGGACCATCTGGTGCGTGCGCCGCCGGCGCGGAGACGAGAGGAGACCCGAACAAGCCAGTCCTGGTCGCTCCGCCGGCTGGCTGTTCAACCAGGCCAGTGCCTACCCATGCCCGACCGGCCGACAAACGGTTGGGCGGGGATGCGTGCTACAAAGAAGGCCGTGCGGACCAGAACTTCCCCTCCGTCCCGCCTCGCCCGCGCCGCTGCGGCGTCGCTGACGGCGCTCGTGCTCCTCGCCGGCCCGGCGTGGGCGCAGACCAGCAGCGGCGGCGGAGCCTCCACCGGCGCCTCCTCCGCGTCGGGGGGCTCGGGCGGCAGCTCCAACGTCTCGGTGAACCCCACCGCCACGTCCGGTAGCTCGGGTGCGGCCACCGCCGGGTCCAGCTCGACCAACACCGGCGACACCGGCGACGCCACCTCGCAGGCCCTGAGCACCCCGCTGTCGACCAGCGGCCACACCGGGCCCACCGGCGCCACCGGGGCGGAGACCTCGACCCCGTCCGCCACCAACACCGCCACCCTGGGCACCGCCGCCAGCACGGGCGGGCCGGCCGGCTCGGCCGCTCCGGCCACGGGCAACGCCCAGGCCAGCGCGGCCACGGCGCCGGCCGCCGGCTCCGCCGGTGGCGGCTCGCCGGCCGCCGGCCCGGCCTCCGGGGCGACGTCGCAGGCGGGCGCCACCGGCCCGGCCGTCACCACCAACCCCGGTGCCGCCGTCAACGTGTCCGCCGTCGTGGCCCAGGTCACGGCCGAGGCGTCGGCCGTGGTCGCGGCGGCCGAGGAGCAGGCTTCCGAGGTGGGCGGGTCGTCGATCAGCTCGTCCCGGCCCCTCACCCCGCCCGATCCCGGGTCGACCACCACCACGGCCACCCTGGCCGCCCTGGCCTTCCTGCTCGCTGCCCGGTCCCGCCGGTGGGGCGTGCGCCTGGCCACCACCCGCTAGCCCGGTCGGGCCCAGCTAGCCCGTTCCCCGGCGCACGCCGATGTGGACGTGGTCGAAGTGCCCGGCCACCTTCCACAGGAGCTGGAACCGGTACCCGTCGACGTGGACGACGAGGTTCCCACCGGTCCACCCGGGGTGGCCCAGGGCCGACGCGATGCGGACGGCCGCCGTCTCGGTGGCCTGGGTGGGCACGCTCACCCCCCGCACGGCCAGGTCGACCGCCCACGAGTCGGTGCGGCTGACGTGGTGGTCGGACTTGGTGTCACCGACGGTCCGGCCCCAGCGGTCGGTGATGGCCAGCGCCGGGTTGTCGTGCAGGGCCAGGGCGGCGAGGAAGGTGGCCGGCTCCTCGGTCCCCTGGTTGCGCCCGGCCGGCTGGAACCACTGCTCCGGTGAGGTGGGGACGACGAACAGCGGCTGCGGCAGCGCCGCGACGTCGGCGCGAGCCTCGGGACGGACCCCCACCCACTCGGCCAGCGCGGCCGGGACGTTGGTGACGGTGGCGGCCCCGGCCACGAAGAACGCGGTGGCCGACATCAGCGCCAGCCCGACGGCGCGGCGGCCGGCGCGCGGCAATGCGTGCTTCCCCAACCTCAACCTCGAAACCCCCCCCAAGAGGTCCCCCGGCCTTCGCCGGTAAGGGCCGGCAGGCTATAGCGCGGCGCGCGCCGGATGCCAGCCTCAAGTCGGGCGCCGGTCCTGCCGATACCCCTGCCCGGACAACTGACGCGGGGGAGACGAAGTGATCGACCTGGACCAGCTCGACGCCCAGCTCGAACGAGCCCTCACCGACGACGTGCGCGCCCTGCGCAGCAGCCCGCCGCGGCCGCGCTTCGACCACTCGCCGACGACCGTGGCAACGGCCTCCGGCGCGCCCAGGACGCTGGCCGAGAAGCTGGCCTCGATCACCGACGACCTCGACGCCCCCGCCCCGGCCCCGGCCCCGGCCCGCGGCTACGTGGACGTGGCCGACTACGTCGACGTCTCCGAGCCCGAACCCCAGCTGCCCCTCGCCGGGCCCCACCCCGGCCCCGCCCCCGAACCGGTCCCCCGCCTCGACCTGGACGACCTGGTGGACTTCGCCGAGCCGGCGCCCCCGCCCGCCGCCCGGACGGCTCGGCCCGCACCGCCCCGGCCCACGGCGCCGCAGCCCCGGCAGGCGCCGGTCATGACCGACCCGCCTCCTGCCCGGCCCCCCGTCGCCCGCCTCACCGGGGTGCCCTACTTCGAGAAGCGCCCCTCCGAGCTGGCCCCCGCGTCGGCCCCGCCGACCGCCCCCGCCCCCAACCTCGTCTCCGCCCGGGAGCGGCTGCGCCAGGCGGCCGTCCGCCAGGCCCACGGGTTGACCGACGATGGCGCTCCGGGCAGCTCCGCCCTGGCCGCCCGCATCCCGGCCCTGCTGGCCCAGGGGCTGATCGACGACCTCGACCGCGACCTCGAGGCCCACGCCGCCATGGCGTCGGCGGTCGGCTCCAGCGACGACCGCCTGGCCGCGGCCACCTGGAAGGTCATGCGCTGCGCCCTCGACGGCCGCCGCGACGAAGCCCAGTCCGCCCTCAGGGTGGTCAACGCCCTCGGCCACGGCGACGAGCGCTACTGGGCCCAGCGGTTCTGGCTGGCCCTGGAGTGGGGCGGGGAGGACGAGCGGTTCGCCGTCCTCGAGCACTGCTGGGAGCGGGCCTACCGCTACGACGACCTGACCTGGCGCGGGGCCCTGTGCCTGCTGCTGGCCCGCATGGGCCGCACCGAGGAGGCCGCCCGTGAGGTGGATGCCGTGCTGGCCGCCCTCCAGGGGACCACGCCCGAGGGCTTCGCCGACATCGTGACGAACCTGGCCGAGGCGGTGTTCGTCCTGGGCGACCGCACCCGGGCGGCCGCCCTCCAGCGGCCCCTCACCAAGGTGCGCGACCACCTCGTCGTCACCGGTCCGGCCCTCACGTGCAAAGGCGCCTCGGCCCGGTTCCAGGCCCACGTGGCCTGGGCGACGGGCAACGCCGCCGCCGCCGACCGCCACTTCGCCGCCGCCGCCGAGTCCCATCGCGCGATGGGCGCCCGGCCCCTGCTGGCCCGCACCCTCCAGGAGTGGGGCGCCACCCTCGCCGGCCGTGACGACGTGCGGGCCCAGCGGTGCCTGGGCGAGAGCGCAGCCATCGCCGACGAGCTGGGCCTGG
The DNA here is from genome assembly GCA_046565765.1 of Acidimicrobiia bacterium. Taxonomy (GTDB): domain Bacteria; phylum Actinomycetota; class Acidimicrobiia; order Acidimicrobiales; family AC-14; genus JBFMCT01. Next base: position 33,515 of record JBKHXX010000073.1, on the reverse strand, counting down.
CCCAGCCGAGGCCGGCCCTGGCCGGCTGATCAGCCGCCGTACACCGCGGCGCGCCAGCGACCGGTGAGCGGCACCCGAGACAGCAGGGCCGCCGCCCCCAGGAGCCAGTCCACGACCTCGAGATGAGCCACCGTCGGCGGCACCGCCACCACCAGTCCCTTCTTGGAGTGGTCCTGGAGGACGACCCAGCCCTCGGGCACCGCCCTGCCCGCATCGGCCAGCCGGGCCCGGGCGCCGGGGCCGGAGCCGTGCTGCAGGCCGACCGTGGGGGGCTCGGGCCGGCCTGGGTGCCCAGAACGCCCTGAACGGCCCTTGCGGGCCTCACCGGGCGCCCACGTGCCGAGCGGCACGTCCGGCCCCCGTCCCGACACGAGGGCGGCCAGGCCGGTGCGGGGCGGCGGCACGTCGTCCACCAGCACGGCCGGCTCGAAGTTGATCCAGCCTTCGTGGGAGACGGCCATGCCCTCCATCACGGCCACGATTGCACCCGGGTCGTCCGGGCCGAACTCGACGTAGTCGGGCTCGCCGACCGGCATCAGACCGCCGGAGGCGGCGGCTGGTAGCCGGCGGGAGCGATGCGGCCCAGCATCCACGCCGAGACGTCGTCAACCCGCACCCGCACGAACCCGCCCTGGGACGGGACGGGACGGCCGCTGGTGCCCAGGATCACCGCGTCGCGCAGGTGGAGGAAGGCGGGCAGCTGGGTGTCGTCCACCACGTCACCGGCCGCCTCGCGTTCGGAGATCGACGGGTACACCTGGGCCCCGACCATGCGGATGACATCGGCGAAGCCGTCCGCCCCCGTCTCGTCGAGGGACTTGGCCAGGCCCTCGAACCAGGCCCGGGCGCCGATGAGCTGACCGGTGAGCCACGCTCCCCCGACGACCAGCGAGACCCCCAGCTCGCCGATCGTCGCCTCGTTGGCGAGGTTGGCGAACGAGGCCAGCATCAGGTCCCGGTAGGGATCCTCCGTCGAGTCGGGCATCGGCCAACGCTAACTTGCCTCGGGGGCTGCGCCCCGCCGCCTCGCTACGCCTGCTCGAAGCGGTACACGCCGCCGCCGAGGTTGAGGAAGTACAGCTCGCCCGCGGCGTCCTCCCCGAAGGAGGCGGCCCGGACGTTGTCGGCCCCGCTCACGTCCAGCTCCCCCTGGCCCACCTCCTGCCCGCCCGACTGGACGAGCCCCCACAGGGTGCCCGAGCAGGCGTCGCTGTAGACGTAGATGCCCCGCAGGCTCGCCACCTTCGAACCCCGGTAGACGTAGCCCCCGGTGACCGAGCACGACCCGTCGCCGTGGCCGTACTCGAAGATGGGCAGGACGGCCCCCTCGGGGTTGGCGCCCTTGTTGCGGCGGGTGCCCTCGAGGAGGGGCCAGCCGAAGTTGGTCCCCGCCGGCGCGGCACCGGCCAGGAAGTCGACCTCCTCGATGGCGTTCTGGCCCACGTCGCCGATCCACAGGTCGCCGGTCTGGCGGTCCCAGCTGAACCGCCACGGGTTGCGCAGGCCGTACATCCACACCTCGCCCCGGGCGCCGCTGCGGCCTACGAACGGGTTGTCGGGCGGGATGGTGTAGGGCAGGTTGGCCGAAGGCGCGGGGTCGATGCGCAGCAGCTTGCCCAGCAGGTCGCCCAGGTCCTGGGCCCGGTTCTGGGGGTCGTTGGCCGAGCCGCCGTCGCCCAGGCCGATGTAGAGCTTGCCGTCGGGGCCGAAGCTGACCTGGCCGCCGTTGTGGTTGGCGAAGGGCTGGTCGACGAACAGCAGCTCGCGGCGAGAGCCGGTGTCGGCCCGCCCGTCGGTGAAGGCGTACTCGACCACGCGCGTGTCGCCCGCCCGGTCGGTGTAGTTGACGTAGAGCCTGGCGCCGTCGGGAGAGAACGTGAGGCCCAGCAGCCCCTGCTCGCTCCCGGTGGACACCTCGCCACTCAGGTCGAGCACGGGCGCGCCCTCGGTCGCCCCCCGGCTCGACGTCTGGCCCCTCGGCACCCGCCGGACCCGTCCCGCCTTCTCGGCGACGTAGATCGAGTCGTCGTCGCGACGCACGGCCATGGCCACCGGTACGGCCGCGTCCGCCACCTTCGCCAGCCGGGCCGAGGCGTTGCCCACGTCCGGCCGGGACTGGGGCTGGGGGGCCGCGGTCGTGGCCGGGGCGTCGTTGCCACCTCCGCCCTGCGCGGCCCCGGCGGTGGTGGTCGGGCTCCCGGGCTGCGCGTCGCCGTCGCCGTTGCCGTCGCCGCAGGCGCCGGCGAGCAGGGCGAGGGCGAGGAGGGCCGCGGGGGTGCGGTGGCGGTTCATCGGAGGGGACGGACCAGTCCTTCCTGGACGACGGAGACCACCAGGTCCCCGGTACGGGTGAATATCGAGCCCCGGGCCAGGCCCCGGGCCCCCGCCGCCGCCGGGCTGTCCTGGTCGTAGAGCAGCCAGTCGTCGGCCCGGAAAGGCCGGTGGAACCACATGGCGTGGTCGAGGCTGGCCAGCATGACGCCGGGGTGGTCGCCGATGGACAGGCCGTGGAGCGACAGGATCGTGTCCAGCAGGGTCAGGTCGGAGGCGTAGGCGACCACGCAGGCGTGGAGCAGCTGGTCGTCGGGCAGCTCGCCGTCGGCCCGGATCCACGCCCGGGGGCCGTGCGGCACACGGCGCACGTCGATGGGACTGTCGCCGGCGGGGGGCGGCGCGGCCAGCGACTCGGGGGGCGGCACGTCGGGCATGGCCGCCTGGTGCTCGAAGCCGGCCTCGTCGGCGTGGAAGCTGGCGGCCAGGTTGAAGATGGCGCGGCCGCGCTGGATGGCCACGACCCGCCGGGTGGTGAACGACCGGCCGTCGCGAATGCGGTCCACGTCGTAGACGATGGGCACGGCCGGGTCGCCCGGCCGGAGGAAGTAGGCGTGCAGCGAGTGCACCCGCCGGTCCGGCTCGACCGTTCGCCCCGCCGCCACCAGGGCCTGGCCCGCCACCTGCCCCCCGAACACCCGCTGGCGGAAGTCCTGCGGGCTCACGCCCCGGAAGAGGTTGACCTCGATCGGCTCCAGGTCGAGGAGGTCGACCAGCCCGTCGAGCGCCTTGGTCACCCGTTCATGTTGGCAGCCCGCGACCCCCGGGTGGCCCCGGCCCGCCACCATGGTCACGGTCTGGGAACGGTCGACGACGATCCCAAGGTGCGCGGTGGTTGGCCTGGTGGCCCGGTGCCTCTACCGAGCCGGATCCGCCGCCTCCGCCCGGTACCGTGCCGGGCTGGTGGCGAAGACCCGGGCGGTGGGGCCGTCGGGGCGGGTGAGGGCGTCGTCGGCCAACAGGACGGCCGCCGCCGAATAGGTGGTGCGCTCTCCGCCGGGGAAGTTGGTGCGGGCGGGGTGGACCATGCCGGTGAAGTAGGAGCCGTCGGGGCCCCGCAGGTGTTGGGCCCACTCCAACAGCCTGGTCGCCTCGCCCGGAAGGCCGGCGGCCAGGTGGGCCAGGGCGGCCTCGGCCGTCTCCGCCGCCGTCACCCACGGCTGGTCGGCCACGCACCGCACGCCCAGCCCGTCCATGACGAAGCGGGCCCGGCCCCCGCGCAGGCGGCGCACGGCCTCCTCGCCCGTGACCACCCCGGTCAGGACCGGGTAGAACCAGTCCATCGACCAGCGGTCCTTGGGCAGGAACGACCCGGGCCGCAGGGCGACGGCCTCGGCCAGCCGGTCGGCGGCCGCCTCCCAGTCCGGACGGGGGCCGTAGAGGGCGGCTGCGCCGCGCAGGCTCAGGCACGTGCTCGACGAGGCGGTGAGCAGGGCGAACGGCCACGGCGTGCCGTCGGCGTGGCGGGCCCACACGACCTCCCCGCCGGGACGTTGCAGGCCGAGCACGAAGCCGATCGCCCGCTCCACCACCGGGCGCATGGCGGCCACGAACCGGCGGTCGCCGGTGGCCAGCCAGTGGTGCCACACGCCGGTGGCGACGTAGGCGGTGACGTTGGCGTCGAGCAGGGCCACCTCCACCTCGGCCGGCGAGCCCCGGTAGTACTGGTGCCACGCCCCGTCCGGCCGCTGGCGGGCGGCCAGCCAGGCGAACGCCCGCCGGGCCTCGGCCACCCGTCCGGCCACGGTCAGGGCCATGGCCGCCTCCACGTGGTTCCACGGGTCGGCGTGGCCCCCGCCGTACCACGGGACCATCCCGTCGGGCTGCTGGACGGACGCGATCCACCCGGCCGTGGCGTCCACCTCGGCCGCGTTCAGGACCATGCCGGCCGCTCCAGGTACACGACCAGGCTCTTGCCCAGCAGCGGGTTGAGGGCCCGCTCGGCCAGGCGCACGGCCGGGATGGGGCGCATGATGTCCCGCACCAAGAAGCGGTGGTAGAGCCGCACCGATCGGGCCGAGTCGTTGCCCACGCCCATCGCGCACTTGAGCCACCAGTAGGGCGAGTGGAGGGCGTGGGCGTGGTGGGACCCGATTGGGCGCAGCCCCGCCCCCCGCAGCCGCCCGACCAGCTGGCGGCGACGGTAGACGCGCACGTGGCCGCCGGGCACGGCGGGGGCGTGGTAGTCGTCGGCCAGAGCCCAGCAGACCCGCTCGGGGAGCCACCGGGGCACGGTCACGGCCACCAGGCCGCCCGGCCGCAGCACCCGCGTGAGCTCGGCCATGGCCCGCCCGTCGTCGGCCACGTGCTCCAGCACCTCGGCGGCGATGACCCGGTCGAAGGCGCCGCCGGGGAAGGGCAGCCGGAGGCCGTCGCCCCGCACCGCCGCCGCCCCCTCGGTCCCGGTGATGGCCCCCTGGTCCAGGGCCACCACCGTCGCCCCCCGCCGCAGGGCCTCCCGCGTGTGCCGCCCCTCTCCGCAGCCCAGGTCGAGCAGCCGCATCCCCGGCCCGACCCGCAGCCGGTCGAAGTCGACGGTCAGCATCGTTTTGTGGCGCCTGGACCACCTGGGAGGTGGTTCCGACGCCCCAAAACATCCAGGTACTGCTCGACGGTCGCCTCCGCCGTGGCCCGCCAGCTGTAGCGGTCCAGCACCCGGCGCCGGCCCGCCTCCCCCAGCCGCTCCCGCAGCGGGGGATCGTCGAGGGCCCGCAGCAGGGCCCCGGCCAGGGCACCCGGGTCCCCCGGCGGGACCAGAAGGGCGGTCTCGCCGTCGCGGCCCACCACTTCGGGCAGCGCCCCGCCCGTCGTCGACACCAGTGGCACGCCGCACGCCATGGCCTCGACGGCCGGCAGCGAGAACCCCTCGTACAGCGACGGCACCACCGCCACCTCGGCCTCGGCGTACAGCTCGACGAGCCGCTCGGCGGGCACCACCCCGGCGACGGTGACCGCTCCCTCCAGGCCCAGCCGCTCGATGGCCGCCGGCACCAGGCTGCCGGCCCGGGGGCGGCCCACGATGACGAGCTCGGCGTGGCGCTCGGTGCGCACCTTGGCCAGGGCTTCCAGCAGCGGCAGCAACCCCTTCATGGGGACGTCGGCGCTGGCGGTGGTCAGCAGCCGACCCGGCACCCGCCGCACCTCGGGCATGGGGTGGAACAGGGCGGTGTCGACCCCCACCGGCACCACCGCCACCCGGTCCCGGCGGGCCCCCATCTCCCGGCACGCGTCGCGGGCCGAGGACTCCGAGACGGTGAGGATGCGGGGCAGCCGCCGCACGACCCTCTTCTGCATGCGCAGGAACCCGTACCACCGCCGCAACGTCACCCGGCGCTGCCAGTCGGTGGCCTGGGCCAGATCGAGGCGGCGGTCGACGGTGATCGGGTGGTGGAGGGTGGCGACCAGCGGGAAGCCGTCGCGCACCAGCCCGAGGATGCCGTAGCCCAGGCACTGGTTGTCGTGGACGATGTCGAAGCGGTCCCGCCGCTCCCGCAACAGCCGCCGCACCCGGATGCTGAACGTGAGGGGCTCGGGGAACCCGGCCGTGCACATGATCCCCCACTCGGCCAGGTCCACCAGGTCCCGGAACTCGGAGCGGTCGGGCGTGCGGAACGGGTCCTCGGGCCGGTAGAGGTCGAGGCTGGGGACGGGCACCAGGTCCACCCCCGGCGCCAGCTCGGGATACGGCTGCCCGCTGAAGACGGTGACCGAGTGCCCCAGCGCCGCCAACTCCCGGCTCAGGTAGTGGGTGTAGACGCCCTGGCCACCCGACTGGGGGTTGCCGCGGTAGGTCAGCAGGGCGACGCGAAGCGGCCGGGGGGCGGCGGGCATGGCCGGTGAGCCTGACCGCCCCCCGCCGGCCGGTCAAGCGCCGTTCAACCCACCGACACCGGGGAGTCGGGGGCGACCAGATGCACCCACGTCTGGCCGGGCGGGAGGACGATCGGCGAGCCGTCGACGGCGGTGTAGACGGTGGGTTCGCCGGCCGACGGCTTGGTCCACGTGGCCCGGGCCGTCATCCCTCCGGCGAAGACCCAGGCCTCGCCCGAGCCGACCACCTCCGGGTACTGGACGGCGGCGTCGGCCTCGAACGTGCGGTACTCGGCGAACTGCACGATCACGGTGGTCGGCGCCAGCTGGGCGTCGCCCTCCAGCCGGTGGGGCGCGCCGTCGGTGGACCGGCGCCACGTGCCGCTCTCGCCGTCCCACGCGTAGGACGCGGTGAGCAGGGGCGCCGGCACCAGCTCGATGGAGCCGGCCGGGGTGGCCTCGGGCGCCGAGAACGCAGCCCCCTCCGGGAGGAACGGCGCGAACGGGGGCGGCGGCTGGGCGGCCTCGGCGGGCGCCCGGGTCCGCAGCACCGCGGTCGACGTGTACAGGTTGTAGGGCGCAGGCCGCCCGGGCCGGCGGTACATCGCCTCCCGGTCGCCTTCGGTGACCAGCGTCAGCGGAGAGGCGGCGGCCACCGCCACCGCCGCCGGGCTGCCTCCGGAGAAGGCCAGCACCCCGCCCGCCACGGTCGCGATGTCGGCGTCGGCCGGGCGCACCGAGCGCACGGGGCCGGCCACGTCGGCGTCGGACGAGTGGAAGAGGGCGACGAGGCGGGTGATCCCCTCGGTGAACTCCTCGTAGACCACGTCGGCGTGCTCCAGGCCGGCCTGGGGCCGGGCGGCCGCCGAGTTGTCGATCTTGAGGGTCACCACCGCCCGGGCCAGGACTTCTGCGTCCGGCGCCCGCCGGCCGGTCAGGGGGTAGGTGGGCGGAACGGTCGTGGTGGTGGTGCTGGTGGTCGTCGTCGTTGCCGCGGTGGTGACCGGGGCGGCGACCTCCGGGCGACTCTGGGCGTCGGCAGCGGGGCGGCGGCCACCCGGCGGGTCAGCGGAGGAAGCGAACGCCGAGGCGGCCGCCACCAGGGCCACCGCCACCAGGGCCCGCCGCCCGGACAGCCTCACCGACCGGCGCCCGGCCGGCGGTCACTGCGATGAGACCGCCGGCCGGGGCCCAGGTCTCAGCCCTCGGTGGCGGCGCCGGCGGTGGTGTTGATCGCGGTGGCGCCGCCGCTCGCCCCCGCCGATACCTCGACCCGGCGGGGCTTGGCCGCCTCGGCCACCGGGATCGTCAGGGTGAGCACGCCCTGGTCGTAGCTGGCGGAGATGCGGTCGGCGTCGAGCGTCTCACCCAGGAACAGCTGGCGGCTGTAGGTGCCCTGCGGCCGCTCGGCGACCAGCACCTCGCTGCCCTCGCCACCCCAGTCGATCTGGCGCTCGGCCCGCACGGTCAACACGTTCTTCTCCACCGTCAGGTCGATGCTGGACGGGTCGACGCCGGGCAGGTCGAAGTGCACGTAGAACGTCTCGCCCTGACGATAGGCGTCCATGGGCATCCCACCGGACGTGCGGCGGTTCCCGTTGCTCAGCAGCTCCTGGCTGAGCCGGTCGAGCTCGCGGAAGGGGTCGAAGCGCATCAACATCAGCGGTCCTCCTGTTCGAACTGTCCTCATATTACTCCAACCGTTCCCCTTCGGGCAACATTCCTAAGTCTTGACGACTCAACTTTCTTGCGACCACCACGCCGCCCACCGCGACCACTACCACCGGCCAGTCGCCCAGCACCAGCGCCAGCGTCCGTCCCGTCCGCATCCCCACGACGCCGGTCACCACGGCCTGGGCACCGAGCGGCCCCTGTGCCGCCACCCGCCCCCGGTGGTCGATCACCGCGCTGTACCCGGTCGGCGCGGCCTGGACGACCGACCGCCCCGTCTCCACCGCCCGGAGCCGGGCCACCGCCACCTCCTGGGCCGGCACCTGCGACGTGGTGAACGACGACGCGTTGGTCGGCACCAGCAACAGCCGCCCGCCCGCCTCCACCCCCGAGCGGGCCCGGTCGGCGAAGAAGACCTCGAAGGAGATGGCGACCGCCATCCGCCCGGCCGGCGTGTCGAGCACGCCCGGGCCGGTGCCGGCGATGGCGTCGCGGGGGACGGCCGACACGTCGGCCACCCGGTCGAGGAGCGACCGGAAGGGGATGTACTCCCCGAACGGCACCCGGTGGACCTTGTCGTACCTGTCGACCTGGCGGCCGTGGGGGTCGTAGGCGATGGCGGCGTTGCGGAAGCGGTCCCCGCCCCCGACGTCCTCGACCACCCCAACCACGACCGTCGTGCCCAGCCGCCGGACGGTCTCCTGCACCGCCCGCTCGGCTGCCGAGCCGGCGTAGGGGCCGGGGGTGTCGACCACGTCCTCGGGCCACAGCACCAGGTCCGTTCCCACCGGCACCTCGGCGCTGGCGGCCACGTGCCGCTCCAGCACCAGGCGCTCGTCCGAGTCCACCGCCCGCAGCCCCCTCGGTCCGCCCCCCTGCACCGCCGCCACCGCCAACGTGGTGCCCGTCGCCGAGCCGTCCGGGGCCAGCGCCCCCGCGCCCGCCACCGCCACCGTCGCGCCCAGGCAGGCCACTCCCGCCACCCACCGCCGCCTCACCAGTGCGGCCAACCCCACCCCGGCCAGCCCCACCAGCGCCACCAGCAGCAGGTGGCCCCCGATCCGGGCCGCCGCCAACAAGGGTCCGTCGGCCTGGCCGATGTCCAGCCCGGCCAGGGGCAGGCCCCCGAACGGCCACCGCCCCCGCACCGCCTCCACCAGCACCAGGGCCGCGGGCAGGCCCACGGCCACCGCCCCCCGCGGCACCGCCGCCATGCCCAGCGCCATGAGCGCCGACTCCGTCAGCACGATCGCCACCCAGCCGGCGGCGTGGAACTGGGTCACCCACCACAGCCCGGGGACGAACCAGCCCAGCCCCGCCGCGAACCCGACCAGCGCCCGCCCCCGCCAGCCCAGCCCGGGGAGCACCGCCACCAGCACGGCCACGCCCACCGGCCCCAGCCACCACAGGTCGAACGGCGGCAAGGTGGCGGTGAGCAGCAAGCCGGCAACGGCCCCGAGGGCAAGTAGCCGGCCGACCCGTGCTAACCGTGGAGCCGTGGCGATGACCGTCCCTCCTCAGCGTTCCGGCACGCAGCCGGCCATGGACCCGCTGGCGCCCGAGAACCGGGCCGATCCGTACCCCTTCTACCACTGGCTCCGCGAGAACGACCCCATCCGCCACGCCGTCGACGGAAGCTGGATCCTGTCCCGCTACGCCGACGGGGCGGCCGTCCTGCGTGACCCCCGCTTCTCCCCGAGCCCTGCCCACCTCCGGGAGGGGGCCGTCGAGGGCGCCGAGAACCACCCCGTCCGCCAGGTCGGCACCAGCCTGATGATGTTCCTGGACCCGCCCGACCACACCCGGCTGCGGTCGCTGGTGAGCAAGGCGTTCACCCCCCGCATGGTCGAGATGATGCGCTCGCGGATCCAGGCCCTGGTGGACGAGGTGCTCGACGCATCCCTGCCCGCGGGTGAGATGGACGTCGTGGCCGACCTCGCCTACCCCCTGCCCGTCGCCGTCATCTGCGACCTGCTGGGCGTGCCGCCCTTCGACCGCGAGCTGTTCCGCCAGCTGTCCTCCGACGCCTCCCGCCTCCTCGACGGCGGCGCCCTCGACAAGGCGGCCCAGGAGCGGGGGATGGTCGCCGGCATGCAGCTGTTCCAGTACTTCACCGACCTGGTCGAGCAGCGCCGGCCCCAGCCCGGGGACGACCTGCTCAGCGCCATGATCGCGGCCGAGGAGGCGGGCGACCGCCTCAGCCACGCCGAGCTGATCACCACCGCCACCCTGCTGTTCGTGGCCGGCCACGAGACCACCAGCAACCTCATCGGCAACGCCATGCTGGCCCTGCTCCGCCACCCCGCCGAGCTGCGCCGCCTGCGCGACGACCCCTCGCTCATCCGCACCGCCGTCGAGGAGTTCCTCCGCTACGACTCGCCGGTGCAGTACATCGCCCGCATCACCACCGCCGACGTGCAGGTCGGTGGCGTGCCCATCCCCGCCGGCGAGCAGCTGATCCTGGTGGTGGGCGGCATGAACCGCGACCCCGACCAGTTCCCCGACCCCGACCGCCTCGACGTCGGCCGCCCCGAGAAGGCGAACCGCCACCTCTCGTTCTCGGCCGGCATCCACTTCTGCCTGGGCGCCTCCCTCGCCCGCATGGAAGCCCAGGTCGCGATCGGCACGCTCCTGCGCCGCACCGAGGACCTCCGGCTGCTGACCACCGAGCCCAAGGTCCGAGACCACTTCGTGCTGCGGGGCGTCCACGAGCTGCGCGTCGGGTTCTCGCCCGCCGCCGCGCTGAACTAGCGTTCACCCACGATGCGCGATCGCCCTCTGCTGCATCTGCTGGTGCCCGAATGGGGTGGCGTGGGCATCTACCAGACGTTCGGCCACCGCTTCCCGCCCATGTCGCTGCTGGTGCTGGCGGCCCACGCCCGCCGGGCCGGCTGGGACGTCGAGGTCATCGACCTCAACTACGAGCCCTCGCCCCTCGACCGCGCCTCCGACGGCTGGAAGGGGGCGTGGAGCAACCTCGCCCCTCCCCGGCGCCGCCGCGACGGCAAGCCCGACCTGGCCGCCCTCACCGTGTGGACGGCCAACGCGCCGCTCGCCTACCGCACCGCCGACGCCTACCGGGCCCACGGGGTCCCCGTCATCCTCGGCGGCGTGCACGCCTCGCTCATGCCCGGTGAGGCCAAGCAGCACGCCGACGCGGTCGTCTGCGGCGAGGCCGACTCGATCTTCCAGGGCATCCTGGCCGACGCCGCCGCCGGGCGCCTCCAGCCCCTGTACCAGGGCTCGTTCCAGGGCATGGAGAACGTGCCCATGAACCACGAGTGGGCCGACCTCTACAAGACCTGGCCGATCACCCGCTACGCCCCCCTCAACACGCTCCAGACCACGCGCGGCTGCCGGTTCAACTGCGACTTCTGCTCGGTCATCCGCATCAACGGCCGGGGCTCCCGCCACAGCCCGGTGGAGCGGGTCATCGAGGAGGTCAAGGTCCTCAAGAAGGCCGGCCAGCACGTCGGCGACTTCGCCTACATCTTCTTCCTCGACGACGACATGGCCGCCGACCTCGACTACACCGTCGAGCTGTCCGAGGCCATCCTCCGCTCGGGCGTGAAGTTCACCTGGGGCTGCCAGGCGTCGATCGGCCTGGCCCGCGACCCCAAGGTCCTCGACCTGGTCGGGCGAGCGGGCCTGCGGGCGGTCTTCACCGGCTTCGAGAGCATCTCGCGCGATGCCCTCATCGAGTGCAACAAGAAGAACCGCCCCGGCGAGTTCGGCGAGCTGATCGACAAGATCCACCGGCGGGGCATCGCCATCGAGGGCGGCTTCATCTTCGGCTTCGACCACGACAAGCCCGACGTGTTCCTCGAGACGGCCGAGTTCGTCGACAAGATCGGGGTGGACGTGGCCCACTTCTCGATCCTCACGCCCTATCCGGGCACCCAGACGTTCAGCCGGATGTACCAGGACGGGCGCATCACCACGTTCGACTGGCAGAAGTACAACCTGTACCACGTGGTCCACCAGCCGGCCCAGATGACGGCCGAGCAGCTCCACGACGGCATCCGCGACGTCTACCGCTGGTTCTACAAGGGCCGCCGGCGCATCCCCCGCTTCGCCCGCCACATGCTCAGCCGCGACCCCCGCTTCAACATGGCCTTCGCCGCCGCCAACTTCAACTACGACCACGTCTACCGCAACATCGTCCTCGAGGAGCTCCCTCCCTTCCAGGCCGACCCCGACGAGGTCGCCCGCATGGCCCTGGCCAGCGCCGCCCCGGCCCAGGAGGCCTTGAACGTGGCCTTCGCCCAGGCCGCACCCAACGTCACCTTCCTGCCCACGAGGAAGCCCGAGCCCGCCGGCACGTAGCCATTTGGACCCCAACGCCGATCCCGGCTGGCGCCCGGCGGTGCGGGGCGCACTCCTGAACGCGGTGCCCTTGTGGGGACCGTTGACCCGGCGAAGGCGCACCTCGGGCGCCGACGGCCTGATCACCCTGCGGCTGATCTACCTCAGCTTCGTCGTGGCCCTCGTCGCCATCGGCGCCGTCGTCGTCATCCTGGAGGCCAACGCCGCCCTCGGCACGACGGTGGAGGAGGGACCGGTCGCCGCCGCGGTCGTGGCCGTCGGGGTGGGAAGCGTGCTCGCCGGGCTCCTCGTCCGCCGGCCCCTCCCGTGCGGCAGCGCCAGCGAGCTGGCCGGCGGCTACCGCGTCCGGTTCTTCTTGCGGATCGCCTTCGCCGAGGTCGCCGCCCTTGCCGGGTTCGTCGGCTTCGTGCTCACGGCCGCGGGCTGGCTCTACCCACTGGGCGCCGCCTTCGCGGCCATCGGCTTCACCCGCCTCGCCCCCACCGCCCGCCACCTCCAGCGCGACCAGGAAGAGCTGCGCGCCGGCGGCTGCCCCGAGCCCCTGGTGCCTGCCCTGAGGGGGGCGACCACCAGGCGGTAGCGGCCGGGCTGGCCGCCCCTGGTGGGGTGCGCCGTCGGCCAGGGTCAGAGACCGTCGCCTCCGGGCTTCCGGCCCGCTTGCCGCCGTCCGCTCCGGCCACGACAATCGCCCGGTGCTGCGCAGGCGTCTTCGGGAGCGTCGGTGGGCGGCCGCGTTCGCCGACGACATCCTTCGAGGTTGCGACGAGCTCTTCGCCCTCTACGAAAGGGACCCCCTGAGCCTGCCGATCACCATCCCCATCGACGAGCAGGGGGTGGTGCTGCTCCAGCCCGGCGGCCCCCTCGAGGCGCCTCGCGTCCCCGCCACCCTGACCGTGAACCGGCACGGGCCCGACATCCGCGCCCTCCGCGTCGAGCGCACCGACGGGCGGGGGATGGTGATCCCCGGCCTGGGCGACGCACCCCTGCCCGCCCTCGAGGTCATCGTGAACCGCCAGGGCCTCGACATCGGCCCCGGCCCCCTCCCGGTGGACGAGCAGGTGGCCGGCGCCCTGGCCACCGCCCTGCTGCTGACCATCGGGATGAAGCTGACCAAGGCCCGCCGGCCGCCGGCGGCGAGCGGTTAACGGTAGGCCCGGCGGCCCCGCCAGACTGGATGGATGGCTGGACGAACGGTTGAGGTGGTGCCGGTCCGCCGGATCGGCTTCTTCGGCAAGGCGATGGCGGCGGCCTTCCTGGTCGTCGCCCTGCTGGTGACGGCGGGCAAGCTCGGGCTCGACTTCCTCCCCGGCCTGCCCGACCCCTTCGCCACCGAGACCGTCGACCGCACCCAGCCGCCGCTGCTCCAGTCCCTGCAGGACGTCAGCCGCTACCAGGCCGCCACCGCCAACTTCCAGGTCATCGTGGACACCGAGAAGGACGCCCGGTTCATGCCGTCGATCCTCCGGGGCGAGCGGACCGTGTACGTGGCCGCCGGCTCGGTCGACGCCACCGTCGAGTTCTCCGCCCTGGACGAGCGGTCGATCTCGGTCAGCCCCGACGGCACGTCGGTGACCGTGAACCTCCCCGCCCCCACCCTCTCCGAGCCACGCATCGACCCCGGGGCGAGCCGGGTGGTCAGCCGGGAGCGGGGCCTGCTCGACCGCCTGGGCTCGGTCTTCTCCGACTCGCCGACCAGCGACCGGCCCTACCTGCTGGCGGCCGAGGCCAAGATGACCGACGCCGCCATGGCCAGCGACCTCCGTACCCGGGCCGAGACCAACACCCGGGCCATGCTCCAGAACATGCTCCGAGCCCTCGGCTACGAGCAGGTGACGGTCACCTTCGCCGCCCCGCCCGTCTAAAGACGATCGGCGGCCCTCGGCCAGGGGCTCGCCTCGTTTCGGGCCGCACCCACGGCGAGCCGCCGAGCGCCCCCGGTCGGCCCCTGCGCCGTCCCACATTCGACGCGACGCCGATTGGATGCCGGGCTCGCCTACAGTCGTCGTGACCGATGCGCCCCCCGACCGAGCTCAGACGACCTCCTGCTGGCCGGCGGCGTTCGGGCCGGATGCTGATCGGGCTGATCGTCGTCGCCCTCTCCATCCTGCTCACCTCGGCCCGGGGCATCGCCGGCCTCTACACCGACTACCTCTGGTTCGACTCCCTCGGGTCGACCAGCGTGTGGACCGGCGTCCTCTACTCCAAGATCGGCCTGTCCATCCTGTTCATGCTGATCTTCTTCGTGCTGATGCTGGCCAACCTCGTCGTGGCCCAGCGGTTGGCGCCCCAGTTCCGTCCGCCGGGCCGTGAGGAAGACGCCCTCCGCGAGATCCACGCCGTGCTCGAGCGCCGGCCGGCCCTGGTGCGGGTGGGCCTGGCCGCCTTCTTCGCCTTCCTCTTCGGGGCCGGCGTGGGGAGCCGCTGGAACGAGTGGCTCCTGTTCCGCAACCGGGTCGACTTCGGCGTGCGCGACCCGCAGTTCGACACCGACGTCGGCTTCTACGTCTTCGAGCTGCCGTTCCTCAGCTTCCTCACCAACTGGCTGTTCGCGGCCCTGCTCGTCGTCCTCGTCGTCACCACCGCCAGCCACTACCTCAACGGCGGCATCCGCCTCCAGGCGCCCGGGCCGAGCGTCACCGCCGCGGTCAAGACCCACCTGTCGGTGCTGCTCGCCCTGCTCGCCCTGGTCAAGGGGGCCAACTACTACCTCGACCGGTTCGAGCTGGTCTTCTCCACCCGGGGCGCGGTGCAGGGCGCCACCTTCACCGACGTCAATGCCCAGCTGCCCGCCCTCAACCTGCTGATCTTCATCTCCGCCGTCGCCGCCGTCCTGTTCATCATCAACATCCGCCAGCGGGGATGGGTGCTGCCGATCATCGCCGTGGGGCTGTGGGGGCTGGTGGCGGTGGCGGCCGGCACGGCGTACCCCGCCTTCGTGCAGCGGTTCCGCGTGCAGCCCGCAGAGTCCACTCGCGAGGTGCGCTACATCGAGCGCAACATCGAGGCGACGCGGGCGGCCATGGGGCTCGCCGACGTCCAGGTGCGGCAGTTCGACTACAACGAGCAGCTCAACGCCCAGGACTTGGCCCGCAACGCCGAGACGGTGCGCAACATCCGCTTGTGGGACCCCCAGGTCCTCACCCGCACCTACCAGCGCCTCCAGGAGGTTCGCACCTTCTACCGCTTCACCGACGTCGACGTCGACCGCTACGACCTCGGCAACGAGACGACCCAGATCCTGCTGTCGGCCCGGGAGCTGAACCCCGACAGCCTGCCGTCGGACACGTGGGAGAACCGCCATCTGGCCTTCACCCACGGCTACGGGGCGGTGCTGTCGCCCGCCAACTCGGTGACGTCGGACGGCCAGCCCGACTTCCTCGTGCGCAACATCCCGCCGCAAGGCCAGCCTGCGATCACCGAGCCGAGGCTGTACCACGGCGAGGCGATCGGCGGCTACGGGATCGTCAACACCAGCCGCGACGAGATCGACTACGTCCGGGACGACGGCAGCGCCGTCACCAACCGCTACGACGGGGACGGCGGCGTCGGCATCGGGTCGTTCCTGCGGCGGGTGGCGTTCGCCCTCCGCTTCGGCGACATCAACCCGGTCATCTCCGAGTTCATGACCGACGAGTCGCGGATCCTCTACATCCGGGACATCAGGGAGCGGGCCAGCACGATCGCCCCCTTCCTCCACTACGACAACGACCCCTACCCGGTCGTGCTCGACGGGCGCATCACCTGGCTGCTCGACGCCTACACCACAAGCGACCGCTACCCGTACGCGCAGCGGGCCGACACCAATCGGATCAGCGGGGGCAGCGGGCTCAACCACCAGTTCAACTACGTGCGCAACTCGGTCAAGGTCGCCATCGACGCGTACCACGGCGACGTGACCTTCTACCTGGTCGACCGTGACGACCCCATCGCCGCCGCCTACGCCCGGGCCTTCCCCCGCCTGTTCACCGCCGGCGACGAGGTCCCGCCCGCCCTGCGGGCCCACTTCCGCTACCCCGAGGACCTGTTCAGGATCCAGACGAACATGTGGGGCCGCTACCACATCGGCGACCCGAACGAGTTCTACTCCCAGTCCGACCGCTGGAACATCGCTCAGGACCCCGGCTCCGCCGGCGTGGCACCCGGGGCCGCAGCCGTCGGCGCCGCTCCGGCCGGCCAGGGCCCCGCCCCCGACCCGGGTTCGCGCCGCATGGAGCCCTACTACCTCCTGATGCGCCTTCCCAACGAGCCGGAAACCGAGTTCCTCATCCTCCAGCCCTTCGTGCCGTTCTCGGCCGACGACAGCCGGCGTGAGCTGTCTGCGTTCATGGTGGCGAAATCCGACCCCGACCAGTACGGCAGCTTCGAGGTGTTCGTCATGCCCCGGGACCGCCAAGTGGACGGCCCGGCCATCGTGAACGCCCGGATGAACCAGGACCCGGTCGTGTCACAGGAGATCACCCTGCTCAGCCGGGCCGGTTCGGAGGTCCTGCTGGGCAACCTGGTGGTCATCCCGATCGAGCAGTCGCTGCTGTACGTGCGCCCGTTCTACGTCCAGGCCACCGGCGCCAACGCCGTTCCCGAGCTGAAGAACATCATCGTCGCCTACGGGGATCGCATCGCCATGCGGCCCACCCTCCAGGAGGCACTGGTGGCGGTCTTCGGCGACGCGCCCGCGACCCGCGAGCAGGGGCCCGTCACCGGCACGCCCACCGCTCCGGGTGCGCCGCAAGCTCCCGCTCCGGGCACGCCCACGCCCGCCGGCCTCTCCGACGAGGCCCGCCGGCTGTTCGACGAGGCCTCCCGGGCCTTCACCGAAGCCGACGCCGCCCTCCGCAACGGCGACCCGGTGGGCTACACCACCAAGGTCCAGGAAGCTCGCCGGCTGTTCGACCAGGCCCGCCAGGCCGCCGGTATCACCGCCCCCGCCCCACCCGCCTGAGGTTCTCCGGCGGGGTGCCCCCCGGGGTGCACTCGACGCCGGAACACACGGTCAACCGCCTGGCAGGGATTGCTGCAGGGTGGCCACGGGGGCGAACAGGTCGCCGTCGCGGGCAACCCGGTCGAGGATCTCGTCGGCCTCGAAGGAGAGCAGGTCGGGATCGCCCGCCTCGAGCACCCGCTCCACCTCCTCCCACGTGACCGGCGCCGACACGGTGGGGCGCGGCCGGGCCCGCAGCGAGTACACGCAGATGGTGGTCTTGGAGTCGTCGTTCTGGCTCCAGTCGATGAAGACCTTGCCCTTGCGCAGCTCCCTGGTCATCACCGACAGCACCAGGTCGGGGTGGCGCTCCTCCAGCAGCCGGGCCAGAGCATGGGCGAAGGGCTTGGTGACGTCGTAGGTCACGGGCGTGTTGAGGGGCACGTAGAGCTGGAGCCCTTTCGAGCCGGACGTCTTGGGGAAGGCCTGCAGCCCGCCGAGGTCGTCGAGCAGCTCCCGCAGCCACAGCGCCACCCGGGCGCACTCCACGACGGTGGCGGGCGGGCCGGGATCGAGGTCGAACACCAGCATGGAGGGGCGCTGGATGTCGTCGGCGTGGGAGAGCTGGGTGTGCAGCTCCAGCGACGCCAGGTTGGCCACCCACACGAGGGTGGGCAGGTCGTCGGCCAGGCAGTAGTTGACGTCGGCCTTGTTGCGCTGGCTCCAGACCCCCACCGTGTTCACCCATTCGGGACGGTGCTTGGGGCAGTTCTTCTCGTAGAAGAAGTGCTGGTCGACCCCGTTCGGGTAGCGCTTGAGCGTGAGCGGCCGTTGCCGCAGGTGGCGAAGCAGCACCGGGGCGATGCGGGTGTAGTAGTCGAGCACCTGGCCCTTGGTGAACCCGGCCTCGGGATACAAGACCTTGTCGAGGTTGGACAGCTTGAGCAGCCGTCCCTCGATGGAGACCTCCAGGCTCGTGCCCGAGACCCCGCTCACAAGGAGGCGGTCACGACTTCTTGCGGTCCTTCTTCACCGCCGCCAGGCTGGCCTCCAGGGCGGCCATGAGGTCGACGACCTTGGCCGGCTCCTCGGCCGCCTCCTCGACCACGATCTCCTGGCCCGACGCCTTCTGCTCGATGAGGGCCAACACCCGCTCCCGGTACTCGTCGTGGTACTTGTCGGGGTCGAAGTCGGTGGTGAGGGAGTCGATGAGCTGGCGGGCCATCTTCTCCTCCCGGGGGGTGACCTCCACCTCCTCGCCGGGTACGTCGAGGTCTTCGGTGGGGTTGACCTCGTCGGGGTAGAGCATGGTCTCGAGCACCAGCACGTCGCCCTTGGCCCGGATGGCGGCCAGGTACTGCTTGGTGCGCAGCACCACCCGGGCGATGCCGACCTTGTTGGACTCGGTCATGGCCGCCCGGAGCAGGGCGTAGGCCTTGGCCCCGCCCTTGTCGGGCACCAGGTAGTAGGGGCGCTCGTAGAAGACGGGGTCGATCTGGTCGAGGTCTACGAAGTCCTCGATGTCGATGGTCTTGGTCGCCTTTGGGTCCAATGCGTCGAGTTCCTCGGGCGTGATCGTCACATAGGTGTCGGGCCGGAGCTCGTACCCCTTGACGATGTCCTCGTACGGGACTTCCTCGCCCGTGGTCGACGAGACGCGCTTCTGCTTCACCCGGGAGTTCGACTTGGCGTCGATCTGGTGGAAGCGGACGTCCTTGGGGGAGACGGCGCTGAACAGCTTCACCGGCACGTTCACCAGCCCGAAGCTGATGGCGCCGCTCCAGATCGGTCGGGGCATGGACGGATTCTTCCACTGTCACCGGGACGGCATGCCCGGGGGCGGTGGTGGGTACAGGTCGGGCAACAGCCCAGCGAGGCAACGGAGCCCCGCTGTCGACTTCATGGAGGATTTGCAATGGGTATTGGAGTGAGCGTCTTTCTCATCGCCCTCGGCGCCATCCTGGCCTTCGCCGTCGACTACGCCTTCTCGGGCATCGACATCGCAACCATCGGCGTCATCCTGATGATCGCCGGGGCCATCGGCCTTGTCGTCGCGCTCTCCGTGCTCAACGGTTGGGGCGGGCGTGGGGTGACCGGTGGCACCGTCGTCGAGGACGACTACGCCGAGCCCGGCCCGCGCCGCGTGGTGCGCCGCCGCAGCTACGTCGACTAGTCCTTCACAGTTCGCACACAGGCAAATGGCCCGGCTCTCCCACCGCCGGGCCATTTGCGCGTTTTTCGGTCCGGCCGCGGAATGTACGCGCCGGAGGCGTGGTTCAATATGGATGTCCCGGGTGTCCGCCCACCCGGGGCGCCCGAGGTGGTCGAGGCGCCAGTCGCCTTCCCGCCAGGCCTGGCGCCTCCCACCCAAGCCTCGGGCCCCGCAAGGGGCCCTTTCGTTTTCTCAGCCCTCGAAGCACGGCGCGATCTCGTCGTCCCACGTCACCTCGTTGGCAATGACGTCGGTGCGCAGGCCCTTGATCGACGGTTGGCGAAGGGTGCCTCCCTCCGTCACCTCGTTGTAGGCGACCTCCACGACCAGCAGGGGTCGGACGTAGTGAAGCTTCAGTGGCGGCTTGTTGACGAACGGGGACCGGGCCAGGCCGATCTGGGCGAACAGTTTCCGCAGCTGGCCGATCATCTCCTCGTTGAGGCCTGACCCGGCCTGGCCCACGTAGAACAGGCGCTGGCCGTCCTCGTCGTCGGTGTCGTAGACGCCCAAGGCGAGAGAGCCGATGCTGTCCTGGCGGCTCCCCTGGCCGGTAGACCAGCCGCCGACCACGAACTCCCGCCGCCGCCCGCACTTGACCTTCCACCACGCCGACGTGCGCCGGCCGGGCAGGTAGGGAGCGTCCCGCCGCTTGGCCATGAAGCCCTCCAGCCCCGCCTGCCGGCAGGCCTCCAACAGTTCCCCGGGGGTGGCGTCGAGCACGGGCGCGGTCTGCCAGTTCGAGCCCTGCACGCCCAGGCCGTCGAGCACGTTCCGGCGCTCCGCCTGCGGACGGTCGACCAGCAGCTCGCCGTCGAGCCACAGCACGTCGAACGCCACGAACACGACGGGCGTGTCCGCCATCAGCCGGGGCGAAGGCTGGACCACGTGCATCCGTCGCTGGAGGCGCTGGAAGCTGGGGCGTCCCTTGGCGTCGAAGGTGACGACCTCGCCGTCGAGCACGGCGACGTGGGGCGCCAGGGCGCCGGCCATCCCCGCCAGCTCGGGGTAGTGGCTGGTCACCTCCCCGCCCTTGCGGTTGGTGACGACCACGCCTTCGCCGCCCACGATGACGATCACCCGGACCCCGTCCTTATCCGCACTG
This sequence comes from Acidimicrobiia bacterium, assembly GCA_046565765.1. Classification (GTDB taxonomy): domain Bacteria; phylum Actinomycetota; class Acidimicrobiia; order Acidimicrobiales; family AC-14; genus JBFMCT01. The sequence goes on along the minus strand of JBKHXX010000073.1, from coordinate 13,145 downwards.
TGGCCGTGTCAGCACGGTCAGGTGTGTCAGCGACGTGAGGAACCGAGGAGGCTCCTTTGTCATATCGTCGGGCTATGCCTGCGGTGTTCAAGCGGCTGCGCGCAAGAGCCGTTGGTGAACCGGAAGCCGGGTGGTTCGGCTTGGCAATGCCTTGCCCCCGGTGTGGCCTGAAGACGACCGTTTCCTTGACGAGCAGGCGTTTCCCGCCGGGCACGCCCAGGTGGTGGTCCCGTGGCGTCGTCAGCGTCTTGAACCGTCGCACCGGCCACCCAACGGACGAGGAGCTCATGACGGCCTGTCGGAGCTGCACGCCCGACGCGTAGGGCTCCCGATAACAGCTCCGGAGGAGATCGCTCAGCGCTTGGTCAGGTCAGTCGCCACCTTGAGCCCCAAAGCAGCCCGCGATCTCCTCGTCCCAGATGACCTCGGACGCCACAACGTCGGTCCGGAGACCCTTGATCGACGGCTGGCGGAGTGTGCCTCCCTCGGTCACCTCCGTGTACGCGATCTCGACGACCAGCATCGGACGGACGAAGTGGAGCTTGAGTGGCGGCCTGTTCACGAACGGTGACTCGGGGACGCCGATCTGGGCGAAGAGCTTCTGAAGCTGGCGGATCATCTCCTCGTTGAGGCCCGAACCGGCCTGACCGACGTAGAACAGCCGCTGCTTCTCCTCGTCGGCGGTGTCGTAGCACCCGAGAGCCAGGGAGCCGATGCTCTCCTGGCGGCTGCCGGAGCCGGTCGACCACCCGCCCACTACGAACTCCCGGCGGCGGCCGCACTTGACCTTCCACCAGGCCGACGACCGCCGGCCGGGCAGGTAGGGCGCGTCGTCCTTCTTCGCCATGAATCCTTCGAGCCCGGCCTCACGGCACGCCTCGAGAAGCTCGTCGGGCGTGGCGTCGAGCACGGGAGCGGTCTGCCAGTGGGGTCCCTTGATCCCGAGGTCCTCCAGCGCCCTCCGCCGCTCCCGTTGGGGACGGTCGACGAGCAGCTCACCGTCGAGCCACAGCAAGTCGAAGGCGACGAAGACCACGGGCGTCTCGGCGACCAGGCGCTGGCTCGGCTGGGCGACGTGCATCCGCCGCTGGAGCCGCTGGAAGCTCGTGAGCCCCTTGTCGTTGAACGTCACGACCTCGCCGTCGAGCACCGCCGAGTGCGGCGCCAGCGCCTCGGCCAGCCCGGCCAGCTCCGGATAGTGGCTGGTGATCTCGCCGCCCCGGCGGTTCGTGAGCACGACGCCGTCCGATCCGACGAGGGCAATGATTCTCTGGCCATCTAGCTTCAACTCGAATTGGTAGCCGGACGGATTCGGGGGAACCCCGTTGCCGCCGGCCAGCATTGGCAGGAGGCGGGGCGGCGCCGGATCGCTCATCCACTCCACCTTGCCTCAGGCGCCGCCCTTCGCAGTCCCGTGGACCGCGACGTTGCTCCCCGCCTTGGCCAGTGCGTTGCGGAGGCGCTCGTTGTCCAGGGTCAGGACCTGCACGTGCTGAGCGAGAGTGTCGATCGACAGCTCGAGCGCGGCGACCTTCTCGGCGTGCCGGCGCCTCAGGTCAGCGATCTCGTTCCGGGCCTGGCGCTCGTCGAACGGGCGCTGCTCGGGGTCGACCGTTGCGGCCCGGGCGAGCTGCAATGAGCGCAGGGCGTCGAGCGCCCTGGCCGAGCGGTTGGCAGTCGACCGGCTCACGCCGGCCTCGGCGGCCAGACCGGCGACCGTCAATGCGCCGTTCGACCGCACAGGCCGGCCCTCGGCCAGCCGCACCACGGCCTCCTGCAACGCCCGCTCCGAAGCGACGCTGACCCCGCTCACGGCTTCCGCAGCGGGCGGATCGCCGCCTCCATCTCGTCCAGCTTGGCCCGCAGCGCGGTCCGTTGGTTCTGGCTCAGGTTCTTCCGGCCCAGATGAACGCGAACCTCCCCGATGGCCGCCTCCCACTGCGGCACGTGCGCCTCCGTGATCACTGAGTTCCCGCAGCGGTCCGGCTGGCAGAACGGCGCCAGCGGCTCGTTGCCGCCTTGACCCGAGGTTCGGAGGCACAGGGCGGTGTCGCGGTCGAAGAAGCAGTCGTTGAGCACGCCGGGGTAGAGGGTCCGGGCCGAGCTCTTGAGCATGGCCCGCACGCGGCCGTCGTCCACGACGGCACCCTCGTCGACGCTGGCCTTGGCGTGCGCGAACAGGGCGTTGCGCTTGGCCGCGCCTCCGCCCGTCGAGGGCATGCCGGCGACGTAGTCCCAGTAGTCCTCGACCAGGTCGTCGAGGGCAGCCAGGCGGCGCTGGCCTTCGACCTCCCCTCGGAACCCCGATGCGCTCTCGCCGACGTAGCCCTCGAAGGTCGCCACTGAGACGTGCTGATACTGCAGCATGCCGGCCACCGTCCCGAAGGGCTGGTTGGCGATGTGCCAGGCCAGGGTCCGGCGGAACTGCGCGGTCGAGAAGTGCCAGGGACGGCCCTCGTGAAGGGGGATGGCGGCCACGCCATCGCCGCTCTGGGTCGCGTTGATGTGGTCCCGGAAGGCGTTCAGCTGGCGCACGACCGCCGGCCCGAGGCGAGCCCGGCCCGGAGCGTCGTCGGCCTTGGGATAGGCCCACGTCCCCGGAGCGCTGAACAGGTGGTCCTGGCCGTGCATGGCTTCGAGCACCTCGACGGCCCGTCCGACCGGGTCGATCACCACCCACGTCGCCTCGCGGCCCTGGGGACCGTGTCCCTTGAAGGTCCGGCCCCGCAGCTTGTGGCGCTCGATCACCCCGTCCTCGCTGCGGGATTCTTCGTGGCAGCTGCGGCGCAGTTCCTGCACCTCCGAGTCACGCATTCCCGACAGGTAGGCCACGACGACGTAGCAAGCGGCTTGGAGCATGCGCCGTTCGATGACCAGGTCCGTCGGCGTGAACGGCTCGCGCCAGGGGCGACCGGTCGAGGGGTCCTCGGACACCCTGGCATCGAGTCCGCCCAGCTCCAGGCCGAGTTCCTCGATCGCAGCTGCCAGCAGAGCGCGCGTCCGCGCCTTGTCCAGCGCGTGGTCATAACTCAGCCCTGCCATCCGGACCACCAGCGGGCGGTTCATGATCAGCCTCGGGCTGTGGTCGTCTGGGTCCCTCCCGCCGACGACGGCCGGAATGCCCCGGCCCGCCGCCCGCCGCCCAGCGAGCCATCGCTCCAGCTTCTCCGCCGGCAGGCCCGGCAACCGCCTGCGCTCGTCCATCCCCGCGATCTCGGCGGTGGCGGCGAGGATGTCCGCGGCGGCGACCTCGACGTAGAACAGCGACCAGCGGAGAAGCCCAGCGAGGACCGCCTCGGGGATCCGGCTGGTCGCGTTCTCCGCGGGCTCGACCACGCCGGCCACGACGTAGGGGGTCCTGCCCCGCCAGGGCATCAGCTCGAGCCGGTCGTGGGTGAGGAACCCGCCACAGAGGGCGAGGCGGACGGTGACGCTGATGTAGGCGGCCACAGCCTGGGGCCGGATGGGGACCCCGTCGCCCTGGCGGCCGTCCTGGCACCACAGCCGGTAGGCGTCGAGGACCTCCTGGGAGACAGCTCGCAGCCGCATGCCGTCGTGCTGGCGTTCCAGGTAGGACACGAAGGCCAGGAGGAAGTTGAGCTCCTGGCGGGCGGTCTGGACCGGGAGGTTCTTCTTGATGCCCGTCACCCGCTCGTTCAGCCGGGCGTAGAGGAACTCCTTGGCGGTCAGCCGCCACAGCGGGTCGGCGATGCGTCGGAAGTCGACCACGAGCGTGGCCGCCGGGACGTTGCGCCGGGTCTGGGCCCACCCCAGCTGCCACACGTCGTCGGCGAAGACGGGAGGCCGCTCGTCGTTCCAGGTGCGGGCCAGGCGAGTGGCCCGCACCCCCGCCTCCACGAGCAGGCGGCCTCGCAGCACGGGGGCGTCATCGGCGAAGTGAGCAGAGCGGAGCTCCGGGGTTGCCGCCGGACGGGCGACGGTCACGGGCGCGAGCCCGACAGCTGGGGCGGCAGGTAGAGCAGTTCCGGATCGAGGTCGGCGGCCGCCCGGGCGGCGGCGACCACCGCCGGCGGGAAGCGGGGAAGGACGTCCTCGACCAGCTGGCGGTGGGCCTCGCCGTAGGTGGCCGCCCACTGCTCGGCCGGCATCCGCCGGCGGGCGTCCACCACGTGGGCCAGGAAGGACAGCAGGGCCGGGAGCTTGCGCGTGGTGAGGACCGCGTTGGGGCAGCTCAGGCAGGACCAGAAGGGCGTGGGACAGGGGGCGCCCGGCGTCCCGAACGGCGAGTCGAAGAAGTCCCGGCAGCTGGCGAGCCACACGTCCTGCTCGCCGCCGAGGAAGGCCCGGACCTCCGCCGGGGGGACGCCGAGGACCTCGCTGGCGGCCTCTGGGTCGGCGGCGAGGGCGGCCTCCTCGGCAGCCGTAACGACCGTCGCCCGCCGGGCCACCGCCACGGCGTCGCGCAGCGCCCTCTCGATGGCCGCCTCGTGCAGCGGCCGCAGCGCCTCGATCGCGGCGTAGTACTCGGCCGCGACCACCGTGGTGTGGTTGCCGCCGGCGAAGTCGGGGAGCTGGCCCTGGGTGGCGAGGTAGCGGCCGGCCTTGTGGGTCTTGCGCAGCCGCACGGGCTGGAGCCGAAGGGGTCGCCCGTCGTCCCCCCGGAGGTCGTGGCGTGCGACGAACTCGGCGAATACGCCCGAACCGGCGGTCATCGGCACCGGACCGAGGCCGCCCCGCCCGCCGAAGGCCAGCCACAGAAGGTCCGACCCGCAGTGGGGCCGGGCCCGGTGGGTCAGGCGTAGCACCATGCGGATCAGGCGTCCGGGCGAGTACATCCCGGCGTCGCGCACCCAGACCGTCCGCCACTGGTGCACGCCCGCCCGCCGCTTCCGGTAGTGCACCTCGACCCGTCCGCCCTCGGCCCTTCCCAGGCAGTCGGCACGGAGGTCCTTGCAGCCCTCGAGCTCGATGCCGCTCTCGAGGGCGAAGAGGAGCAGGAACGGCACAAGCTCGTGGTGGCTCGGGTAGAGCGGCCGGTGGACGTCGGCCCACCTGAACCCCAGCGCCAGGCGGCCCTGACGCTCCTGGAGCTCGGCCCGGCTGATCGGGCCGTGGCGGTCGATGTGCCACGTGACGTTCTCGGGGACCCGCCAGCCCGGCCCGACCGGCTCCCGTCCCAGCGCAAGCCGCTGCTCCGCCACCACGGTGAGCCGCTCGACGACTCGCAGGATCTCCGCCCGGCAGGCCGCCCGCAGCCGTGCCGTCTCCGCCGGGCTGTAGGCGTCCCGTGGGGTGACGTGGCCCTTCACGCCGTTGGCCACGAAGTCGAGCCGGTCGACGAGGTCGGGGCGCAGCGACACGCGACCGGAGGCGGCGGTGCGGAGGAGCCGCACGACCGAACCCACCAGGAAGTAGGGCGTGGTGCTGTCGCTCGGGAACCGCTCCCGCTGTGCCTCCTCGAAGGCGTCGACATCGGCGGCTGACACGCCGGCGGCGTCGAAGCGCCCGGCCTCCCCGGGGTGTCGGGCGGCGACCAGTGGCACGAACGCACGGATCGCGCTGACGTAGGTCCGGACCGTTCCCATCGTCAAGTGGCCGCCCCCCACGCCGAGACGCGCCGCCAACGCGGCGGTGAGGTGGCGCACGAGGCGGGGACACGGAAGGTCGGTGAAGTCCGGGGTCAGCCTGACGCCGTCAGCGCAGACCAGGGTGTGGCGCAGGAAGCCGACGACGGCGATGTCGTCGTCCGGGCTCTCGACGCCAGCGCCGAAGGCCACCCGGCGCCGACCGCGGCCGAGCGCCGGGGTGCTAGCCAAGGGCCTCGCCGACCTCAGGGGCAGATCTCCCGGGCCCAGCGGTCGACGGCGTCGTCGACGAGCCACTGCGCCTCGGCCAGGCTGTCGAGGTAGATGTAGGTGGTGGCGACGCTGCGGTGCCCGAGGAGGCGCTGGAGGCGCTGCAGGGGGTCGCCGAGCAGTCGGCGGTAGGCGGCCATAGCGGGATCTGTGGCGCCGGGCTGGTCGAGCGAGCCGATCTGCTCGCGGATCAAGAGCGACAGCATGTGGACGGCGAAGGTGTGGCGCAACGTGTGGGGGCACACCTCGACGGGACGACCGACGGCGCGGCATCGGGCCGAGGCCCGCTCGAAGATCGCCTCCCAGGCCCGGGCCGACACGGGCTTGCCCGACTCGGTAAGCCAGAGCGCCGGCGGCCGTCCCTCGGCGTCGACGGCGGCCATGCGGTGCTCGGGGGCCATCCGCGCCAGCGGGACCCGGAAACGCCGACCGTCGACCATGACCGAGCACGAGCGGGCGTTGATGGCCAGAACGTCCGGGGCGACGCCGTCAGTCGGCGCGACACGCTGTTCGAGGGCGTTGGCCCGCTCGAGCTCGACGTAGCCGTCGATCGCCCGCAGCACCCGGGTCGGCACACGGACGGCCCGCCCCCGGCCGCCCTTTGCACACCACCGGCGCCAGGTCGAGCGGGACGGACTTCATGCCGGCCTTGATGGCCGGAAGGTCGGCGAGGAGCAGGGTCGACGCCTCCCCCAGGCGCATACCGGTCGTCACCAGCAGCTCGGCGAACACGGCGTTGCGATGCCCGTGCCGGCCGCGGAAGGAGGGATCAGGCCCGCCGTCAGGCAGCCGGCCCCGCAGCCCGATGTCGCGGAAGACCAGGTAGTCCTCGACCGACAGGAATCCCGGCGGGCGGCGCCGGCCCCGGCGCTCCTTGGCCAGGTTCACGGGCGCGGGCTGGCGGCGGCCGGGCAGGAACGCGGAGGAGCGCGGTGCCCGGTAGGAGAACGGCGGGCGCTCGACGTGGCCGTGCGCCGTCGCCCACCGGTAGAACTTGTCGAGGGTGGCGATGCCCCGGTCCCACGTGCTGGAGGAGATCGACGTCTCGGCCGGCCCGAGGCGGCGGGCCTGGTGGTAGGCGGCAACGTCGGCCTGCTCGGCCTCCCAGACCGTCTTGTCCCGCTGCTCCGCGAGGAAGCGCGCCCACGTCAGTAGGTCTCGGGCATAAGCGAGCCAGCTCTTCTCGGCGCGCACCCCGATCGTCGGTAACTCGCGGAGGAACTGGTTCAGCCGCAGGTCGTAGGAGCCGTCGTCGCCGAGGATGAACGGCATCCGGTCGGGAACACCAGCGACGTCGAAATCGCTCCGCCGATCGGCAAGCACGTGCCCATCGCCAATCCCCCCAGAGCTAAGCAGCGCCCGACGGGAGAGGAAGAGCTCCAACAGCGCGCACCGTATCGGGGATCGTCGACACAACACGGGATGGTCGGCACGTCAGTCAAGAGCTGCAGACGCCGACCGATCGTCTGCCCTGGATCATTGGTCGTCCCGGTGATCGTCCTCATCTCGCCTGGAAAGCTCGTCTCGGACGAAGCTCCGGAGGTCCTCCTCCAGCCGGTTCCGATCAACGTCACGCCCGCGAAGGACGATCACCTCCCTGTCCGGCCAGCGCGCGTATTCGACGCCGGTGAACGAACGGCAGCGCTCGAGGCACTCCGCGACGAGATCGACATGCTCGTGGGCCACCTCGTCGCTGAAGGTGACAAGTAGTTCGTCGCCATCCTCATCAGGCTCGACGTTGACGTCGCCGAGGTCAATGGCCTCCTCACCATGGGAGGGCCATCTCGGCGTTGTTCTGGGCGGCGCCGAGGCGCCGTAGCGCCGGACCGCGAGGAACCGCTCGTAGGCGCCCTTCATGCGATCTGCGCGAAGCCTCCGGCCGGAGATCTCGAACACGCCGGGCCGGACTGACACGACCTCGCGAATGTTGATCCCGTCGTCGACGGGTGTCGCCACCTCAACCATCGCCGCGACGAGGTCAGGTCGCTCATCGACCAGCTCCTGCGGCGCTTCGACACGAATCCGGGTGTCGTCGAAGCCCCTAACTGCCACGGATGGAACAGGAGAACCGGCCGCTCGCCAAGCGATCACCGCCCGAAGACCCTCTTCGGGATTGCGGGCAACCAACGGGCCTAAGAACGGGACTTGGCCGGTCGGCTCCTCGAGGTAGGCCAGGACATCGCGCGGGCTGGAAAACCGCGCGAGGGTCGGGACCACGCGTTCGTTCAGAGCGTCCGAGAGGTCTGAGCCGTCGGATGGTGACTCCGGCCCCGTCCATTCGGTTCGCATTAGCCCTCCCTCCCCGCTGACGACGAACCAGACGTCTCTCGGAGGGTGGAAGGCGTAGCCGACGCGTCCCGATACGACGCCGAGGCTCGCATCGGGTTGCTCATCGTCGAACCCGAACAGGTACCAGTTGTAGCCAGGAACCGCGATCCCGACGTTCAGGGTGAAGCTGATTGTCGGCCCTCGCCGCTCACGCTGAAGGTCGACGGCTCGCACTAGGTCGTTTCCGACAGATCGCCAGACACGACCGCTCCGGCGGTACCCCGCCTGCTTCAGCGGTCCGTGCACCAGGTCATTGACGTACTGCCGGAGCTTCGCCTCGACCGGGCTGTCGCCTGCCACACCCAATGGTGGCGCAAGACGAGGCGAACGGACCTACTGACACACGGCCGGACTGTGCGGAGAACCGTCAAGCTTGGGTTCGAGCTGGTACCCCTCCGGGTTGGGCGGGATCCCGTTGCCCCCCGCCAGCATGGGCAGCAGCCGGGGCGGCGTGGTCACGCGGGCTAGGGCCCGAGGACGACGAGGCGTTCCTCGGTCATCTCCCGGGCCGCCCACAGCGGGCCTTCCTTGGTGTTGCCGCTGGCCCGGACGCCTCCGTAGGGCATCTGGTCCGCCCGCCACGTGGGGACCTCGTTGACCAGGACGGTCCCGAAGTGCAGCTCCCTGGCCGCCCGCATGGCGACGGGCAGGCTGGCGGTGAAGATGCCGGCCTGGAGCCCGTAGCGGGTGTCGTCGGCCAGGCGGAGGGCCTCGTCCACGTCGGTGTAGGCCTGGACCGCGACCACCGGCCCGAAGACCTCCTCCCGGCAGACCCGCATGTCGGGGATGACGTTGCGCAGGACCGTGGGCCGCAACAGGCCGTCGACCACCTCCCCACCGGCGACCACCTCCGCCCCCCCGGCCACCGCCTCGTCGATCCAGGCCTTGACCCGGTCCCGGTCGCCGGTGGTGATCAGAGCGGACACGTCGGTGGCCTCGTCCATGGGATCGCCCACGACCAGCTCGTCGACCAGCTTGGCCAGCGTCGAGCAGAAGCCGTCGGCCACGTCGGCGTGGACATAGACCCGCTGGGTCGACACGCACGACTGCCCGGCGTGGGCGAAGCCGGCGACCGAGATGGTGCGGGCGGCCCGGTCCCAGTCGCCGTCGGCCTCGATGATCACCGGCGAGTTGTTGCCCAGCTCCAGGGCCACCTTCTTGCGCCCGGCCCGGCCCTTGAGGTCCCACCCCACCTCGCCGGAGCCGGTGAACGTCAGGTAGGCGATGCCGTCGTGCTCGACGAGGGCGTTGCCGACGGTGCCGCCCGAGCCGGTGACCACGTGCAGGTGGTCCGGCGGCAGCCCGCAGTCCTCCACCAGCAGCTCCCGCAGGGCGACGGCGGTGAGGGGCGTCTGGGACGCGGGCTTGAGCACGACCGGACAGCCGGCGGCGATGGCGGGCGCCAGCTTGTGGGCCACCAGGTTGAGCGGGAAGTTGAACGGCGTGATCGCCCCCACCACACCGATGGGCACCCGCAGGGTGAACGCCACCTTGCCCTCGCCGACCTTGGCCGCGTCGAGGGGCACCGCGTCGCCGGCCAGGGTGCGGGCCGCCACCGCGCCGAAGGTGAACGTGAGCGCCGCCCGCTGGGCCTCCGCGCGCGCCGTCTTCAGGGGCTTGGCCGCCTCGGCGGCGATGATGCGGGCGAAGCCCTCGGACCGCTCGGCCAGCAGCTGCGCAGCCCGGTCGAGGATCTCGGCCCGCCGCCACGGCGGCAGCGGCTCGGTACGGAGCGCCTCGGTGGCCGCCGCCACCGCCCGGTCGACGTCCTGCGGTGTGCACGACGGCACCTGCCCGAGCTCCGTGCCGTCGTAGGGGGACCGGACGGAGATCATGCCGTCAACCCTACGGCCGCCACCGCCTTGGCGGCGGCGAGCTCGGCGTCGCGGATGCACGCGGCGATGCCCACGCCCCGGTACGGCGCTCCCGCCAGCACCACGCCCGGAGGCAGGGCGGCCTCGATGCGGGCGACCCGGGCCTGATGGCCCACGTCGTACTGGGGGAAGGCGTCGGGCCAGCGGGTGACGAGCCACCGCACCGGGCGCTCGCGGAGCCCCATGGCATCGACCAACTCGGCGTGCAGGCGGTCGACGAGGGCGTCATCGTCCAGCTCGAGGGCCCTGGTGTCGCCCATGCGGCCGGCCGACGGCCGGAGGAGGACGAGCCCGGGCGGCTTGGAGCCGGGCCATTTGGCCGACGTCCACGTGCAGGCCGTCATCAGCCGACCGTCCACCCGGGGGACGAGGAAGCCGCTCCCGTCGAGCGGACGGGACAGGGCCGACTCGGGATAGGCGAGGGTGACAGTCACCACCGAGGCGTGGGCCATGCCGTCCAGTTCGGCTGCGACCGGGGCGGGCAGGAGGCGGGCGGCGGCGCCGGCGGGCAGGGCGCACACCACCGCCCCGGCGCCCAGCTGCTCGAGAGACGCCACCGTCGACCGGCACCGCACGTCCACGCCGTCCAGCCGCTCCCCGAGCCGCTCGACCAGCCTCCCCAGCCCGCCCCGCAGGCCGAGGAACACAGGACCGCCGGGCGACGTGGCCAGGCGGCGGAGGCCGAGCATCAGGCTGCGGCTGGATGCGGCCGCCCCCGCCACCTGGGGCGCCACCGCGGTGAGGCTCAGCCGGTCGGCCCGCCCGGCGTGAATGCCCCCGATGAGCGGCTCGACGAGCCGCTCCGCCACCTCCCGGCCGAACCGGTTGGCCACCACCGCCGCCACCGAAGGGTCGTCGCCCAACGGGCGCCCGGGGAGGACCAGGTCGAGGGCGGCGCGGACGAGCCCGCCCGGCGAGACGATGCCCGAGCGGCTCAACGGGCCCAGTCGGGCGGGGACGCCCAGGACGGTCCCGGGCGGGAGGGGGCGCAGGTCGCCCCGGGTCCACACGTAGGCCCGGTTGGTGGCCGGCTCGACCAGGTCGCCCTCGAGGCCGAGACGGCGGCACAGCTCCACCGCCCAGGGCACCCGGGCCAGGAACGTGTCCGGCCCCTCCTCGACGGGCACCCCCGCCAGCTCGGCGGTGCGGATCTTGCCGCCCAACCGGTCACCTGCCTCGTAGAGCGTGACGGGCAGGTCGGGGTTGGTCCGGCGGAGGAACCAGGCGGTGGCGAGGCCGGTGATGCCGCCGCCGAGGACGGCGACGCCGTCAGCCACGCAGGCGGCCCCGGACGACCTCCGCCAGCGTCGAGCAGAACTGCGGATGGTCGTTGGGCATGCGGGTGCGGGCGAACGGCAGGCCCAGCTCGGCGGCCAGCGCCGCCGCCTCGACGTCGAGGTCGTACAGGACCTCGAGGTGGTCGGACACGAACCCGGCCGGGCACACCAGCACTCCCGGCGAGCCCTCGGCCGCCCGCGATCGCAGCACCTCCAGCACGTCGGGACCGATCCACGGCTCGGGCGTGCGGCCTGCGCTCTGCCACCCGACGGACCAGTCCTCCACCCCGGCCTGCTCGGCCACCGCCTCCGCCGTCGCCTCCAGCTGCGACGGGTACGGGTCGCCGTCGGCGAGGATGCGGGCGGGGAGGCTGTGGGCGGTGAAGACGACCTCGGCCCCCGTCGGCAGCTCGGCCAGCCCGTCCTTCACGAACCCGGCGAGCAGGTCGAGGTAGCCCTCTTCGAGGTGCCACGACTGCACGACGTCCGCCGTGAGACCGGCCTGTTCGGCCGCCGCCTGCACCCGGGCCCCGTACTCGCCCACCGAGAGCCGGGAGTAATGGGGGGCCAACACGAGGCCGACGAGCCGTCCCACCCCGGCCGCGGCCAGGGCGGCCGCGCCGTCCTCGATGAACGGCGGGGCGTGCTTCATCCCCAGCTCCACCCGCCAGCCGTCGCCCAGGGCGGCGGCCAGCCCGTCGGCCTGCGCCCGGGTGCGCTCCATCAGGGGCGACGTGCCGCCGATGGCCTGGTACCGGCCCTGGAGCTCGGCCAGCAGCTCGGGCGTGGGGGGGCGCCCCCGGCGCACGTGGGTGTAGTAGGCCTCGACGTCGGCCGGAGTGGCCGGCGTGCCGTAGGCCATGACGAGGACGCCGGTGTCAGCCGCCATGGACCAGGTCGACGATGCGGCGCAGGACGTCGGGATCGGTCTCGGGCAGGACCCCCCACCCCAGGTTGAACACGTGACCGGGCCGTCCGCCGTTGCGGTCGAGCACCTCCAGCACGCCCTCGGCCACCGACTCCCACGGCGCCAGGCAGCGGGTGGGGTCGAGGTTGCCCTGCACCGCCACGCCGGTCCCGAGCCGGGCTCGGGCCACGTCGAGCGGCACCCGGAAGTCCACGCCGACCAGGTCCGCCCCCGCATCCCGCAGCAACGTGAGCAGCTCGCCCGTCCCAACCCCGAAGTGGATCCGGGGCACGCCCAGGTCGGCGAGCGACTCGAACAGGCGGCGGCTGGCGGGCAGGACGAAGCGCTCGTAGTCGGGCGGTGACAGCTGGCCGACCCACGAGTCGAACACCTGGATGGCCGACGCCCCTGCCTCCACCTGGGCCCGCAGCGAAGCGATGGCGATGTCGGCCAGGGCGTCGACGAAGGCGTGCCACATGGCCGGGTCGGCGTGCATCAGCGCCTTGGTACGGGCGTAGGTCTTCGACGGCCCACCCTCGACGAGGTAGCTGGCGAGGGTGAAGGGCCCGCCGGCGAAGCCGATGAGGGGAACGTCGAGCTCCTTGGCCAGCAGCCGGACCGTCTCCAGCACGTAGGGCACGTCCGCCTCCGGCTCGAGCGGCCGCAGCCGGCGCAGGTCCTCGGCCGTCCGGAAGGGCTCGGCGATCACCGGCCCCGTCCCTGCCGCCAGCTCGAGGTCGATCCCGATGCCGACGAGGGGGACGACGATGTCGGAGAACAGGATCGCCGCGTCCACGCCCAACCGCCGGACGGGCTGGAGGGTCACCTCCGCCGCCAGCTCCGGCGTGCGCACGATGTCGAGCATCCCGTGCTTGGCCCGCACCGCCCGGTACTCGGGCAGCGACCGCCCCGCCTGCCGCATGAACCACACCGGCGTCCGCTC
>JBKHXX010000072.1:0-4581 GCA_046565765.1 Acidimicrobiia bacterium | reverse complement strand
GGGGGGATGTGCCAGCGGGCGGTGATCGCCATGGCCATCGCCAACCGTCCTCGCCTTGTCATCGCCGACGAGCCGACGACGGCGCTGGACGTGACCGTGCAGGCACGCGTCCTTCAGGTGCTGAGGGACGCCCAGGCGGACACGGGAGCGGCCGTGCTGCTGATCACCCACGACCTGGGCGTGGTGGCGGAGATGGCCGACCGGGTGGTCGTCATGTACGCCGGTCGGGTGGTGGAGGAGGCGCCGGCCAGCGACCTGTTCGCCAACCCCCGTCACCCGTACACCCGGGGGCTGCTGGCCAGCCTGCCCCGCATCGACGTGCCCGTGCGGTTGACGTCGATCCAGGGCCATCCGCCCCAGCTGCACGCCATCCCGCCGGGCTGCGCGTTCCATCCCCGCTGCGACGTGTCCGACGGGCGGGACCGCTGCCGGCAGGAGGTGCCTCCGCTGTACGGGGCCGGCCCCGGCCGCCGCTCTGGGTGCCACTTCCACGACGAGGTGCCGCCCCTGCCGCCGCCGTCGGGAGTCGCAGCGGCGGCCGCCTCGACGACCGTCGACGAGCCGATCCTCAGGCTCGAGGACGTGGCCGTGCACTTTCCCATCAAGAGCCGGGTGTTGGGCCGGCGGATCGGGGCGGTGAAGGCGGTGGACGGGATCACCCTCGACCTCCACCGAGGGGAGACGGTGGGGCTGGTGGGGGAGTCGGGTTGCGGGAAGTCAACCACCGCCAACGCCATCGTGCGCCTCCACAACGTCACGTCGGGGCGGATCACGTTCGAGGACCAGGACCTGGCCCAGCTGGCCGGGCGCAGCCTGCGCCGCATCCGCAAGGGCATCCAGATGGTGTTTCAGGATCCCCATGCGTCGCTGAACCCCAGGATCCCGGTGGGAGCGAGCATCACCGAGCCGCTCGCCATCCACGGCGTCCCGAAGAAGGACGCGACCACGCGCCTGCACGAGCTGCTGGAGATGGTCGGACTCGACCGCTCACACGCCGGCCGCTACCCGCACCAGTTCTCGGGAGGGCAGCTTCAGCGGGTGGGCATCGCCCGGGCGCTGGCGCTCGAGCCGCAGGTGCTGGTGCTCGACGAGCCCGTGTCCGCCCTCGACGTGTCGATCCAGGCCCAGGTCTTGAACCTCCTGATCGATCTCCGCTCCGAGCTCGGGCTGACCTACCTGATCATCTCCCACGACCTGTCGGTGGTACGGCAGGTGGCCGATCGGGTGGCGGTCATGTACCTGGGCCGCATCGTGGAGTTCGGGCCGACGGAGGCACTGTTCAGCCGGCCGCAGCACCCCTATACCCGGGCGCTGCTCGACGCCGTGCCGGTTCCGGTGCCGATGCCCGACCGAGGCCGGCGAGGCGAGCGGATCGTGCTCACAGGGGAGGTCCCGGACCCGGCCGACCCGCCGTCAGGCTGCCGGTTCCGCACCCGCTGCTGGCGCGCCGAGCAGCGCTGCGCCGACGACGTCCCGGAGCTGGTCGACCGGCTGGAGCCGGGCCGTCCGGTGGCCTGCCACTTCGCAGAAGAACTGGCCGCTCAGCGGCTCTGACGGGCGAGCTGGGGGTCGAGCACGTCCCGCAGTCCGTCGCCCATGAGGTTGAACCCGAGGACGGCCAGGCTGATGGCGATGCCCGGGTAGATCATCAGCGTGGGGTTGGTCTGGAGGAACAGTCGGCCCTGATTGATCATCGTCCCCCACTCGGGCGTGGGCGGCTGGGCGCCGAGGCCGAAGAACCCGAGCGAGGCCAGGCCGAGGATCGTCCCGCCCAGCTGGAGGGTGGCCAGCACGACGATGGGGGAGATCACGTTGGGCAGGATGTGGCGCAGCATGAGGCGGCCGTCGCCGGCACCCAGCGACCGCGAGGCCCGCACGAACGCCCGCTCCCGCACCGACAGCACCAGGCCCCGCATGACCCGGGCGTAGCTCGCCCAGGAGATGGCGACGAGGGCGATGAACACGTTGCGGATGCCCGGCCCCAGTGTGCCGATGATGGCGAGGTACAGGACGAGGTTGGGCAGGGCGAGGAGGGCGTCGACGACCCGCATGACGAGGGCGTCGAGCCAGCCCCCGACGTAGCCGGCGACGAGGCCGATCAGCGTGCCGACCGTCATGACCGACAGCGTGGCCAGGAAGGCGATGCCCAGCGACCAGCGCGCCCCCACCAGCAGGCGCGACAGGACGTCGCGGCCGAGCTCGTCGGTGCCGAGCAGGTGGTCGCGTGACGACCCCTCGAGGCCGCGTAAGGGGTCGATCACGGTTGGGTCGTGGGGAGCCAGGAGGGGGGCGAAGACGGCGGCCAGGGTGAGCACAGCCACGATGATCAGGCCGGTGAAGGCCAGCCGGTCGGAGACGAACTGCCGGAACGGGTGCAGGCGCTCCGGCGGTGCCTCCGCCAGCTGCTCGGGGACGGTGGGCAGGACAACGGTGCTCATCCGGCGCTCCGCCACCGTCCGCTGAACCGCACCCTGGGGTCGAGCTGGGTGTAGAGGATGTCGACGGCGAGGTTGACAAGGACGAACACCGCACCCGTGTAGATCATGAACCCGGTCACCACCGGGTAGTCGCGGGCGAACACCGCGTCGACGATGTACTGGCCGACGCCCGGCCAGGCGAAGACCGTTTCCACGATGACCGTGCCCGTGACGAATCCGGCCAGGATCAAGCCCGCCACGGTGACCACCGGGATGAGGGCGTTGCGCAGGGCCAGCGACATCACGATCCGCCGCGTCGGTAGCCCCATGGCTCGGGCCGTGCGGATGTAGGGCGTGTCCAGCACGTCGAGCAGGCTCGACCGGGTCAGTCGCATGGTCGACGCCAGCGTGGCCAGCGTGAGCGTCAACACGGGCAGCACGAAGTACTCGATCCCGCCCCTCCCGGCCACAGGGAACCACCCCGCCTTGATGGCCAGCACGATGATCAGCAGATAGGCGAGGGCGAACGACGGGACGGACTCGAACAGGAGGGCCACCGCCCGGGAGATGTGGTCGCCGATGGAGTTGCGCCGGAGGGCGGCCACCACCCCGAACGCGACCGCCACCAGCACCGAGGCGGTGAAGGCGGGCAGGGCGATCTGCAGGGTGGGGCCGAGGCGGTCGGAGATCTCCTTGCGCACCGGCTCCCCGCTGCGGAACGAGATCCCCAGGTCGCCCCGCAGCGAGTCCACCACGAACCCTCCGTACTGGACGAGGAACGGGTCGTTCAGCCCGTGCCGCTCGCGGAACTCCTGGAGTTGCTGGGGGGTCGGCGGCTCGTCGAGCTCGCGGTTGAGGATGAGCTCGGCGGGGTCGCCGGGCGACAGCGTCGAGAGGCTGAAGGCGAACAGTGACAGGCCCAGCCACGTGGGCACGAGCACGAGCAGCCGCCGGGCGACGAACGCCAGCATGGTGGTGGACCGCCGAGATCAGTTCCGGACGAAGACCGTCCTCCACCGCTGGTTGGTGCTCGACGGGTGCGGCTCGAAGCCGCGCACCTTGTCCTTCAGGGCGTACACCCGGTAGCCGCCGGCCAGGACAACCCCCCCGACCTCGACGTCTACCAGCTCGTGCATCGCCTCGGCCGTCTTGCGCCGCAGCTCGTTGGCGTCGGGCTCCACGAGGATGGAGTCGATCATCGACTCGAAGCGGGTGTTGGGCCCGGGCGAGATGATCTTGGCGTTGGCCCCCGTCGCCTTGGAGTACCAGCGCAGGGCCAGCAGGAAGGCCGGGTTGCCGTCGTTCTGGTTGGGGACGGAGATGTCGATGTCGTAGTCGCCTGTGCTGGTCGCGTCCCGGTAGGCGCCGGCGTCCAACTGGGCGATCTGGGCGTCGAACCCGACGGCCCGCAGCTGGGCCTGCACGAACTCGGGCACCGTGAGCTCGACGCGGTCGTAGATGATCTTCACGCGTAGGGGCTGCCCGCCTTTGGTGCGGACGCCGTCCCCCTGGCGGGTCCAACCCGCCTGGTCGAGTAGCCGGGCCGCTTCCTGGCGGTTGAACGGGATGCCCTGGACCTGGTTGGCGTACTGCCCGAGGACCGCCGGTGGGGCGACGTGGGGGATGACCTCGGCGTTGCCGGCCAGCACGCCGTTCACGAAGGCGTTGCGGTCGATGGAGTGGGCCACCGCCTTGCGCACCAGGGGGTCGGCCAGCAGCCGGTCCTCACCGGCCGCGTTGCGGCGGGCGATGTAGAACATCGTGGTGTTACCGACGGGCGCCCGCACGATCTTCACACCCGGCTGGGCCTCGATGCTCTTCAGGATGCTCAACGGCACGTCCTGGATCATGTCGACTTCGTTGTTCTGGAGCGCCAAGGCACGAGTCGTCTCGTCCGGGTAGAACTTGAAGGTGATGCGGTCGAGCAACGCCTGCTGGGGGCCCCAGTAGTTGGTGTTCTTGACGACCACCAGCTCCTGCTGGGGCGTGTAGCGCTCGACCTTGAACGGGCCGGTGCACGTGCTGCCCATGAGGTTGTTCAGCGGGTCGCTTCCCGGCTTGAGCACGACCACGGACGGGTGGTTGATCTGCTCGATGAGCCGCTGGTTCTGCACGGTGGGGGTGATCTCGATGGTGCGGTCGTCGACCACCCGGGTGGAGTCAC
>JBKHXX010000071.1:0-11468 GCA_046565765.1 Acidimicrobiia bacterium | reverse complement strand
GCCCCGTTATGTTCCCTATGAGGCGCTCGGTACGGGACCTGACGGACGGTCCTGCCTTACGACGGGCTGGCGACCGGTCACGGATCCATCGGTGCCGGATGGCGTCTACCAGGTCTCCGACCTGGATACCAACAACTTCCTCGCCCTGATGAACGCGCCGCCCTGCCCTGAACGGCCGGGCGAGGCCATCTCACCTCGGACCATCGCCGTCAGGCATTGGGAGGAGATCCCGCTGCCGAAGCCGAACCCGCGTATTGCGCCCGGGTGGGGGATCACGGGCAAGTTGGCCTACCTGGAAACCAACGGGACGACGACCTACACGCACACCAGTCCGACCCCGTTGGGGGAGCTGCGGATCGTGGCGCGCGGCAGGTACGAGGTTGCGTGGGGCGACGGCGAGGAGTCGGGCCCGTACTCCCGTGAAGGTGGGCCTTGGCCCGACGGCACGATCACCCACGACTACCTCTGGGCGGGGACGTACGACGTCGAGGTGACCGAGCGGTGGACCGCCACCTGGCAGATCGGCTCGGCCCGTGGCGTGCTGCACGAGTTGGAAACGAGCGGTCGCATCGACGACTTCGTCGTGCGCGAGATCCAGGCGGTGGTGGTGAGCCAGTGATGAGACGGTTGATGGTGGCCGTGGTGGTGGTCGTGGGCCTGATTGGCGGAGGTCCGGCGCCGGCGGGGGCCCAGGAGACCGGCTTGTTCGACGACGGCGGGGCGTGCACGGCCGTTCCAGACGAGCTGCCCGGCATCTTCGACTTCACGGAGGCCTGCGTGCGCCACGACGCGTGCTACGCCGTCGGCGCCGACCGGCTGGCCTGTGACCTCTCGTTCCGCCAGGACATGGTCGAGCTCTGCCACGTCCAGCACCCCGACGCGCTCGACCTGGGCCGGCTCGTCTGCCTCACCTTCGCCGAGCTGTACTTCCTCGGCGTCCGACTGTTCGGTGGGTTGACCTTCCCCAACTGAGTACGGTTGAGCGCACACGGGAGCCCGGACGGACCGGGCTGAGAGGGCGCTGAGCCACACGGGCGCCGACCGTTCGAACCTGTCCGGGTAATGCCGGCGAAGGGAGAGGTATGCGCCAGAAGGTCTACGTCGACGGGGTCCCGTTCACCCAGGTCGACCTCACCGACGGGTCGAGCGTGCGGCTCTACGACACCAGCGGCCCCGCCGGCCCGGCCCACGACCCGGCCGCCGGGCTGGCCCCGATGCGCCGCCCGTGGATCCTGGGCCGCGACGACGTGGAGGAGTACGAAGGCCGCCGCCCCAGCGCACGCGACGACGGCCGGGCCGCCGTCCGCCGCGGCCAGCAGGCCGAGGCCCCCGCCCCGGAGCCGAGGAAGCCGCTGCGGGCCAAGCCGGGCCGCACGGTCACCCAGATGCACTACGCCCGCCGCGGCGAGATCACTCCGGAGATGGCCTTCGTGGCCACCCGCGAGGGCCTCCAACCGGAGTTCGTGCGGGACGAGATCGCCCGCGGCCGGGCCATCCTGCCGTCCAACGTGAACCATCCCGAATCCGAGCCGATGGCCATCGGCCGGAACTTCCTGGTCAAGATCAACGCCAACATCGGCAACTCGGCGGTCACGTCCTCCATCGCCGAGGAGGTCGACAAGCTCACGTGGGCGACCCGGTGGGGGGCGGACACGGTGATGGACCTCTCGACCGGCGCCGACATCCACACCACCCGGGAGTGGATCGTGCGCAACTCGCCCGTGCCGATCGGCACCGTCCCCATCTACCAGGCCCTCGAGAAGGTCGACGGCCAGCCCGCCGAGCTCACCTGGGACGTCTACCGGGACACGATCGTCGAGCAGTGCGAGCAGGGCGTGGACTACTTCACCGTCCACGCCGGCGTCCGGCTCGCCTACGTGCCCATGACCGCCACCCGCAAGACCGGCATCGTGAGCCGGGGTGGCTCGATCCTGGCCGCCTGGTGCCTGGCCCACCACCGGGAGAACTTCCTCTACGACCACTTCGAGGAGCTGTGCGAGATCCTCGCCGCCTACGACGTGGCCTTCTCCCTGGGCGACGGCCTGCGCCCGGGCTCCGTCTACGACGCCAACGACGAGGCCCAGCTGGCCGAGCTGGCCACCCTCGGCGAGCTGACCGAGGTGGCCTGGCGGCACGACGTGCAGGTGATGATCGAGGGGCCGGGCCACGTGCCCATGCACAAGATCAAGGAGAACATGGAGCTCCAGCTGGAGCTGTGCCACGAGGCGCCCTTCTACACGCTCGGCCCCCTCACCACCGATGTGGCCCCCGGCTACGACCACATCACCTCCGCCATCGGCGCGGCCATGATCGGGTGGTACGGCACGGCCATGCTCTGTTACGTCACGCCCAAGGAGCACCTGGGCCTCCCCGACCGTGACGACGTCAAGCAGGGGGTCATCGCCTACAAGATCGCGGCCCACGCCGCCGACCTGGCCAAGGGCCACCCCCGGGCCCAGGAGCGGGACGACGCCCTCTCCAAGGCCCGCTTCGAGTTCCGGTGGGAGGACCAGTTCGACCTGGCCCTCGACCCTGACACGGCCCGTTCCTTCCACGACGAGACCCTCCCGGCCGCCCCGGCCAAGACCGCCCACTTCTGCTCCATGTGCGGCCCCAAGTTCTGCTCCATGCGGATCAGCCAGGACGTGCGGGACTACGTGGAGGCGGGGCTCGAGGCCAAGGCGGCGGAGTTCGTGGCCGGGGGCAGCGAGGTCTACGTCGACCTCAGCGCCTCCGACGGGGCCAGCCGGGCGGCGCGGGCCGCCGGGTAGATCCCTGTCACCGCCCCGATGGCCAGGGCGGCGGCGACCGCGCCGGCCAGGCTGACGGGTGGGACGGTCACCGTCCACGGCCGTACGACCGCGTAGGCGGCCGTCACCGCTGCGCCCGGCACCGCACCTCCCACCCCCCGACGAGCGCCAGCAGCAGGGACTCGTGTCCCTCGAGCAGGATTCGAGTAGCACAGGGGGCGTGAGCGATCCGCGGACCAACACCGCCAACGCCAAGGCGTTCTACGACCTCATGTTCAACCAGTGCCGCCCCCGTGAGGCGATCGAGCAGTACGCAGGGGCGGAGTACCGCCAGCACAACCCCCACGTGGGCGACGGGAAGGACGCCTTCGTCGAGTACTTCGAGCGCATGGCCCGGGAGTACCCGGGTAAGCACGTGGAATTCGTGCGCACGGTGGCCGAGGGCGACCTCGTCGTCCTCCACTGCCGCCAGACGTGGCCGGGCGACAGTGAGTACGCGGGTATCGACATCTTCCGCTTCGACGACGGCGGCAGGATCGTCGAGCACTGGGACGTGCTGCAGGTGGTCCCGGCCGAATCGGCCAATGAAAACGGCATGTTCTGAGCCGAAGTACGTGACTTCAACCGGGAGCAGCGCCTAGGGTCCTAGCCGGCTGGGGGGCCGCGCGGCGGAGAGGGAGACGAATCGCATGCCCGCAGCACCGACCGTTGTCGTCGCGCGCCGTGTCAAGTTCGTGGTGGGACTGCTCGCCATGATTGCGACGCTCGGCTCCGCTCCGCCGGCATCGGCCACCACCGACGACGGCTGGTACGCCGCCGGTCTCGTCAACGAGACCCGGGCCTGGACGGGCACGCACGCACTATCGGTCGACGGCTACCTCTCCGAGGTGGCCCAGGCATGGGCCGATCGGATGGCCGCCCGCGGCCGGCTCGCCCACAACCCCGGCCTGGCCTGGGCCATGGACGGATGGTGGGCGTGGGGTGAGAACGTCGGCTACGGCGATTCCGTCGCCGGTGTCCACGGGCTCTTCCTCGACAGCTGGCACCACTACGGCAACATCGTCGACGGGGCCTACAGCAGCATCGGCGTGGGCGTGGCCCACGACGAGTGGGGTTGGGTCTACGTGGTCCACGTCTTCGGGGGCTGATCGGGGTCCCCTGCCACGACGGCGGGCCGCCGACGGCCGATGCCCGGCCAGGACGGCCACCCCGGCGCCGAGGAGCACCGTCCCACCCAGCACGATCACGGTCGCCAGGCCGGACGGGGCGACAGCCCCTGCCGCGGCGTAGAGCACGGCCTCGGGGACGGACCCGAGCGCAGCCGCCGCCACCACCGCCGCACGTGACATGCCCACGGCCCCGGCGGCCACCACCGTTGCCTCGGCCAGGACGGGTACGGGCCGGGTCAGGACGACGGCGGGCAGCCCCCACCGCTCGACGAGCCGGGCCGCCCGGCCGCTCTGGTGGTCCCGGCCGCTCTGGTGGTCCCCACCGCGGCGGCGCGCCGCCACCGACCAGCCCAGCACCACCCCGGCGAGGGCGCCCACCGTCCTGCCCACGAGGTTGAGGACGGCGCCGCCGACGACGCCGAACAGCGCCCCGTGAGCGACCATGACGAGGCTCGAGGGCACGGGCAGCACCACGTCGGCCACCAGCAGCGCCACCCCGAGGAGGGCGGCTGGCCCGGAGCCGGCCATGAATCCGTCCGGGTGGACGAGGACGGCCACGTCCAGCGCCTCGACGGCGGCCAGGCCGGCCACCGCCACCAGCGCGACACCCAGGCCGGCGGCCAGGGCGCGCTTCAGGTCAGAAGCCCCGGCCGAACGGGTCGGGAACACGGCGGGGGCCGGTGGCGACGGCTGGATCCGCCCGCGCCGCCGTCGGCGCACCAGCGGCCACTGCGTCGCACCAGCGATGGAGCAGGGCGCGCTGGCCCCGACTGAGGTCGCGGGTCACCGGCATGTACCGGAAGTCGTCGAAGCGGGCGCGACTCGTCAGCTCCTTGATCAGCGGCGCATAGGCCCGGCACTGCTGCTCGTCGCCCAGGCGCAGCCAGTTGTCCATGCACGGCGCCAGGGCCTCCCAGTCGCGCAGGACGTTCTCGTACACGTTCTGCCACGTGGGATCGAGGGCGGCGATGCCGGCGTCGGCGGGCGTGACCCGGAGGCTGAAGTACTCGTTCTGGTCGGGGACGAGCCTCGGCGGGGGCGGCGGAGGCTGGCCTCGCCACGGCACCGCCATCCACGTCCAACTTCCGGCCGTCGTGCCGCTGACCGGGACGGTGACCTCGCCCGCCGCGTCCGTCTCCACGCTCGACGGCAACGATGTGCTGCCGCCGACCTCGACGAGCATCACCGACGCCGGCGACGTCAGCCGGCCACCCCGCTCGAAGACCCGCAGCCGCACCGCCGCTCCCTCGCCCTCCTCGAGATAGACGTTGGCCTGGTCGGCGCACACGGTGAGCCGTTGCTCCCGCAGCAGGGGCACCCCGTTCGCGGCCCGGACCTCCAGGTCGCCGTTCGCCGCCGCCGTTGCCGCGGCGTCGTCGAGGGACAGGTCGACGATGCCGCTGGTGGCGTCGTAGGCCGCGGCGTCGTACCCGGCGTAGGGCACGCTGCCCAGGGTCACGTCGCCGCCTCGGGTCCTCGCCACCACGCTGAGCGGGCCCAGGTCGGCCTTGACCAGGTCGAAGCCGGTCTCGGGCACGCTGTTGGCCAGGTCGACCGACAGGCGGCCGCCCGCGACCTTGGCGAAGCCGGTGCTGACCGGGCTGCGGGCGGCCCGGGCGAGCACCCGGTCGCCCGGCACCGCCGGTGGCTCGCCGTCGAACCAGGGGCCGATCACCCCCACCATCACGCTGCGGGCGGGGTTGGGGTGGAACCCGCCGGCCGCGATCTGGGCGGCGAGGTCGGCCGAGTCCTCGTCGGTGGGCTCGGGCGTGCCGTAGTAGGCGGTGCGGTAGGCGTTGAACCGCACGGTGAGCCCCTTGGCCGGGCCCGACTCGAGCAGCTCCGCCATGGCCTGCAGCGCCGGGGAGCCGTGGGGTCGGACGGCCAGGCGGTCGCCGGTGGCGAAGGACCCCTGCCACACCACCGAAGCCACCCCGGCGATCACCCGGTAGCCCGAGTTGCGGGCGAAGTTGATCCGGCGCGCGACCAGGGGGCCGTTGCGGCGGGCCCGGATCTGGCACCCGCCGTCGATGCCCACGCTGAGGCTGTCGAAGAACAACTGCGACGACGAGGAGCCGTAGGGGTCGAGGTCGACGAGCATGCCGGCGAAGGCCACGGGGACGCCGACCAGCGGGTCGTCGAGCTCCAGGCCCCTCCCTCGGTCGACGCCGCTGACGGTCGTCTCGACGAAGGCCGACCGGTGGGTGCCGTGCACGTTCCAGTTGCCCTGGACGATGGTCTGGCGCGCCTGCTCGCGGTAGTCGGCGGCGGTGCCGCCGTTGAGCTTGGGTTTGCCGGTCGCGAGGTCGTAGAGCTGGTCGAAGTTGTTGGTGACCATGGGGTCCCACGTGATCTCCCCGCGGAAATAGACCCGCGGCGTGTCGAGCACCGACATCGGCCTCCCTCCTCAGACCAGTTCGGGCCGGAACCGGAACGCCGGTCCGGCCACCTTCTCACTGCCCTCGAGCGGCACGGCCAGCGCGGCGCGCGCCGCCATCGTCAGGTCGAACATGGCCCGCACGGCATTGCCGAGCCGGCCCGCCTCGCCGTTGAGAGCCCGCTGAAGGTCCTCCAGCATCACCGTGAAGGCCCGGTCGCACGCGTCCTGGGCGGCCTGGGTGGGCGGGTCGGAGGAGAAGTCGTGCTCGCCCGGGTCGGCGATGGCGGGCAGGACCGCATCCCAGTCGACGCCCAGCGGCTCACCCCAGCGAAACCCTTGGGGGACGGAGCTGTCCTTCTCCAGCAGCTGGTCTCGGCGGATCTCCTCGAAGCGGTAGTAGTGCGAGACCTCGCCCTCGAAGTCGAGCGGGGTCTTGGGCGTGCCCTCACCCTCGGACACGATGCGCTCGATGGCCTTGGAGGCGTCGGCCGCCCCTGCCACCGGGAACAGCTCGCCGGGGAAGAAGGGGTGGTCGCCCAGTTGGTTGCGGGGCGGGACGGCCCACGCCGTCGGGGGTAGGGCGGTCAGGGCGCCGTCGAGGGCGGCGTAGAACTGCCCGATGGTCTGGAAGGTGGCCGGGAAGGCGGCCACCGACGGGAACTCGATCGGGTCCTCCGGCTCCTCGATCCGCATGGCCTGGTCCATGGCGGCGGTGCCGAACGGGAGCAGGGACACGGTGAGCGGTCCGTCGCCGTCGCCGCCGATGTCGAACGGGAGCGGGCCCGGATAGACGGGCACCACCGCCGCGTCGGCCAGCACCGGGGTGCCGCCGATGGCGTTGAGGATGTTGGCGGCCAGGGCCATGTGGGTCATCTCCTCGCGGACGATGGCGGAGATGCGGGTGCGCACCGGCTCGTTGGCCACCGGCCGCAGGGTGTAGAGGGCGTAGAGGTAGGGCGGAAGGGTCGAGAGCTCGAGCTGGATGGCCATCTGGAGGGCGGCCTGCAGGTCGGCCCGGGTGTCCAGCGGCCGGGGCCGCAGCCGGATCACCGTCAGGCGCCGATCGGGATCTTGAGGCGCTGGCCGGGCAGGATGAGGTCGGGATCGGCGATCTCGGTGGGGTTCGCCCTGACGATCAGGGAATAGTCGGCCCCGTTGCCGTAATGCGTCTGGGCGATGGCCCACAGGGTGTCTCCGGGCTGCACGACGTGCTCCCGGTAGCCGACGTACCCCGGGACGATCTGCGTCGCCAGGATCACCGGCACGACGACCTTGTTGATCTCCGAGCCGTCCTCCATGCTGACCTCGAACACTTCGACGAAGACCCGGTCGAGCGTGAAGGCGGCGGCTGAGACGTCCACCTGCAGGTGGTATTGCCCATGCTCGCCCGTCCCGCCACCCGCATTGAAGAATCCGGTGACCTCGTCATGGCCTTCGTGGATGCGGTAGTTGAGCGTCGCCTCGAAGCCGGTGCCCACCCCCGCCACGAGGACGGGGTTGCCGACCAGATCGAAGGCTTGCGGCTGATCGATGCGATTGGTCACGTGCACCTCCGCCAGTCCGCCAGGAGCTCCGATTCTCCCACGGACCACTCGCTGCGTCGTCGTCAGGGCGGCCGGAGCCGGAACCCGGCTGGGGTAGCCGCACCCCGCCCGGCCGTTGACCTGGCCGACGGGGGTACGGTCGGCCGGTGACGGGCTCCATGGCGCGCCGCCTCTTCGGGCTGGTCGAGCCCGTCGCCCTCGTCAC
The DNA here is from genome assembly GCA_046565765.1 of Acidimicrobiia bacterium. Classification (GTDB taxonomy): domain Bacteria; phylum Actinomycetota; class Acidimicrobiia; order Acidimicrobiales; family AC-14; genus JBFMCT01. The sequence goes on along the minus strand of JBKHXX010000071.1, from coordinate 3,420 downwards.
CTACACGGCCGACGAACCGACCGAAGCGGTCATGGCACTGGGCCTCCGCGACGTGTGGGACGCCTACTTCGCGGGAAGGGCCGCCCCCTTGGGTCGCGACGTGCCGGCTGCGGTGGTCCACGCCCTGTTCTTCAACTTCGCCGACGGCGAGGTCGCCCGTCACATCCCGCGGGTCTGGGACATGGTCACGCCCGAGGCCGCCAGCGCGGCACGGGAGCAGGGCTCTGTCGCCGCCCTGCGGCGGATCCTCGGTGACCTGGCCGATGCTCCGGGCATCGCCCGTGCTGCCGAGTTGGTCATCAAGGCGGGGACGAGCGCCCGCACCGACGGACGGGCCCTCTACGCCGCGGTCCGGACGCTGCCCCTGCCCACCGAACCGCCGGCCCGGCTGTGGCACGGCGCCAACCTGCTCCGCGAGCATCGGGGCGACGGCCACGTCGCCGCACTGCTGACCCACGGCATCGCCGGGACGGAGTCCCACGTGCTGCACGCGCTCTCCGTGGGCATGCCCGCGGGCGAGTTCGGCCGCGTCTCCCACCTGCCCAAAGCCCGGCTCGCCGAGGTCGTCAACGGGATGCGGGCCCGCGGCCTGGTCGGCGCCGACGGCTGGCTCACCTCCGCCGGGCGGCACGTAAAGGAACGGGTCGAATCGCTCACCGACGACCTCGCCGCCCCCGCCTACGACATCCTCGAGCCGGCCGAGCTCGACCAGCTCATCGAAGACCTCGAGCCCCTCGCCGCCGTCCTGGTCGCGGCAGGCTCCCGGTAACTCAGGACAGACGAACGGCGGGCGTGGCGTCGCCGGGAGTCGGGTCGAATCCGGTTGTCGATGCCCTTGCTCGGTTGTTCTGAACGAACGGGCAGGAGAGTGCGCCACCGGACCGCGCGGGATACGGGCGGCACCGAGTACGCGCCCGAGGTTCTGGGACACCGGCTCGCACCGGGCTGAACCAACAGATCGCCGGCTCGGTGCGTGATCAGCAGATGCAACGGAGCGGCGTTGGCCAACGAACGGTTGTTATGCGTCCAGCCGACCACCGACCGAGAGGTTGTCGTGTCCACCCAGACAAACAAGTCGCGGAGCGCCGATCGGCAGTTCTTTCCGCTCCTGCGCTTTCCCCCGATTCAACGCTTGCTTGCAGAGCGAACACCTACGGCGGTTCCCCGGTTGGCGTCGCACGCTGGCACTACCCTGACTACATGGCGATGCCCCAGGACGGAAGCGCAAGTGCGACGCCGCTGCTCGACGAGTGGATCGCAGCGGCCGGCGAAGCCGCAGTCGCGGCGGACATCGAGGAAGCCAAGCGGCGGATCGACGAGGGGTCACTCCCGAGCTTCGACAATCCTGCCGGCTTGTTGGCGTTTGTGACTCGAGGTCGTCAACCGTCGGCGTGAGCTGGCGGGTCGTCGTCACTGAGACGGCTCTCGAGGGACTCGGCGACGCCGACAAGGCGACAGTGACCGCCGAACTGTTCGGTTGGGTCGAGGACGGCCCGCCTCGGCAGAACCGGCGCCTGATCTCCGGCGCTCCCCTGTTCGAGGACGGATTGCCGTCGGGTTTCAGGGTGGCCTACTTCGTGGATGAGTCGATCCCCTACGTCGCCGTCGTTCGCGTCCGGAGGAGGTAGGCGTCAGCTGGTGCAGACTGCCCCGTCCAGAGCTTCCCCGTTGAGCGGGCCGCGCAGAAGATCGGTCCTCGGTACGCGCATAAGTCCTAGGCTAAGCCTGAATCCACCGACCGGCCGCGGCATCGGCACGTGATCGCGACTGAGGGCGCCGTGAGCGGTTTGCACGGCAGTCTTCTCGACATCGTCCCGCGTCGATGACGACGATTCCGTGCGTGAAGGTTGTCAGCGCGTCGTCTTTCGGCTGCGGCCGCGCCTGACCGCGCTGTGGTCGTCAGCCAGGAGCGGTGTCGAGCGCCCGAAGACGAGTCATCGCCGCAAGGAACACCGAGGCCCAGGGCCATCGCTGGGGGAGGCGCAGCCGGAGCCGACCAGCACGGTTGATGAGGCGGCCGGGGACGGCGAGCAGCCGGGTGCGCACCGTGCGCGCCACCGTCAGGGCGTCGTCGGCGCGCACCCCGCCGAGCTGAGCCGTCCAGCGGATCAGGTTGTCGGCCAGCACTGCGCAGCCGAGCCAGGCCGCGTTGGCGAAGAACCGCCCCGAGGGGCAGTGCTCCATCCCCGCTCCCTCCTTCAGGTCGCGGATGGCCAGCTCGACGGTGGCGTGGTCGCGGTGGAACTGGTCGACCTCGACGGCCCCGAGCTCCACGTCGGTGACGAAGGCGTGGTGGCCTGGTTCGCACCACGGAGGTGTTGAGCCGGTGCGATCGATGCCGATGAGAAGTGGCGCTGGCAGTCGTCGGAGTACGGTCCAGTGAACGTGCGGCGCGCATCAACGGAGAGCCACGAGATGAGACCACTTCGATACTCGATCAACGTCACGCTCGACGGCTGCTGCCATCACGAGGCAGGGCTCCCCCCGGACGAGGAGTCGATGCGCTACTGGACCGCGGAGATGGAACGAGCCGATGCCCTGCTGTTCGGCCGGGTGACCTACGAAATGATGGAGGCGGCGTGGCGGCAGCCGCCCACGGGCACGTGGCCTGACTGGATGGAGAACTGGGAGATCCCGTTCGCCGAGACCATCGACCGGGCGAAGAAGTACGTCGTCTCGAGCACGCTGAGCGGGGTCGATTGGAATGCCGAGCTGGTGCGAGGCGACTTGGGGCAAGCGGTTCAGCGGCTCAAGCAGGAGCCAGGCGATCGGCTGTTCGTGGGGGGCGTGACGCTCCCCCTGGCGTTGGCAGATCTGGGATTGATCGACGAATACGAGTTCCTCGTGCAGCCGGTCCTCGCCGGGCACGGGCCGACGTTGCTCGCCGGGCTGCGCGAGCGCATCCAGCTCGAGCTCGTGGATCGCCACGAGTTCCGATCGGGGGCGGTCGCCCTGCGATACCGGCCCACGCGTGTTACGGCTTTGACGTGAGTTGTCCTGGCGGTGTCCACGACCCGGCACGGAGGTCCTGACGGTGACCCAACTCTTGCGGGTCCACAACTTCTTCGTCTCCCGAGACGGCTTCGGCGCCGGCGAAGGCCAGAGCCTTGAGCGGCCCTTCGGCCACGCCGACCCGGTCGCCCTCGGCGCTTGGGCCTTCGCCACAGATAGCTGGCCCAATCGCACCGAGCCCGGCGGGTCGCGGGGCCTGGACGACTACATGGTCCGCGACTTCCACCGGAACATCGGCGCCGAGATCATGGGTCGCAACAAGTTCGGCCCCCAGCGCGGCGCGTGGGAGGACCACGAGTGGAAGGGGTGGTGGGGTGATGTCCCGCCATTCCACACCCCGGTCTTCGTCCTCACGCACCACCTGCGGCCCTCGTTCACGCTCGCCGACACGACCTTCCACTTCATCGA
>JBKHXX010000070.1:0-9564 GCA_046565765.1 Acidimicrobiia bacterium | reverse complement strand
GCGCAGCCGGCCGCCGGAGCGCTAGACAGGGAGGGTGCGCCACGCCGTCGTCGAGGAGCTCGAGCGCTTCATCGGCGACCAGGCCCTGTGGCGACCCGACGAGCTGCAGACCATGGTCGCACGTCTGCGCACCGAGCCCGACGAGATCTCCCACCGGCTCGCCGCCACCCTGGAGGCGGTGCTCGATCGCCTACGGGCGGGACCGCTCCCCACCCGGCTGGTGGCGGACATCGAAGGCGTCGTCTACCCGCGGCTGTGGAAGGTGATGGAGGCGGTGTGGGACGAGCTGCCGGCGAGCGAGCTGTGCAACCGGGCGACGGTGCTCGACCGCCGCCTGGCGCCACTGGTCGTCGGCTCCTCGTGACGACCCGCCGCGTGGTCACCGGGGCCCTGGTGCTCCTGGCGCTGGCCCTGTTCGTCTACGCCTTCACCCTCGGCCGGGGCACCACCGACGTCGCCGTCACCGGCGACGCCGTGGAGCACCTCGTCCCCCCCCGGGGGGCTCAGGTCCTCCGCCAGACCGAGATCGGGATCGACCTGGCCCCGGAGTGGACGGGCGTGCTCGTCGTCAACGGGGTCGAGATCCCCGAGGACCAGCTGAGGCGGGTGGAGGCCCAGAACCAGGTGTTCTTCACCGCCGGGCCGGGGATGGAGATCGAGGAGCTCCCGGCGGGCACCGTGGAGGTGACCGCGCTCATCTGGCGCCCGGTGGCGGGCGAGACGCGCGCCGACGCCGACCGGGTGCAGTGGTCGTTCCAGGTCGCCTGACGGGCGCCGCCAACCCGCTCAGCTCACGAGGCGCTCCCGCCGATCCGCCGGCGGGCCAGCTCCTGGCCCTCTTCGGGCAGCTGGCCGATGTGGGTGTGCTGGCCCTGGCAGCAGTGCCCCTCGGCGTCGGTGTGCTCCTGCCAGGTCCGGCCGTCGCAGCACCACCCCTCCTTGGCGTTGACGTGGTCCATCGGTCGCCTCCTCGTCGTGGGATCCGGGCGTGGCCGTTCCCTACCCAACCGGCGTCGAGCGACCGGTCCCGGGCCGCTCGGCCGGGGTGGGGAGCTCGCCGGTCTCCAGCAGGTGGGTGAAGGCCGCCTCGTCGAGGACGGGGATGCCGAGCTCGAGCGCCTTGGCCAGCTTCGCCTGGCCCGGCTCCGACCCCACCACCAGGGCGGAGGTACGGCTCGACACGCTGCCCGGCGCCCGCCCGCCCCGGGCCTTGATGGCCTCCTCGGCCGCTTCCCGGGGGTAGGCGTCGAGCGTCCCGGTGACCACCACCGAGCGCCCGGCCAGCACCTGGGGCAGCGCCGGGGCGTCCACCCGGCCGAAGTCGACCCCCGCCGCCCGCAGCTTGTCCACCACCTCCCGGTTGCGCTCGAGGGCGAAGAACCCGGCCACGCTCCCGGCGATGACGGGCCCGACGCCCTCGGTGGCGGCCAGCTGCTCCTCGGAGGCGGACACGATGGCGTCGAGGCTGCCGAAGGCCCGGGCCAGCACCTGGGCGCCGGCGGGGCCGAGGTGGCGGATGTTGAGGGCGAACAGCAGGTTGGCCAGCGGCCGGCTCTTGGACGACTCGATGGCCGCCAGCAGGTTCCGGGCCGAGACCTCGGCGAAACCGTCGAGCCCGAGCAGGTCGGCCAGGGTCAGGCGGTAGAGGTCGCCGGGGTCGGACACCAGGCCCCGGTCGAGCAGCAGCAGCGAGGTCCGCTCGCCGAGCCCCTCGATGTCCATCGCCCCCCGGGAGGCGAAGTGCTCGATGCGGCGGGCCCGCTGGGCCGGGCAGTCGGCGTTGGTGCAGTACGTGGCGGCCTCGCCGGGGGTGCGCACCAGGGGGCCGGCACACACCGGGCACGCCACCGGGAAGCTCCACTCGGGGAGGCCGGGGGGCCGCTTGGGCAGCACCGGCCCCACCACCTCGGGGATCACGTCCCCCGCCTTGCGCACGAACACCGTGTCGCCGGGGCGGACGTCCTTGAGCCTCACCTGGTCCTCGTTGTGGAGGCTGGCCAGCTTGACCATCGAGCCGCCCACCTTCACCGGCGTCATGCGGGCGAAGGGCGTGGCCTTGCCGCTCGGCCCGATGGACACCTCGATGTCCTCCAGGAGGGTGGTGGCCTCCTCGGGAGGGAACTTGTAGGCGATGGCCCAGCGGGGCGACTTCGACGTCGAGCCCAGCTCGGCCCGCTGCGCCAGGTCGTCGACCTTCACCACCACGCCGTCGATCTCGTAGTCGAGGTCGTGGCGGTGCTCCTGCCAGTGGCGGGCGTAGGCGTCGACCGCCTCCAGCGAGCCCTTGACGGAGATCTCGGGGTTGACCGGCAGGCCTGCTGCGGCCAGGAACTCGAGGGTCTCCGAGTGCCGGCGGAAGGCGGGCCCGCCCTCGATGTGGCCCAGCTGGTAGGTGAAGAAGCGCAGGTTGCGGCTGGCGGTGACCCGCGGGTCCTTCTGGCGGAGGGAGCCACCGCCCGCGTTGCGGGGGTTGGCGAACAGCCGCCCGCCCGCCTCCATCTGCCGCCGGTTCAGCTCCTCGAACTCGGGGATGGGGAAGTACACCTCGCCCCGCACCTCCAGCACGTCGGGCACGTCGTCGCCCGCCAGCCGGTGGGGCACGTCGGCGATGGTGCGCACGTTGGGCGTCACGTCGTCGCCCTGCACGCCGTTGCCCCGGGTGGCGGCCCGCACGAACTCGCCCTTCTCGTAGAGCAGCGACATGGCGATGCCGTCGATCTTCAGCTCGCAGACGTACTGGACGTCACCCCGGCCTGCGTGGCCGGAACGCCGTGACAGGTAGCGCTCCATGCGCGTGCCCCAGGCCGACAGCTCGGCGAAGTCGACCACGTTGTCGAGCGACATCATCGGCGCCAGGTGGCGGACGGGAGGGAACGTGCCGGTGGGCGCCTCCCCCACCCGCTGCGTGGGTGAATCCGCGCTGCGCAGCTCGGGATGGGCCTCCTCCAGCGCCCGCAGCTCCCGCACCAGCTCGTCGAACTCGGTGTCGGAGATCTCGGGGTCGTCGAGGCGGTAGTAGCGGTCGTTGTGGTGGTCGATGGCCGCCCGCAGCTCCGCCATGCGAGCGGCCGGGTCGGCGGTCTGGGCCACGAGGGCAAGATACGTCGGATGAGCGAGGAATCGGCCGCCGTGGCGGCACGCCGCATCGTGATCAGCGGCGAGCAGATCGTGCGCTGGGCGGTGCGCCTGCTGTGGGTGGCGCTGCCCTTCACCGCCGGGCCCGCGCTGGCCGGCGCCCTCGACGGCGCCAGCCGGCCCGTGCAGGCGGTGGCCAGCCTCGGGCTGTGGGCGGGATGGGCGGCGGGCGTGGCCGCCAGCGCGGTCGCCCTCCCGGTGGCCCTGACCGCCCTGCGGCTGCTGGCGCCGGCGGCCGTGGCCGCCACCGCCGTGGCCGTGGTCGCCGGCGACGGCCCGCCGCTCGCCGTGGGCTGGTCGGTGGTCACCGCCGGCTGGGTCTTCGCCCCGACGTTCGGGGCGCTGTGCGTCAACGGCCCCGCCTACCCCAACGAGCGGCGGTTCCTCCTGCGGGCCCCCGCTCCGCTCATGTTCGGCCCCCTCGCGCTGGCCTGGGCCCTGTCCGTGGCCGGTGTCGCGGCCGGGCCCCTGCTCCTGGCCGCCCGCCAGTGGGTCCTCGGGGCGCTGCTCACCGCCGCCGGGCCGCCCCTGGCCTGGCTCCTGGTGCGGGGGATGTACGACCTGTCCCGGCGGTGGGTGGTCTTCGTGCCCGCCGGCGTGGTGCTGCACGATCCGCTGACGGTCGTCGACCCCGTGCTCGTGCAACGGCGCTCGATCGCAGCGATCGGCCCCGCTTTGGTCGGCACCGCCGCTGTCGACCTCACCCAGCGCTCGCCGGGGCTGGCCCTGGAGATCGCCATGAAGGAGCCGCTGGAGCTCACCCTCGTCCGCCCCGGGCGCCGCCAGGGCGACCCGGTGTCGGCTACGGCCGTGCTCGTCACCCCCACCCGTCCGGGCGCCCTCCTCGACGAGGCCCGCCGCCGGCGGCTCCCGGCGCGGTCCTGAAGGTCAGCGGGGTCCGAGCCAGACGATGGCGCCAGGCCCGGCCTGATCGGCCTGGAGCGCCACCGAGCGGAGCCGCACGTCGTGGGGCACGTCGAACACGAGCACGCCCGACAGCTGGTTCCCCGGGTTGATGGCGGTCTGGAGCAGGTCCCGGCCGTCGTTGGCGGGATGGCCGACGGTGGCGAGGACGTCCAGCTCGAAGCGCCGATCGGCGGAGTCCACCAGGAGCTGGCCGCGCCCGGTGAACGTGGCCGGGTCGCGGCTGACGTTGCGCACGTCGAGGGCCACCAGGCAGTACTGCCCCTGGGCCACGCGCACGCCGCCGCCGGCCAGCGGCACCTCCCGCGCCCCGCAGTCGACGGCGTTGACGACGAAGGCCAGGTCGGCGTCCCTCGCCTCTCCGCCGAGCTGCGCCTGGCGGGCCCGGCCCGACGGGTCGGGAGCGCCGCCGGCGAGCGCCTCGGCGTCGGGAACCGGCTCCCCGCCGCCGGAGGACAGCAGCCGGGGAAGGCCCACGCCGAGGGCGAGGGCGGCCACCACTGCGAGCGGGACCAGCCAACCGGCCCGCTGCGGCCGGCGTGCGACGTCTTCGTGGACCGGCCGCCCCGGCTTGTCGCCGCACTTGAGGCATTTCATGCCCACCGGCGTGCGCACCAGGCAGCCGGGGCAGATCGGCGTGCGGCACTGGACACAGGTCAACCGGGTCGCGGCCCCGTGCTCGGCGCACACCGCCCCGCCACCACCCCGCTCCGCCTCCACCGTGCGACCTGCCTAGCACCCGGCGAGGTCGGGCGAAAGGCAATTTCCTAGGGGACGATCCCGCCGCCCATCACCTTGTCGCCCCGGTAGAGCACGACGCTCTGGCCCCGGGCCACCCGCCGTACCGGCCGGTCGAAGAGGACCGTCCGGGCACCCCGCACCCTGCCTTGCACCGGCGTGCCGTGGGCGCTCGTCTGCACCTCGACGGTCGAGCCGTCCTCTGGACGATCCGATCCGACCCAGTGGAATCGGTCCACGTCGACGCGGTCGGTCAGGAGGTCGTCGAGGGGTCCCACCGTCACCGTGGCCGCCACCGGGTCGACGTCGAGGGCGAAGCGGCGGACGCCGCCGCCGGTGCCGAGACCGCGGCGCTGGCCCACGGTGACCAGCTCGACCGCCTCCACCCGCCCCACCTCGACCCCTCCTGCGTCGACCACCCGGCCCGGGTGGAGGGGGATGCGGCCGGACAGGAACGCCCCCCGGCCGCCCGACGTGGTGACGAAGCACACGTCCTGGCTGTCGGGCTTGTCGGCCGTGCGCAGGCCCAGCCGCCGGGCGGTGTCGCGCACCTCGGCCTTGGTCAGCTCACCGACCGGGAACCGGCAGCGGGCCAGCTCGGTCTGGCCCAGCACGTACAGCACGTAGGACTGGTCCTTGCCGGGGTCGGCGCCCCGCAGCAGCTCCCAGCCGCCCGTGGCCGCCCGGCGGACGCGGGCGTGGTGGCCGGTCGCCACCGCGTCGAACCCGAGCTGGCGGGCCCGCCGCAGGAGCCGGCCGAACTTGAGGTGGCGGTTGCACTCGACGCACGGGTTGGGAGTGCGGCCGGCGGCGTGGGCCTCGGCGTAGGGCGTGACCACCCGGTCCTCGAACTCGTCGGTGAAGCTGAACACCCAGTGGTCGACGCCGAGCTGCTGGGCCACCCGCCGGGCGTCCTCGATCTCGGCCACCGAGCAGCACCCGCCGTCGCCGGGGTTGTCCCAGAGCTTGAGGGTGACGCCCACCACGTCGTGGCCCGCCTCCACCAGGAGGGCGGCCGCCACCGACGAGTCCACCCCGCCCGACATGGCGACCAGGACACGCACGGCCGGCTACTCCTCGCGCAGGCGGGCGACCGCCCCGGGCACGGTTGCCAGGGCGAGGTCGACGTCGGCGTCGGTGGTCTCAGGACCGAGCGACAGGCGCAGCGCCCCCAACCCCCGCTCCCGGGGCACGCCCATGGCGGCGAGCACGTGGGAGGGCTCGACCGCGCCGCTGGCGCACGCCGACCCGGCGGCGGCGTACACGCCCGCCGCGTCGAGCAGCACCAGCAGCGCCTCCGACTCCACGCCCGGGAACGTCAGGTGGCAGTTGCCGGCCACCTTCAGGGCCCGGTCGCCGGTCTCGGCGGCGCCGTCGACGGCGGCCAGCAGCCCGTCGGCCAGCCGGTCCCGCAGCGCCCCCACCCGCGCCACCGTCGCCTCCCGGTCCCGCACCGTGGCCTGCATGGCCGCGGCCATGGCCACGATGCCGGCCACGTTGTACGTGCCGCTGCGGCGGTCGCGCTCCTGGCCCCCGCCGTGGAGGAGAGGCCGCACCGTCGTGCCGCGCCGCACGACCAGGGCGCCGACGCCCTTGGGCCCCCCGAACTTGTGGGCGCTCACCGCCACGAGGTGGGCGCCGGCCGCCAGGCGGGCCACGTCGACCCACGGGAAGGCCTGCACCGCGTCGGTGACCAGGACCGCTCCCGGGGCCCGGTCGCGCACGAGGGCCGCCACCTCGGCCAGCGGCTGGATGGTGCCCACCTCGTTGTTGGCCAGCATCACCGCCACCACCGTCACCTCGGGCCCGACGAGCAGGCGCAGGGCGTCGAGGTCGACGGTGCCGTCGGGCAGGACGGGCGCCAGCAGGCCGCCCAGGGCGTGCGTCGGGTGGAGCACGGCGTGGTGCTCGACCGCGCTGCAGATCACCACGCCCGGGCGGGCGGCGTGGGCCCCGAAGACGGCCAGGTTGTCGGCCTCCGTGCCGCTGCCGGTGAACACGATCTCGGACGGGTCGGCGCCCAGGCAGGTGGCCACCACCTCGCGGGCCTCCTCCAACGCCTTCTTGGCCTCCCGGGAGACGGCGTGCGAACCCGACGGGTTGCCGAAGCGGTCGCGCAGGTACGGCAGCATGGCCTCGACCGCCGCGGGCCGCATGGCCGTGGTCGCGGCATTGTCCAGGTAGGCCGGCATGGCAGTCCAGGCTAAGCGTCTCCCCGCCGTACTGTGCGGGTTCATGGCTTACGACGAGGCGCGGGCCGCCCGCTACGACGACGCCCACGCCGCCCGCTTCGCCGAGGCGGGCATGGTGGCCACCGCCCTGCTCGGCCTCCTGCCGGCGGGGGCGGGCGGCCGCATCCTCGAGCTGGGCGTGGGCACGGGCCGCCTGGCCATCCCGCTGGCCGCCACGGGGGCCGAGGTGTGGGGCATAGACGCCTCCGAGCCGATGTTGGCCCGGCTGCGGGCCAAGCCCGAGGCGGCCCGGGTCCACGCCGTGGCCGGCGACTTCACCGCCCCCGACGAGGTGGTCGAGGGACCGTTCGACCTCGCCTTCGTCGCCTTCAACACCCTCTTCGAGCTGGCCACCCAGGACGCCCAGCTGCGGTGCCTGGCCGGCGCGGCCCGCCTCCTGTCGCCCGGCGGCGTCTTCGTCGTGGAAGCCCTCGCCCCCGACCTGACCCGGCTGGAGCAGACGGTCGCCGCCCTCGCCGTGGGCGGCGACTCGGCCGTCCTCCAGGCCACCCGCCACGATCCCGCCACCCAGCAGGTCGTCGGGGCCGACGTGACCGTCACCACCGGCGGCGCCGTCTCGATGTCGCCGTGGTCGATCCGCTACGTGTCCGTTCCGGAGCTCGACCTCATGGCCCGCCTGGCCGGCCTGCGGCTCCGTACGCGTTGGGGAGGGTGGCACCGCGAGCCGTTCTCGTCCGCCAGCACCACCCACGTGTCCGTGTACCAACGGGAGGAGCCATGAGCAGCATCCGGGTGTCCACCACCATCGCCGCCTCCCGGGCGGGCGTCTGGGAGGCCCTGCGCGACATCGGCTCGCACGTGCGGTGGATGGAGGACGCCGAAGCGATCCGCATCACCAGCCCGCGGCGGGAGGGCGTGGGCACCACGTTCGACTGCGTCTCCCGCCTGGGCCCGTTCCGGGTCGTCGACCGCATGGAGGTCATCGAGTGGAAGCCGGGCCGGGCCATGACCGTCCGCCACCTGGGCGCGGTGCGGGGCGTGGGCCGCTTCAGCCTGCGCCGGCGCCGCCACGGCACCCTGTTCGTCTGGAAGGAGGTCCTGCGCTTCCCGTGGTGGATGGGCGGGCCGGTCGGGGCGGCGGTGGCCTCGCCCTTCTTCCGCCGCATGTGGAAGAAGAACCTCCGCAACCTCAAGGCGGTGGTGGAGCGATCCACCTAGGGCCCGGTCAGGCCAGGGCGGCCCGCACGTGCAGCTCCGAGGACCATCGCGGCAGGCCGAGGCGGTTCAGCCCGAGGGCGGCCCGGTTCCAGGCCCGCTTGGCCGGCACCAGCACCGGCCCCAGCCGTTCCTCCAGCAGGCACACGTCGGTGACCCCCCAGTAGGCCTGGGCGGGACGGAAGCCGGCCGCGCTCAGGAGGATCTCGATGGCGCGGGGCGTGTAGTGGGAGATGTGGTCCTGGGCGACGAAGTCGAGGGGACGGCCCAGCCGCCCCGAAAGGGCGGCGTAGGCGGTCTGGAACAGGAAGTTGGGCGTCGAGAGCAGAAGGACCCCGCCCCGCTTGAGGGCCCGCCGGCCCTCGGCCAGCAGGTCGGCCGCATCCTCCACGTGGGCGACCACGCACCAGAGGGTGACGACGTCGCACGTGCCGGCCATCGGGTCGGGCAGTGCCCGCAACGAGCGCTCCGCGCCCAGGCGGGCGGCGGCGGCCCGCACCGCGTGCTCGGACACGTCGGAGGAGTAGGCGTCCCACCCCCGGGCCAGCGCCGCCTCGGCGAAATGGGCCCCGCCGCCGCCGATGTCGAGCACCCGGCCGGGGCCCCGCTCGGCCGCCACCTCGTCCAGCGCCCGCAGGTACACCGGCAGCCGGGCCGCCCAGTAGCCGGAGCCCAGCTCCCCCTGGGCGTCGTGCTTGCGGGCCCAGTAGTCGGTCCCGGCGTCGCTCGTGACGACCGCCCCGAAGCCACAGCCACGGCAGACGTCGACATCCCGAACGCCTACCCGCCTCCGGGTCGCCGAGCCCGGCGCGCCGCACACGCGGCACGCGGTGGTGGGCCCGTCGTCCATGACCTCTTTGGTAGCAGGTCAGGCGACCAGCCCGGCCGGAAGCGGATCGGCGTGGACGATGCTCAGGTGCTGGATGGGCCGGGTCAGCGCCACGTAGAGCAGGCGCAGGCCCCGGGCCGTCGTCCCCGCGATGGCCGACGGTTCGACCACCACCACGGCGTCGAACTCGAGTCCCTTGGCCGCGGGCGCCGGGCAGAGGGTGACCGGCCGGGTGAGCCCGTTGTCTTCCACCACGCCGAAGTCGACCCCCGCCGCCCGCAGGGCGGACCGGGCCTGGCGCACGTGCTCGGGGGCGACGATGCAGCCGGTCAGCAAGCCCTCGCCGGCCAGGGCCGCCGCCTCGCGCACCGCAACCCGGAAGAGGTCGCCCGGCTCCACCCGGCGGATCGCGGGCGGACGCCGGCCCGGCCGCACCGACGAGGTGGGCGGGATGCCGGGCGCGGCCTGGGGCAGCAGCCTCGACGCCAGGTCGATCACCTGGCCGGGCGCCCGGTAGCCGAGGGTGAGCTC
>JBKHXX010000069.1:0-32356 GCA_046565765.1 Acidimicrobiia bacterium | reverse complement strand
CCCCGGACGACGTCGCGATAGGTCTGAACACAGCGGGAGGAACTGATGCCCGCTCGGCAGATCGGGCTCGACGGGCGGCGGTGGGGGAGAGGGCTGCTCGGCCCTGCCTGCGCCCTGCCGGCGACGTCATGGCTCGGTCATAGGGGAGGAGGTGGCGGGCGTTCTCAAGGTTCGGCACCGGCCTAGTCCGGACGGAATCGAGCCTCGGGCGCCGTCGGCGAGGCGGTCGCTGCGGTCAGGGCCCGCCCCGACTACAAAATGGCGGCCGGGAAGGTGTTGGGGGCCAGAGGTAGGGGCGCCACGACGGATCTGGCCCCCGCTCCGCAAGCCGGGCGCCTAGCTCGACGCCACAGATCTCGTGAGCTAAGACGTCGGATCAGCCGCCCAGCGCGCCGACTCGACCGGCAGCGGACCGTGCGCTCGCCGGCGCGGTGTCGTCGCGGGCCACTGCTCGGCCCGGCTGGTGAGCGCCGTTGCCCCGGCGGAGACGCATCCCAGCCGACGCGTCTCCCCCCAGGGCGGCGAAACCCTAACCAGTGCCGATTCTCTCGGCCTCCGGCGAGGCGGGCTGCTCGCTCTCGCGGCGCCTGCGCCGAAGCTTGACCTGGCCCTTGGGGCCAACTCCTATGGTGCCCGGGCCAGGAGGAAGCGAACGTGGGTGCACTAGGACCACTCGAAGCCGCAGGAGCAGGTCAGGCCCAGCGCGAGATCGTCACCGGCTGCATACTGCTGCTATTAGCCGAGGAGCCCAGCCACGGCTACGCACTGCACGAGCGGGTACACGATCTCATGCCCCTCTGGGAGGTCGCGCCGAGCACCGTCTACCGCGAGCTGCGCGGCATGGAAGCGCAGGGCCTGGTGCTGTCGGTCTGGGAGCCATCACAGACGCAGACGCGTGTCGCTAGACGCATCTACGAGCTCACTCCAGCCGGGCGTTCAGCGCTCGACGACTGGGCCGGAGGGGTCGAGAGCCTCCTCCAGCTGCTCGAGTCGTGTATAACCCAACACTCCGCCCTCCCGCCGCCCGAGCGGCGGCGCAGACAGCGCCCGGCGTAGATCTCCACCGGCGGTACCCGGGGATAATCGTCGTTATCCCCGCATTCGATCTGGCGGGCCCAGAGCCCGCGCGGCTGCTCAGCCCTTCGACCGACGGAGTAGTGATCCTGCCGGTGCGGTACAGCCACCGCGTGAAACCGCGCAACGTCGAGAGCATGCGGGCGATGGTCGCGTCTGACCACCGGCGCTTGGCAGCGGCAATGGCCGCGGCCAGCACATCCTCGGACAGGTCGTCGGGGTTCAGATGCTTCATGGGCGGGGCGTCGTCGGCGGTGGCGGAGTGGCCGACCGCTTCCGCGATCAGGAGGGCCCACCGCCCAAGGTCAGCCCGCCGGGCTCGGTCCGAGTTGCCCTTCTCAGCCTGCTCCGCCGACTCATTCGCCCGCTTCGAGGTAAGCCACGCTTCCGCTAGCTCCGGCCACCGACGCAGGGGTTGAGAGCACGGCCCGCACGGTATCGACTAGGTCCGGCCAGGTCGGGGATATCCCGACTTATCCCCCGCCCGCCACTGGCCGGGAGCTGCGCTGTCGAGACGCACCGGCGAGATCTCGCAAGGCGCGCACTTCCGTGCGGCTCGACGGCGGCGCCACCCCCACACGGCCAGGGCGGCCCCGGCGACGACGACAGCCGCGCTGCCCAGCGCCATGCCGGCGGCCCCGACGGCGATGCCGGCGCCCAATAGCAGGGGGGAGGCCACAGCACAGCGTCATGCTGGCCACGAGCAGGCCGAGAAGGCCCCCGGCTGGTGATCTCGGGTCCTCGGACATCGACCCCTCTCCTTCGTCGTGGCTGTCCTGGGCGTTCATGCCGCGCAGCACGACAGTTTCTTGACGTCGCCCTTGAACGACTGGGCCACCAGCTTCAGCCCTTCGCTCATGGTGAGGTAGGGCGCCCACGTGTTGGCCAGGTCGTCCACTGTGAGGCCGAACTTGATGGCGTAGACACCAGCCAGGATGAGGTCGCCAGCCGCCGCAGCCACCGCGTGCACGCCCAGGACCTTGCCGGTACCGGCGTCGGCCACCAGCTTGATCGCGCCTCGGGTGTCGCGGTTGGCCAGGGCCCGGGGGACGTTGTCCAGCTCCAGCACCCGGGAGGCGACATCGTGGCCGGCGGCCTGGGCCTCCGCCTCGGTCATCCCCGCGCCCGCCAGCACAGGGTCGGTGAAGATCACCGACGGCAGAGCGGTGTAATCCATGCGCCGGTGGGCGCCGGTTACCGCGTTCTCGGCAGCGAGGTTCCCCTGGGCCGCGGCCACGTAGACGTACTGGGGGGCGCCGGTGACGTCGCCCGCGGCGAAGACGCGGGGATTGGAGGTGCGCAGCTCCTCGTCGACGGCCACGAAGCCGGCCTCGTCGAGCTTTACCCCGGCGGCGTCCAGGTTGAGGTCCTCGACCCGGGCGCTGCGCCCGACCGCCACCAACACGGCGTCGGCGACCAGGCGGGTGCCGTCAGCGCACGCCACCACCCGCTCGGCGCCCTCGGCTTCCACCGCCACCGCCCGGGAGGCGACGACCTCGATCCCCTCGTCGGCGAAGACCCGGCCCATCCAGTCCGCCAGCTCGGGCTCCGCCCGGGGAGCCAGGCGCCCGACCACGGTGACCTTGGCGCCCAGGCGGGAGAGGAGCTGGCTCTGCTCCATGCCCACGGAGCCCCCGCCGATGGTCACCACCCGGGCCGGCAGCTCGGTGAGCTCCATGGCCGTGGTCGAGGTCAGGTAGCCGGCTTGGGCCAGGCCGGGCAGGTCGGGGATCTTCGGTTCGGCGCCGGTGGCCACCAGGTACGAGCGGGCCCGCAGAGGTCGGCCGTCCACCTCCAGGGTGTCGGGGTCGGCGAAGCGGCCGTGGCCATGGAGGATCTCGAAGCCGTAGGCGGCGGCCACGTCGACGTACTTGGCCAGGCGGAGCTGGCCGACCAGCTCGTCCTTCTGGGCCACAAGGGCGCCGACGTCGGCCGGGCCGGCCTGGGTAGGCAGGCCGGCGAAGGGGTGGGAGGCGGCGGTGTGGAAGGCATCCGCGCCGGCCAGCAGCGTCTTGGACGGCACGCAGCCCACGTTGACGCATGTCCCGCCCACGGTGGCCCGCTCGATGACCACCACCCGGGCGCCCAGGTTGGTGGCACGGATGGCGGCTCCGAAGGCGGCCCCGCCGGAGCCGATCACGGCCAGGTCGTAATCGCTGTCGGAGCTGGAGGTGACCACCGAGGCGGCCTCGGCGGCGGGCGTGTCGATGGGCCCCGGGGTATAGCCGGCCTCGTGAATGGCGGCGGCTAGGACCGAGGGATCCCCCTCGAAGTCGGCGCTGGCCCGGCCACGGCGGAAATCGGCCTGGGCATCGGTCGCTCCGACGCTGTGCAGTGCAGCGGTGACCGAGATCTCGCAGTGGTCACAGGTCATGCCCTCGACGGCGATCTCGACTCGGGGCATCAGCTCTCCTTGGGGTTGGCGTCGATGACTCGACAGCAGGCGATCTGGGCTTGGTTGGCTTCCAGGAAGCGCTTGGCCTGGGCCAGCAGCGAGCCGACCTTGCGGTTGGTCACCCGGTACAGGGTGCGGCGCCCCTCGATGCGGCTCTGCACGAAGCCACACCACACCAGGCAGCTCATGTGCTCCGAAATCCGGTTCTGGGTGGCGCCGAGGCGGCGGACCAGCTCCATCTGGTGCAGCTCCCCTTCCTCCAACAGCAACTCGAGCACGCGCAGGCGAGTGGCGTCGCCCAGGGCCCGGAACAGTCGGGCCAGCAACTCGCTGTCGGCCAGCGCGACGGCCTCGGCCTCGACGATGGCGGGACGACCACCAGGCATGGGACTCTCTCCTTCTTTCATCAACGTAGCCGAATGATAGGGATAAACGGTTGAGATGTCTACGCGCCGGGCTCGAGCGACGCCACGGCTGCGTCGAAGACGGCGTCGCGGACTGGGAGGCGCTCACCGGCACCTGCGACAACCTCGATAGGGACAGGGGCGTGCTCGGCGTTGCCCCGCGCCAGGCGTTGGAGATAGGGCTGGGGTTCGACCGCCACCACCCGGGTCACCTCGAGGGATAGTGGGCGAAGTTCATCCCGTCGCCGGCGCCCACCTCGATCACGGCCCCGCTGAGCCCCTCCAGCAGCTGCGAGCGCCGCTCGGCGATGGCGGGTTCCATCGCCCGGCTGACCCGGGGGTAGATCCGGGCGAAGACCGGACGGTTGGTGTAGGTCCTCGCCACGGGTTCCCTCCGAGTGGTCACGGAGTGACGACCGACACTGCAGAGAGTTGATGGATGGCCGAGCGGAGAGCGCGCTCGGTCATCTCGGCGGTGGGGGAGGGAGGTAGCGTCGACACGTCTTCAGCGTCAGTGGCGCGGTCCAACGGCATACAGCGGTACGCGCAGCACCAGACCTCGCCGGGGACCGGTAGGAGAGAGACCCCGGCGTGGGCCGGCGGGTCACCGGCGATTGGGGTAGCGGCCTCGGTGCTCAACGGGTGAGCTCCGCCACCGCCTGCTCCAGCTCGGCATCGCTGGCCACGTTGTCGAAACGGTGGGTGATGCGCCCGTCGCTTCCGACGACGAACACCCACGGCTCCCGGGCGTCCTCGGCGCCCGGGGGGAAGACCCACGCGGCGGCGGCCTCGTTGAGCTCGCCCTTCTCGAAGTCCTTCCACATCTCCAGATGGACGAAGTCCATGACGTGGCCGTGGCGCTTGGCCAGGGCGGAGACGCTGTCGGTGATCGGGCCGCAGAACCGGCTCTGGCAGTAGGTCGGCGTGGAGACGACGACCATCAGCGGCCGGCCGGCGTCGAGGGCGGCGGCGATGGTGGTGGTGTGCAGCTCGGGGTCGGGGACGGCCACGTCGGGGCCGGCCCGGGAGTCGATGGAGCGGGCGTCGACACCGGCGGTGTCGCCGACGGGGTGCTCGGTGTGGGGAGCGGGGTCGCCGGGGGCCGGAATGGCCGAGCGCTCGAGCACCTCGAACGCGGCCTGGGCCTGGCGGCGAGTGCCGTCCACCACCGCCGTGGCCGTCACCTCCCAGAACCCCGGGCGGTCGAAGGTGACACCCGGCGCCCCGTAGATGCCGATGCCCTCGGACCCCTCCACGAAGCGGGGCCTGGCGGCGGCGGCGTCGATCCTCTGGCCGGGGATGGGCAGGAAATGGGCGGTCACGGGTTGCGTCGCCGCGCCGGTGGCCTTCGCCGAGCCGCGTGCGCCGAGGTAGGTGAAGGCCAGCTCCACCGTGCCGAAGCCGACCAGGCGGCTCCTGTCGGCGGCCAGCAGCCCGACGATGAAGCGCCCTGTGCGCCCGGCCACGAGGTCGTAGCTGGCCACCTGGGCCACGACCTCGTTTGCGTGGTCGCTTCCCTGCCCTTCGGTGTCAGCGCTGCACGCTGCGGCGAGAGCGGCGGCCACGGCCATGGCCGCCATCGCGGAGGGCCGGCGCGAGGACGCCATCATGGAGCCTCCTGGCAAGGATCGGGGGTCGGCCGCCCGGTAGTGGGGATGGCCCGGCGGGTTGCCTCGGTGAGTCGGTCCAGGTCTCCGGGGAGCAACTCCGGGTCGTCGGCGAAATCGCGTTCGACAGCCTGCTTGGCCTCGAGGAGCTTGGCAGCCGCCGCTCGGTCGGCGCCGGCGGCTTCGGCGGCGAGCTGGTGGAGAGGCTGGTGGACCCGGTCGAAGAAGATCTCCCGCGCCGCCTCCGGCTGGCTCGCCTCGGCACGGGCCTGGCATAGGCCCTGGTAGAGCCGGACACAGGGATCGTCGCTGCTGGCCGTGGACCCCCCATCGCCACTGCGGCGCATCCCGCGGCTGTGAGCAGGAGGACGGCAGCGAAGACGGAGCGACCGCGGCTCACGTGCCTCTCGTTCCGTCGAGCGCCGCGGCGAGGGCGTCACCCACGACACCGGGCCGGCGGACGGCAAGGTGATGGTCGCCGTCTACGACCCGTAGGTTGAGCGCGGAGTGCTCGGAGTCGGCGCCTTCGGCCAGCGCTTGCACGAAGTGCAGGGGGGCGGGGCGGTCATTCCGCCCGTGCAGCAGGGTGACCGGCGCCGGCGTCTGGCGGAGGTCGTCCACGGCGCGGTGGGCGACCACGACCCGCCGCAGCGTCCCGCTGTAGGAAGCCCAGGTGTGGCGGGCGCCGTCGGAGGCGATCGACGGGGGGAGGTCGCGCACCAGCCATGGAGCCAGGGCGATGGCCAGCGGCCGGAACCGGCCCATGGTCTCACACACCCACCGGGCCACCGGCCTCCCGTCCACGGTCAGACGGGCCAGCAGCCCCAGGGCGCCGATCGAGCGGCGGGCCGCCTCCTCGTCGGGGTAGGCGGGCAGGCCCACCAGCAGCAACGACGCCACCCGATCGGGGTGGCGGGCGGCGAGGGCGGCGGCGAGGATGGCGCCGGTGGAGTGGGCCACCACGACGGCGCGTCGAGGCAGCTGGGGCATCAGGGCGCCCAGGTGGCAGTCCACGTCGTAGCTGGCCTCGGGCGGGCTGGGAGAGCGGCCGAAGCCGAGGAGATCGGGTGCGGTGGCCCGGTAGCCGGAGGTGGCCGCGGCCAGCGGCTCCCAGTAGCGCGAGGAGGCCATGAGGCCGTGCAGGAAGACGACGTCGGGGCCGTCTCCCCACCTGGCCACGAAGAGGCTGTCGCCGCTCACGGCCGAGCCCGTCGGTCGAGGGCCAGGAGGTAGGCCCCCAGCGAGGCCAGGAACACCGCGTACCAGGTGAGGTTGCGCCCGGGGACGAAGTGGGTGCTGATGTGGCCGAGGAACAGGTCCATCCACCGGCGATGGGCGATGCCGCCGACGAAGATGAGGTCGGGGGCCATGGCGAAGAGGTGGGCCAGCAGCGGCCACACCAGGGGATAGGGCACGGGCCGTCTGGTGCGGGCGGTGACCACGGCCATAGCCACCAGCGCCACCGAGGCGCCCACGAAGAAGTGGGTGAACCAGTGGAACCGGGCGTCATGGCCCCGGTAGGAGAGGTAGAGCGCGACCTCGACCACCACGGCGGCGACGCACCACAGGCACAGCCGCAGCGTCGAGCGGCGCGCCTCGGCGGGGGCGACGCTCACGGTAGGGCCCCCAGCACGGTGTCGACCTCGTCCAGCTCCTCGGCCATCGTGGGGTCGAGGGTGCGGTAGCGGATCCGGCCCTGGCCGTCGACCACGGCGTATCCCACCGGTGTCGCACCGTCGCGGGGATCGCGCAGCCCGTAGGCCCGGGCCAGGGCCCCCGAGGGGTCCTCGAGCGCGGTGGCGCCCGGGCAGCGGCCCGTGCCCGAGACCGCGATGACCAGGTCCGCCGACTGGCCCAGCCGGTGGGTGGCGAGGGAGTGGCACAGCTCGGCCACGCCCGCGGGGCGCACGAAGAACACGACCGCCGGCCGCCCCCGCCGGGGCAGGTCCTGGGTGACACGGGGGGCGGGCTGGGGCAGAGGACCGGCGTCGAGGAAGCCGGGCCGCTGCCAGGCCGGGTCGGGATCGTCGAGGCCGGTGCGGGCGGCTCGGGCCACGCCCAGCAGCGCCCCGAACAGCACCGCCACCCCGAGCCACAGGGCCAGGAGCTTCTTTCGGCGCTCCTCCACTGGGGCGACCGTCACGGCGCGCTCCAGCTCACGCCGCCGTCGCGGCTGACCAGGACCTGGACGGTCCTGCCGTCGTGGACCCCGGCGTACAGGGTGGCCGGCTCGGACGGGTGGGCCTCGACCAGGGTGGCGCCGTTGGGCAGGGCCAGGTCCTCCCAGGACTTGCCTCCGTCGGCGCTTTGCGCCGCGCCCCGGGGACCCGAGGCATAGAGGCTTCCGCCGCTTGCGCTGACCCACACCGCGCTTGGCGGCCCGCCGAGCCGGCGCCAGCTCCGCCCTCCATCGGCGCTCTCGACCACGCCGGCCCGGGCGTCAGCGGCGATGAGGTGCTCGTCGTCGGCGGGATCGGTGAGGATGCGACCGAAGAACGACTGCCCGTGGGCGGTGGTGCGGGCGCTCCAGGTCCGTCCACCGTCGGTGGATGCGATCACCCCGGTGGCCGGCCCGGCGCCGTAGAGGGCCGAAGCCGACGCCCCGAAGGCATGGATGTCGGTGTCGGGCAGGCCCTCGTTGGCCTTGTCGAAGCTGACGCCGCCGTCGGTGGAGCGACGGATGCCGGGGTGGCCGCTCACGTAGACGGCGCGGTCGGTGAACCCCCAGCCCATGGCATCGGCGTCATCGAGGGACTCGACGCGCCGCCAGGTCCGCCCCCCGTCGGCCGATGCTGAAACGGCCTCGTGGCCCCCGACGAAGACCCGACCCGGGGTGGTCGGGTCGGCCACCAGGGAGTGGAAGTCGCCGCCCACGAAGCCTGCTCCAGCGGGCCCGGAGGTCGCCGCCCCGTCATTGGCGTCGCCGTTGGCGGAGACGGCCACGGCGACGAGGAGCGCCGCCCCCAGGCCGGCGGCGGCGACCCAGGCCCGGTTGCGCTGCCACCAGCTCTGGCGAGGACGGCGGGTGCCAGCACGACGAGGGCCGGTTCTGGTGGTGGAGCGGGCCTCAGGCATCGCCGGCTCCCGAGGGCTTCCCGCGCAACTCGGCGATCTCGGCTCGGAGCTCGGCCACCTCCTGGGCCTCCGCCGGGTCCACGCCGCGCTCGGGGCGACGCATGCCTCGGGCCATCAGTGCCATCAACACCACCATGGCGAGGGCGCAGCCGAGGGGGCCGAGCAGGTATGCCAGGTACTCCATTACTTCCTCCTTCTCACGAGGGACGCTTTCGGTGTGCGGTGGGCGCAGCAGGTCCCCAGGCGGCTGGCCCCGCTGAGATGACTGCGGACACCGCAGTTATCTCGGGCCGATGGGAACGGACTCGCGGGGCCGGCGACGATGGCCAGCAGCGCCAGAGCGAGGACCTCCACCGCCTCAGCTCCCGACCGCTTCGGCCCGGTACCCGGCAGTGGCGATGGCGGCCACGACGTCGTCGGCCGTCGCCACCGTGGGGTCGGCGACCACCACCGTGCGACCCCGGCGGCTGTCGGTGTCACAGCGCTCCACCCCGCCGAGCTCCTCGACGGCGTCGTCGATGAGCAGGCCACAGCTGGCGCAATGCATGCCGGCCACCGCGAACGTCATGGTGACGCGCCCTCCCATCAGGCCACGACCCGAATGGAGCCGCCGTACATGCCCATCCCGCAGGTGTAGCGGTAGGTCCCGGGCGCGAGCGGGCCCAGGTCGAAGCGGGTGTCGCCGGTGGCGGGCAGGACCTTCTGGATCCCGAAGGAGCTGAGGACGATGGCCCGGGTGCATCCTCGGGTGTTGGCCGTGCGGATGGTCAGCTCGGTGGGAACACCGGCCCGGGCCGTGACCGCCGAAGGCGAGTACGCGGTGTCGTGGGCCTCGATCAGGATCCGCTGGATGCCGTCGGCGGCCACCGGCGGAGCAGCCACGGCGGTGGGGGCGTCGGCTCCGGTGACATCGCGCCACAGCCCGGCCAGGGTGAACGACGAGCCGTTGAGCACCAGCCCGGCGTTGATGGAAACCAGCCCGGCGACGAGCACCGCGGCGCCGGCCAGCAGGCCCAGGCGGCCTCGCAACTTGGCCGTGGAGCGTCGGGCGGCATAGCCGATCACCGCGAACAGGGGCGCGGTGCCGAGCACGAAGGTGGCCATGATGGCGGCGCCGGCCAGCGGGGAGCCCGAGGCCACGGCCAAGAACATCATGCTCAGCGTCACCCCGCAGGGTATGAGGACGGTGGCCAGGCCGAGCAGGGCGGGGCCGAGGGATCCGCCCCATCGGCCGCTGCGCCGCACCAGTCGGGCCCACGCCCGGGGCGAGGCGGGCACCAGGCCCCGGACCGCGGCCAGCCCGAGGAGGTCGAGGGCGAGCAGCACCATCACGATGCCGGCGGCGATCTGCATGGCGGCGCGCACGCGGGGGCCAATCTGGACCGCTTCGCCGACGAGGCCCAGAACGGCGCCCAGTACCGCGTGCGACGCCAGCTTGCCGGCGAGGAAGGCACCGACCGGTGCGGCCTCGTCCAACCGGGCCTGGGCGGGGGCGGGCCGGAGGCTCGGGTTCTCCCCCTTGGAAGCCTGGGCCTCGGTGGCCACCTCCGGGCGGCGCCGGGCCAGGGTGCCGGCGAGCAGGCCGCCCTGCACCGCAGCGCAGGAGGCACCGCCGGCGAACAGGCCGGTGAGCAGGACGGCCCACAGGCTCATGAACCACCTCCGGTGAGCGACCCGGCCCGCCGCTCGCCGAGCCCCCCCGCCGAGGCGGCGGGCATGGGGCCAGATGAGAGTTTTCGGGGCGATGGGTGGCGGCCACGGGCCACCAGCGCGGAGAACAGATCCATTGACGTTCGACTCCTCGGGACACGGGCGGCGGCCAGGCGGCCGGCTCTGGGCTGGGGGAAACGGCGGACGTGCCCGTTTTCGGGCGCGCGCGGGCGCGCTCAGGCCAGCCGGGGAGGTCGCTCGAGAAGGAAGCTGTGGAGGAGGAGGCGCACGGCCTGGCGACGAGTGCCGAGCCGCAGAGCGAGCAGGGCGAGGACGATGGCGACACCGGCGGCCAGAATGGCCACCGAGCACGCCGCCAGCACGGCCGGGCCGCAGTCGGCGCAGGGCGCCATGGCCGACATGCCCATGACGATGGGCAGCCCGGTCACCACGACGACCAGGACCAGGAGCACCACGAGGGCCTTCTTCACGACGGGCCTAACGGTAGCGGTCGCGGGTCCGGGGGCAGAGGTCGGCCATGCGTCGGCCACGCCGGGCGGGCGTGCCCGATGGGCATCCGCCACTGACCAACGGTCCGCTCACGACTTGCGGAACCGGTAGAGGCGGAGGCTGTTGGAAACGACCGACACGCTGGAGAAGGCCATGGCCGCCCCGGCGATCACCGGGTTCAAGGCTCCGACAACGGCCAGAGGCAGGGCGGCCACGTTGTAGCCGAAGGCCCAGCCCAGGTTCTGGAGGAAGGTGCGGAAGGTGCGCCGGGAAAGGCGGATGGCGGTGGCCACGCCGTGGAGATCGCCGGAGAGCAGGGTGATGTCGGAGGACTCGATGGCCACGTCGGTGCCGCTGCCGATGGCGATGCCCAGGTCGGCCTGGACCAGGGCGGGGGCGTCGTTGATGCCGTCGCCGACCATGGCCACCACCCGGCCCTCGGCCTGAAGGCGGCGCACCTCCTCGACCTTGTCGGCGGGAAGGACCTCGGCCAGCACCCGGTCGATGCCGACATCGGTGGCGATGGACGAGGCGGTCCGCTGGTTGTCGCCGGTGATCATCACCACCTGGATCCCCATCGCCTGCAGCTCGGCCACCGCGGCGGGAGCATCGTCTTTGAGGGTGTCGGCCACGGCCAGAACGCCCCGGACGCGGCCTTCCCACCCGACGAAGATGGCGGTCTTGCCCTCGCCCTCGAGCCGCCGGGCCACCTCGTCGAGGGCGGTGCAGCCCATCAGGCCCGCCTCGTTCATCAGCTTGCGCCGCCCCACGTGGACCACCGTGGCATCCACGTCGGCTCGTACGCCGTGGCCGGCCACCGCCTCGAACTCCACCGCCTCGGCCACCGATCCAACTCGCTCCCGGGCCCCGGACACCACGGCCCGGCCCACCGGGTGCTCGGAGGCCGCTTCCACCGCCCCGGCCCGGGCGACCACCACCTCGTCGTCCTCGCCCTCCGCCGCGACCACGTCGGTGAGGGCCATCTCGCCCGGGTGAGCGTGCCCGTCTTGTCGAACACGACGGTGTCGATGCGCTTGGAGCGCTCCAGCACCTCCCCGCCCTTGATGAGCACGCCCATCGACGCCCCCCGGCCGGTTCCGACCATGATGGCCGTGGGGGTGGCCAGCCCCAGGGCGCAGGGACAGGCGATGATCAGCACCGCCACCGCAGCCACCAGGCCGTCGCCGGGATCGCCGGCCAGCACCGACCACCCGGCGAAGGTGGCGGCGGCCAGAGCCAGCACGAAGGGCACGAAGAGTCCGCTGATGCGGTCGGCCAGGCGCTGCACCGGGGCCTTGGTGCCCTGGGCCTCCTCGACCAGGCGGACGATCTGGGCCAGGGCGGTGTCGGCCCCCACCGCGCTGGCCCGCAGGGTGAGGGCGCCCTGGGCGTTGATGGTCGCCCCCGCCACCCGGTCGCCCGGCTTCTTGTCGACGGGCACCGACTCACCGGTGAGCATCGACTCGTCCACCGCCGAGCGACCGTCGAGCACCTCGGCGTCGACCGGGATCTTCTCCCCCGGCCGCACCCGCAGGACATCGCCGACCCTGACCCCGTCGATGGGGACCATCCGCTCCTCGCCGTCGACTACCAGGCGGGCCTCCTTGGCCCCCAGCTCCAGCAGCGTGCGGATGGCCCGCGACGCCCGTCCCTTGGCCCGGGCCTCGAAGTACCGCCCCAGAAGCAGGAAGGCGATGATCAGCGCCGAGGTGTCGAAGTAGTGATCGGAGTGGGAGGCGCCGAAGACGACCTGGTAGGTGGAGAAGCTGAAGGCGGCCAGGGTGCCGATGGCGATGAGGGTGTCCATGTTGGCCTGGCGGGCGCGGGCCCTGAGGGCGGCCTGGTGGAGGAAGGGCCAGCCGGCCCAGAACTGAACGGGCACGGTCAGGACCAGCGCCGACCAACGGGCCCACGGCTCGTGCATGAACCACAGCGACAGCACCAGCACGGCCAGCCCGAGCGGCCAGGCCACCAGGACCCGCCGCAGCCACATGGTCTGCAGGGCCGCTTCGGCGTCCGCGGTCTCGCCCTCGGGGGCGGTCTCGGCCGGGGCCAGCCCGTAGCCGATCTTGCCCACCGCCTCCACCACGTCCTCGACGGGCACCCGGGCGGGATCGAACACCACGGTCGCCCGCCCGGTGGCGAAGTTGACCGCCGCCTCGTCGACGCCCTCCTGGCGGGCCAGCACCTTCTGGACCCGGGCGGCACAGGACCCGCACGTCATGCCCGATACCGACAGCTCCATCTCCGTCGTCGGCATGGCCTCAGCGTGGTCTCGGGTCTGCTGGCTCACGAGGGCTCCTCGCCGGTGAGGGCCAGCTCGGGGCCAGGGCCGGTGGCGGTGTGGTCGTAGCGGAGCGCCTCCATGAGCTCGTCGACGATCTCGTCGGTCCGCCCGGCGACCATGGCTGCGGCCACGCACGTCTCCAGGTGGTTGCGCAGCACGATGCGACTGGCCCGCTCGAGCGAACCCTGCACCGCCGACAGCTGCTTCATGACGTCCGGGCAGTAGCTGTCGTCCTCCACCATGCGGATGACGCCATCGAGGTGCCCGCGCGCCGTCTTCAGGCGGTTCAGTACCGATCGCTGATGCTCCATCTTCATGGCGACATCTTACCCCACCCCGGGTGGGGTAGGCATCCGACGGGGACACCTGCGGGACAAACGGCTTCCGTCACTGGTCGGACAGCAGCGTGCGAGCGGCCTGTCGCCCGGGTGTGCCGGCGATGCCGCCAGAAGGGTTGGTCCCGGCACCGGAGATGTAGAGGTTCTCGATGGGGGTGCGCCAGCCGCCGAGCCGTTTTGTCGGACGGAACGGGCCGAGCTGGTCCAAGGCGATGTCCAGGTACATGGGATGGCCCTTCGGCCAGCGCTCGACGCGCTCCATGTCGTCGGGGGTCCAGGTGGCGATGCCCTGGATCGAGCTGCGGAACCCCGGAGCCCGCGCCTCGACGGTGTCCAGGCAACGCCGGACGAGCTCTTCGGTGTGAGCAGCCCAGCCGCCCTCGACGTGGGCGGGAGCGGCGGGGCAGGCGAGATAGACGGTGTGGTGGCCGGGCGGGGCGAGGCTGTCGTCGAGGGCGGACGGCGTGAACGCGTAGAGCGGAAGCGGCTCGGGAAGGCGCCCGACCTCGGACTGGGCCCATGCGTGGGTGAGGTCGTCGAGGTGGTCGACGTAGCTCTGCAACCCGTTCCAGTCGCCGTGGCGGCTGTCGGCGTAGGCAGGGAGGGCGTCGGTGGCGACGTGGACGACGGCCTGCACCACGTTCGAGCGCCGAGCAGCAGCCAGGTCGGCGCCGACGTCACCGTCGAGGGGTGGGTCGAGCAGTTCGAGCAGGGCCGTCTTCGGGTCCATGGCGGTGATCACGTTGGCCGCTGAGATCCGCTCACCACCCTCCAGGACGACGCCGCGCACCCGTCCGGCGCGGGCGTCGATACGGGCGACGGGCGACGAGCAGCGCACCTCGCCCCCCAGCGAGCGCAGCCTGGCGACCAGGGCGTCGGTGAGGTTCTGAGCCCCGCCCCGACCGTGCCATTGCCCGTAGAGGTGGTAGGCGGCCTGCCAGAAGGCGAAGAGGGCTCCACCCGGCAGCGAAGGGCCGACACCGGCATGGGCGGCGAAGGCGGCCACGGGCCCCCGGGTGAGGTCGGAGGCCAACCATCGGCGCAGGAGGGCGTCGTAGGGGCTGATCACGTCGCGGGCGGTGGTGAGCGGCTGGCGACGCAGGGCGCGCCCCAGCTGGACGGCCCTGCCGGGAAGGGCCCTGAGGGACATCTCGCCGCGGATGGCGGGCATCACCGTGCGCACGATGGGAAGGCTCTGGTCGAGGAAGCGGCGGTAGGCCTGCGCCTCCTTCGGCGACTCCTCGGCGATGGACTCGACGGTGGCCTCGATCGAGCGGAAGAAGCGGACCCGTCGGCCGTCGCCGTGCACGGCGATCGAAAAGGGGTCCATCTCGATGTAGTCGAGGCCGGCGCCGGCAAGATCAAGCTCGCTCGGGATGTCGGTCATGTTGATTATGTTGTGGGCGGCCGAATGCAGGTCGAAGCGGTAGCCGGGCACCGTCTCCTCCGTCCGCGACCCCCCGCCTGGACGGTCCAGCTGCTCCACCACGACCACGTCCCGGCCTGCCTGAGCGAGGTAGCAGGCGGCGATGAGACCGTTGTGGCCGGCGCCAACGACGACATCGGGGAACACGTGCTCAGGTCCTCGTCATGGCTGCGTGTGGCCTCCGGGCGTTCATGCCGCGAGCACGTTTGGAGGAACGTCGGGGTTCCTGCAACCCGTCCGAGCCCTGTCGCGTGATCCCGGGTGGCGGTGTTGATACCCGGCAGAGCCGCGGCCACCTCACCCCGGGACCAGGTGGGCCACGTCGAAGGCGTCGAGGGGCGCCTCGGCGAAAACGCCGAGGGCGACGACGGCCACGCCGCAGGCCACCGCCGCCGTCTTGGCCCACCGGCCCAGCACGGGGACGGGCGCCGCCAGGGGCTCGAAGTAGCTGGGGGCCAGCACTCGCAGGTAGTAGGCGACAGAGACCACCGAGTTGGCCACGGCAAGGACGGCGAGCCAGCTGTAGCCGGCGTCGACGGTCACCGCGAACAGGAGCACCTTGGCGGTGAAGCCGGCCAGGGGAGGCACGCCGACGAGGGACAGAAAGCTCACCACCAGGACCAAGGCGAGGACCGGCTGGGCGGAGGCCAGCCCCGCGTAGCTGGCCCGCTCGGTGCGGCCCCGCAGCTCGACGACCACGGCGAAGGCGCCCAGATTGGCCGCCGCGTAGGCGGCCAGGAAGTAGAGCAGCGAGCTCACCGCCATGTCGCTGCGACCGAGAGCGACGACGGCCATGAGCCCGTAGCCGGCCTGGGAGACGGCCGACCAGCCGAGCAGGCGGCGGACGTCGTCCTGCCACAGCGCGGCCAGGTTCCCCAGGGTCATGGTGGCGGCGGCGAGCACGGCGACCAGCAGGCGCCATCCCACCCGGTCCTCGGGCAGGATCAGGGCGAGGCGGCCCAGGGCCACGAGGGCCCCGACCTTGGGGGCCACGGTGAGGAAGGCGGCGGCGGGAGCGGGGGCGCCGTCGGCCACGTCGGGCACCCAGGCGTGGGCGGGGACGGCGCCGAGCTTGAAGGCCAGCCCGAGCACGAACAGGGCCATCGCCGCCACCAGGGCCAGCGCGTCGGCGGAGGGGAGGGCCTGGGCCAGCCCGGCCAGGGTGGTGGTGGCGCCCAGGCCGAAGAACAGCACGGCGCCGTAGACCATGGCCCCGTTGGTCAGGGCGCCGAGCAGGTAGTACTTGATGCCCGCCTCGCCGGAGCGGGCGTCGCTGCGGTGGTAGGCGGCGAGCACGTAGCCCGTGGCCGAGGACAGCAGCACGCCGAGGATCACGGCCATGAGGTCGGCGGCCGAGGCCAGCACCACCGCGCCCAGCGTCGAGAGCAGCAGCAGGGTGTAGTACTCGCCGTGGCGGGCGTCGGTGGCGAACCACTCGACCGACAGCAGGACGACCACGGCGGCCACGGCGAGGACGATGAGCTTGGCCCACACGGCGGCGTCGTCGGCCGCGTAGGTGTTAAAGAACGTGAGCGTCTGCGTTCCCCGGAGCATCACCGCGGAGGCCACGGCGGCCACGGCCAGCGTGGCCAGCGCCCCCACGGCGGCCCACGCCTGGGCCCGACGGGGGGCGAAGAGGGCGAAGAGCAGCACGGCCACGGCCCCGATCACGAGCACGATCTCGGGGGCGACGCTGCCGACGGGCATGTCCATGCCCATCGGCTCCATCAGCGCCCGACCAGAGGGCCGGCGGCGGCGTCGATGACGTCGAGCACCCAGGCGGGGGCCACGCCGATGGCCACCACCAGGCCCAGCAGCGGGACCAGGGCGGCCACCTCGACCCGGGACAGATCGGGCCAGGCCGCCCACCGCTCGGGCAGGACCCCCAGGAACACCCGCTGCAGCATGCGCAGGAACAGCGCGGCGGTGACCACGATGCCGAGCAGGCCGACGCCGGCCAGGACGGGGTAGATGGCGAAGGCGCCGGCGAAGACCTGGAACTCGGCCACGAAGCCGGCCAGGCCGGGAAGGCCGAGGCTGGCGAAGGCGGCCAGGACGGCGGCGGCGGTCATGGTCGGCGCCCGCCCGGCCAGGCCCCCGAACTGGTCGAGCTCGTAGGTCTCGGCCCGCGACCACACCGAGCCGGCGAGCAGGAACAGGGCGCCGGTGATGAGCCCGTGGGCCACCATCTCCAGGGTGGCGCCGTTGAGGGCCAGGCGGGCGGCGTCGGGATCGCTCGGCGTGCCGGCCGCGGCCGCGGCCACGCCGAGGATCACGTAGCCCATATGGTTGACGCTCGAATAGGCCACCAGGCGCTTGAGGTTGGTCTGGGCCAGGGCGACCAGGGCGCCGTAGACGATGCTGACCACGGCGACGACGGCCAGGGGCAGGGCGAAGCGCCGGAAGGTGTCGGGCATCATCGACAGCACGATGCGGATGAAGCCGTAGGTCCCCATCTTGAGGAGCACCCCGGCCAGGATGGTCGACGCCGGCGCCGGGGCGTCGACGTGGGCCGGGGGCAGCCAGGTGTGGAAGGGGACGACGGGCGTCTTCACGCCCAGGCCGACTACGAAGCCGAGGAACACTAGCCCCGCCCCCAGCCCGCCGCCCGGCAGCGGCTGCTGGTCGATGAGCGCGGCCATGTCGAAGGTCCTGGGCTCCGAGGCCAGGTACAGCCCCAGGATGGCCAGCAGCATGGCCAGGGACCCGGCCAGGGTGTAGAGGAAGAACTTGAGCGCCGAGCGCTGGGCGTCGCCGTGGCCCCACACCGCGATGAGGAAGTACATGCCAACCAGGCTCACGTCGAAGAACACGTAGAACAGGAACAGGTCGAGGGCCAGGAACACCCCGAGGGAGGCGGCCTCGAGGAACAGGAAGGCGGCGAAGTACTGCCGGGGCCGCCTCCGCAGCTCGGCCGGATAGGCGACGCTGGCCAGGAACAGCAAGGCGGTCATGGCCGCCAGGGGCAGCGACACCCCGTCGACGCCGACCTTGTAGCCCACGCCCAGGGTGGGGATCCACGGCACCGACTCCACGAGCTGGAAGCCGCCGTCGGCGCGGTCGAAGCGGAGCCAGGCCGCCACCATGACGGCCAGCGGCACCGCGGCCACGGCGAGGGCGAGGAGCCTCGCTGCCCGTTCGGACAGGCGGGGGAGGAGCAGGAGGGCGACGGCCCCGGCGAGGGGGACGAAGATGGCGACGGACAGCAACAGCTACCTCCCGAGCGCGGCCACGGCCAGGGCCGCGGCCAGCCCCACGGCGACGATCACGTAGTAGTGGTGGGCCAGCCCGTCCTGCAGGCGCCGGCTGTTGCGCCCGGCCGCACCGGTGCCCCGGGCCAGCTCCTCGACGGCTCGGTCGACGGCCCGCTCGTCGGCCGTCCGCGACACCGCCGCCGCCCGCAACGTCCCTCCCGACACCGCGGCCACGACGCCGTCGAGGCTGCGCTCCCCCCACCAGGAGGCGGCCCGCGACAGCACCACCGGCACCCGGGCCGCGGCCCGGACGCCGGCGTCGATGACCCGGTCGTCGAAGGAGGCGAGGGTGTGGGAAAGCGACAGCACCGGGTCGACGACGACCCGGCGAGCGAGCGTCGGCAGTCCCACCCACGAGCCGAGAAACGCACCCATTCCCTCGGGCACGGCCATGCTCAGGAGCCGACCCGCGCGGGCCAGGGCGGCCAGAGCCAACGCCGCGGCGACTACGGCCAGGAGGGAGGCGGGAAGCTCCCACGCCCGGGGCTCGAACAGCCGGCCACCGGTGGCCCGCTCCACCATCTCGGCGGCGCCCGGCAGCCACAGCACCCCTAGGGCGATGGTGGCGGCAGCCAGGGCCCCCACCGAGGCCCGCTCCACCGCCCCCGGGCGCTGCTGGACTCCGGGTGGTCCGGGGCCGAAGGCCAGCACGGCCAGCCGCCCGGCGTAGAGCGCGCTGAGGAAGCCGGCGAGTACCACGGCCACGCCGAGCCACGGGCTGTGGTGGGCGGCGGCGGCGAGGATCTCCTCCTTCGACCGGGCCGCCCCTAGCGGCGGCACTCCGGCCAGGGCCAGGGCGCCCACGGCGAAGGCGGCGGCGATGAAGGGCAGGGCCCGACCCAGGCGTAGCGAGCCCAGCTCCAGCGTGCCGGCGGCGTGGAGGGCGACGCCGGCGGCCAGGAAGAGCAGGGCCTTGAAGGCGGCGTGGGTGACGAGATGGGCACCGGCCGCCGCGGTGGAGCCGGCACCGACGGCCACCAGCACGAGCCCGTACTGGGCCGAGGTGGAGGCGGCCAGGGCCCGCTTGAGGTCGCGCTGCACGCTGGCCACCACACCGCCGGCGAGGGCGGTGGCGGCGCCGAGGGCGGCCACCGCGCCCGGGAGCCACGAGGCGCCGTCGAGCACGGGCACGGTGCGGGCCAGCAGGTAGGCGCCGGCGGCCACCATGGTGGCGGAGTGGAGCAGGGCGCTCACCGGCGTGGGGCCGGCCATGGCCGAGAACAGCCACGGCGAGAAGGGGAGCTGGGCTGACTTGGCCGCCGCCGCCACCAGCAGGCCACCGGCCACCACGTGGGCGGGCCACCCCTGTAGCGACGACAGGGCGGCGTAGTGGGCACCGCCCGCGACGAGGGCCACGGCGGCGGCCGCCACCAGGCCGAGATCACCGGCGCGGGTGGTGAGGAAGGCGTGGGCCGCCAGTCTCGGGCGCTCAGGGTCCCGCCAGTGATGGGCGATGAGGGCCCAGGAGAGAGCGCCCACCAGCTCCCAGGCCACCAGCACGGTGAGCAGGTCGGCGGCCGCGACCAGGACCAGCATGGCGGCGACGAAGGCGGAGAGCAGGGCCAGGAGGCGGGGAAGCGCATCGTCGTGGCGCATGCTGACGGCGGCGTAGGCCATCACCGGCAGGGCGACGGCCGGCACCAGTACGACCATCACCCGGCCCAGCCCCTCCACGCTGAGGCCCAGGGCGATCCCCGCTCCCCACCGCCAGGCGGCCGAGGGCTGGGCGGCGGCGGCCCAGGCCCCGACGGCGACGGTGGCGGCCATGGCTCCGACCGAAGCGGCCAGCAGGGCGGCGGGGCGGCGCCCCAGGGCGGTCAGCCCAGCAGCGGCGGCCAGGGGGACGAGGAGGAGCAGCCAGGCCACCGGATCAGGCCCGCAGCCGCTTCAGCTTCTCGGTCATGTCGGCCTTGCGGATCCGGTAGATGCCGATGATCAGGGCGAAGCCCATGGCGGCCTCGACGGCCATGACCGTCATGATGATGACGGTGAGCAGCTGCCCCTTGGGCGACCCGCCGGTGCTGGCCGCCCACAGGGCCACCGCAGCCAGCATGGCCGCGTTCAACATGAGCTCGAGGCCCATCATGATCATGACGAAGGTCTGCTGGGACAGGGCGCCGTAGACGCCGATGCCGAACAGGGCGGCGGCCACCACGAGCAGGGCTTCGAGGGTCATCCGTGCGACTTCCCCGCGTGGTCGCCGGTGTCGGTCGCCGGCTCCGTGACGGTGTCGGCCCCGGCGCTCGCATCGGCCACGGGCTCGAGCGGCGGTGGGGCGGAGCCCTCCTCGGCGTCGCCGTAGCGGCCCCGCTTCGACGCCAGGGCCAGAGCACCGATCATGGTGGCCAGCAGCGTCACCCCGGCGGTCTCGAAGATGAGCATGGAATCGCCCAGCAGCTCGCGCCCCAGGTCGGCTGTCGGGTTGCGGCCGGAATCGGCGGGGCGGTCGGGGAAGTCAGCCACCAGTCCGACCAGGGCCAGCCCGGCGAAGGCGACGACGCCGGCGATCTTCGCCGTGCGGTGCTGGTGAACCATGGTCATGGGGTTGAGCCCGGCCGGGTTCATCATGAACATGACCATGAAGACGGCCATGATCGTCATCTCACCGGCCATCATCAGCACCAGCACCAGGCCGAGGAACCGGGCGTGGAGTAGCACCATCACCGCGCCCACCGCGGCGAAGGAGGCCAGCAACCAGTAGGCGGCCCGGACCATGGAGTCGGTGCGGAACACCAGCCAGGCGGCCACCACGCTGCCCGCCGAGAACGCCCAGAAGGCGATGTCGACGGCGAGCGACGTGCTCACAGGGCGAGGGCGCCGGACACGAACACGTCGACGAGGGCCAGAGGGATGAGCAGGCTCCAGGCCACCACCACGAACCGCTCCAGGCGCACCCGGGCGATGCGGTGGCCGAGGTGGGCCACGACCGCGAGCAGGACGAGGGTTTTGAGGGCCATCCACGCCCAGCCCGGAAGCACCGGCCCCTGCCACCCGCCCAGGAAGACCGCCGCGCCCATGGCGGCCACCGCCACCACGACGAAGCGCCGGGCCGCCTCCCAGGCCAGGCGCTGAGGGCCGGAGACCTCGACGGCCGTGCCGCCGGCCAGATCGTGCGCGTCGGCGGTGTTGAGCGGGCCCCAGAACCCCAGCCCCATCCCGGCGACCAGGTAGAGGGGCAGGCCCAGGGGCTGGCGCAGGATGTTCCACAGGCCCTGCTGTGACTCAACGATGGCCCCGACGGACAGCGACTCGGCCGGCAGGGCGGCGGCGATGAGCACCAGGGCCAGCGGCATCTCATAGGACAGGGCCAGAGCGATGAACCGGTAGCCGCCGACGAGGGGGAGTGGCGAGTTGGCCGACCAGCCGTGCAGGTAGACGGCGACCATGACGAGGGCCATGGCCGCCCCGAACAGCACGATCCCGTCATCCACGTCGGCCACTGCCGTGCCGCGGTCGAGGGGGACGGTGGCCAGGGCCCCGGCGGCCATGGCCGCCAGCAGGGCGGCGGCCAGGGCCCACGCCTGGGCGTCGGGGCGCTCGGTGGCCGTCGGACGGGTGACGAGCAGGAGGCAGGCGGCTCGGGCCGGCCCGAGGACGGCGTCTCGGGGCCTGAAGCGACGGCCTGCGACCCAGTGGCCGCTGGCCCGGTCAAGGACGGCGAAGGCATAGGCCCCGACGGCCAGTACCGCGCCGACGAGCACCAGCGCCGGCAGCGGCGACGACCAGTTCATCCAGCGATGGCGGCCGGCTGCCCGACGGCGGCCTCCTCCAGGTCGAGGTCCAGGCTGGCGACGATTGTCATGGCGTCACCCCATTCCTGGCCGGCAAGCAGTCGGGGGACCAGCCCAAGCAGCGCGACCGACGGCAGCGGCTCTCCGGTCCGAAGAGGGCCCCGGGGGCTTTCCACCGGCGCGCCCGGCCGCCGCAGCCGAGAACCGGCCCGCTGGGCCAACTCCAGGGCCTGGACCGCCTCGGCCAGGCGTTGGCGGAGGCGGTCGCGGGCGTCGCCGGCGCCATGAACGACGGGCGAGAAGCCAAGGCCCTCGTAGGACGGGTCGTGGAGGCGGGCGTCGACGGCCAGCCCGGCGGCCCGCGCCACCGGCCCTCCGATGACCTCATCGCGCTCGAGGACACCGACTCCTCGCGTCGCCCACGCCAGGCTGCGGCTGCGGGCGATTCGCTGGGCCAGGCTCTCGACCGCGGCACGGTCACCGGGTGTCACCGTCCGGGCGAGCCCGAGCAGACGCAGCCCCTTGCTCTCCAGCCCATGGAGGCGCATCGTGCGCGCCGCCCAGCGAAGGTGATGGCGGGCACGCGCCACCTCGAGGTCGGCGATCGGTGTTGGCCTGGTGAGGGAGCCGAGGAACAGGGCGGTGTCGAGCGGCGGGCTGTCCTCGCCTTCGATGCCTCCGGTGAAGGGGTTGTCGCCCACTGCGGCCCGGCGGACCACGTCGCCCTGCAGCTCGACGTCAAGGACCAGCCCGGGGGGAAAGGGAGGGAACAGGGGGCCGACGTGGAGTGGCAGTTGGTCGAGCTCGAGTCCGTCTGGGTCGGAAGCCCGAGAAGCGAGCGGGCGTCCGTAGGGCACGCCGCCGGTCATCCCGGTGCCGCCCTGACCAAACGGGCCCACCCCCCGCCACTCGGCTGCCTCCTGGTCGGGGAGCGCGGGCGGCTCGGAGCGATGCCCGCCACTCAGCAGCTCGGCGAACACCGAACGGAGGTGGTCACCGTCTCCGTCCCGTCCGACAACCAGGTCGGGAAGGGGAGAGGGCAGTCCACCGCCGACCGTCCCGCCCGGCCACCACACCGTGGCCCGGGGCGTCGGCAGCTGGTCGTGGACGCCCAACAGCGGACGGAGCAGCGCCGGGGTGACGGCGCCGGCGACGAGCAGGACGTTGGCCGCCCGGGGGCTGTCGACCAGCCGCACGCCCGGCAGCAGAGCAGCCTCATCGGCGAGGCCACGCCCTCCGGCACCGATTGCAGCGAACACCGGGACGTCAGCCCTGGCCGCCAGCCCGGTCAGCCAGCGCCCTAGGCCCACTCCAGCGCTCCTTCTCGCCGGGCGTAGAGGATCCCGAGGAGGAGGATGACGATGAACATGAGCATCTCCATCAGGGCCAGCGCTCCCTCCTCCACGAACACCACGGCCCACGGGTACATGAAGACCATCTCCATGTCGAAGGCCAGGAAGAGGAGGGCCATGGCGTAGTAGCGGACGTGGAACCGGCTCCATGCGTGGACCTCAGGCTGGCCGCCGCCGAGGAACGGCATCCGCTCGGGAGCCGTCAGCGTGACACGGTCGAGCGAGACCCGCAGCCACCGAGATGTCACAACCGCGACACCGGTGGCCACCACCACGGTCAGGGCAGCGCCGAAGGCTCCCACGTCCCTCAGGAGGCGTAGTCGCCGGGATTGGCCTCGAACTCCTCCCGGCAGTCCGTGCTGCAGAAGTAGTAGGTGGTGCCCTCGTGGTCGAGCTTGTCCGGCGCGTCGCTCTCCTCCACCTTCATGCCGCACACCGGGTCGATCGCTGCCATTCGCTCCTCCTCGTGTTCGCTTCGGTGGCCGCTGGGATCCCCCCGGATAGCGGCAAGCGAGCAGTGGGAAACCTACTAGGGCACCCCACCTGGGGTGGCGCAGCCGCTTCCTGTACCCTGATTTGTCCACCCCACCGGGGGTGGGGTAGGATAGCGACCGTAGGGACAGCGACACCAACGGAATGAGGACGCATGACACTCCGAGCACGAGCATCCCGACCAGCAGTGGCCATCGTCGCCCTGGTGGTACTGGTCATCCTGGCAGTGCCCTCCTTCGCTGGTGCAGACTCCGTCGACCGCTGGTCTTCCCACCCCCACGCCGAGGCGACTCCCGGCATGGAGCGCATGCACGAGCTGATGATGAGCGGCAATCCCGGCACGGCGCGCATGCACGAACGGATGCACGAGTCCCCCAACGAGACCCAGCCGTGAGGCCAGGCCTGACTAGCAAGGAGTCGCGATGAAGACGTGTTTCAACTGGAAGGTCGCCGGAGCTCTCGCCCTGGTCGGGTTCGCGGTGTTCGCCGCGGCCCCGAACCTGATAGGCGCAGCTCTGCCACTGCTGATCTTCGCCGCCTGTCCGCTGTCGATGCTGCTGATGATGCGCGCCATGTCGGGTGGGGGTCGATGCCAAACCGACTCAGACAAGAGTGCAGTCGAGAACCCGACCGCCGCGGGCGACACCACAGCGGAGTTGGCCAGGCTGCGCGCTGAAGTCGACCAACTTCGGTCTGAGCGCGGGGCGACGAGGAGTGGCAGCAGTCAGTCGGCTTGATTGCGCCATCTGGCGTCACGGCCCTGACCCTTCCGTCTCGTACCACCCACCAGGGGCCGCGGTGACGAGCCGCCGGTGTGGGCTTGAAGATGACTCCCAGAAGAAGGGGGTTGCGATGCCGCGGTTCTCACAAGTGCTCGCTCTCGCGGCCGGGCCGGCACTGGGAATCATTGTCGGGGCGCTCCTCGCCGAGGTGGCGGCACTTCGCCCTGTTCGCCCTGCTCGCCCTCTACCTCGAGTAGTCGTCACGGGGGGTCGCTGCGACGACCACGCGAGGGCTGCACCGACAGCGGGGCGTTTCTAGCGCTCTCCTCTTCTCGGCAGCGGGCCGCGCCTCTTCAACGTCGCCTTGGACCAGCTCGGCATGAGCCGGAGCGGGCTCGTCGAGCTCCACGTGGCCGAGGCTGCCGTGGCCTCGCGATGACACTGCTCCTAGAGGTGGTGTGAGCGGGGCCGAGATGTGAGCGGGGCCTAGATCGCACGCCGGCACACGTCTCTGGCGAGAGCGTTCGCCAGTGGGCCGCGAGCCCCAAGATCGACTTCCCCGCCCCAGTGACCACGGTGCTCGGGTCGGTGTCAACTTGGCGAACGGGAACCTCGTCCTCCCCGAGGACGACCTGGGTGTGAGGCCGGCATCCGGCATGGACGTGGCCGTCGACCGCTACGACAACGCCCAGTCGCCGGCCAGCTACAACCTCGGCACCGGCTGGGTGATGGGCGCCGGGCTGGACGTGGGCTGGCCACGGCGCCGGACGGCTCTCAGCTGAGGGACCCGGCGCGTTCCGGATCCAGCGCGGTCGAGCCCCTCCGCCAGGCGCTCGACCGCTCGCAAGCTCAGGCTCTTCTGGCCCTCCCGCCGAGTTCGAGGCTCAGTGGCGCGAAGCGAACCGGCATACGACCACAGGAGCCCGCGAGGAGCGCCGAACTCGTCGCCGGTAGTATCAACAGTGCCAGCTATGCCGCGCCCGGAGAGCACCTCCCCGGGGTCGTCCCTCCAACTAACCGAGCCTCCACCAAACCCGGAGTGGTTCAGCTCGTCTCACCCGGGCGGCTGCGCTGACCGCTGGCCGGCGGCGGCCACCGCTGCGGTTGCCGCCGCGCGAAGGCGATTGAGGTCATCGGCCAGCGTGGGCGCGGCCTCCTCCAGGCTTCCCTCGACTGCATGCTTGGCCTCGAGCAGCTGAGCTGCGCCGGCCCGGTCGCGTTGGGCGGCCTCGGCGGCGAGGCGGTGCAAAGGGTCGTGGGCGTTGTCGAAGAACTCCCGGCGGGCTGCCTCCGCGTCGCCGGCCCGGGCTCGCTCCCAGGCACGGCCCAACCCCTGTTCCATCCGGGAATAGAGCCCCTCGACCGTGGCCCCGGTTCCCTCCCCGCACCCGGCGACGAGGAGCGGCGCGAACAGGACTACGAGGACGACGGCGCCGAGGCGACGAATCGATGGTCGGGTCGGGCGGGTCAGGTGGTGCGCCCGTGGCCCGACTCGATGGCATGCCGAGGGCAGGTCGTTTGCGGCATCGACCATTGCCCTCACCCGATGTCTCGGCGCTCGAAGGCGGTCAGCCCCAGCCCGACCAGACCGGCGGCGACCGCAGTCAGCACGACCAACGGCCCGATGGCGAGGGGCGCGGCCGGCATTGGTGGAACATGGCGGAAGGGCGAGATGCCCCGGACCCACCCCGGAGCGTCAAGGAGCTGGCCGAGCACGGCGAGGAGAAGGCAGGCCGCCAGCGCTCCCCAGGCCGAGGCCACGGCTCTGGGAGCTAGGCCGAACAAGGCGGCGGCGAGCCCAACCAGGACCCAGACGGCGGGGACGTGCACCAATGCCGCGGCCATCAGCCGCGCCACCTGACCAGCGTCCGCGGTAGCGGCCCCATACCCCAGCCCTGTGCCGGCGCCGGCGGCGGCAAGCACGCCCACGCTGCCGCCGAGGGCTACGGCCAAATGTCCGCCGGCCCATCCCCGGCGTGAGAAGGCGGTAACCAGCACGGCCTCGGCCCGGGCGGAGACCTCCTCGGCCCGCAGCCGCTGTATGCACTGCAGGGCGAAGCCGGCAGCGGCCAGACCCATCAGGACGAGGAAGGTGGCGAAGAACGAGTCGACCAGGCTGGCTGCGCTGCCCTGGGCCAGCACGTCGAGCGCGCTCTGGTTGTCGGCGATGAGCTGGTCGACATCCCGCCCGAGGGCGCCCAGGGCCAGGCCCCCCAGGAAGACCGCCGCCGCCCAGCCGAGGAGGCTCGCTCGCTCGAGTCGCACGGCGAAGCCGAGGGGCCGCCCCCGGCTCCTCGAGGCGGTCGGGGCGCCGGGCCTCGGTGCGATGATGCCGGCTCCCAGGTCCCGTTGCGCCGACAGCGCTCCGGCGGCGACGACGCAGCTCCCGGCAACGCCGACGGCGAGGAGGAGTGGCCACCATCGTTCACCGGCGAAGGGCCTCGAGTACTGGGCCCAGCCCAGGGGCGACAGCCAGGACATCGAGCCACTGCCCACGTCCCCGACGGCGCGCAGGGCGAAGGCCAGGACGAGAGCGGTGCCCGACAGGGCGTGCGCGGCGCGGGTAGCGGCCGCGGCCTGGGCCGCTAGCGCGGCAACGCCGGCGAAGGCGAGGCCGACCGCCGCCAATGACGCCCCGAGGACGAGGGAGCCGGCGGCGGGCAGGCTCAGGGCGAGCAGGCCCAGCGCTATGGCGGCGCCAACGGCAAGGTTCATCGCGGCCACGACCAGGCCAGGGGCAGCGAGGCCCGCGTACCGTCCCAGGGGCCCGGCGCGCACCAGCTCGGCCCGCCCGCTCTCCTCCTCGCCGCGGGTGTGGCGGCCCACCATGAGCAGGCTCATCAGGGCGATGCCGACGAGGCCGAAATTGGCGACCTCGAAGGCCGCCCGGCCCCCGAGGGTGTCCAGTGCCCGGTCGGGCCCGTTCAGCGCGATCTGGGAGGCGTTGCCCCTGATGGCGGCGGCGGCCGCACTGAGCTCGGCCTGGGTGGGGTAAAGGCCCTTCACACTGGATGCGGTCCCCAGCACGGCCGCCGGAATGGCCAGGACCCACACCACGATGCGGACGCGGTCGTTGCGCCCGATCAGACGGACCAGCCCCAGCGTGCCCGTCATCGCCGTCACTCGCCGCGCATGGCGAGCCGGCGGCGGATCGGGCGCATCCCGTCGGGTTCCGCCTCCGAGCCGGCGAGGTCGCCGCGGTAGTGGCGCAGGAATAGCTCCTCGAGGGTTGGGGGATGGCTGCTCAAGCTGCGGACGCCGAGGCCGGCGAGATAGCGGACGACGCCGTCGAGGTGCTCGGGGCCCACGTCGAAGCTGACCCGTCCACCCTGGGCCCGCACGTTGCCAACCCCGGGGAGCCGATCGAGCCCCAGCGGAGGCTCGACGGTCTCGACGGTGATCGCCGTGTGGCTCAGGTGACGCAGTTCGCCCAGCGTGCCGCTCTCGACCGCCCGCCCGGCACGGATGATGCTGACCCGGTCGCACAGCGCCTCTACCTCGGCGAGGATATGGCTGGACAGCAGCACGGTGCGGCCCTCGGCCCGGGCCTCCCGGACGCAGTCCTGGAAGACGCCCTCCATGAGAGGGTCGAGCCCGGAGGTGGGCTCGTCGAGGATGAGCAGCTCGGCGCGCGACGCCAGCGCCGCCACCACGACCACCTTCTGGCGGTTGCCCTTGGAGTAGGTCCGTGCCTTCTTGGTGGGGTCGAGCTCGAAGCGCTCGATCAGCTCGGCGCGCCAGCGCCGGTCCAGGTCGCCCCGCAGCCGTGCTAGCACGTCGATCGTCTCGCCGCCGGTGAGCTTGGGCCACAGGCTCACGTCGCCCGGCACGTACGCCACCCGCCGGTGCAGGCTGACCCGGTCCCGCCAGGGGTCGCCACCCAGGAGCGTGGCCTGGCCGGCGTCGGTCCGCAGGAGCCCGAGCAGGATGCGGATGGCCGTGCTCTTGCCGGCGCCGTTGGGCCCGAGCAGCCCGTGGACCTCGCCGGCCAGCACGCGCAGGTCCAGTCCGTCCAGGGCTCGGGTCCTCCCGAATCGCTTCACCAGCCCCCAGACGACGATCGGCGAGTCCGCCGTTCCGCCCAAGCCGCTCACCGGTGAGCCGGGCGCCGGTGGCCCGGCACGGTGGCCTGTTCGTCGCGCTCGGGGCGCAGCGAGAGGAGCGCGAGGAGACCGGCGCCGACGGTGATGAACGAGTCCGCCAGGTTGAATGTCGGCCACCACCCGGTGTGGAGCACGTCGACGACACTCCCGCCGATGAGTCGGTCGAGGAGGTTCGCCACCGCCCCACCGAGCATGAGCCCGGCGGGCACGGCCGGGATGGCCGCCCGCCACGCCATCAGGCCCAGCACGACGGTGAGAGCCCCGGTCAGGGCGATCATCAGGACGGGCGGCGCCCCGTCGAAGAGGCCGAAGGCCACGCCCCGGTTGTAGGCGAGCCGCAGGTCGAGGGGGCCGGGAAGGTCGATACCCCGGTCCGCCAGTGCGGTCGTTGCCCACGCCTTGGTGGCGAGGTCGACGGCGATGGCGACAGCCGCCATGGTCACAAGGATGCGGCGACTGGGCCGCATCGTCCCGGAAATGGTGGCCGAGGGCTCGGCCGTCACCTCCGGGCCAATCGAAGGCCGTTGCCGATGACGGCCAGCTCGGACAGCTCGTGGGCCAGGACGGCGACGGGCAGGCTGAACACCCCGACGAGGGCTCCGGGGACGAGCACGGCCAGGATCACGAGGCCCAGGGCGACGTTCTGGCGGACGATGCTGCGAGTGCGGCGGCCTATGCGCAGCGCCTCGGTGAGCTTGGACAGGTCGTCGGCCATGAGGGCGACGTCGGCCGTCTCGAGTGCCACGTCGCTGCCCGCCGTGCCCATGGCGATGCCCACCGAGGCGGCCGCCAGGGCAGGAGCGTCGTTGACCCCGTCGCCCACCATGGCGACGTGGCCGTGGGCGGCGGCCAGCTCGCCCACGATCCGGGACTTGTCCTCGGGGGCCAGATCGGCCCGGACGTCGTCGACGCCCACCTCGGCCCCGATCGCCCGGGCCGTGGTCTGGTTGTCGCCGGTGAGCATGACGAGGCGGTCGATGCCGATGCCGTGGAGATCGGCCATCGCCGCCTTGGCCTGGGGGCGGACGACGTCGGCGATGCCCAGCACCCCCCACGCGTGCCCGTCGACCGCCACGATCACCGCCGTGCGCCCGGCCGCTTGCATGCGGGGAACGGCCGCTGCCAGGCCGTCGAGGCCGACCCCGCTGCGCTCGGTGTGAGTGGGCGAGGCGACCATGACGTGTTGACCGTCGACCCGGCCCCGGGCTCCGGCGCCGGTGAGAGCCTCGAAGTCCTGGGCAGCCACGACCGCGTGCTGGGCCTCCTCGGCGTAGGCGACCACCGCCCGGGCCAGCGGGTGCTCGGAGCGGGCCTCGACCGCCGCGGCCAGGCGGACGAGCTCGTCGGGCCTCCGATCCGGCGCCGGCTCGACCTCAACGACGCGGGGCGTGCCCTGGGTGATGGTGCCCGTCTTGTCCAGGGCCAGCACCTTCACCGCGGCCAGCTCCTCCAGGTAGATGCCGCCCTTGATGAGGATGCCCTTGCGGCTGGCGTTGCCGATGGCGGCCACGTAGCTGACCGGGATGGAGATGACCAGGGCGCACGGGGCGGCCGCCACCAGCACGGTCGCGGCCCGCTGCGCCCACGTCGACCAGTCGTCGCCGATCAGACCGCCGAGAAGGGCCACGGCCGCGCCGGTCAGCAGCACCGCCGGGGAGTAGACCCGGGCGAAGCGGGTCATGAACTTCTCGCCCCGGCCCTTCTGCTCCTGGGCCTCGCTCACCAGGTGGACGATCTTGGCCAAGGTGTTGTCGGCGGCCGTCGCCGTGGCCTCCACCACCAGAGCGCCGGTGGTGTTGAGCGTGCCGGCGAACACCTTGTCGCCGACGGCTTTCTCCACCGGCACC
Organism: Acidimicrobiia bacterium; assembly: GCA_046565765.1. Lineage (GTDB taxonomy): Bacteria > Actinomycetota > Acidimicrobiia > Acidimicrobiales > AC-14 > JBFMCT01. The sequence continues at coordinate 2,089 of JBKHXX010000069.1, read as the reverse complement.
GACTCGCCGGTGACCGCCGCCTCGTTCAGCGCCGAGCGGCCCTCCACCACGGTGCCGTCGGTGGCCACGCCCTGGCCAGGCCGGACCACGAAGCGGTCGCCCACCTCGAGATCGTCGAGATCGACCTCCTCCTCCCGTCCGTCGCGGAGCCGGACGACCCGCTTGGGGGCCAGGTCCATGAGGGCCCGGATGGCACCACGGGTACGCTCCTCGGTGAACTCCTCGAGGGACTCGCTGATGGAGTACAAGAAGGCGAGCGTCGCTGCCTCCCCCCACATACCGAGGACACCGGCCACCACCGTGGCCACCGTCATCAGCAGCTCGATGCCCACCTCGCCTTCCTCGCGCAGCTCCTCGAGCGCCTCGAGAGCGAAGAACCGCACCCCGGCCACCGTGGCGGCCACGTAGATGAGGTTGACGACGAGCCCGTCGGCGCCCAGCTGGTCGGAGAGGAACCCGGCCACCAGCAACAGGCCGGAGAGCGCGGACCACCGCACCTCCCGGCTCTCCCACAGGTGCTCGGGGCCCTCCTGCTCGCCCGCCTCGACGTCGTCGTGGTCCTTGTCGGGCTCTCGCCGGCGTACGGGCTCGTCCATCACCGGGCTCCGTAGTTGGGACAGAGGGCGACCTGGTGGCCGTTGGTGGCCAGCAGGGCCTCGGCCGCCCGCAGCACGGCGACCACCTGGTCGGAGGCGATGCGGTAGAAGACCTGGCGGGCCTCGGGGCGGTCGGCCACCAGGCCGCAGGCCTTCAGGCAGGCCAGATGGCCCGAGACGTTGCCCTGGGAGCTGCCGACGGCGCTCACCAGGTCGGTGACCCGCCGCTCGCCCCGGCTCAGCTCGTCGAGGATGGCCAGGCGCAGGGGGTCGCCGAAGCCCCTGAACAGCTTGGCCGCCACCTCCAAGTCGGTGCGCTGGGCCGAGGTCGCCATCTGTCGTACGCTCCTTTACATGTACCGGCCTACGCCGATGATATCTGTCGCCAGCTTAGCGTCCCCCAGCGTCGGCCGGCCGAGCAAACGGGGGACGAAGGCGCCGCAGGCCGCGCCGTCGACCAGCGCAGTTCCCCGTCACCCTCTGGCACAGGTGCCGCAGACGCCGAGAGCTGCTGAGCATCGGCGGTGGCCATTGGCGCGCCCTCAAGGAGGTCCCAGCGGGCAAGGCGGTGCACAGCCAGGGCCGGCGGGGGACCGCTGCCTGAACCACCTCGGCCAGGCGGCTCGCTCCTCTGCCGCACCCCCGGCGACTGGGCGGCAGCGCTCGCCGTTGGGCGGGCATGGCCCCACGTCGGCCCGAGTTGACACGCCGATTACCGCAGGCCGAGACCAGCCATGATCGAGGCGCTGACGTTGCCGCTGCTGGCGGTCGTCGCCGGCTTCGTGTCGTTCTCATCGCCGTGCTGCCTGCCCCTGATCCCCGGCTACCTCTCCTACGTGTCGGCGCTGCCGGTCGCCGAGCTCGGCCGGGCCGACGCCCGCCGGGTGACGCTGCGGGCCGCGGTGCTGTTCGTCGCCGGGTTCAGCACCGTCTTCATCCTCCTCGGCGCCGGGGCCACGCTGTTGGGCTCGGCCCTCCTGCGCAACCAGGACGTCGTCGTCCGCTGGTTCGGCGGGTTCATCATCGCCCTCGGCCTGGTCACCATGGGCGTGCTGCGGGTCCCCCTGCTGCAGCGCGAGAAGCGCCTCGACCTGGCCCGTGTCCCCAGGGGGCCGGCGTGGGCCTTTCCGATGGGGATGGCCTTCGCCGCGGGATGGGCCCCCTGTATCGGCCCGGTGCTGGCCACCATCCTGACCACGGCGGCCGTCGCCGGCTCGGCGTGGTGGGGGGCCATCCTCCTCGCCCTGTACTCGGCTGGCCTGGGGATCCCCTTCGTGCTGCTGGCCCTTGGGTTCAGACGGGCCGAGCGCTCCCTCGCCTGGCTCCGCCGCCACGGACGCCAGGTCGAGGTGTTCGGCGGAGCCCTGCTGGTGGCCGTCGGCGTCCTGTTCGTCACCGGGCGGTGGACGCCCCTGTTCCGGCCGATGCAGCGCTGGTTCGCCGAGCTGGGCTGGCCGCCCATATGAGCCTCCGGCCCGTTCGCTTCGCGGTTC
>JBKHXX010000068.1:0-4804 GCA_046565765.1 Acidimicrobiia bacterium | reverse complement strand
TCGTCGAACGGCCCTGCCAGCCGCACGAGGGTCACCGCTCGGCCGCGGCCCACGGGAGCTCCATGGGCCCGGTCCGGGCCGCCGCTCCCGCCGAGCACCGGCACCACGGAAGGCGCAGGAGGGCCTGCTCGACGGTTCGCCACGTGTCGAGGTCGACGGCGACCGTCCGGTTGACGAGGCGGCTGGTGCCGGCGGCCAGCCTGGCCGCCTCGTGGGCCACGATGGCGGCCGCCACGGGGGCGTGCGCCGCGGCCGGGGCGGCCGGCGGCCTCTCGTCGCCCCAGCGGGCGGTGATCCGTCCGGCCAGGCAGCCGGCGCACGCCGTCTGCCCGGGGACGACCAGGGGGCCCAACGAGAGGGTGTGGTGGTAGGCCCCGTCCACGACCAGATGGGGGACGCCGACGGCGGCCGCCCGCTGGACCACGTCGGCCCACGTGCCGGTGGTGCGGACGAGGACCACCGCGCCGGCCGCGTCCGGATCGCCGCCCGCCGGGCCGAGGCCGTCGACCGGCGTGCCGACGAAGATGGTGGCCAGCGGGAGGGCGGCGGAGCCGGAAGAGAGGCGCAGGGCGCCGGCGGTGGCGAGCTGGTCCAACACCTCGACCGCCCCGGCCGACAGGCGGGACCGGTCGAGGCACGCCGCCCGCCACGCCGCCAGCACCTCCTCGGCCACGGCCGGCGGCACGTCGGGAACCGAGTAACGGAGGTCGGCGCCGGCGGAGAGGAGGAGGGCGCCGTCGCGGCGGTCGAGCGTCCAGCCCGGATCGGGTGAGAGTCCCCCCACGGCCCGTATCCTTGCGCCGTGCGCGCCCGCCTGCCCGTCGCCGCGCTGGCCGCGGCGCTGGCCGTGGGCAGCGGGGCGGTGGCGGTCGCGCCCGAGCTGCGGTCCGCACCGGCCACCACCCCGGCGACGGCGGAACCTTCCACGCCGGTGTTCAGCCTGCGCCGGGCGCCGGCCCTGCTCACCCGCCACGTGGCCGCCGGGCGCCTCCGCGCCGAGCTGGACGCGGTGCTCGAGCAGCCGTCGCTGGGCTCGGCGCGAGACGACACCTGCCTGGCCGTCAGCGACCCCGACGGGCGGCCCCTGTACGGCCGCCAGGTCGACGCCTCGCTGATCCCCGCCTCGGCCATGAAGATCGTCACCGGGGCGGTGACCCTGGCCCGGCTCGGCCCCGGCAGCCGCTACGTCACCCCCGTGCGGGCCACCGGGCCCCCCGAGGACGGAGCGGTCGGCGACCTGTGGTTCGTGGGCAGCGGGGACCCCCTCCTCGCCACCGCCGACTTCGCCGCCACCGACGGCTGGCTGGAGCGTCCCCGCCCGGCCACCCCGATCGAGACCCTGGCCGACCGGGTCGTGGAGGCGGGCGTTCGCCGGGTCGGGCGCCTGCTGGGCGACGAGAGCCGCTACGACACCCAGCGCTACATCCCGACGTGGGAGCCCCACTACGCCACCACCCCCGAGGTCGGCCCCCAGAGCGCGCTCAACGTCAACGACGGGTTCGCGTCCTGGCGGCCGAGGGTGGCCGCCGCCTCCCCGGCCACCAACGCGGCCGGCATCCTGGCCGGGCTGCTGCGGGCCCGGGGCGTGACGGTGGGCACGGTGGGCGAGGGGCGGGCCCCCGAGCGCACCGTGCCCGTGGCCGAGATCGAGTCGGCGCCCATGGCCGAGGTCGTGGGGGTGATGATGCGCGAGAGCGACAACCTGGGCGCCGAGCTGATGGTGAAGGAGCTGGGCCTCCGCTTCGGCGGCGGGGGGACCACCGCCGCCGGGCTCGCCGTCGTCCGCTCCACCGCCACCGAGCTGGGCCTGGACGCGGGGCCCCTGGCCGCCTCCGACGGGTCGGGGCTGGACCGGCGGGACCGGCTGTCGTGCGGCCTCCTCCAGGGCCTGCTCGCCCGGGCCCCCGCCGACGGCCCCCTCTTCGACGCCCTGCCGGTGGCGGGTACCTCGGGCACGCTCGTGCGCCGGTTCCTGAACACGCCGGCGGTGGGCAAGGTGCGGGCCAAGACCGGGTCGCTGAACGGTGTGGTGGCCCTGGCCGGGTTCGCCACCGGGGTTGACGGGCGCCCCTTCGGCTTCGCGCTGGTGGCCAACGACCTGCCGTCCGAGGGCGCCGGCACCGCCCTCCAGGACCGGCTGGCGACCGTCCTCACCACCTACCCCGACGCCCCGGGGCCCGAGGAGCTGGCTCCCGGCCCGGTGCGGCCGCCGCCGGGATGAGGCCCGACGAGGCCCTCGCCGACCTGCCCATGTTCCCCCTCGGCTCGGTCCTGTTCCCCGGGGCGATGATGCCCCTCCACGTCTTCGAGCCCCGCTACCGGGCGCTCACCGGGTACTGCATCGAGCGCCAGAGCCCCCTAGGCATCGTGCTCATCGAGCGGGGGAGCGAGGTGGGAGGGGGCGACGTGCGGTTCGGGGTGGGCACGCTCGGGCGCATCGCCCGCTCCGTGGCCCTGCCCGACGGCCGGTGGGTGCTGGCGGTGCAGGGCGAGCGGCGGGTGCGGATCGAGGAGTGGTTGGGCGAGGAGCCGTACCCGCGCGCCCGGGTGTCGTTCTTCGACGACCGTACGCCGCCCGGGGCGGGTGCGGCGGCCGCCCGCGCCGTGGTCTGCCGGCAGGCCACGGCGGCGCTGCGCCTGCTGGCCGAACTGGACGAGTGGCCGCCGGGCGACACCCGTCCCGACGTCCCCGAGGACCCCGACGAGGCGGGATGGCGAGTGGCCAGCTTCGGGCTCCTCGGACCGGCCGACAACCAGCGGCTGCTGGAGACCGACGGGGTGGACGACCGCCTCGACCTGCTGGCCTCGCTTCTCGCCGAGGAGGTCGACGTGCTTGCGCTCCGGGCCGCCGGGCGGTAGGAAGGCCCTTCCGAGGGGTACAGGCGGCGCTGAACATCGACAAGGAGGATCGTGCCCGAGCCCAGCGATCCCAGCGATCTCCCGACCCATGTGCAGGACCTCTCCCAGCTCGTCATCGCCTACGTCAAGCAGGAGACGCTCGAGCCGATCAAGGGCCTGGGGCGCTTCGTCGGCTTCGGCCTGGCCGGGTCGGCGCTGGTGGGGCTGGGTCTCGTCACCCTCTTCCTCGGCGTGCTGCGCCTCCTCCAGGCCGAGACGGGCGACACGTTCCGGGGCCACCTCAAGTTCGTGCCGTACCTGATCACCCTGGCCCTGTGCGGCGCCGTCGCCTTCGGCGCGATCAAGGCCCGCGGCGGCAAGAAGGAGGACACGAGGACATGACCCCTCCCCCCACCGGCGCCCCCCGCATCACCCGCGCCGACATCGAGGCCAAGCTGCGCCAGGTCCGCGGCGACGTCGACACCGCCGGCGAGGCGGCCAAGGGCGCGGGCACCCTGGTGGGAGCGGTGGCGGTGGTGGCGATCGTGGCCGTCGCCTTCCTCATCGGCCGCAAGCGGGGTAGGCGCTCCAGCACCGTCGTCGAAGTCCGGCGGTTCTGAGGTTGGGCGCGCTGCTGCGCACGCTGGCCCGCACGGGGTTCCGCCGGGGGTTGGGCGGCGCCGGGGGACGGGGCTGGCTCGCCGTCGGGCTGGCCGCCGGCATCCTCCAGTTCCTCCGCCGCAAGGCGGGCGAGCCCAAGGTGGAGATGACCGAGGAGCTGAAGCCGGGCCAGACCGTCGTCATCCGCCACCTCGGCAAGGGCGAGGCCCGGCTCCGCTAGCCCGACCGCGTCACAGGAGGAGGTCGACCAGGCCGAGCAGCCCGAGGACGGTGTTGGACACCACCGTGGGCAGGTCCTCCGAGCCTCCGTACACCGGGGCCGGGCCGGTGCTGCCGTGGATGTACCAGACCCCGTTGGACGGGCGGAACACGGCCTTGTCGAGGGTGCCGTCGCCGTCGTAGTCGCCGGGGACGGGGATGTCGCCCCCGGCGCCCCAGCCCGTCACCGTCGACGAGCCGTGGACCCACCAGGTGCCCGTGCTGGGCCGGTAGACCGCCTTGTCGGCGGTGCCGTTGCCGTCGTAGTCCCCCGGCAGGGGGACGTCGCCCTTGGCGCCCCACCAGGTGAGGGCGGGCGTGCCGCCCCGGACGTACCAGCCCCCGTCGGAGGGGCGGAAGACGGCCATCTCGGCGGTGCCGTTCCCGTCGTAGTCGGCGGGCACGGGGATGTCCCCGTCCTGGCCCCAGGTGGCGTAGCCGGAGGCCACGCCCTTCACGAACCACTCGCCCGTCGACGGCCGGAACACGGCGATGTCGGCCTTCCCGTCGCCGTCGTAGTCGGCGGGCACGGGGATGTCGCCCTTGGTGCCCCATCCGGCGTAGGCGGAGAGCAGGTCCTTCACGTACCACTCGCCGGTGGAGGGCCGGTAGACGGCCACGTCGACCTTCCCGTCCCCGTTGTAGTCGGCGGGGACGGTCACGTCGCCCTTGGTGCCCCAGACATGCAGCGCCGAACCGTCCTTGACGTACCAGTGGCCGGCCGAGGCCCGGTACACGGCCACGTCGGTCGTGCCGTTGCCGTCGAAGTCGTTGCGCTGGGCCCGGCGGGGCTCGGTCGGCGGCGCCGTCCATGCGGAGGCCAGGAAGGCGCTGTTGGCGGTGTTCCAGTGGGTGGCCAGCCACGAGCCGGCGGGGGGGTTGGTGGAGAAGTAGTCGTCGTTGTTGCAGTCGAGGAGGTTCTCCGAACCGGTGGTGGGGCACACCAGCCGGGTGCTGACGCCCTGGGCGTCGGCGTAGCACATGCGGTCGTACTCGTCGGTGCAGTGGCCCCCGGGGGTGGCGTTGGGGGCCCCGGGCTGCACCGAGCCCAGCGTGTGCAGCAGCTCGTGGGCCTCCACCAGGTTGG
>JBKHXX010000067.1:0-62162 GCA_046565765.1 Acidimicrobiia bacterium | reverse complement strand
ACGCTCTGGCGGGAGACGCCATAGCGGCGGGCCACGGCGCTCACGGTGGCCCCGTCGTTGAGCACCTCGAGCACCGCCCTATACCGCTGTTCCACGAGACCCAGCTCCGCCAGCACCGTCGCCTCCTTCGTCGTGGCCGGAATCGACCACAGCGAAAAGGGACGGCTTGGGCGAGGACGCGGATGGTCAGGTGTAACGGACCTACCGGAGCCACTGTCGCCCACCTACCGGAGCCGCGTCCGGAAAGTGTCACCCACGTACCGAAGCCAAGGTGTCGCAGACCTACCGGAACTTCACAAAATGTCGGTAGCGATCGGTACCGCGCCATGTGCGCGCCATAGGCGCTCCGGCGAGCGTCAGAAATGGCTCCTGACCTGGGATGATGCGTTGCCGACCAGACGCCTTCTAAGCAGCGGGTCGCAGGTTCGAGTCCTGCCGGGGGCGCAGTGTGACTGTCGTCAGACAATGTGCACACCTGTCTCGGGACATAGTTCACATCATCGACCGTGGGGCTGGTAGTCCCGCGTCGATCTAGGTTCAGCTGGCGGAGTAGCTCACCGTCCTCGGTGATCACCCGCACGGACGCCTCGCCGTGGGCTCGCATCCCAAGCGGTGACCATTCGTGCTCACTGCTCCACTGATCAGACTTGATCATCGGCCTACGCTTACCTCATGGCCGGAGCGCGGCCGGACTGGCAGGCCATCCACGACGAGTTGATCCAGCGCGACCCGTCCTCGCTGACCGCGGCTGACCTCGACAGGCTGGGAGAAAGCCTGTTCTGGCTCGACCGCCCGGACGACTCGATCGCCGTCCTGGCTCGGGCGTTCTCGGCCCACGTCGCCGATGGCGATCACCCGGGCGCCGTCATGGCAGCCTGGCAGCTCTTCTACGACCACGCCCTGGTCGGCGAGACGGCTCTCGCCAACGGCTGGCTTGAGCGGGCTCGCCGGCACGCTGGGGATGTGGAGGGATCGGTCGCAGCAGGTTTTCTCGCCGTCGCGGAGTCAGACCTCGCCCGCTGGGGCGGCGCCGTTGACGACGCCGTCCGGCAGGCTGAGGCCGCGGTGGCGCTCGGTCAGGCAACGCGGGACCCGGACCTGCTTGCCATGGCCCTGCAGGCTAAGGGCCAGGCGATGGTCGCCCGGGGCCACCTGGAACAAGGCATCGCCGCGCTCGACGAGGCGATGGTCGCCGTCGTCAACGGCGAGCTCGCGCCACTGTTCACCGGCTGGGTGTATTGCAACGCCCTTTCCACATGCCACGACCTGGCCGACCTGCGCCGGGCCGTGCAGTGGGCCGACGCCGCCATGCGGTGGTGCGAAGACCTCCGGGACGGACGTCTGTATCGCGGTATCTGCCGGCTCCACGTCGTCGAGCTAGCGAGTCTGCGGGGGAGGTGGGAGACCGCAGCAGTGATGGCGCGGCAGGCGTGCGACGAGCTCACCAGCCACGATCCACGGTACGCCGGCGAGGCCTACTACCTCATCGGCGAACTGCACCGGATGACCGGGGAGCTCGACCTGGCTGAGGATGCCTTCACCCGAGCCCACCAGCTCGGGCGCGTCCCCCAGCCCGGGCTAGCCCGGGTGCGGCTGGCACAGGGACGCGTGGCCGCCGCGATAAGGGGACTGCAGTCCGAGCTGGAGTCTGTCGCGTCTCTACCGATGCGGCGGACCGACCTGCTGGGCACGCTCGCCGAGGCACAGGTCGCCGTCGGCGACGTCGACGCCGCGACCGCGGCGGCCGGGGAGATGGCCGACATCGCTCGTGCGGTCGGGAGCGACTACCTCAGCGCTCTGGCGACCACGACCGAGGCCGACGTGCTGCTCGCAGGGGGAGACGCCGTCGCCGCGTGCCGGCGAGCCGGGGCGGCGGTGGAGAAGTTCCATGCGCTCGGCCTGCCGTACCGGGAGGCGCGAGCACGCACGATTCGCGGTGCGGCGGCCAAGGCCATCGACGACTACGACACCGCTCAGCTCGAGCTCGCCGCCGCCCGTCAGATCTTCCGCCGCCTCGGCGCTGACCCCGACGCCCGCCAGCTCACAGCCCTCCTCGGAGATGCACCAGCCTCGCTGCTGTCCTCGCGGGAGCTCGACGTCCTGCGACTCGTCGCTCGCGGTAGCACCAACAAGGAGATCGCGGCGGAGCTGTTCGTCAGCGAGCACACGGTGGCTCGTCACCTCAGCAACATCTACACCAAACTGGGGGTCGGCTCCCGCGCGGCGGCCACCGCGTTCGGCTACGAGCACTCACTCATCTGACGGCCGAGGGAGCATGGTCAGATCTGACCATGCGAGCGGCGGGACAGATGGCCAATTGCCGCGATGCGACGCCTGCCATCGTGCCGTAGAACCGGCTCATGAGCGCACCCGAAACCTTCCAGATCCCACTCGAGACGGCCGAGGTCTACGAGGCGAAGTTCGTACCCGCCCTCTTTGCCGACTGGGCGCCGCACGTCATCGAGATGGGCGACGTATCGGCGGGCCAGTCTGTCCTCGACGTGGCATGCGGCACCGGCATCGTGGCCCGCATCGCGGCCCGGCGTGTCGGGGCCACCGGCCGAGTCGTCGGTGTGGACCTCAACGAGGCGATGCTGACGGTGGCCGCGCGTGTCTGCGAAGGCGTCGAACTTCGCCAGGCAGAGGTGACCAGCCTGCCGTTCGACGACGGGACCTTCGATGTCGTGCTGTGCCAGATGGCGCTCATGTTCTTCCCGGATCCCACCAGTGCCCTCCGGGAGATGGGCCGAGTCGCCAAGCCTGAGGGCACTGTCGTCGTCATGGTCCCCAGCAGCCTCGATGCACAGCCGGCGTACCGCCTGCTCGTCGAACTCGCTGCCCGGCACGCCGGCCCGGAGGCCGTGGCGATGCTCAGCGCGTACTGGGCGAGCGGCGACCTGGACGAGCTCCTCGGCACCGTGCGGGCCGCCGGCCTGGAGGTGCTGTCGACACGCACCCGCATGGGCATCGCGCGATTTGGCTCGATCGACCAGTTCGTTGCCATTGAAGTCGAGAGCACACCCGTCCGCGAGCGGCTCACCGACGACCAGTACGAGACGCTCCGCCGGGAGGCCACCGACGCGTTCCACGCGTTCACCAGACCCGACGGCCGCGCCGACATCCCCATCGAAGGCCACCTCGTCGCCGCCCAACCACACTGACCGGGCCGACGAGCCCGGCCCGATGACGCCTCCAAGTTGCCGGGCGGAGGAGCGGCTCTGGCGAGCGCGACCCACAGAATCCCGCCGCTGGACAACCCCCATCGTACGGCCCGGCCGAGCCCCTTCCCCTCGTGGTCATGCTCCACGGCGCCGGTGGCGATGCGGCGGGTGGGCTGGACCCGTGGCTCGCCCGGGCGTACGAGGCATGGCTCATCCTCCTCCCGCCGGAGTCACGCGGTCGCACGTGGGACGTCATCTTGGGTCGCTTCGGCCCCGACGTCGACTTCATCGACGATGCCCACATCGTCGACGCCGCCCTCAGCCGGCTGGCGGAACCGGACTAGCGGCGTTCCCGGCTCGATGAGCGCCCGCACGTTGCCGTCGACGTGCGGTCACGTTGGGGCCTCCGGTGCGGAGGCGACCGCGCGGTCGTCCACCGGGCCGGCGCCGGCGCTGTCGCCCTGGAGGCCCAGGCGTGCACGAACCGTGCGCATGGCCTCCAACGTCCGTTCCGCGGAAGAGCGCATGTGGGCCACCGCCTCGAGGTGCTGGCGAGCCGCGTCCAGCATCTCCTGGGCCTGGCTGGCGGCGGCCGCACGAAGCTCCGCCGTATCGCGTTCGGCCCGCTCCCGTTCGCTGTCGGCCCGCTCGAGGGCGGCTCGCGTGGCGCGGATGACACCCTCCCACTCCTCGGCGCCCGCCCGTGCCACCTCGGCCACCACCGTGGCGATCACGGCCTGTTCCTGGGCGGCCTCACGCTCACGCTCGACATGGCGCTGGAAGTCGTCCTTCGTACGCGCCTCCAGGTCCACTGCGTTGTCGAACGCCCCCAGGGCCAGCTGCAGTGCGTCAGCCGCCTCGGCGGAGGCGTCGGCCAGGTGCTGCTGGGCGGCCTGGTCGGCGGCCTTCCGAGCCTCCTGGGCCGCCTCGAGCTCCGCTCGCGCCTCGCCGAGGGTCTGCTGGGCTCGTTCCGTCGCGGTGGTGAGGATCTGCTCGGCCTCCCGCTCGGCCGCCTCCCGTGCCTGCGTGGCGCCTTCGAGTTGCGCCTTGCTGTGCTCCTGCATCTCGGCCGAGTCGCTGGCGGCACGGGCCCGGATCCGTGCCGCTTCCTCGTGAGCCTCCCGCTTGACCTGATCCGCGACAGCCGTGGCGGAGCGCATCAAGGCCGCCATCTCTTCGCCGAACCCGCTGAACGGGTCCGCGTGGCCGGCGAGCCTGGCACTCCGTAGGTCCGCTGCCAGGGAGCCCAGGAAACCGCGGACCTCTTCCACGTCGTACCCGTTGGACACGCGCTGGAACTGTTTGTGCTCGATGTCGTCCGGTGACAAGGTCACTTGTGCTCCCATCATCCAGGGCGGGAACGTACGATACGCGTCCCGACTGCTCACCCAGGCCATCGTGAAGCACCCCGACGTATCGGTCGTCATCCCCACGCGCGACCGTCTGCACTTCCTCCAACGGGCGGTCACCTGCGCGACGCGACAACGCGACGTCACGGTGGAGGTGGTCGTCGTGGACGACGGGTCCACGGATGGCACCGCCGATTGGCTCTCGGCCAACCGGGACGGAGTGCGGACCGTCTGCCACGACTCCTCACGGGGTCTGGCCCAGGCCCGAAACGCGGGCATCGCGGAGTGCCGTGGGATCTGGGTCGCGTTCCTCGACGACGACGACGTGTGGTCGCCGAACAAGGTCGCCGCCCAGCTGCAGGCCGCGGTTGAAGTGGAGGCGGCGTGGGCCTACTCGGCGGTGGTGCTCGTCGACGAGGACCTGAAGGCGCGCCAGCTCATGCCCTTTCCTGAGCCCGCCGACGTGCGCCGGCGGATACTGGCCTCGCAGGTCATTCCCGCGGGGTCGTCGAACGTCGTCGTCCGCCGGCGCGCCCTCGACCGTGTGGGGGTCTTCGACGAGAAGTTGGCCCATCTGGCCGACTGGGACCTCTGGACCCGGCTGGCCTTGGACGGGCCGGTGGGCGGCGCCTCCGACGTGCTCGTGGGATACGTCGAGCATGACCACAACATGCATGCCGGGCCCGACCTGGACTCGACCTTTGCCGAGCTCGACTACCTCGAGCTCAAGCATCGTCAGGCGCGTGAGGAGGCCGGTGTGCGGATCGACGTCGCCGCATTCGTGCGCTGGGCGGCGTGGGGTCACCGCCGGGCCGGCCGTCGTTGGCGAGCTTCGGCCCTCCATGCGCGGGGCGCCGTCGAGCGCAGGGACGTCCGTGAGCTCAAGGAAGCGGCGCGGGCGCTCCTGGGAACCCGCCCTCTGCGGTGGTGGACCACCGAGCGGCCGCCCGAGCCGGAGTGGCTCGCCCTCTACCGCTGATCGGCGGCGGGCTCGACGCCCCCTTCGCCCCTCCGCCCCTTCACAACCCGAAACGCGACGATGACCTCGTAGTCGGGGTCGTGGGGCGCCAGCCGCTCCGGCCCCACATCTTCCACGGCCAATCCGTGGAGGAAACCGATGGCGGCGAGCACGTTGCCGTACGACCGTACGGCCACCAGCCCGTCGGGGAAGGCCTCAGCCGCCAGCTTCTGGATGGAGTACGTGGTGAACCGCCAGTAGTCGCCCCAGTCGTCGGCCTCTGGTCGGCAGATCTTGCTGATGCCGGGAACGGTGGCGAGCAGGACGCCACCCGGCTTGAGCAGCCGGGCCAAGGTCGCCAAAGCGGCGCGGACGTCGTAGATCAACAGGAGGGTCTGGGTGCAGACGATGCAGTCGAACCGATCGCCTTGGACATCGCCGGCCTGGGCCAGGTCGGCCACGATCGTGGCCTTGGGGTTGTCGGCGTCCACGTCCAGGATGTCGACGGCCGTGACGCCCGCCCCGAAGCGGCGGACGTAGAGGTCCTCGCCGATCTCGAGCACGTGGCCGCGGATATCCCCGGCGGCCTCCTGCAGGAACGTCTCGATGTAGAAACGGTCGATGGGCAAACCGCGGTTGAAGCCGAACCAGCGGTCGATCGGCTCCAGTCGGCGCAGGCTCCCGAGCCGGACCCGACCCACCGGCGGCCACTGAGCCAGCCCTTGGTCGCGCAACCAGTGGCGAGCGGCGGGAGGGAGGAGGCGCGACGCCAGTTGCCGGGCCGACGAACGCGCACCGTTCACCTCGACCGGGCGCCCGCGGCGACGGCCAGCCGGCGGGACAGGCGCAGAGCCAGGTGCGAGGCCGACTCGAACGACGGGTCGACCCGGCCGAGCAGGAGCGGATCGTCGGCGGCAGACACCGCCTCCCAGCTCGTCGTGAACCCGACCCGGTAGCCGGCGTTCCGGGCGGCGTCGGCCACTCGCCGGTCGGCCCGTCCATGGGGGTAGGCGATCATGCTCAGGGGCCCCGCCACGGCGGCGAGCTCGTCCCGGCCGTCAGTGAGCGCGCCGCGAAGGGCCTCGTCGTCGAGGCTCACGAGAGGGTCGTGGTGCAGGGTGTGGAAGCCGATCTCGAAGCCGTCGCGCCGGAGCTCGCGGACGGCCTGGGCCCGCAGGCCGCTGCGCTCAGGCGGGGGCCCGACCTCCTCGGCCAGGCGGTCGGCGAAGTCGCGCCGTTGCCACGGTTCCAGGTCCTCCACCCACGCCGCCACCTCTCGGATGGACGACGCTCCAGGAGCCGCCCCTGCCAGGGCACGCGGTCGCTGACCCATGTCGAAGGCCCTCTGGAGCCGCTCCCACCAGAACTCGTAGGGCGCTGCGAGCGACATGCCGTTGAGGAAGAAGCCTGCCGGCAAACCCAGCCCGCGGAGAATGGGAGCGGCCACTTCGACGTGAGAGCGGAGGTCGTCGTCGAAGGTGATGGCGAGCGGGAACGGATCTCCCGCCCGCCGGCTGACGACTGCGTCCAGGAGGCTGCTGGGGGGGACGACAGAGAACCGCACCGAGAACAGCCGGAGCTGCTCACGGAAGACGCTTGGGAGCAGGGGAGGTACGAGTTCCCTCTCGGGGGCTCCCTGGGGTTCGCCGATGCTGTGGTAGACGACCGACAGGCCAAGGCGCAGGGGCGAGAGGCGGAGGGGGCCCTCTACGGCACGTGCGACGGGGCCCCGTAGGGCGCGTTTGACGCCCCGAGGCAGGAGAGCGGCCCCCAGGTCCACGCGCACCAGCCAACTACCGTGGCTCCGTGGAGCACAAGGCCATCCACGGGGTCAGGTGGACCGTCTTGAGCTACGCGGTGAGCAAGGCGGTGACGGTCGGCGCGACCATCGTGCTGGCCCGGCTCCTCGCTCCAGCGGATTTCGGAGTCGTCGCCCTCGGCCTGTTGGCGGTGGAGTCCCTCTCGTACCTCACCGGCTTGGGCCTCGGTCCCGCCCTCATCGTCCGCCAAGACCTGGGCCACAAGGGCGCCGCCACCGGAATGACGCTGATGGCCCTCCTCGGTGCCGGCGCCGGGGTAGTGCTCTTTTTCGCCGCGCCGCTTGTCGCCGCCGGCTTCGACGAGCCCCGGCTCACCGCGGTATTGCGCTGGCTGGCGGCCACCTTGCCCATCGCCTCGCTGGCCTCCTTCTACGCCACGATCATCCAACGGGAGCTGGAGTTCCGCCGCCGGTTCCTCGCTCAGGCCGCACAGGTCGCGGCCTACGCCGGTGTGGCCATCACCCTGGCCTGGACCGGCGCCGGCGTGTGGAGCCTCGTCGGCGGGCACATCGCGTCCTCGGCCGGCTACCTGATCGCAGGGCTGGCCCTGTCGCCTCATCGCGTCAGGCCTGGGTTCGACCGGGCCGCGGCGCGGGGCCTGTGCGCGACGGGCGTGGGTTTCACGTTGCAGGCGACCGCCGCCTTCGCCCAGCACAACGTGGACTACCTCGCCATCGGCCGCCTGCTCGGGTCGGCGCCGCTGGGCTTCTACACCATGGCGTTCCGCCTGAGCGAGCTGCCCTACTACGCGATCGCCGACCCGGTCGCCCAGGTCACGTTCCCAAGGTTCTCCCGGATGCACGCCGCGGGCGAGGACGTTGGGCGGGCCTTCCTGGGTGCCCTCCAGGTGGTGGCCGTGGCCTCCGTCCCGTTCGGCGTCATCCTGGCCGCCGCAGCCGAGCCTTTCACCCTGGCCGTCCTCGGCCGACCGTGGCTCGCCATGGCAGGGGCGCTTTCGGTGCTGGGCCTGTGGGGCACGGTCCGGCCGGCCCAGACCATGCTCAGCTGGTTTCTGAACTCGGTGGGATACGCCCGTCGCGTCGGCGCCCTTTCCGTCGCGATGACCGTCGTGCTCCTGCCCGCTGTCTTCGCGACGGCCGCCTGGAGCGGGATCGTCGCCGTCTCCTGGACGGTGCTGACGGGGCTCGTGGTGTTCGCCCTCGCCCTCGCCCTCGTGGTCAGAGATGCACTCGGCGTAGGCCTCCAGGCCCAGTGGGGGGCGGTGCGGGCGCCAGCCTTCGGCGGGACGGCCGCCTACTTCGCCGGGCGCGTCGCCGTCGAGGTGGCAGGAGGCGCCCCGGCCGTTCTCCGGCTCGCCGCTGCGGTGATCGCGGTTCTCGTGACGTACGCGGTGGTGGTGACGATCAGCCAGCCGTCGCTGTTGCCGGAGGCCCTGCGGAAGCTCGGGCGGATGGCGGGGCAGGGAGACCGAAGTGACGAGCAGACCGGCGCCGTCCCCGGGCTGCTCGGGGCCGCGACGCGCCCACCGCCTGCGTCACCGTCCGTCGACGAGGTCCCGTAGGCGGCGGTAGGCCGCTTCAGCCTGGGCCACCTGCTCGTCAGCCCTCTCGCGGAGGGGGGTCCGCAGGTCCTCGGCCTGTCCCCACAGGGAGTCGATCGCATCCGCCAGCGTGGCCGGCCAGCTTCCGTCGAGCCGCACGACGGCGCACCCCGGGCCGAACTGGTCGGCCAACCCGCTGAACTTGTCCACGTAGTAGGGGCTCAGAGCCAGCCCCACGGCGGGGATGCCCAAGGCCAGGGCGAACACGGCGGCGTGGTAGCTGCCGGTGACGACGATCCGGCAACGGGCGATGCGCGCCAGCACGTCCTCCGGACCGTCCACCGTTCCGGCGTCCTCGACGTGCGTACCGACAGCCCGGGCCGCCACGTCGGCGTCGGCCTCGTCCGGGTGGATGGAGACGGGCGTGGCCACCATGCGGGCATGATGGCGGCCGGCGGCGGCGGCGATCTGGCGGCCGGCCTCAGCGGCCAGCGACGGATCGAGTCCCGAATAGGGAGCGATCCGGAGGTTGACACCCATCACCGCGTCAGGTGCGTCGTCGGTGCGGAAAGGGGACGCCACGGCGATGGCGTCGTCACCGGTCGTCACCACCCGGTGCATGGGCACGCCCAGCGACTCCAGGAGCGGGGCGGAGGCCCGCTGTTCGCGGAGCGCGATGAGGTCGACGTGACGCAGCACGGCGCCGGCATGCCGCCGGAGCGACGGATCCTGCAGCGGACCGAACGCCTGACCCATCAGGGCGGTGGGAACGCGGGCAGCCACTCCCAGCTCCAGGAGCTCGAGCACCGTTCGCGTCTCCCAGGGGAAGACGTCGGCCGTGCCACCACCGCCGCTGACCACGATGAGGTCCGCCTCGGCCAGGGCATTCGCGAAAAGACGCATGGCCGAGCCGCGGCCGGTGCGGTCCCGGAGGGCCAGGCGAGCGGATCGTGCCAGGCGCCGGGTGGATTGAGGCAGGCGGCGCCACAGCCAGTCGCCGGGAGGGAGGGGGTTCAGGTAGGCGTTGCGTCCCTCGGCAGGGACAGGGTCGGCCCCAGGGCAAAGCCGCGCCAGCCGGTCGGGCACGTCGGTGAACACGTCGATGCGAGCCGAGGGCCACAGGGCTGACAAGCGGCATACGGCGACCTGGAGCATGGCCACGTCACCAAGGTTGAGGAGGTGGTAAGCACTCGGTTCGACCAGGATGCGCTGGACGCGGCGTGCTCCGCCTCGCCCGGCCATCGGGGAAGTATAAGAACCGGCGGTGGCCGCCTCAGCGCTTGGGCGTGGTGAAGGTGTAGGTGGCGCTGGTGGACGACCGCCCGCTGCTGTCCACGCTCGTGACCCGGTAGCTGTACTTCGTGCGGGCGCTCAGACCGGTCAGGGCCACATCGTGGCTGGTGACGTACGCTGCCGCGGTCCGGGAGAGCACGGCGGTCGTCCCGGTGACCCAGTAGTCGACTCGGGACGTCGCGGCGACGTTGGTCGTCCAGCGGATGCGGGCCGAGTTGACGAGAACGGACTCGGCCCGAACCGACGAGATGACGGGCCCCTGCGCTGCTGGCTTTGTCGTGGTCGTGGTGCTGGTGCTGGTCGTGGTCGTGGGCGCGGGCAGCGGCCCACCGGCGAGCGTCTTGAAGATCGAGTACGCCGGCTTCTGGCTGAAGTTGGTACGGAGCAACCCGTAGTTCGCCTGCCAGTCACCGGGGTTGTCGTAGCTCCAGTAAAGGTTGCGGTGGGAGTACCACAGGGCCACCTTCACGTACGGGTAGGTCTGCAGCTTGGTGACGGCCTTGTTGAGGAAGTCGGCCTGCGTCAGCTCACTGACACCCCACTCGCCGGTGGACGTGGTCCACCCGAACTCCGTGAGCCACACTGCCTTCGTGCCGTCGCCGTAGGCCGTCATGGTCCGGTTGATCTCCTCGATGCCGCAGAACGCCTCGCGGGCCTTCCTGGTGGTGCCCGCCTGGGTCCAGCAGAGGGTCGGGTCGACGGCGCCTGTGTAGGGGTGGACGGCGGCGACGTCGAACGTTCCACGGGCGCCGGATGCGTACAGCCGCTCGAGGTAGGCCCAGTCGCTCATGGAGAGGCCGCCCATGACGACGGTGGCGGTCGGGTCGGCCAGCTTCACCGCGTTGTGGGCCCGGGACAGGACGCCGGCGTACTCCACCGCACTGATGCCCTGAGGCCAGAAGTGACTGTGGTTCGGCTCGTTCCAGATCTGGTAGGCGCGGACACCCAGGGCCTTGTAGCGGAGGACCATCTGCCGCACGAAGTCGGCGTAGTCCTGCCAGTTGGTGGGGCGCCAGTACACGTTCCAGTGCTGCCCGGAGCCGTCGGTGTACTTGGCCGGGTCGGCCGAGGCCCAGTAGGGCACTCCGTCGATGGGCATCAGAACCTGGATGCCGGCCGACCGCACCTTGTTGACGGCGTAGTCGATCTCGGTCAGCCACCCGTGGTTGAGACTTCCCTTGGCGTACGGCTCGCCCCCGTTCCAGCTCACGCCCACGCGCGCCCAGCGGACGCCGGCGTCCTGCATGCTGGCCACGCTCCGGTCGATGTCTGCCCGGCTGATGCCCCACGTCACGTCGGACACCACCCCCAGCTCCGCCGTGCCCACGGCCCGGGCCGGTCCTCCGATCATCGGCAGGCCCGTCACCACGCCCAGCGCCACGGCGATCGACAGGCTGCGAAGTGTTCTGCGTCGGGTCATCGGTCACCTCCGGGTAGCACGGCCGGAGATGCCTTCGGCGCGGAGCGAGGTTAGCTTGAGGGGTCCGACGCGCCCGGGCTCAGTAGGTCGCCTCCAGGCTCATGGCTTCGGCCTCGTTCACCCACGGTCCTGACCCATGGCGCTCCAACCCGTGGAGCTGGGGGTGCGCACTGATCCCCGCGTCGCACCGCTCGACCGAGGTGAAGCCCGCCTCCCGCAGACGAGCGGTGAGGTCGTCCTGGTCGTAGATGTGGCGGTGTCCCCACAGGCGGAGCTCGGCGTTGAGGATCTGGGCGGGACGGCCGATGGGGCGGTCGGTGATCTCGCTGAGGTAGGCCCCGAACGCATCCCGGTCGACGACGGGGCTGCGGTCCTCGTAGATGTCGATCAGTTTGCGGAGGTCGGGCGTGGTGAGACGCAGGACGCCGCCGGGACGCAGTACGCGCCGTACCTCACGCAGCAGGCGCTGGCCGGCCGCCTCGGAGAGGTGCTCGATGACGTGCTCACCGAACACGTAGGCGAAGGTGCCGTCCGGCACGGGCAGGCGACGCTTCAGGTTGAGGTGGACATCCCCGGCGATCAGGTCGGCGTTCAGCCAGCCCTCCAGGCGGATCGAGCCGGAGCCCAGGTGGAGCTTGGGCTCGGCGGTCTCGTCGAGGTAGCCCCGGAGGACCCGGTGGCGGACGGCGTGGCCACGGACCAGCCAGTGCAGGAAGCCCCTGGTCGCGAGCAGCACCTCCCGGACGGCGGGGCTCTCGACGCCCTTGAGCCGGCGGACCAGCCCCTTCATCGGCTGGCCTCGGCGAGGCGCGGGTCGCGCCGCCGCTTCCAGTGCTTGAACTGGAGGTAGTAGAAGTCCCGCACCGCTCGCCGGCTCTGGCGCCCGTAGGGCGAGCGGCGGGTCACCTTCTGGGAGACGTGGACGATCTGGGCTTCAGGGGCGTACCAGACCTGAAGTCCCGAGGCCCACACCCGCAGGCTCCAGTCGAGGTCCTCGCCGCCGAACGAGGACACCCGGGGATCGTACCGGCCGATCCTCTTGGGCAGGTCCGCCCGCCACATCTGGGCCGCCCCGGCCAGCCACACGACCGGCCGGGCCGTGTCATGGTCGAAGTCCATCATCAGGTGGCGGCGGTGGGCCGTCGGTTCGGGGTTGAGGCGGGCGTACGGCCCCCGGCGGAGCACGGGGAGCAGGAAGGGCGGGTACCGGCGGCACGACAGCTGGAGCTCGCCGGTGGGGTAGAGCAGTTTGGGACCGACCAGGCCGACCTCGGGCTGCTCGTCGAGCACCCGGGCCAGCCGCTCCACCGCCTGGGGGCACACCTCGGTGTCGGCGTCCAGCATCAGGACCAGGCGGCCGTTCAGCAGGTCGAGCGCGGTGTTCCTGCCTGCCACCAGGCCCTCGTTGCGCGCCTTGGCGACCAGGCGGGCACGGGGGTACCGCTGACGGATGGCATCCGCAGTCCCGTCGTCCGACCCGTCGTCGACCACGATCACCTCGTGGGAGACGCGGACGTGCTCGGCCACTGACCGCAGGCAGGCGAGGACGTAGTCCCGGTTGCGATAGGTGACGACGACGATCGAGACCTCCGGGCCTCCGTCCGCCGTCATGTGCGCCCCTCTGACTTGGGGTAGAGACGGGCGTGGTGCCTTCTTCGTCCCTCTCGCCGGTCTGTCCGGTGACGAAGCTGCCTCTCGCGCCGATGCCCCTGGCGGAGGCCGAGGCCCGACTGAGCGGGGGCGCGCCGCTCGTCAGCCGTCAGGACGGGCCCGTCCCGGCCACCGGCCGCACGACCACGGTCCTGGTGCGGGCCGACGGCGCCTGCGCCTACCCGGTCCTGGAGGGCATCCCGATCCTGCTGGGCCCGGAGCGGCTCACACCGCCGGACGGCCTCCTCGGCGCCTGCTGGGACGACGAGACCTACGCGGAGGCCTACGCCGAGATGGCGTTCTACAACCGGGCCGCCCAGGACCGCGCCGCTCAGGAGGACGCCGACCTCCTGGCCCGGCTCGCCGAGATCCTCACCCTCCCCGCATCGGAACGGGAGCGGTTCCCCGAGCCACCGGCACGGTGGCTGGACGCCACCTACGAGCCGGCCGCCGAGCTCGACGCCTACCGCCACGTCTCGCCGCTCAGGGGACGCACGGTGCTCCAGCTTGGCGGGCGGGGGACCCTCGCCGCCAAGTTCCTCGCCGCCGGTGCGGTCGAGGCGGCCCTGGTCACGCCCATGCCCGGCGAAGCCACCTACGCCGTCGGCCTCGTGGACCGCCTCGGGCTGGAGGACCGGCTGACAGCGGTGGTCGGCGTGGCCGAGGAGCTCCCGTTCCCGGACGGCACCTTCGACGTGGTGTATGCCGGCGGCACGTTCCATCACACGGTCACCGCCCTGGCCGCAGCGGAGGTCAGCCGGGTGCTGCGCACCGGTGGGCGGTTCGCCGCCGTGGAACCCTGGCAGGCCCCTCTCTACGACCTGGGCATCCGGGTCTTCGGCAAGCGGGAGAACGTGCCGTGCCGGCCCATGACCGCCGAGCGGGCGGCGCCCGTCCTCGCCGCCCTGGAGGACGGCCGGGTCACCCACCACGGGACCATCACGCGCTACCCCCTCCTCGCGCTGGCCAAGTTGGGCGTGCCCATGCGCCTGGAGACGGTGAGGCGGGTCACCGCAGCCGACGACAAACTGTGCTCCCTCGTGCCGTCCCTCCGCCGCTACGGCAGCAGCAGCGCCATCCTCGCTTGCCGCTCGTAGACCACTCATCGGCGGGCGACCAGGTCGTGGAGGATCCCGGTCAGCTCGGCCATCCGGTGGTCCCATGTGCGGGCCTCGGCCGCCGCCCGCCGCCGGGCCGCCAGCTCCGGCGAGTCTCTCACCAGGCTCCGCTCCGCCTCGCGGACGAACTCGGGGGGAGTGCGGGCGAACGACATGAGGCCGGCATACTCCTCGAGAGCCGGATTGGGGACGGCGACCGAGGGCCGGCCCGCGGCCAGGAACTCGAGCGCTTTGATGGGGCACTGCGCCTGGTACCCCGGCCCGTCCACGTACGGGATCAGCCCCAGGTCGATCCCGGCGAGGATGCGGCCCACCTCGGCGTGCGGAACCGGCGGCTCGATCGTGATGTTGGGCAGGGTGAGCGCCACCCGGGGGAAGCCTCGCTGCACAGGCCCCACCAACCGGATGCGCCACTCGGGATGGGCTCGGGCCAGGGCTCCTACGATGCCGGCGTCCAGCTTGTAGTCGAGCGTCCCGACGAAGCCGACCACGACGGGATCGCTCGGATCCCGGTTCCGCTCCTGCCAGGGAAAGAGGTCCACCCCGTGCGGCACGAGGTGCACCTGCTTGCCTCGTGCCCGGTACCGCTCGGCCAGGAGCGGGCTGGGGACGACCACCGCGTCGGCCAGGGCGAGGAGAGCGTCCTCTGCCGAGTCGTGGATGGCGCGCCATCTCGGGGTCCATTCGGGGAGGGCGCCGTAGTCGTCGACGCACTCGTAGACGCACGCCGCCGGCCGCAGGGTCTCGAGGGCGTCAACCAGCTCGGGCGTAGGCCAGCGGACCCAGACGACCGTCTCCGACCACGGCTCGACGGCACGGCGCAGCTGGCGTTCGACCCATGCCCGGTTGAGCCGTCGTACGGGAGCGACCTGGCGCGGAGGGGCGACGAGAAGGGAGAGCGACGACAGGGTCGGCTGCTCGTCGGCGGTCGTGACACGGCTGCCCGCCCGTACCCTCCTGACGAGGCGGTCGGCCATCTTGGGCAGCGTCGACAGCCGCGGGTTGCGCACGCCCACACCGGCCACGTAGATCACGTCGAAGCCGGCTCGGGCCAGGCCGAGCGCCTTCCGCTCGGGCTCCACGTTGTGGTAGCCGAGCGGCCACGTCGAGTAGAAGATGAGGGGCGGGCCGGCGGTCACCGCAGGGGGCGGGCCACCACGTCGATGGTGGCCTGCAACGGTCCTTCGGCGAGGGCGGCGGCGGCACTGCGCCCTCCCGGAACGTGATGGGCGACCCGCAGTGCGCTCCGAACCCAGCCGCGGCGGATCGACTCGGGATCGTCGGCACGGGCCTGCCGGGGGAACGACAGGCTGAGCCCGAGCCGGTCGAGCTCACGCAGCACGGGCTTGCGGCGGACGTAGTGCACCTCGTCGAGATAGCGGTCGTCGCGCCCCATCAGCCGCAGGTACCGGCGAGCCAGCGTCGGCCGGAGGAGCGGCAGCCACGCCACCCGGTAGTGCGGCTCGAAGAAGCGGAAGCCGTAGGCCGGCCCCTTGACGTAGAGAACGCCGTCGGGCGCCAGCACCCTCCGGCACTCGGCCAGCACCTCCTTCCAGGTCGGGGTGTGCTCGAGCACGTCGTACAGGAGCACTGCGGTGGCGGTGCCTGACTCAACGGGGAGGGCCTCCCCCCGCCCGACCGCGAACAGGCCGGCCCGATCCGGGAGCGCCACCGCCGCCCGCTCGCGGGCCAGCTCGACGTCGGCGGCGGCCGGCTCCACGCCGACGGCGCGCATCCCGCAGGCGTTGGCCAGGATGACCACCGAACCGAGGCCCGACCCCACGTCGACCAGCAGGCCGTCCGCTCGGCGAGGCCGGTGCTCCCGGAGCACCCGCAGGGCTTCGAGGGACCGGTTCCCGACGACCACCCAGTCGTAGTACCACTCCAGGCCGCGGGCGGGGTGGGGAGGCAGGACGCCTCCCAGCGTCCGGGCCAGATGGCTCCGGATCCGCCTCTCCACGTCTGGCGGAGGGGTGAGCACACCCACCATGCCGGCGGGGTCCCAGGGATCGGCGGCGGTGACCAGGGCGGCTACCAGCCGTGGGTGAGCCCGCGCCCGGTGCCCGTCAGCAGTCCGGTGACCTTCGCGGCGGTGACCCGCAGACCGAGTCGGGAACGGCGCCGGACGGCCCCCACCAGGGTGCGGGCGATGTCGACCGGCCCCCATGCCCACAGCCAGAGCCCACCCGCCACGTCGCCCTTGCGCAGGTGCTTCATGCTGAATCCCGCCCATGCCGCCATGTACCCACCGAGATGGCGAGGGAGGTCCTCGGGCGGGCGCCACTGGCGGTGTTCAACCTGGATTGTCTTGGAGACATAGGCTGCACTGCCGCCACGCAGGAGCCGGTAGTTGAAGTCCATGTCCTCCGACGCCGGGAAGGCCCCACTGCCGGCGCCCAGGCGCTCGTCCCAGCCCCCCAGGCGCTCGATGGCCGACCGTCGTACGGCCATGCAGGCACCGAGCCCGATGTCCCACGGGCGTACCCAACGGCCCGAACGCAAGCCGGGGCGGCGAGGCTCGGACACGGCGACGTGCACCCCCTCCAGCCCGTCCCCCGTGCTGCCGGGAACCACGGCGGCGCCGATGAAGTCGGCGTCCCGGATGCTCTCGATGGTTCGGTGCAGCTCCTCGGCCCACGTCGGCGAGGGGACGCAGTCGTCGTCGAGGAAGACGACCCATTCGGTCTCGACCGCCCGCCACGCCAGGTTCCGGGCCCGCGAGAGGCCCCGTCCTCGATCCGTGAGGAGCGAGACGCGGGGCATGCCCGCGCCCCGGACCACCGGCCCGGCGCCGCCCTGGTCGACCACGAGGACGGCGAACTCCTGGCAGCTCTGGCCGGCCAGGCCGTCCAGGGCCTGCGCCAGAAATCCAGGACGGTCCCGGGTGCAGATGACGACGGTGAACCGGCCGGACCGGCGCCGGGCGTCATCCACGCGCGGCCAAGGCGGGGTCGGCGGCGACGGCCTCGCCCGCCCGGTGTCGCGCCGGCGCCGACACCACCGCGCTGAGGAGGCCGAGGATGGACCAGAAGTGGATGGCCGTGGCCTCGAAGAGCGTCACGTCGAACATGTTGTGGATCAGGAAGGCGACGATGGCCGCCAGCACCGCGCTGCCGATCCAGCTCAGCTCACGGTCGGGTGATCCTCTGAGGCGGCCGGCGTAGCGGATGGCGAGGAGGAAGGCGACACCCAGGGCCATCAAGCCCACCAAGCCCCGCTCGGCCAGGACGTTGAGAAGGAGGTTGTGGGCGTGTGGGGGCGGCTCGAACAGCGTGGCCGGCAGGAAGTGCTTGCCGGCGATCCGGGCCTCGGCGTACGCCGTGGGGAACTGGCCGACGCCCACGCCGAACAGCGGGCGATCGGCGGACAGGGCGCTCGCCGTCGTCCAGAAGTCGATCCGGGTCGCGGCCTCCGCCCCGTTGGCGGTGAGCGTGGCGAACCGTTCCCTGAGGACGTCCGGCATCGCCAGCACCAGCACGATGGCCAGGAGGGGCGCCGCCATCAACAAGCCGCGCCCCCGCAACATGACAAGGGGTATGGCCACCAGGCCGATCAGGGCGGCCCGGGAGAAGCTGGCGTAGACACCGAAGACCGCCAAAGGAGCGACGACGTAGGCGAGCGCCCGTGCCCGCGGCGCCAAGACCGCCACCAGCACGACCACGGGAAAGAGGAGCAGCAGGAAGCCGGCGAGCTGGTTGGGGTGGCCGAACCCCCCCGTCACCCGCTCGACCAGCTCCCCCGAGGACGTGAAGAAGCCGACGGACGGGTCGCCGGGCTGGAAGTACTGGACGGCAGCATGCGCTCCCACCACCCCCGCCGCCACGACGGCGCCGCCAAGCACCCAGCGGACCTGGTCGGAGGTGCGGACCTGCGTGGCTATGACCACGAACAGGGCCACGCCCGTGGCGGTGCTACGGACGATCGGGGTGGCGGCCGCCGGATCGCCCGAGACGACGAGGCCGATCACGTCCACGGCCAGCACCGCGAAGGCGGCGACGCAGAGGGGTGGCAGCCGCTCGTCGTCCCAGCCCTCGTGTACCAGGCGCACGATGGTTATCGCGAGAAGGAGGCCGGTCCAGACCGCACCGAGGATCCAGGGCCGGGGACCGGCCAGCGCCTCGGTCAGGGAAGTGAGCACGAGGGCGACGGCGACACCCACTTCGGGCCGGCCCTGGCTTGCCACCGCCAGGGCGGCGAGGGCCACGACGACGGGCAGGATCAGGGGATGGAAGCGGAAGGCGCTCAGCGGGTAGAGCAGCCCGACGAGCAGGGCCGTGCCCAACAGGGCGGTGTTGGTGATGATCCGCCGGGCCCTGATCCGCACGAGGAGCTGCGTCATTCTCCCTTCCCGGCCGGGGTGGGGCCCGGTGCCGGGGCATTGGGCTCTTGGCGGCCGCGCCTCAGGCGCCCGCCGGGACGGCGGGCCGTGTAGTAGTAGCGGTAATAGGCCCCCGCGTTCGGCTCCAACCGGTTGAGTACGACGCCCAGGACGTTGGCCTTGGCCCGTTGGAGCTGCTCGATCGCCTGTACGACGTCGCTGTGACGGGTCGACCGGCTGTCGATCACCAGGATCACCATGTCCGTGGTCGTGGCCACGAGCGAGGCGTCGGCACCCACCGAGATCGGCGGGGTGTCGAAGATGACCAGGTCGAAGAGGTTCTTGGCCCTCGTGGTGAGCTCGGTCAGCCTCTGCCGCCGGAGAAGGCCGGTCGGATTCGGCGGTAGTGGGCCGGACGGGATGATCTTCATCGCCGTACCGTCGAAGGGGATGGCGACGTCGGTCAGTGACAAGGGCTGGAACTTCTCGAGGAGGGTCGACAGCCCCTTGCCGGATTGGGTGTCGCGCATCGACGACAGCCGCGGCCGGCGCAGGTCGGCGTCGACCAGTGCCACCCGCAGGTTCAGCTCGGCTGCCGTCTGACCCAGCCGCATGCAAACCGTCGACTTGCCCTCGGACGGATTGGCGCTGACAACGGCGATCGACCGAGGCGAGTCGGTGCCGTCCGCGAACGTCAAGTTGGTGTAGAGCAGCCGGAACGCGTCGGAGAAGTACTCCATCCGGTTCTCTCCGCCGTCGGCGGAGCCCCCCGACCCGGCCGAGGCGAGCTCGGGGATCCGGGCGATGATCGGCAAGCCGAGAATGTGGGTGGTCGAGCTCTCGATGTCGATACGGCGGTCGAGGCGGTGGCGGAGCGTGGCTGCGACGGTCGCGAGGAAGGCGGCGAGGAGCGTGCCGACGAGGAGATAGAGCCCGGGGCGCGGGCGGATGGGCTCCTGAGGCAGGCTTGCCCGCTCCGCCAGGGAGACGCGGCCCTCGACTCCCGTGCTCTCGTTCAGCGGCCCCACGCGGTCGATGAACACCTCGGCGTAGGTGTCCGCCAGTTGCTGGGCCTGCCGCGGACTGGACGACTCGGCCCGGATCTGGATCAGCTGGCTCTGGCTGATCGGCGAGACGGCGACCGACGACTCGACGAGACCGGGGGAGGCGGAGTACGGGAGCTTCGAGGCGACCGCTACGGCCATCGTCCGGGTCTGGAGAAGCTCCGCGTAGGTCTTGGTGAGGATCTGGTTCATCTGCGTCGCCTCGAAGTCGGTGGCGGTCCCACGCGTCGAGTTGACCCACAGGTAGCTGCTCGTGCTGTACACGTTGGGGAGTGAGAACGTGACGGCCGCCACCGCCCCGACCACGACCGCGAAGGTGGCCAGGAAGGTGACGCGGCGCTTCCACAGGACTGCCAGGAGCTGTTCAGCGTTCAGCATCTCGCACCATGGTCAGTGGGGGGAACGCCCGTCCGCCAATGCTACCGGTCGCCCCGCCACCTCACCTGCCTCCTGGTCCATCCGGGCCCCGTCGCGCTTGAGCTGGCGGCGGTGAGCGAGCCACTTCGCCTGGAAATAGAAGTGGGCCAGGAGGAACCGGAACGTGTGCCACGAGAACGGCCGGGCCGCGGCCGCCCGCTGGTAGTGGTGTACGACCACCGCCTCGGGCACGTACTCGACGGTGTAGCCGGCGCGCCGGATGCGGAAACACCAGTCGGCATCCTCGTGGCCGAACCAGATCCGCTTGTCGAGCTCCCCCACGGCCTCCTGGGCCTCGGCCCGGAAGAGGTTGGCGGCGTTGATCGCGTACTCGACCGGGCGCCGCCGGTCGTGGGGGTCGTCGGCCATGAGGTGCCGCCGGATGATCGGGCGCCGCTCGAAGTAGGACGCGACGTACGGGAACCGCAGCACCGGGAGCATGAACGGCGGGTACCGCCGGGTGCTGAGCTGCAGCCGGCCGTCGGGGTAGACCAGGCGGGGCACCACGGACCCTGTGGTGGGAGATCCGTCGAGGGCCTCCACCAGGAGAGGGAGGGCGTTCGCGGTCAGCCGGGCGTCGCTGTCGAGGAACATGCGGTACCGGCCCCGAGCGATGCGCAGCGCGTGGTTCCGGGCCGGCTGCCCTTCGTTGACCGGTCGTCGCAGGACGACGACGTCCGGGAAGGCGGCGGCGACGGACTCGGCTGTGCGGTCGACCGAGCCGTTGTCCACGAAGATCGTCTCGACGGGCATCGCTGCGTGGCGCTGGACGCTGTCGAGGCATTCGAGGAGCTCATCCCGCCGGTTCGACGCGATGACGATGATGGTGACGACCGGCCGCCGGGCCCCCTCGGCGTCAGCGGTGGGCGTCGGGCCCCCTGAGCATGGCCGGCACCGTGAGCAGGAGGACCTTGAGGTCCAGGCAGACCGACCAGTTGTCGACGTAGTAGTTGTCGCAGTCGATGCGGGCCCGCAGCGACGTTTCGCCCCTGAGCCCCTGGACCTGGGCGAAACCGGTCATGCCCGGCTTCACGCGGTGCCGCTCCACGTAGCCGTCGAAACCCTCCATGAAGATGCGAGCCACGGCGGCGCGTTCCGGTCGGGGACCGATGAGAGACATGTCGCCACGCAGCACGTTGAACAGCTGGGGGAGCTCGTCGAGGGCGAAGCGGCGCAGGACCCGGCCTACCGGCGTCGTCCGGTCGGTCGTGGCCACCCTGGTGGCGCTGCGGCCCGCCTGCCTGGCGATCCATTCTCCGTCCGCCTCGCCGTCGGTGTCGGGAGAACCGGTCATCGTGCGGAACTTGAGCATCTGGAACTCCCGCCCGTACTGCCCCAGACGGGCGTCGTGATACAGGATCGGGCCCCGGGAGCTGAGCCGGACGGCCAGCGCGACCACCAGCATGACGGGCAGGGCGACGATCAGGCAGGCGAGCGCGACGACGCGATCGACGGCGTACTTCAGGACGAGACCGGGCCGCTCGGAAGAGGCCCGGCGATGCAACCAGGTGTGGCCCTGAGCGGTGAATTCGGCGGGCGAGACCGATATCGGTTCGGCATCGACAACGGCGATGCGCAGCCGTCGGCGGGACGGTGCGAGAGTTGACCGCTTCACGTTGCTCCCCAGCGCTTTCGATGAAGGACGGGCTACCGCGTCAAGATGAACCGGAGGCGGCGCGTGGCCGGCGGCCCCCTCGGACCAGCACCACGCCGATCACCAGCGCCGCTCCGGCGAGGGCGACCATCCCGAGGAGGTCACCGCCGGTCACCGCCAGCCGGGTTCCCTGGGCCCGCACCTGGGCGGACCCCCGCACCTGCGCAAGCTGGCCGGCGCCCACCTGCCCCAGGCGGGACTGGACGCCCAGCACGGCGGGCGCAGTGGGCCCGGCAGGCCTCGTGGGCCCGGTGTCGCTCGGGGCGACGTTGGGCGGCGGAACTCCCACGTACGTTTGCGCCCGCGCCGGCGCCGCGCTCAGCACGATCACCGTACCGAGGGCGATCAGGCCGGCAAGCAGCCGGCCAACCCCCTTGTGCCCCAGCATTGTTCCTCCCCCAGCCGAGCGAACCCCAGTTAGCCCGAGTTGCGCCGCCTTTTCTCGACGGCCGACGCAGTTTACCCACCACTCCCACCTCTCAAAACCACCGCCCGGGTCCGGTCGTCCACCCACCGTTGGGACCCGTACGACCACCGTGACGGCGGAACCCGCGCCGACGCCTCGACCCGGAGGGAGGCGCTGGGGACCGGCAGCTCGAAGCGGACGGCGAAGTGCTTCTCCTCACCGCGGCGGAGGTTGAACGGGGCCGCTACCACACGGGTCGGGCCGTCCGGGCCCGCTACGGCGAGGCCCTCGGAAGGCTCGATGCGACCGCCCCGGGCCACCGCCGGGAGCTGGACCGCGAGCAAGCCGACGTACTCGCCCTCCACCGCGCCGGTGTTGGCCACCGGACCCGCGATGTACGGGTGTTCGCCTGTGGGCACCTCGTTGGCGACGGTGACATCGATGGTCACGCCCATCCCGCCCTCCGGGCCATCGGTCACGGTGACCGTGGCGGACGTCCGCAGGAAGCGGTCCAGTTTGGTGCCGCTCCGGTTGAGCAGGCTCAGCTGCAGGGAGTCGTCGCCAAGCGATCCGTCGACGCCCAGCTCCTGCCAGATCTCCCGCAGCTCCGGGCGCATGGACCACGCCAGGAGGTGCCGGCCCCCAGCGGCCTCCCCGAGCCCCCGGGCCAGTCCGGCCAGTGTGCCCTGCCCGGCCTCGAGCGCCATGAACAACGCCTCGGCGACGCGGCCCAGCTCGTCCCGCCTGGCGGTCACCTCCTCGGGTGAGAAGCGGGTGTACTGGTGGTACAGGAGCTCGTCCACCACCGTCTCCTCGCTGAGCGGCCGCCCGTCGACGTCGATCGGCCCCGTGCCACCGAGCAGTGCCGCCAAGGCCACGGGGTCCACGGCGAGCACGCCGTCCACCGGACCTCCGCCTGCCGCTCGCCACATGTCTGCCGCCAGCGGAGCGTTCACGTCGAAGCGAGGGGAGAGCATGAGGTTGCGCCACTCCACGTTGGGTTCGAGCCAACCCCAGCGGTCGGCGTAGTCGCCCGTCAGGGGAACCGTCCCGGGGGGGACGGCCACGTCGGTGACCGTACGCATGGCCCCGACCGTGAAGGCACCGTCCTCCATCGTCAGCTCGCCTACCGAGAGGAACATCCCCGAGCCGGCTCGCATCTCGGCGTTGTTGGCTGCGAACAGCAGGTAACGCGAGGGCCCTTGGAGCACTTCGGCCACGCCCGACGCCGCCAGCCGCGCCCGCGCCAGCGCGCTGCGGAGCGCGTCCAGCTCGCCGGCGAGCTCGTTGTAGGTGCGAGCCAGCGCAGGGAACAGGGCGATGCGCGGGCCCAGGTCGATCCGCGCCAGCCTCCGCTCGGTATCGCCCGCCACCTCCGCGAGCCGCCGGGCCACGGCGACCCGAGCCGGCCCGGCGGGTCGAGGCCCGGACAGGATCTCCTGAGCCGCGGTGAGTCCGTCGAGAGCGGCCCCGGCCACGTTGCGGGCCGCAGTGCTGAGGGCGGCCGCCGATCGGAGTTGACGACCGACCACGGGTAGCTGACGGGCGGGAGCGATGATCGGGCTGCGCAGGCTCACGGAGGCGTCGGCCAGGTGCCCGTAGGCCCGGCCCATCAGCTCGAGCGGCTCGCCCTCCGCCAGGGCGGCCGGGTCGGCCTGCCGGCGGGCGGTCTCCAGCTCGACTCGGGCACGCCGAAGGTCGGCCAGAGCCCCGAGGGCGATGACCACCACGCAGGCCGACCAGAGGGCCAATCCGACCAGCAGCGCCCGCAGGAGAAGGGCACGCCTCCGCCGATGCCGACGACGACGGCGGCGGCGATGCGGATCGGTGCCGGCGTGGGAGGTCTCTACGTGCATCCTGCCCGGGCCGGAATGTAACCCACCCCGCCGAGGGCCCAGGCACCTGCGTGGCGGAACACCCCACTGCGAGCATGGGACGTGCCCCTGCCGGCGCTCAACGCCGCCGGTGCCGAGCAGGGGGCTGCCGCCCGGGTCCCCGTCTCGACGACATGACCGACTGGGGTGAATGGGAATCGCCGAGGAGACAGCCTCGGACCGGGACGTGCAGGAGATCCAGCCGGTCACCCGGGAGTCGGTGCTCGGGTCCCACCGAGCTGATCGAGCCTGGGCGGGGTCAGGCGGCAGCGACGACCGTCGCCAGCAGCTCATCGAGCAGCGGCTGGCCGGGGGGGACGATCCGCGGCTGACCGGCGAGGGTGCGGACCCGGTCGAAGGCGTCGTGGATGTCGTCCCCGCGCAGGACGTGGCCGTGGGCGGAGGCCACGGTCCGGGGCCGCAGTGCCTCGACCGTGTCGACGTGGCGGTTGTAGGCGACGGGGTCGAGCCACTGGTGCCACGGCGAGATCCAGCTGTTGAACATCCGGAACGTCTCTTCGTAGAGGTCCCGGGGCACCTCGCCCACGTCGTGCACCGTGCCGGTGGAGAGGGCGGCGAAGGAGTCGACCGACCACAGCACGCCCGTCTTCTCGTCGTAGAGGGCCCGGGTCGTCGGCCCGTCGAAGATGGGCGGGACGATCAGCCGGAAGCGGCGGTCACCGGCGTCGAACGTCTCGGTCGGCTCCCGCCAGATCATCCGGTCGAGGGGGATGGGCCGCTCCAGGGCCAGCCGCTCCATGGCGAAGAAGCTGGTCACGAGGGTGGCCTGGGGGCAGAGGTCGAGCACGTCGTGGAGGGCGCCGGTGTGGTCCCCGTCGTCGTGGGACAGGAAGACCCAGCGCACGTCCTCCGGGTCGACCAGGGAGAACACCTGCTCGAGCCAGTGCTGGCGGTGGATCGGGGCACCGGTGTCGACGATGACGGGCTCCTCGCCCCGGATGAGCATCGAGTTGACCGCCACGTAGGTGCCGGGCTCGGCCGGGGCCAGGTTGGGGATGAGGAAGGTGTCGGGGGCGATGGGAACGGGGTTGAGGGTGGGGACGGGGGTTTCCACGGTGGGCTCCTTGCTCGTTGGCGTACCCCGACACCATGCGGCCCGGGGGACCCTGGCGGTACCCCTCGTCAGGGCGGAACCGGCAAGGGCAAATCCCCTCATTCGAGGGGGTGCCGTCGCTGGCCCGCCGGAGTACCGTTTGCCCGGTGGGCACCGCCGCCGACCTGCGGACCGTCGAGCGCATCGAGCGGGCCTGCGCACGGGCGGCGACGGGCGACGAGCTGTTCGAGGCGGTCAGCCACGAGGTCCGCAAGGCTGTCCCCTTCGACGGGTCGATGTGGTTCGGCGTCGACCCCTCCACGCTCCTCGCCGTGGCTCCCGCCCGGTTCGAGGCCCTCGACGAGGGCTACTGCCAGACGCTGTGGGACGGGGAGTTCCACGAGCAGGACACGGCCCTGTACCGCGACCTCGCCCGCAAGCCCGTTCCGGCCGCCGCCATCCGGCTGGAGACCCACGACCGGCCCCTACGCAGCTCGCGCTACCGCCACTTCGTCCAGCCCCAGGGCTACGACGACGAGCTGCGGATGGCCTTCCGGTCCGGCGAGAACACCTGGGCCATGGGGGCCCTCTACCGGGAGAAGGGCCACCGCCCCTTCTCGGCCGAGGACGTCGCCCTCATGGCCGCCATCTCCGGGATCGTGGCCGCCGCCCTGCGAACCCGGATGGCCATGGGCCAGGTGCCTCCCGCCCTGTCCGCTGCCCCGGGGCTGCTGATGTTCGACTCCTCGAGCGTGCTCATGTCGGCCAATGCCGAGGCGAGGGGCTGGCTCGGCGGCATCTACGGCAACGGCCACGACGCCGCCCAGAGCTGGCTGGACGTGCTGGCCGACCCCAGGTCCGGCGACCTTCAGGCGGCCATCCCCGTCATCCCCCTGCTGGCCCGGGCCCGCGCCGTGGCCGCCGGTCTCGACGACGGCCCAGCCCGGCTGCGCCTGCGTGACCGCACGGGACGCTGGCTGGTCCTCCACGCCTCCTGCCTGAGCGGAGGGGCGGCGGACGGCACGGTCGCCGTGGTCGTCGAGCCGGCCAAGAGCACCGACGTGGCGCCGATCGTGATCGAGGCGTACGGGCTGTCGCCTCGGGAGCGGGACGTGGTGCGGGCCATCGCCCGGGGATCGTCCACGCCCGACATCGCGGCCCAGCTCTTCCTGTCCGCCCACACGGTCCGCGACTACATCAAGTCGGTGTTCGAGAAGGTCGGAGTGAGCAGCCGGGGAGAGCTGGTGGCCAGGCTGTTCGCCGAGCACTACTCGGACGACATGCACGCCACCGCCGTCCACGTCGACTGATCAGCTGGCCGCGGCCGCCCGTCCGTCGGGGGTGAACCGGCGGCGCAGCGAGAACGCCTCCGGCGTCGGCCCGTCCGAGCGCAGGCGGGCCAAGCGGCTCAACCCCTCCGCCACGGTGGGCCGGTCGCCTTCGCGGACCCACCACAGCGCCGTGGTGAAGCCGCCGACGGGCAAGAACCAGCGGCCCCGCTGCTGCATGAACAGCCCGTGGGCGGTCCGGTACACGTAGGACTGGAGAGATCCGAAGTCGACCCAGGTCGAGAGGGTCACGACCACCTCACCTGCGCCCGGCAGCTCGCCCATGGTGAGGGGCCCCTGCTCCGGACGGTGACGCCAGACGAAGCCGGAGCTCTTGTCGGCCAGCCAGTTCACGTCCTCGAGGGCCCGCACCAGCCCCGACAGGGCGGGATCCTCGATCGGCGCGCGCAGGCGCGCCACGTTCACCTCGGCCAGCTCCATCCCGCCCCGCTCTTCCACCTCCGGCCATGATGCCAGCGAACACGGAGCAGCCGCTGCCGGGCGCGTCGACCCAACCGAACCCGAAAGGGAGGGGGGCGATCGGGGGCGGAGTGGAGATCGCCCGGCAGCTGACTGCTCAGCGACCCGAAACCTACCCGGGTCGACGCATGCGAAACCGCTGTGCTCAGTGATTGGCGAGGGCGTCTTCGGCCGCCTTCTGGCGGCCGCGAGTGCTCACCGCCACGGCGATGACCACGAGGACGAAGCCGACGGCGATGGCGCCGAAAACCTTGCTGCTGGCGCCGGAGTCGTTGCCCACGCGGGGCGACTCGGTGCCGCCACCGGTGCGGCCGGCATTGGGGGTGTTCCCGCCCGTCCCGGAGGGGCCCTGGTTGGAGGGCGGGTCCTCGGTGCCCTGCTGGGCTCCCGGCTGGGGGGCGCCCGGCTGCTGGGCAAAGGCGGGGGCGGCCGGCACGAGAAGCAGGGTGACCGTCAGCAGGGCGAGCAGGCCCCGGAGCTTCACGCCGTGCCTTCCTCGGCGTCGTCGGTGTCGACGTCCCGGCCCTCGACGCTCGGGGCGGTCGGGTTCGACTCGCTGGGCCCCGCCTCCCCTTCGGACGTGCCCGGCTGGCCCGGCAGGTCTGACGTCTGCATGTCGGACATGGGGATCCTCCTCGAGAGCTCTGGGAACCGCCTGGCGTCCTTGCTCGCCATGCACGTTGTTCCCCGGGAGGGTCCGGACAAACGAAAGGGGGGTGGCCGGCGGACCGGTCACCCCCCTCTTCCGTCGGCGATCAGGCGTGGGCTCCGGCCTTGTCGCTCTGGGAAGGGCTGTCGCAGCAGCTGCACCCGCAGGTGCAGGCCTCGTCCTTGGCGGCCTCGGGGGCCGGCTTGGTGTTGCAACCGCAGTTGCAGGCGTCGTCGGTCATCGAATGGTCCTTTCGGGGTGGTCAGGTCGCGTGACGGCGAGGATGGGCGCCGATCTGGAGCATCTCGGAGGAGCAGCGCCACGTCTTGGCGGCGGGCTCGGGCAGCTCGTCCAGCATCTGCTGGACGTCCTCCCGCAGCCGGCCCATGGCCGCGATCTCCTCGTCCAGCTGGGCGACCCGCCGGACGAGCAGGTCGCGGGTGTGCCCGCACGGGCACAGCCCCCGCTCCCTGATGTCCAGCAGCTCACCGATCTCCTCCAGGCGGAGCCCGAAGCGCTGCGCCCGCTTGATGAAGCGGAGCCGGTCCAGCGCCTCCTCGTCGTAGAGCCGGTAGCCGGACGGGCTGCGGTCGGGCTCGGGGAGGAGGCCTATCCGCTCGTAGTAACGAACGGAGTCGGCCGAGACCCCTGCGCCCTCGGCGAGCTTCGAGACGGTCAACTGGCTCACGAGATCACCATAAACCTTGGAGTCGGCTCCAAGGTCAAGCCCGATCTACCGGCGCCGGAGCCTCTACCGGTTGAGGCCCGACCGGAGCTGGTCGATGACCGGCTTGGCCCGGTCGATGGCGATGGCGAACCCGATGTTCTGGGCGTCGCCGGCGACGACGGTGTTGATGCCCACCACCTGGCCGGCGGCGTTCACCAGCGGGCCACCCGAGTTGCCCGAGTTGATAGCCGCGTCGGTCTGGACCAGGCCCTCGAGGTGGATGGTGCGATCGGAGATGGTGCGGTTGACGGCCGACACGATGCCCTCGGTGACGGTGAGGCCGCCGTCGAGGGCGAGGGCGTTGCCGATGGCCACCACGTCGTCGCCCACCCGGAGGTCGGCGGAGGAGCCCAGCTCGGCGGTCGGGAGGTCCGAGGCGCTGCGGATCTTCAGCAGGGCGAGGTCGTTGCTGCTGTCGATCCCGACGAGGTCGGCTCGCCGGGCCTGCGACTCGCCGGAGAGGGTCACCTCGACGGAGGTGGCCCCCTCGACCACGTGGGCGTTGGTGAGGACCTCGCCGTCGGAGGTGAGGATGACGCCCGTCCCCGCACCGCTGGCCACGAAGAACCGCCCCTGGGACGCCAGCTGGGTGCGGATCGTCACCACCGCGGGCTCGACCTTGGCCAGGATGGCCTGGATGTCCTGGGGCTCGGCGATGGCGCCTGAGCCGGCGGCCGGACGGCCGGCGACCGGGGCATCGCTGGACTGGCTGTCCACCACGCCGGCCACGAGGCCGCCCGAGGCGCCGCCGACCACGAAGGCGAGGGCGACCGCGGCCGTGCGCCAGCGGCCGGGCTGGCGGGTCGAGGGTGCCCACAGCTGGGGCGGCGCGTAGGCAGGGGGCGCCTCGAAGACCGGCAGCTGCCGCCGGGGCGGGTCCAGGACCGAGATGGTGCGGTGATCGTGTTCCATGCCTCCAACCAACCCACGTTCCCTGAGGATCACCTGTGAGAACGTCCAGAGTTGGCCAGGACTTCCCCTGAGCGGCTTTGGGGGGTGCTCCGGATAGGCGTCGGCACCCTGCTCCCGCACGCTCGGGCCATGACCGCAACCACGCATCCTTCCGGCCGCCGCACCGCCGCCACCTGGGTCGGCAGCACCGGCGCGTTCCTCCTGGTGGCCGCGGCGGCCGTCTTCGTCGCCGTGCGGTGGGACCAGCTGCCCGACCCGGCCAAGCTGGCGCTGGTCGGGGGCCTGACCGGAGCGTTCCTGGTCGCGGGCAGGGCGCTGCGACCCACCCTGCCCGCCACCGGCGACGTCCTCTTCCACCTGGGGGCCTTCCTCATCCCCGTCGACCTGGCCGGCCTGTCCCTGCGGGCCGACCTCGGTTGGCGGCTCACCCTCCTGGCCGAGGGCCTGGTGTGCACGGCCGTGTTCGCCGGCCTGGCCTACGTCACCCGCTCGGTCGTCCTGTCGTGGGCGGCCACCGCGTCGCCGTTGGTCCTGGCCGCCGGCATCGCCGGGGTCACGCCCGTCCCGGCCACGCTGGCCCTGGCCGTCGGGGCCCTGGCCGTCGAGCTGGGTGCCGGACCGGCCCAGCGCCGGGCCCGGTGGTCGGCGGCGGTGTGGGCCGCGGTGGCCGGTCTGGCCCCGGCCGTGGGCCCTGCTCTCGGGTTGCTCCTGGCCGACGCCGGTGCAGCCCGCAGCGGCCTCGGCGAGCTGCTGTTCGAGGGGTCGCGGCTGCGGGTCGGGGCGGGAACACTCGAGGAACTGGGCCTGATCGGGCCCAGCCAGCAGCTGGTGGCGCTGGCCTCGGGCCTGATCGCGGCAGTCGTCCTCGCTCGCCAGGGGCACCGCCGGCGGGACCTCCGCCTCGCCTTCCTGGCAGTGGCGTCGGTGGCCGTTGGGGTGGGGACGGCGGTGAGCGCGGCCGAGGTGAGTGGACCGTTCGAGCTGCTCGGCCTGGCCGCCCTGTTCGTGGTGATCGAGCTGCTGGCCCTGGCCCTCTTCGACGACGACTTCTGGGGACGCCCGCTGGCCGGCGCGGCCCATGCGGCCGAGGCCCTGGCCGGTGTCGCCGTCCTCTCGGCCGGGTTCGTGCTGGCCGTGGCCCCGCTCTTCGACCTGGTCGAGCGGCACGAGCTGTTCGAGTCGGGCACGAACCCCACCCTCGCCGCCGCCCTCCTGGTGGCCGCCGTCGGCTGGCTCACGGCCGACGTGCGGCGGGCCGTCCCCGCCGCCGGTCGTTCGCTGGGGAACGCGCTGGTGCGGGGCTCGGGGTGGGCGCCAGCCACCATGGCGGCGGCCGTGTCCGCCGCGGCCGGGGTGGCCCTGGCCACTTTCTCCGGCCTGGCGACGGCAACCGCCCTGGTGGGGCTGTCGGCGGTCCTCGTCGCCGGCCGCCAGGCGGGCGGGGCCCTCCTGGCCGCCCTGTTCGTCCCCTGGGCCGTGGTCACCGCCTGGACCCACCCCCTCGCGGTGGGCGCCGTCGGCCTGGGCGGCGCGGTCGTGCTGGCCGTGGCCGCCCACCGCGACGCCAGCCTGGTCCTCGCCCTGGACGCGGTCGCCACCGCCCTGGCCGCCTCGCTGCTGACCCCCGACCTCGTCGGAGACGCCGGTTCGCTGTACCTGGCCGTCGGGGCGACATGGGCGCTGGCGTTCGCCCTGGGCCGCATGGGCGACGTCGCCCGCCTGGGCCTGCTGGTGCCCGTGCTCCTGGCGCCCGGGCTGCACCCGGCGGCGGCCTCCATCCCGCCCCTGGCCGTCGTCACTGCTCTGTATGTGGTCGACGCCGTCCGCCTCGGCCGTCCCCAGGTGGCCCTGGGCGCGGCCGTGGCCGTCCAGCCGCTGGTGCTGGCCCTGGCCCGAGCGACCGACGTGCCCCTGCCGTGGGCCGGGTTCGGCCTGTGCGTGTGCGCGGTGGCCTGGACAGGGCTGGCGGCGGTGGTCGACCGGCCGTGGCGCTCGCCGTTCCTGGTCGCGGCCGGCGGGGCCCTAGGCCTCGGCGTGCCGCTGGCGGCCGAGGACGCCGTCGCCTTCGCCGACTCGCTGCTGGTGGCGGGCGGGCTGGCCTTCGCCGCCGCCCTCGTCCTACGCCACCTCGCCCTGGGCCACGCCGGCGCCGCCGTTCTGACGACCGGCCTGTACGTCCACCTGCACCTCGGGGGGACGGCCGTGGCCGAACCGTACGTGGCGCCGGTGGCGCTGCAACTCCTGGTCGCGGGGTGGATCGCCCAGCGCCGGCACCAGGCCTCGTCGTGGGTGGCCTACGTCCCGGGGGTCCTGCTCATGGGCGGGGCCGCCATCGCCGAGCGGGTCCAGGGCGGGCCGGGCTGGCACGCCCTGGTGGCCGGGGTGGTGGCGGTCGCGGCCGTGGCCGTGGGCGGTTGGCGACGCCAGGCCGGCCCCATGGTGGTCGGCACGGCGATGCTGGCGGTGGTGACCGTCCGGGAGTCGCTGTCGGTGCTGGCCGGAGTGCCCACATGGGCCTGGCTCGGCCTGGGCGGGACGGTCCTGCTGGGAGCGGCCGTGCTCCTCGAGCGGACCGACAGCTCGCCGCTGGAGGCGAGCCGACGGGTCGTCGACGTCCTCTCCGAGCGGTTCGAGTAGCCCTACCTGGAGCGCCCGGCGACCTTGCGGCGGCGCAGGCGTTTGGCGTCCACGAGGTTGTGCTCCCGGCCGTTGCCGAACTTCACCCGGTAGCGGATCCACTCCAGCCCGCTCACACCGATGATCTCGCCCGGGGTGCCGGCAGGGACGCCCCGGAGCGAGTCGTCTGCCGCCTCCACCCGGTCGCCCACCCGGAGAGGCTCGTCGTTGTCGGCCATGACCGCAGTCTGCCCGGGAACAGCCCCCTCCGCCCGCGTGTTGATCCCTCCGTACCCCCTTATTCGAGGTGAGCACGCATGCCCGACCTGAAGACCACGACCCTTCCCATGCTCCCGCTGGCCACCGGCGTGGTGCTTCCGGGCATGGTCGTCACCATCGCTCTGGAGAGCCCCGAGGCGCGGGCCGCGGTCGAGGCATCCGAGATGTCGTCCGGGCGCCTGGTGATGGTCCCGCGCCTCGACGACCGGTTCGCCCGGGTGGGCACGGTGGCCAAGATCGAGGACCGGGGCGACCTGCCCAGCGGCGTCAAGGTGGTCGTCGTCCGAGGCATCGAGCGCGCCGTCATCGGCGTGGGCGTGCCCGCGCCCGTCCCCAGCCCGGCCACCTGGGTGCAGGTCGACTCGGTCCCGCCCCAGCCTCCGACGTCCCGCGCCATCGAGCTGGCCCGTGAGTACCGGGCCGTCATCGAGAACATCCTCGAAGACCGGGGCGCGAGCCAGATGTCCGAGCTGTTCAAGGGCATCAACGACCCCGGGGCCATGGCCGACACGGCCGGCTACTCGCCCGACCTGAGCTTCGAGCAGAAGATCGAGCTGCTGGAGACCATCGACGTCGAGGAGCGGCTGGAGAAGGCGGTCGGGTGGGCCAACGAGGTCCTGGCCGACCTGGCCATCAAGGAGCGCATCCGCCAGGACGTCACCGACGGCATGGAGAAGACCCAGCGGGAGTTCCTGCTGCGCCAGCAGATGGCCGCCATCCGCAAGGAGCTGGGTGAGGACGGCGACGGCGAGGGCGTGGTCGAGGAGTACCGCACCAAGCTGGCCGAGTCGGGCGCGCCCGACGGCGTGCGGGCGACCGTCGAGAAGGAGATCGGCCGGCTCGAGCGCACCAGCGAGCAGAGCCCCGAGCACGGCTGGATCCGCACGTGGCTGGACACCGTGCTGGAGATCCCCTGGGGCGTCCGCTCCGACGACCGCCTGGACGTGTCGGAGGCCCGCACCGTCCTCGACGAGGACCACACCGGCCTGGAGGACGTGAAGGACCGCATCGTCGAGTACCTGGCCGTCCGCAAGCTGCGGGCGGAGCGGGGCCTGGGCCCGGCCAGCGGCCGCGGCTCGGGGGCGATCATCGCCCTGGTCGGGCCTCCGGGGGTGGGCAAGACCTCGCTGGGCGAGTCGGTCGCCCGGGCCTTGGGCCGCAAGTTCGTGCGCGTCGCGCTGGGCGGCGTGCGGGACGAGGCGGAGATCCGTGGCCACCGCCGCACCTACGTGGGAGCGCAGCCCGGTCGAGTCGTCCGGGCTCTGCGCGAGGCCGGCACGATGAACCCCGTCTTCCTGCTCGACGAGGTCGACAAGCTCGGCGCCGACTGGCGGGGCGACCCGTCCTCGGCCCTGCTGGAGGTCCTCGACCCGGCCCAGAACCACACGTTCCGCGACCACTACCTGGAGGTCGACCTCGACCTATCCGACGTGCTGTTCGTGGCCACCGCCAACGTGATGGAGACCATCCCCGGCCCGCTGCTCGACCGCATGGAGATCATCAACCTCGACGGCTACACCGAGGCCGAGAAGGTCGCCATCGCCCGCGACCACCTCCTGGCCCGCCAGCAGGAGCGCAACGGGCTGGACCCGGGCGAGTGCATCGTGACCGAGGAGGCCCTGCGCTGCGTGGTCTCCGACTACACCCGTGAAGCGGGCGTGCGGAACCTGGAGCGGGAGCTGGGCAAGCTCCTGCGCAAGGTGGCCACCAAGGTGGCGGCAGGCGACACGAACACCCCCCTCACCGTCGACGTGGACGACGTGCGGACCTACCTGGGCCGGCCCCGCTTCTTCTTCGAGGCGGCCGAGCGCACGGCGGTGCCGGGCGTGGCCACCGGCCTGGCCGTGACCGGCGTGGGCGGCGACGTGCTGTTCATCGAGGCCACCGCCCTGCCGGGGACGGAAGGGCCGCGGCTGGTCCTCACCGGCCAGCTGGGCGACGTCATGAAGGAGTCGGCCGAGATCGCCCTCTCCTACGTGCGCTCCCGGCTCGACCCCAACGCCAGCCGGTTCCACCTGCACGTCCCGGCCGGAGCCGTGCCCAAGGACGGCCCGTCGGCCGGCGTGACCATGACCACCGCCCTGGCCAGCCTGCTGAGCGGCCGTCCCGTGCGGTCGACGGTGGGCATGACCGGCGAGGTCACCCTCCAGGGCAGGGTGCTGCCCATCGGCGGGGTCAAGCAGAAGGTGCTGGCCGCCCACCGGGCCGGGCTCAAGGAGGTCATCCTGCCCGCCCGCAACGGGGCCGACCTCGACGACGTGCCCGAGGCCGTCCGTGAGGTCGTCACGTTCCACCTGGTGGACGACGTCAGCCAGGTGCTGGAGATCGCCCTCGAGCCCGAGGCCGTGGCCGCCGAAGCCGCCTGAGCGACGGCCTAGAAGTTCACCGCCGCGGCAGCGTCCGCAGAGACCGCAGGCGTGGACACCCGCGCCTGCGGCTCGCCCGCCTCCACGACCACGACCGGCGTGCCCACCTCGACCTGCTCGAACAGCTCGATCTCGTGCTCGGGCAGCATCCGGATGCAGCCGTGCGACACGCTGTAGCCGATCGAGCTGCGGTCGGGGGTGGCGTGGATGAGGATGGCCGGCGCGTCGAGGCGCAGTGCGTGCGTGCCGAGCGGGTTGTTGGGCCCGGGCGGGATGACCCGAGGCATGCCGCGGGCCCACGCGCTGCCCGGGTTGTGCCATGACGGGTTGACCAGCTTCTGGACGATCTTCCACTGGCCGACCGGCGTCTCGTAACCGGCGGCGCCGGTGGCGACCGGCCACTCCTGCACGATCGTGCCGTTGCGGTACAGGTACAGCTTGTTCTCACCGGTGCGGATGAGGATGACCTGGCTGGGCTGGTCGGCCGCCGGCGCGATCGACCTGGTGGGAAGGCGGACGACCTCGTCGCCGAGGTTCACGCTCGCCGTCAGCGTCTCCCTGGCCCGGGCGGGGTCGACCTCCAGCCCCGGCTTGCCCGGGGTCATGCGCACCCAGCCCGTGGACGAGTCGATGGCAGGGCCCTGAGGTTCGGTGCGGATCTGGCCGGCCAGCTCGGCCAGGCGGGCGTCGAGCACGCCGCCGTCCCAGCGGGGCGAGGCGTCGACGTGGCGCTGGGGTGACGTGAAGACGCGCTGCCACACCCGCCCCACGGCGTTGCCCGACGCCGTGCCCTGCGCCTTGCGCACGGCGGCGGTGACGTCCACCCGCAGGCCGAGGTCCCACGGGGTGGTCTCCACCTCGGTGGCGCCTGCCCGCACCGTGACGGGCCGGCGCAGCGGTTCCTCGAGCCGGGTGCGGAGCAGCTTGACCGCTGCTGAGGCCCGCATGCCGCCGACGTCGATGCCCTCGATGGTGGTGCCGGGGAGCAGCTGCTGGGACGTGCGCCGGTCGTAGGTGGTCGCCCACGCTCCGGCCACTCCCGCCACGCTCACGAGCACGATCAAGGCCGCCACCGTGCCGACCGCCCACCGCCGGTTCATCGACGATCAGGTTACCCGGAGGCGGCGGGGGAGGAGCCGGGTGAACAGGGCCAGCTCCTCGACGCGCAGCGCCCGGGCCGCCATCACGAAGGTGACCACGCCCACGGCGCCCCCGAGGAGCAGCTGCATCAACGACCGCACGTCGCCCGGGCCGACCGCGGCCGACACGGCCCACACCACCGCGAGCATGGCCATCCCGGACACCGCCGCCGCCCCGGCCGACTTGCCGATCTCGCGGGCGGTGTGACGCCCGTCGAGGCCGCCCACGGCCCGGCTCAGCCACATCCAGGCGATGCCGGCCGCCACGATGTAGCAGACGGTGTGGGACAGGCCGAGGCCCGGCACCTCCAGGAAGGGGAACAGGGCGAAGGAGACCACGACGTAGACGGTGTTGCTGACCAGGTTGGCGAGCAGCGGCGTGCGGGTGTCCTGGCGGGCGTAGTACGCCCGCAGGAGCAGGAGGAACGTCGAGAACGGCAGGAGGCCCAACGCCAGCGTGTCGAGGACGGAGGCGACCAGGTCGCTGCTCTCGGCCTGCATGACGCCGTTCTCCAGCAGGGTGCCGATGAGGGGCCGGGAGAGCACGAGGTAGGCCGCCGTGGCCGGCAGCATGAGCAGGGCCATGGCCCGGATGCCCCCTGCGGTGCGGGCCCGGAAGCCGGCGTTGTCGCCCTCGACGTACTGGGCCGAGAGGGTGGGCATGAGGGCGGTCATGATCGACACGGCGGCGATGCCGTAGGGAAGCTGGAAGAAGGCAAAGGCGGTGAAGTAGGCGGTGGGGCCGCCCTGCACGTCGTTGGCCAGCACCAGGGCGATGCCGAACGAGAGCTGGTTGCTGAGCACGTAGCCGAAGGTCCACGTGGAGAGGCGGGCCAGTTTGCGCACCGCCGGGTCGCGGAAGCGGGGCCGGAACCGCAGCCGCCCCGGCAGCCTGCGGACGAACGGCCAGTTGGCGGCAGCCATCACCGCCACGCCCGCCGTCGTCCCGAGGGCCAGCAGCAGCTCCTGGGAGAGGCTGGCGTCGACGCTGGCCACCGTGGGCGTCCCCGACACCAGCGCGGCGAAGCCGAGGAAGACGCCGATGACGACCAGGTTGTTGAGGATGGGCACGAACATCGGCACCGCGAACCGGTCGTGGGCGTTGAGCAGCCCGGCGGCGATGGCGGCGTAGCCGTACAGGACGATCTGCGGCGCGAACAGCCGCAGGAAGACGGTGGCCAGGTGCTGCTGTTCGGCCGCCTGGCCTCCCTCGACGCGCAGGGTGAAGAGGCGGATGATGGCCGGAGCGGCGACCACCGACACGGCGGTGATCAGGGCCAAGACGACCATGGCGCAGGTGACCAGGCTCGACACCGACCGCCACGCCTCGTCCTTGGGCTTGGTGCGGAGCTCCTCGACGACGATGGGGATGAACACCGACGTCAGCACGCCCCCCAGGATCAGCTCGTAGATGACGTTGGGAAGGGTGTTGGCGATGTTGTAGGTGTCGGCGAGCCGGGACTCCGTCACTCCCAGCGCGTACGCAGCCGCTACCAGCCGTCCCAGGCCGGTGATCCGCGACAGCGTGGTGCCCACCGCCATGACCGCCGCCGACCGTCCGAGGTTGGGCGTTCGCGGCTCCCGGGGCTCCATGCGGGCGGGACAGTACCGGTCATCGTGATCCCGATTGACTCCCGGGAAGGGGGGGTAGGCACGATCCAGCAACCAGATCGAACCGCATGCACCCAGAACCGACCCGATCGAGCCCTAGCAGAGGGTGCTCCGTAGGGAACAGCGAGATGCAGATAAGTCTGTCATTGACCTTGCCCCGGGACGAACAGACGATCCCCGTGTCACGTCACATCGTCCTCCATGCCCTCGACGAGGTCGGGGCCGAGCAGGAGTGCATCGACGACATCGCCGTCGCCCAGACGGAGGCGTGCGCCAACGTGGTGCACCACTCCGGCCCGGGCGACAGGTACGAGGTCCGGGTCGACATCGACTCCGAGAAGTGCGTGATCCGGGTCATCGACACCGGTCGGGGGTTCGACTGGCAGTCGCTCACCGACGGCGAGGAGTCCAACGACATGTCGGCCGAGCGGGGCCGCGGCATCCTGCTCATGCGGGCCCTCGTCGACGAGGTGCGCTTCGTCTCCAAACCAGAGGCGGGCACCATCGTCCACCTCGAGAAGGCCCTGTCGTTCACCGACTCGTCGCCGAT
The DNA here is from genome assembly GCA_046565765.1 of Acidimicrobiia bacterium. GTDB lineage: Bacteria > Actinomycetota > Acidimicrobiia > Acidimicrobiales > AC-14 > JBFMCT01. The sequence continues at coordinate 24,448 of JBKHXX010000067.1, read as the reverse complement.
GAAGGCGGCCACCGCCGCCTCGGGCTAGCCGCGCCCCACTGGAGCGGGTGACGGGAATCGAACCCGCGTGACCAGCTTGGAAGGCTGGAGCTCTACCACTGAGCTACACCCGCACGGCCCCTGAGGGTACCGAGTCGGGGAGGGGGGATTTGAACCCCCGACCGCCTGCCCCCAAAGCAGGTGCGCTACCGCTGCGCCACTCCCCGGTGTGGTCCAAGCGTAAACGAGTGCGGGGTCGTCGGTATCGTTGGCCGATGGGCGTCGTCGATCTTGACCGGCGGGCCGCCGGGGGCATGGCCCGGCTCATCGACGGGGTGTCGGATGGGCAGCTCGACGCACCTACGCCGTGCCCGGCCTGGACCGTTCGGGACCTGGTGGCCCACATCGTGGCCGGGAACCTGAAGTACACGGAGATCGGTCAGGGCCAGGACTGGAGCAGGGGTGCGCCCGACGTCGACCTCGACGACGACCCGGGGGCGATGTACCGGCGCACCAGCGAGACCATGCTGGCGGCCTGGGAACGTCCCGGCGTGCTCCACCGAGAGACCCCTCTGCCGCTCGGGCGGGGGCCGGCGGAGTTGGCGCTCTTCCTCCATCTCGGCGAGACCCTGGTCCACGGCTGGGACCTGGCCCGGGCCACCGGTCAGACGCCGCCGTTCGACGACGACGTGGTGGGGGCCAGTCTCGACCAGTTCCGGAGCTGGCTGGGCCCCCGGCGGCCGCCCGGGTCGCCCTTCGCCGACGCCCAGCCCGTGGGCGAGGATGCGGCCCCGATCGATCGCCTGGCCGGCTATCTCGGCCGTGACGTGGCGGCGTGGACGCGATAGCGGCTCAGTCGGGAGGGATGTTCTGGTTGAGGCGGAAGCAGTTGGTCGGGTCGTACCTGCGTTTGAGGGCCTTGAGGCGGTCGTCCTTCTCAGGGCCGTAGGCCTGGCGCACCCGGTCCTCGCCCCAGGGTGAGGCCGGCCAGCCCGGTGTGGGTCACGATGCCGGCGGGAACGGCGTAGCCGAACGCCTGGGTCTCCCGATCGATCTCGCCGAGGAGCACCCCGGCCTGGGCCCGCACCCGCTCGAGCCGGGGGTCGACGCGAACCCCCTTCATGAGCCCCAGGTCGACGACCATCCCGCCATCGCAGACGGAAAGTCCGGGATAGCTGTGGCCGTGGTCCATGAGCCGGCTCACCCACGCCGGGCGCCCGCCGCCCGGGACACCGTCCCGGCAACGTCGGGACACCGGTCCCATGACGCTGGGACGGCGCCCTCCTCATAGTGCAGTCGAGCGGTCAGGGGATCGCTCGGAGCACATGAGAGACACAAAGGAGACAGACATGTCTGGTGCAGTGACGGGCTTGGGTGGGTTCCGCAAGGCTGTCCTCGGAGCAGCGGCGTTGGTGACCACGGCGGCCTCGGTTCTCGTCCTGGCCCCGGCTGCCGATGCAGCCACCACGTGCACGCTCAAGCCCGAGGGTCTCGAGGCCATCGACCTCGAGGACAACGCCTGGTACTGGTGGGACGACACCGACGAGATCAGCGTCAACTACAACTCCAACCGGCACCTGTTCACGTCGATCAAGCAGAACCAGTTCGCCTACCCGCCGAGCCACACGTTCTCGGGGTCCATGACGGTCTCCATGAATGAGTGGGACGAGGACCTCAGCTCCGGCAACAAGTACCTCGGCGCCATCAGCATCTCCGAGTCCGAGGGCGGGCTCGGCCAGCGTTCGCAGGCCATCGGGCGGTCGAGCACCAACGGCTACGAGTACCGGCTCTACTACCGGGTCGAGTGCGGGACGACGGCGACCGGGACGGTTCCCGACGTGACCGGGCGGACGGCTACCGAGGCGACGAACGTGCTGCAGAGCGCCGGCTTCGTCGTCTACCGGTACAGCACGCCCGACTGCGGGCCCAGCGGGTACGTGGTGAGCCAGAGCCCGACCGGTGGGACGGCCCTCGCCACCGGCGGCATCGTGCGCATCTACGTGAGCAGCTTCTCCTGGTACTGCTTCTGAGTGGGCACCAGGCCAGCGGGCAGTGTGCCGAGCCTCAGCTCGGCGCACTGCCGCGTGCGGGCTCAGAACAGGTGGGTGATGTCGGGGAAGGGCTCGGACAGGTCGATGCCGTGGTCGGTGATGTGGAACTCGCGCACGCTCTTGTCGTGGTCGGAGCCCCGCATCTTCAGCACCTGCACGCCCCGGCGCATCTCGCCGCCGACCGGCACGTAGTGGAGCAGGGTGATCACGTCGCTGATGGTGGAGACGTGCAGCTCGCGCGTCCCCTCGCCGGACAGGAAGTCGTTGGCACTGCTCGTGACCAGGCCGAGCATCGCCCGCAGCTTGATGTGCAGCGTGAGCCCCAGGACGTACTCCCGAAAGCTCTTCACGGTGGCGATCCGCTGGAGGGCGGTGAGGCTGTCGATGGCGACCCGGTCGGGGCGGAACTCGTCGATGGTGGCCTTCATCCGCTGGAGATGGTCCTCGAGGGAAGCCGCCTCGGGGGCGTCGGCGACGATGCACACCCGGCCGCTCCTCTCCATGCCCTCCAGGTCTACGCCCCAGTTCGCCGCGTTGCGCAGCAACTGCGCCCGGCTCTCCTCGAAGGAGTGGAGCAGGGCTCGCTCGCCCCCCTGCACCCCTCCGGCGAGGAAGTGTGCGGCCAATGACGACTTGCCCGTCCCCGTGGGGCCCGCCACCAGCCACAGCGACTTCTCGAACAGCCCGCCGTTGAACATGGTGTCGAGGGCGGGCACGCCGGAGGTGAGCCGCCGGGTGGAGGCGCCGTAGCCGAAAGAGGCGACGCTGACGGGCACGATGACGATGCCCTGGTCGAGCAGGGTGAAGAGATGCTCGCCCTTGAGGTGGGCGCAGCCCCGCATCTTGAGCACTTCGATGGTGCGCCGCCGTTTCTCGCCTTCCAGGGCGTTGCGCAGGATCACGACGTTGTCGGCCACGAACTCCTCGAAGCCGAGCTTGGCGACGGGCCCGTAGTCCTCGGCCCGCTCGGCGGTCATGACCGTGGTCACCCCCGACGCCTCGAGGGCCGCGGCCAGCCGGAACAGCGCGTGGCGGGCGGGCGCCATGTCCTCGAACTGGGCGATCAGGGCGCCGACGGAGTCGAGCGCCACCCGGGTGGCCCCCGTGCGCCGGACGGCGTTGAGGATGCGGTCGATCAGGGGGCCGAGGTCGTAGTCGTTGCCGGAGAACACCGTCTCCGCCTGCTGGGGCGAGGCGTCGACGAACGACCAGCGGCGCTCGGCCTCCCACGTCGGGATGTCCCAGCCGAACGACCGCATGTTGGTGCGCAGCCCGTCCGGCCGTTCCTCGAACGTGACGAACACGCCGTGCTCGTCCACGTCGGTGATGCCGGTGGCGAGGAACTGGGCGGCGAAGACGGTCTTGCCGCTCCCGGCCGTGCCCGACACCAGCGTGAGGCGGTTCCGGGGCAGGCCCCCCGAGGTGATCACGTCGAGCCCGGGAACGCCCACGTCCAGGCGAGGGAGCGTGTCGCGGACGACAGAGGTCATCTAGCGGGTCTCCTTGGGTGACGGCAGTTGCAGCGCCTCGGCCAGCTCGTCGGCGGTCCTGAACCAGCCGATGACCCGTAGGGGTGGTCGGGTGTCGGCCCGCACGATGGTGGGGGTGGCGAGCACACCGGCTGCTTCGATGTCGGTGGTGGGGGCGGTGATGTCCAGGACGTCGACGCGGACGTCGGCGTGACCCCTGAGGGCGAGCGTCAGGTCGTCGACCGCTCTTCGCAGGCGGGTCGACCGGAGGTCGCGGGGATCGAGGTAGACGCGCAGGACGACCACGTGGCCGGCCTCCCCGCCCACGGCCACGGGGCCGTTGAGGGGGCTTTCGGGCACCACCTGGGCGGAGAGCACGGTGACGTCGTCGGTCGGCGGACCGAAGGCGGAGGTGGCCCGCCGGGCGAACTCGATCGCCGTGCCGCCGGCCATCGGGAGGCCCTCGCAGATCGAGACCAGGGTCTCCAGGGCCTGGTCGAGACCCGCCCCCCGGCGCTCGATCAGCCCGTCGGTGTAGAGGAAGAGGGCGGCATCGGGAGGCAGCGGGCGGACCCTGGCCCGGCGGGCGCCGCCCAGGCCGAGGGGCGGGTCGGGCTCGCCGTCGACCAGCTCGACGCTCTCCCGGCCGGCGAGCACGAGCGGCGGGTGCCCGGCGTTGACCACCTGCACGACGCCGCCGGCGGGGTCGACCAGGGCGCAGGCGGCGGTGGCGATGACCTCGTCGCCGCTGGCCTGGAGCTGGTCGTCCGCGGCGGCGAAGATGCGCGGCACGTCGTCGCTGGCCCTGAAGCCCCGGCGCAGCTCGGTGCGCAGGGCGTCGGCGATGGCGGCGGCCGGCGGGCCGTACCCGGGGGCGTCCCCCACCACGATGGCGACGCGACCGTCCTTCAGGTCGATGACCTCATGGAAGTCACCGGCCTCGTCGCCCGTCATGGGGCGCCAGCACGCCTCCAGCACGATCGACTGGAGCCGGGTCGTCCCTACCCGCCAACGCCCGGGCACTCAGCCCCCCGGCGCCCGGCCCGCGCCCCGGGTGGGGGGCACTCGAGTAGTCATCGGTTCGGTCCAGCGGCCAACGAGTGCGAAACGCAAGCACCCCGGGCGGCGGGTGTCAATCTGCGACCGGGGAAGTGCCCGGATCAGTCGCCGCCGAACTCCAGCATCTCCGACAGGAAGTTCTTCCGCTTCTTCCGGGGCGGGGGGTAGTCCCGCCGGTACTCCTGCCGGTAGCCCCGCCGGTCGTCGTCGTCGTCGTCGTCCCGGTCGCGGACCCGGTCGCGGTCGTCGCGGCCCGCCACCGGGGAGAATTCGCGCTCGGCCCGCTCGAGGATCTTGTCCAGCTCGCCGCGGTCGAGCCAGATCCCCCGGCATCTCGGGCAGTAGTCGACCTCCACGCCGCTGCGCTCGGTCATCTGGAGGGTCTCGTTGTCGACGGGGCAGTTCAATGCGACCTCCGGCTGGGACGGGGACCAGGACGCTCCATTGTGCTGGGAGTGCCGGCCACTAACCTCGCACCCACCATGGTCGCCGACGCGGGAGGGACGCGGTCCGGGGACTCGATCCACCGGGCGTTCGAGGGCCTGGTCGACGACGGCCCGTTCCAACCCCCTCCGCCGGTCGCACCGGCCCGTGAAGAAGGTCCCGACGGAGGCCGGGACCAGGTCGAGGCGGCCGCTCGCGACGCTGCCGAAGCGGCCGCCCGGCAAGCCGCGGAGGCGACCGCCCGCCAGGCGGCCGAGGCCGCGGCTCGCCAGGTTGCCGAGGTGGCGGCCGATCAGGCAGCCGCGGCCGAACGCCTCGACCACAAGATCGACGCCCTGGCGGCCCTGGTGGAGCGGGCCCGACCCGACGATGCCGGTCGGGTGGACGCCCTGCGCCAGGAGCTGCGCAGCGCGGTGACGACCATGGCCCAACAGCTCCAGTCGGAGCTGGGAAGGATCAGCCAGGGCCTGGCCCAGGAGACGGCCGAGATCCGTGGGGAGCTCCAGGGGCTGGCGGCCGATCTCTACCGCGGCGGCCCGCCAGCAGCTCCCTCCGACCTGCCCGCCGACGGGCTCCACCGGCTCCAGGCCGAGGTCGCGGCCCAGCGCAAGCAGTTGCGGGCCGAGCTGGAGGCAGCCATATCGAGCATCGTCGACCCCCGCAGCGACACCTGGCGGGGGTTGCGGGGCAGCCTGGAGGTGCTCCTGGCCGGGAGCGCCGAGCGTCTACGGGCGGAAGTGGCCCACGACCAGGACGAGTTCCGCGCCGAGATGCGGGCGACGCTGTCGGGGGTGCTCGAGCGGCAGGCGCAGGGCGTCGCCGATCGGCTGTCGGCCTTGGAGCGGGCGTTGGCCGCCGAGAGCAGGACCCGTAGCCGCCAGGGAACCGGCCCGGGGCTCGACGAAGCCCTGGCGGCCCACACACGGGCCCTCGAGGCCCGCATCGGCCGGCTCGAGGAGTCGCTGACCGTGTCGGCCGACAACCAGCGGCAGGAGGCGGTCAGTACCCGCATGGAGCTGCGGGCCGAGGTCCAGGCCGTGCTGGCTGCGGCTCTGGGTCAGCAGGGCGCGGCGTTGGACGCCCTGCGCACCGAGCTGGAGCAGGCCCGGCGTCCCGGTCCGTCGCAGCCGCCCGAACTCGCCCCTGCCACCGCGGACTTGGCGGCGACGGTCCGAGAGTCTCTGGCGGGCCAGCAGGAGGCCGTGGCCGCCGAGGTTCTGGCCGCCTTGGCGGCGGCCACCGCCCGCCAGGCGGCGGCCTGGGAGGAAGGGCTGGCCAACGTGGGGGAGCGGCTCCGGGAGGAGCTCGAGGCCCACCGGCGCGAGCAGGCGGCCGCGTTCCACGCCGAGGTGTCCGGGCAGCTGAGCCAGACCGAGGGCGTCATCCACGCCGCGGTGCGGTCGGCGGTGGCCGATGCGGCCGAGGCCCAGGCCCGCGTCCTGGGGCACCACTCACTGGAGGTCGCCACGGCGGCGGCGTCCACCACCGACCGGGTGCTCGAGGAGCTGGCCGCCCTGCGGTCGGAGTCGGCCACGCTGGTGGAGGGTGCCCTGGCGGCGGTCATCCGCCAGCAGGGCCAGGCGTGGGAGGCCCGCCGGGCCGAGCTGGAGGCGGCCTTGGCCGACACCTTCGAGCGGGTCCAGAAGGTCATCGCCGACGAGCGGGAGGCGCTCGAGCTCGTCCGCCAGGAGGTGGTGGCGGCCCGCCTCGACGACCCTCAGCGCATGGCTCGGCTGGAGACGGCGGTGGGGGACCTGGGCCGGCGAATGGCCGAGCTCTCGGTGGCGACGGTGGAGGCCACCAGCCGCCAGGTCGAGGAGCTGCGACAGGTGCAGACCGGGATCTTCGAGAACTCCCGCCAGCTCTACGCGGTGCTGGCCGAGGAGGGGGAGCAGGCGGGGGCGGAGATGCGGTCCCTCCTGCGCCAGGCCCAACGGGTGCTGGAGGACTCCCGCCAGGACGTGCGGGCCGAGATCGCCGACGCCGTCATCCGGATCACGGCCGACCAGGAGCGGAGGTTCCACGTGCAGGCCACCGCCGTCGACGACGCCTTGGCCCGCAACGCCGGCGAGCACGACCGCCACCTCGAGCGCCAGACGGCGGCGCTGGAGGCCATCCTCCACGCCTTCGGCCAGCGGCTGGCCGAGGACCGCCGGGCCGCCGACCTGTCGGCGCAGGCCGTGGCCGGCGAGATGCACCAGCGGCTGCAGGAGGTGGCGGCGGCCAGCGCCCGGGCGTCGGCCAGCGCCGAGGCGGCCCTGGCCGAGCTGCGGGCGACCCAGGAGCGGGCGGTGAGCCTCGACGAGCTGAGGGAGGCGGTCGGGTTCCTGCGCGAGGAGCTGGCCCGGGTGCAGCGGATGGTGTCGGCGCGCGACCGCTACGCCCTGGCACAGGCGCCCAAGGCCGGCGCGGCCAAGGCCAGACCGACGGCCAAGAAGGCGCCCGCCCGCAAGCGAACCGCCTCGTGATCGGAGGTCACGGGGAGCCGCGGTTCCCAGAACGCCGGGCCACGCCCGCCGGGTCCGTATACTCCCTGACCCGGTGAGGTCATCCGTCGAGCCGCTGGACGGCAACAAGGTCCGGCTCTCCATCGAGGTCGAGGAAGTGGAGTTCGACCGCGCCATGGACGCCGCCTTCCGAAAGATCGCCCGCGAGATCCGCGTGCCCGGCTTCCGGCCCGGCAAGGCGCCCCGCCGGCTCATCGAGGCGCGCCTCGGACCAGGGGTCGCCCGCCAGGAGGCACTGCGCGAGGCCCTGCCGGAGTATTACGACCGGGCCGTCGCCGAGAACGACATCACCCCCATCGCCCCGCCCGAGATCGAGATCACCGCAGGTCAGGACGAGGGGGCGGTGTCGTTCGACGCCGTCGTCGAGGTCATGCCGCAGGTCAGCGTGGCGGGGTACGAGGGACTGCGGGTGGTCCTGCCGTCCATCGAGGTGACGGAGGCCGACGTCCGGGGCCACGTCGACCGCCTGCGGGAGCAGTTCGGCGAGCTCGAGGCCGTGTCCCGTCCCGCCCGAGACGGCGACCACGTGTCGATCGACCGCAAGGTCACCCGCCACGACGAGGTCCTGCTGGCGGCCGACGACGAGCTGTACGAGGTGGGCAAGGGCACGATCGTCCCCGAGCTCGACCAGGAGCTGCGGGGCAAGCGGTCGGGCGACATCCTCAAGTTCAACGCCACCACCCCCGACCACGGCGAGGTCACCTTCACCGTGCTGGTCAAGGAGGTGCGGGAGACCGTCCTCCCCGAGGTCACCGACGACTGGGCCAGCGAGGCGTCGGAGTTCGAGACGGTGGCCGAGCTGGAGGCCGACATCCGGCGGCGGATGGAGACGGTCAAGAAGCTCCAGGCGGCGATGATGGTGCGGGACAAGGTGATCGAGGCGCTGGTGGAGCTGGTCGACGAGGAGATGCCCGAGGCCCTGGTGCGCACCGAGCTGGAGCGGCGGATCAACGACCTCCAGCACCGCCTGTCCCACCAGAACGTGGGCCTCGAGCAGTACCTCCAGGCCATCGGCGGCACCGAGCAGGACCTCCTGCTGGCCATGCAGGCCGAGGCCATCATCGCCCTCAAGGCCGACCTCGCCCTCCAGGCCGTCGCCGAGATGGAAGCCCTCGAGGTGAGCGACGAGGAGCTGGAGGACGGCATCCGCGAGATGGCCGAGCGGCGGGGCGAGAAGGTGGACGCTCTCCGCAAGCGCCTTCAAAGCGGAGGGGAACTACCCGCGGTACGCTCGGGTCTGAGGAAGACCAAGGCCATGGAGTGGCTGGTCGAGCACACGGAGTACGTCGACGAGGACGGCCGGGTGATCGACCGCTCCGAGCTGGAGCCCCGCCCGGCGGAGGCCTCCCCTGGCCAGGAAGATTCATCTGACGCCGCCATCCCCGCCGAGGAGACTGTTCAATGAGGCACCCCCGATGAGCGTCCCCCCGATCAGGAACTACCTCGTCCCCACGGTCATCGAGCAGACCAACCGGGGGGAGCGGGCGTTCGACATCTACTCCCGCCTGCTCAAAGAGCGGATCATCTTCCTGGGCACGCCCATCGACGACGCGGTGGCCAACCTCACGATGGCCCAGCTCCTGCACCTCGAGTCGGAGGACGCGGACAAGGACATCAGCCTGTACATCAACTCCCCGGGCGGGGAGATCACGGGCCTGTTCGCCATCTACGACACCATGCAGTTCATCAAGCCCGACATCGCCACCTACTGCATGGGCCAGGCCGCCTCGGCCGCGGCCGTGCTGCTGGCGGCGGGCACGAGGGGTAAGCGCCACGCCCTGCCCCACGCCCGGATCCTCATCCACCAGCCTTACGGTGGAGCCGCCGGCCAGGCCGCCGACATCGAGATCCAGGCCAAGGAGATCACGCGGATGCGGGACCTCCTCGAGAGGATCCTGGCCCACCACACCGGCCAGCCGATCGAGCGGGTCAACAAGGACACCGACCGCGACTTCATCATGAGCGCGGACGAGGCCAAGGAATACGGCATCATCGACGAGGTCATCCTCACCCGCGAGCTGGCGGACGTCCCGCAAGCCGCCGGCGTGAGCTGAGAACGGGGCGGAGGGCTACCACGTGGCGAAGTTCGGGGACGGCGGCGATCTCCTGAAGTGCTCGTTCTGCGGCAAGTCGCAGAAGCAGGTGAAGAAGCTCATCGCCGGTCCCGGCGTCTACATCTGCGACGAGTGCATCGATCTCTGCAACGAGATCATCGAGGAGGAGCTGTCGGAGACGTCGGAGCTGCGCTTCGACGACCTGCCCAAGCCCCGTGAGATCTACGAGTTCCTGAACGATTACGTCATCGGCCAGGACTACGCCAAGAAGATCCTGTCCGTCGCCGTCTACAACCACTACAAGCGGGTGCAGGTCGGGGCGCTCTCCGACCCCGACGTGGAGCTGGCCAAGTCCAACATCCTCCTGCTGGGCCCCACCGGCTGCGGCAAGACGCTGCTGGCCCAGACCCTGGCCCGCCTGCTCAACGTGCCGTTCGCCATCGCCGACGCCACCGCCCTCACCGAGGCCGGCTACGTGGGCGAGGACGTCGAGAACATCCTGCTCAAGCTGATCCAGGCCGCCGACTACGACGTCAAGAAGGCCGAGACCGGGATCATCTACATCGACGAGATCGACAAGATCGCCCGCAAGAGCGAGAACCCGTCGATCACCCGTGACGTCTCCGGCGAGGGCGTGCAGCAGGCCCTGCTGAAGATCCTGGAGGGCACCACCGCCTCGGTGCCGCCCCAGGGGGGGCGCAAGCACCCCCACCAGGAGTTCATCCAGATCGACACCACCAACATCCTGTTCATCTGCGGTGGTGCGTTCGCCGGCCTGGAGCGGATCATCGAGTCGCGGATCGGCCACAAGGGCGTCGGCTTCGGCGCCGAGCTCCGCCGGTCCAACGAGAAGGACCTCGGGGCCATCCTCGCCCAGGTGCTTCCCGAGGACCTGCTCAAGTTCGGCCTGATCCCGGAGTTCGTGGGCCGGCTGCCGGTCATCGGCGCCGTCTCCAACCTCGACAAGGACGCCCTCGTCCGCATCCTCGTGGAGCCGAAGAACGCCCTGGTCAAGCAGTTCCGGAAGTTCTTCGAGTTCGACGGGGTGGACCTGGAGTTCACCGACGACGCCCTCGAGACGGTCGCCGAGCAGGCCCTGCTGCGGGGCACCGGGGCCCGAGGCCTGCGGGCCATCCTGGAAGAGGTCCTGCTCAACGTCATGTACGACCTGCCCAGCCGGTCCGACATCGGCAAGTGCGTGATCGACCGCTCGGTCGTCCTCAAGCGGGTCAACCCCACGCTGGTGCCGCGGGGCGACACCGAGCGCTCCTCTTCCCCCCGCCCCCGCCGGGCCGCGTCCTAGGCGGGGGCCCCCGGCCCGTCAAGGACCGGGAGCTTCGTTGTCGGGCTCGGAGCAGTGACCGAAGTCGTAGCCGTACTGCATCACGTCGTGCAGCAGGCTCTCCATGTCGAGGATGCTGAGGCCGTACAGGCAGGCGAAGCCGTCAAGCATGTCGACGAGGTCCGGACCTGACTGGCCCCGGTCCACGTAGTCGGGGTGCACGCTGCCGTCGCGCTGGGGCAGGTAGTCCCGCACCACGCCGTTGATCCCGTGGGCCAGCGGGCTGGCCGAGCTGCCGCCCCCGTCCCACTGGTCGAACTGGCCGTGGCCGAAGTCGATCGGCTCGGCCACGCCGGCGCCGCCGTCGTGGAGGTCCCAGAGGATCCGCCATGTCCATCCCTGGCCGGGGGCGGTGTCGGACACGTTGTCGACCACCACCGCGCCCTCGCCGTCGTCCCAGTTCCCCTGCACGTCGAGGTTCTCGCTGGGCAGGTCCTCGGCGGGGGTCATCCAGGGCGTCCCGAGGATGGCGCCCGCCCGCACGTTGGCCATGGGCTCGCCCCACCGGCCGTAGTTGCCCAGGCCTCCTTCCACGAGGACGCCGCCGTCGAAGTAGTGGCCGGTCTCGTGGATGACGGCCCACTGCGACCACTCCATGCGGGGCGGGACGTAGATGCGGTTGGAGTTCGACTTGGAGAACGCCGCAGTGTTGTCGGTGCCCTCGAGGGGCTGGTCGGTGAGCACGAGGTTGATCTGGGGCAGCCGGTCGGGGTCGACCAGCTGGCGGTAGTAGTCCAGGGCCGTCATGGTGTTCTCCATCACGGTCAGTGCCCTGGCCACCTCCCCCTTGCGGGAGAACTTGCCGAGGTCGTAGAGCCGGCCCTCGTCCGAGGCCCAGAACGTGCGGTCGAGCTGAACCCCCCCGGGCGCCTCGGCCCCGCCCTCGGGGACGAACGACCCCACCTCCCCGCTGACGACGGTGTAGAGGCTCGGGTCGTCGACCAGGTCGCCGAGGCTGTCGGGGTCGGGGCTGGCGGTGTGGACACCCAGGGCGACCTGGCGGCCCGGTCCCGGGGCGCTGATCGAGTACAGCGTGACGGTGGCCTCCTTCTCCCCGCACCAGCTGGGGAACACGACCGAGTACCGGCCCACGGCGTCGGTGTAGGTGTCGGTGTAGAGGCCGCACCCGTCGCTGACCCGCACGAGCACCTCGCGGGCGGGAACCGCCCCGACGTAGTCGACGCGCGTGTAGGCGTACTGGGGCGCCTTGGGATGGACGGGGGAGAAGTCGGGCTGGAGCTCCTGGCGGGCGTGCTCGATCGTGCCGTGGACCTCGTAGTAGCCCGTCGGTTCGGTGCAGAAGGGCAGGGCGGTGGTGCGGTCGGCGTCGCAGTGGGCACTCCAGGTCAGGTCGCCGCCCGGGCCGGGAAGGGCGGACGTGCTGCCGTGGCGGGAGCGGGACACGTCGAACAGGACGGGTGCGGCGGGGTTCGGCCGCGGCGCGCCGAGGGTGACGAGCCGGCTGCTCGGGGCGGCCGTCGCGGCGGTGGCCGCGGGCTGGCGGTCTCCGGCCGCTGCCGGCACGGGGTCGAGGCCGGGGGTCCCGATGGCGGCGAGCAGGCACAATAGGGCGGTCCGGCCACGCCGGCGCAACGTCTCGATCACCATGGCTCCTCCTTGGTTTCGGCTTCCGGAGCAATGAGTCGCGATCGGCGGCCACTCTTACGAGAAACCTGGGAGAAGCCCGCCTGGTTGTACGCCGGGGGCTTAGGGGATAGGTAAGACTGGTTCGGGCAAACAGTGCCCCTGACCGGTCGCGAGGAGGTCCATCTATGGGCAAGGCCGTGAAATACGCCGTGATCGCCGGGACGGTCGGTGGAGTCGTCGTGGTCGTCAAGTCCATGCGGAGCCCCGACGGAGCGGGCTCGGAGGGGGGCGGGATGGCCAAGAAGGCCGCCACCACCGCCGCCGGCGCCGCCGCCGTGGGCGGGCTGACGGGGCTGGTCCTCGACCGCCGCAGCCGTCGCAAGCTGGCCAAGAAGTCGCGCAAGCTCGCTGCCGCGGTGGCCGCAGGCAGCATGATCGAGGCCGCCCGGGGCGCCGGGCCCAGGCTCAGCCGCAAGGCCCGCAAGGCGGCCAAGAAGGCCCAGAAGTCGGCGGCCAAGGCTGCGAGCCGGGCGGCCATGAAGGCGTCGGCCAAGGCGGCCAAGGCGGCGGCCAAGGCCAAGCCGGCGGCCGAGCTGGCCCGCGAGCGGGCGATGTGGATCACCGACACGGCGGGCACCCAGGTGGAGCACGCCGCCGACGTGGCCCGGGTGAAGGCCCGCCGGGCCGTCGACGTGGCCCAGGCCCGCCTGGCTTCGTAGTTCCCGCCCGTCCCTGAGCTTTCGAGCCCCCCGCCAGGGGGGCTCTTCGCGCCCGGGCCACAATGAGCGGTCGTGGACCTCCCCGCCGCACTCGACTGGCTCGCCGGCCACATCAACCTCGAGGCCCGCCCATCGCCCCACGCCGCCGAGCTGCGGCTGGAGAACATCCGCCGCGTCCTCGACATCATGGGCGACCCCCACCGGGCCTATCCCGCCGTCCACATCACCGGCACCAACGGCAAGGGCTCGACGGCCCGCATCGCCACCGCCCTGCTCATCGCCTCGGGCCTCTCGGTGGGCACGTACACGAGCCCCCACCTGGAGCGGGTGAACGAGCGCATCGCCTGGGACGCCCAGCCGATCGCCGACGACGCCCTGGCCGAGGTGCTGAGCGCCGTCGCCGACCTCGAGGTCCTCCTCGACGAGCGCCTTACCCACTTCGAGATCCTCACCGCCGCAGCCCTCCGCTGGTTCGCCGACGTGGCCGTGGACGCAGCCGTGATCGAGGTCGGCCTGGGCGGCCGGTACGACGCCACCAACGTCGTGGACGGCGAGGTGGCGGTGGTGACCAACGTCAGCCTCGACCACGCCGAGACGATCGGGCCGGCGCTCACCGACATCGCCGCCACCAAGGCCGGGATCGTGAAGCCCGGGGCGACGCTGGTGCTGGGGGAGACCGACCCCGGGCTGGCGCCCATCTTCCGGGCCACGCCGGCGGGGGCGGTGTGGGCCCGAGGGGTCGACTTCGGCTGCACGGGCAACCAGCTGGCCGTCGGCGGCCGGGCCCTCGACCTGTTCACGCCCGGAGCGGAGTACCGCAGCGTGTTCCTCCCCGCCCACGGGCCCTTCCAGGGCGACAACGCGGCCGCCGCGCTGGCTGCGGTCCAGGCCTTCTTCGGCAAGCCCCTGGGCCCCGAGGTGGTCGAGGCGGGCCTCGCAACCGTGAAGATCCCGGGCCGGCTGGAGGTCGTGGGCCGCGCTCCGCTGTGCGTGCTCGACGGCGCCCACAACCCCGCGGGAGCTCGGGCCGCCGCCGGCGCCGTGAACGAGGCCTTCGGCACGGCCGAGGGCCGGATCCTGGTCGTCGGCATGCTCCGGGGACGCGACCCGGCGGAGATGCTGAAGGCGCTCAACGTGCGGGCCGCCCGGCTGGTCGTCGCCTGCCCGCCCCCGTCGCCCCGGGCCCTGCCTCCCGACGAGGTGGCGGCGGCCGCGCTGGCGCTGGGCGTGGACGCCCAGGTCTGCCACACCGTCGAGGACGCGGTCGACCTCGGGCTGGCCGAGGCGCGGGAGGAGGAGCTGGTCCTCGTCACCGGCTCCCTCTACGTGGTGGGAGCGGCGAGGGCCTGGCTCGATCCGGAGTAGCTTCGCCCCATGGACCGCACCCTCGTCATCTGCAAGCCCGACGCCGTGGAACGGGGCCTGGCCGGGGAGATCCTCCGCCGGCTGGAGGCCAAGGGCCTCCGCCTCGCCGCCGCCGAGCTGCGCACCCTCGACAAGGAGACGGCGGGCCGGCACTACGCCGAGCACGAGGGCAAGCCCTTCTACGACGACCTGGTGGCGTTCATCACCCGCAGCCCGGCCCTCCTCTTGGTCGTGGAGGGCCCCGAGGACACCTACGCCGTCGTCCGCACCCTGATGGGGGCGACCAACCCGAAGAGCGCGGCGCCGGGCACGATCCGCGGCGACCTGGCCGTCGAGATGACCGAGAACCTGGTCCACGGCAGCGACTCGCCGGAGTCGGCGGCCCGCGAGATTGGCATCTTTTTCCCCGACCTGGGCTGAAGGCTCAACCGGGGGTTGAGCTTCCCCGCCGATACGCCTAGCCTCTAGCCCAGCCCACTGGCGCGGAGGCCCCCTTCCACATCCGATGACGGACAACTTCTTCTCCGCCTTCCTCGGCCGCGACATGGCGGTCGACCTGGGCACCGCCAACACCCTCGTCTACGTGCGCGGCCGCGGCATCGTCCTCAACGAGCCGTCGGTGGTGGCCGTCAACGTGCGCGACGGGCGCCCGCTGGCCGTCGGCCTCGAGGCCAAGCGGATGATCGGGCGCACGCCCAACCACATCCAGGCCGTCCGTCCCCTGAAGGACGGGGTGATCAACAACTTCGAGATCACCGAGAAGATGCTCCGCTACTTCATCCAGCGGGTGCACCAGCGGCGCTGGGCCAAGCCCCGCATGGTGATCTGCGTGCCCTCGGGCGTGACCGGGGTGGAGAAGCGGGCGGTGCAGGAGGCGGCCGAGTACGCCGGCGCCCGCAAGACCCCGTTCATCATCGAGGAGCCCATGGCGGCCGCCATCGGGGCCGGCCTGCCCGTCCACGAGCCGACCGGCAACATGGTCGTCGACATCGGCGGCGGCACGACCGAGGTGGCGGTCATCTCCCTGGGCGGGATCGTCACGTCGAAGTCGGAGCGGATCGGCGGCGACGAGCTCGACGAGGCCGTCATCCAGTACGTCAAGAAGGAGTACAGCCTCGCCCTGGGCGAGCGCACCGCCGAGGAGATCAAGATGGCGCTCGGCTCGGCCTACCCCCTCGAGCGGGAGGTCTACGCCGAGATCCGGGGGCGCGACCTGGTGACCGGCCTCCCCAAGACGATCGTGATCTCCACCGAAGAGGTGCGAAAAGCCCTGGAAGAGCCGGTGGCGTCCATCGTCGACGCGGTGAAGGTCACCCTCGACAAGACCCCTCCCGAGCTGGCCGCCGACATCATGGAGAAGGGCATCGTGCTGACCGGCGGTGGAGCGTTGCTCACCGGCCTCGACGTGCGCCTATCAGTGGAGACCGGCATGCCTATCGTGGTGGCCAAGAACCCGCTCCACTCCGTGGCCATCGGGTCGGGACAGTGCCTCGAGGAGTTCAATGTCCTTCGGCAGGTTTTGGCGAACTCTGGAGAACGGTAGGTTCGCCGACCCTGTCATCCGCTCCGCGTCACGACTCGTGCCGCGGTAGCGCGCCGTGGCCGTCTACCGGCGCTCCCGGCGTCACCGCTTCCTCCTCTTCCTGCTCGTGCTGACGTCGGTGACCGCCATCACCCTCGACTACCGCGACGGTGGCACGGGCACGCTCGAGTCGCTGCGCCAGGGCGCCCGTGACGCCCTCGCCCCCATCCAGAACGTCGCGTCCGACGCCTTCGAGCCGGTGGGGAACTTCTTCGGCGGCATCACCCGTTACCGGTCCCTCCAGCGGGAGAACGCCCAGCTGCGGGCCGAGCTGGAAGACGCCCGGGGCGCCCGCCTGGCCGAGGAGGGGGCGGAGCGGGAGCGACAGGCCCTGCTCGAGCTCATGCGCCTCGACTTCGCCTCCACCATCCCCGCCGTGGCGGCCCGGGTCGTGTCGACGTCGCCGTCCAACTTCCAGCACACGGTCGTGGTCGATCGGGGCTCGGACAAGGGCGTGGCGGTGGGCATGCCGGTCGTCACCGGCGCCGGCCTGGTCGGCAGGGTCCTCCAGGTATCGGAGACCCGGTCGACCATCCGCCTCATCACCGACCGCTCGTCGAGCGTGGGTGTGCGCCTGACCGGCTCGGGCGAGATCGGCGTGGCCTCGGGGAGCGGGGCCCGCGAGCCCCTCGGGGTGGACTTCGTGGCCGCCGGCACCAAGGTGTCGGAGGGCGAGGCGGTCGTCACCAGCGGCGTGGACGGCAGCGCCTATCCTCCCGAGGTGCCCGTGGGCACCATCAAGTCGTTCTCCACCCCCCCGGGGGCGATCTCCCAGGAGATCAGCCTGGACCCCGCCGTCGACCTCGGCCGCCTCGAGTTCGTCAAGGTCCTGCTGTGGGGGCAGCCCGCCCGATGATCACCGACCTCCGCTTCCGCCTGCCGGTGGCGCTGCTGCTGTGCCTCATCGTGCACACCACCCTGCTGCCGGAGCTGCGCATCGCCGGGGTCATGCCCGACGTCATGCTCCTGGCCGCGGTGGCGGCCGGGCTGGAGGCCGGTCCCGGGTACGGGGCGGTCATGGGCTTCGCCTCGGGGATGCTGGCCGACCTGCTGCTCCCGACCCCGCTCGGGCTGTCCGCCCTGGCCTTCACGCTGGTCGGTTACGCGGTCGGCCTGGCCAAGGCGGGCCTCCTGCGTGACTCGCCCGGCTTCCCGGTGGCCGTGGCCTTCGTGGCCAGCTCGGCCGGGGTGGGCCTGTTCGCCCTGGTCGGGAGCATGATCGGGGAGACGGGCCTGGTGAACGCCCATCTGGCCACGATCATGCTGGTGGTCGGGATCGCCAACGGCATCCTCGTCCTGCCCGTGCTCCGCCTCCTGCGCTGGTCGTTGGCCGGCCGGCCGCCCGAGCGGGCCTACACCGAGTGACCACCACCCGGTCCCCGTGGGGCGACCGCCGGGAGCGGCGCGACTCGACGCGGCTGCGGCTGGCCATCCTCGGCATCGTGGTGATGTCGCTGTTCGCCACCATGCTGGCCCGCCTCTGGTACCTGCAGGTGCTGGCCGCCCCCGACCTGAAGATCGAGGCCACCACCAACAGCGTGCGGCTCGTCTACACGGAGGCGCCCCGCGGCAAGATCCTCGACCGCAACGGCGACGTGCTGGTGGACAACCGAATCGTCCCCACCGTGGTCGTGGAGAGGAAGGCGGCCCAGGAGCACCGCGACCTCGTCCCCCGCCTGGCCGCCCTCCTCGGCAAGCCCCAGATCGACCTCGAGCGCCGCCTGCAGGACGAGCGGTTCAGCCTGTTCAAGCCCGTTCCCGTCGTGGACGACGTCCCCAAGGACAAGGTCGTGTACCTGCGGGAGAACCAGGCCGCCTTCCCGGGCGTTGGGGTGGTGCAGATCGCCCAGCGCTCCTACCCGCACGGCACCCTCGCCGCCCACGTTCTGGGCTACGTGGGCGAGATCAACGACACCGAGCTCGAGCCACGCCGGTCCGAGGGCTACCGGGGCGGCGACACGATCGGGAAGTCGGGCGTGGAGCTGGCCTACGAGAGCGCCCTGCGGGGCGAGCCCCAGGTCGAGAAGCTCCAGGTCGACTCCCAGGGCCGGGTGCTGCGGTCGCTCGGCATCCAGCCGGCCGTGCCCGGACACGACGTCCAGCTCACCATCGACATCAAGGTCCAGGCCCTGGCCGAGGAGTCGCTCAAGCAGGGCCTGGAGACCGCGCAGCAGACCTGGGACCCCGAGCAGCTCAAGCGCTACCTCGCCCCGGCCGGCTCGGTGGTGGTGGAGGACCCCCGCGACGGGTCGATCCTCGCCATGGCGTCGTACCCGACCTACCACCCCGACGAGTTCGTGAACGGGATCAGCAGCGGGCGCTTCGCGGAGTTGAACGACCCGGCCAACCACTACCCCCTCAACAACCGGGTCCTCCAGGGCCTGTACGCGCCAGCGTCGACCTTCAAGCTGGTCACGGCCCTGGCCGGCCTGGGCCGGGACGTGGTCGCGCCCGGCACCACCATCACCGACACGGGCAGCCTCGTCGTCGGCGACCGGGTGTTCCGCAACGCCTTCAGCACAGCCCACGGCCGGGTCGACCTGGCCCGGGCCCTGGCCGTGTCGAGCGACGTCTACTTCTACCTGCTGGGCGAGAAGCTCGACCAGGCTCGCAAGCCCTTTCCCATCCCGGAGGCGGCCCGGACGTTCGGCCTGGGCCGGGCGACGGGGGTCGAGCTGCCCTTCGAGCTGGACGGCTGGGTCCCCGACCCCGACAACAAGAAGGAGCGCAACGCCGAGAACCCCGTCGCCTTCCCGTTCGGGGACTGGTTCACGGGCGACAACGTCAACCTGTCGATCGGCCAGGGCGACCTGGTGGTCACCCCCCTCCAGCTGACCAACCTCTACGCCACCTTCGCCAACGGCGGCACCGAGTGGGTGCCCCATGTCGGGAGCGCCATCCGCGACGTGGTCACCGGAGAGGTGCAGCCCGTCGCCCCTCGCCAGCAGTCCAAGGTCGAAATGCCGCCCGGCCACAGGGAGGCCGTCCTCCAGGGCCTTCAGCGGGTGGTCTCGACGGAGGAGGGCACCGGCTACGCCGCCTTCTCCGGGTTCCCGCTGGCCCAGTTCCCGGTGGCCGGCAAGACGGGGACGGCCGAGGTCAACGAGAAGCAGGAGACCGCCCTGTTCGTGGGCTTCGGCCCGGCCGACTCGCCCCGCTACGTCGTGTCGGCGGTGATGGAGGAATCCGGCCTCGGCTCCTCGGCCGCCGCTCCCGTCGTCCGCCGGGTCTTCGACGGCCTCATCGGCAACCCGCCGCGCCCCGTCGCCCGCGTCGCCAACCGCATCGACTGATGTCTCGACCTCACTCGTTCGGCCGAGTTGAAGGTGCTCCGGCCGACCACCACAGCGTTCGGGCACGCAGCCGGCAAAGCCGGATCGGCCTCCGCCGTTCCTTGTCACCGGCAGCCGGAGGGGCCGCCGATGGCGGCGGTTGCGGCCGCCGGGGGACCGACTGATGGCGGTCCGGTACTCGCCGCCGCGCTACGCCGGCACGGCCGTGCGCTCGCCCCGCAACCCCAGCGCCCCCTGGCGGCATCTCGACGTGGTGCTGCTGGCGTCGGTGCTGTGCCTGGCCGGCACGGGCATCCTCATGGTCTACTCGTCGACCCGCCAGCGCCAGCTCGCCAGCGGGCTCGACCCCCAGGAGTACCTGAAGCGCCAGGCCCTGTTCGTGGTCGTGGGGTTGGCGCTCATGGCGGTGTGCATCCTCGTCGACTACCGCACGATCGTGGTGGCCGCACCCGCCCTCTACGCCGGCGCCGCCCTGTCGCTCCTCCTCGTGCTCACCCCTCTGGGCAGCACGGCCCGGGGTGCACAAGCGTGGTTCGAGCTCGGACCGTTCAACTTCCAGCCCTCGGAGCTGGCCAAGGTGTGCGTGATCATCGCCTTGGCGGCCTACCTGTCGCTGCACCGGGGGGACATCGACACGCCCCAGATCCTCTTCACCCTGGGGATGGCCGCCATCCCGCTGTTGCTCATCTACCTCCAGAACGACATGGGCTCGGGCATGGTCTTCGTGGCCGTGCTGATGGGGATGTTGCTGGTGGCGGGGGCCAAGCCCCGGCACATCGCCGCCCTCACCGCCCTGGGCGTCATGGGGGTGGTGGCGGTGTTCCAGCTCGGGATCGTGAAGGAGTACCAGCTCGACCGCCTGGCCGCCTTCCTCGACCCCGCAGGCGAGCCCGAACGGTCCACCTACAACCTCCGGCAGTCGCAGATCGCCATCGCCGCCGGAGGGCTCACCGGCAAGGGCGTCTTCCAGGGCACCCAGACCAACCTCTCGTTCGTTCCCGAGCAGCACACCGACTTCATCTTCACGGCGGTAGGGGAGGAGCTGGGCTTCATCGGCGCCACCACCCTGCTGGCCCTGCTCGGGCTGGTGATGTGGCGGACATGGCGCGCCGCGGCCCTCGCCAAGGACCAGTTCGGGTCGCTGCTGTGCGTCGGCGTGCTGTCCATGCTCCTGTTCCAGATCTTCGAGAACATCGGCATGACCATGGGGATCACCCCCATCGTCGGCATCCCCCTGCCCTTCGTGTCCTACGGGGGGTCGGCCATGCTGGCCTGCTTTGCCGCCATCGGGCTCGTCCTCAACGTCCACATGCGGAGGTATTCCTAGGACGGTTGAGATGTGCCAGGGCCGCCGGAGCGGTCCGAGGGGTATACTGCCGTGTCCTCATGTACATCCCCTGGCCGCGGGTCCTACCGCTTCTGGCCAAGGTGCAGGTGCTCGGCCGGCTCGTCCGGGCCAGGCACGGGGAGCGGGCGTCGGCCTCGCCGCCGAAGGCGGGCACCGGAGCCGGAGCCGCTTCTCCGCCTGACCCTTCTTCTCCTCCGGCCCCCGCACCCGCCAGCTTGGCCCGTCGTCTGGGGGCCGCTCCGCGGGCCCGGCCGGGCCCGGCCGCCGTCGTGCCGAGCCTCCACCTGTTCGCCCTTCCCAGCCCCGATGCCGTGGCTGGTCCACCTCAGTCGATTGGGCGCGCCGGCGCGCCGTCGGGCATCCCCCCGGCGGCCGACGACGGACGCGCGGCACGCCTTGGCGCGTGCGCCAGAAGAAGGGACCGCTCCCATGTCCGACCCCACGCCGGGCTCCCCGCCCGCCGACTCCGGGGGCGCCCCGCCTGCTCCGCCCCCCGCCGCAGCCTCCCCTCCGCCTGCTTCATCCGACGGCTCCGGGCCTGATCGGCCCACCACCGAGGCGGGCACCACCGCTGCCGCGCGCCGGCGCCGCCGCGGGAGGCGTGGTGGCCGCAACCGCCGCCCCGCCGGTGGGAACGCCAACGCCGGCAGCTCCGGCCCCGATCGCGACGGCGACGGCACCGACCCCCAGTCCGACGGCGTAGCTCCGGCCCGCCCCGCTTCCTCCGGCCGCAACCGCCCGTCCCAGGCCCGCAACGGCGACGGCGCCGACGGCGGCAACCGCACCCGGCGCAGCACCACCCCGGCCGCCGACCAGCCCGACCTGCCCGACCCGCCCCGAGAGGGACGGCCCAGCCCGGAGGCGGCGGGGCGCAGCCTCGTCCGCAAGCCCAAGATCGGCGACAGCCGGCCTGCGCCGGCCCCCAGCGCCTCGCCCGGCATGGGCACCCCCGGCGGCCGGGGGAAGGCGGCTCCGGCGGACGAGGACGGCGCCGGTGGGCGTCGCCGCCGCCGGCGGGGCGGGCGGGGCGGCCGGGGCGACGGCGGTGCCCGCGGCGAGGTCGTCGACGGGTCGCTCGACGATGCCGCCCCCGTCGTGCTCGACGAGGAGACGCTGGAGCGCCGGCGGGGCCGGGAGCGCAAGGGCCGGCCGGTCGGCCGCTACCTCATGGCCGTCCACTCCCGCCCCCACGCCACCCAGATCGCGGTGCTCGAGGGCCGCAGCCTCATCGAGCACTACGTGTCCCGCCCGGCCGACGACGCCGCCCAGATCCACGGGAACATCTACCTGGGCCGGGTCCAGAACGTGCTCCCCGGCATGGAGGCGGCCTTCGTCGACATCGGGACCCCCAAGAACGCCGTGCTCTACCGCGGCGACGTCCAGTACGACCCCGAGGACGTGGACGAGAGGGGGGCCCCGGCCGCGGCCCGCATCGAGCAGCTGCTCCGGCCGGGCCAGAGCGTGCTGTGCCAGGTGACCAAGAACCCCATCGGCACCAAGGGCGCCCGCCTCACCCAGGAGGTGTCGATCGCGGGCCGCTTCGTGGTGCTCATCCCACGGTCGACCACCTACGGCATCTCCAAGCGGCTGGCCGACGACGAGCGCAAGCGCCTCCGGCGCATCCTCGACGAGGTGCGCCCCGAGGGCCACGGGCTCATCGTGCGCACCGCCGCCGAGGGGGCCACCGCCGAGGAGCTGCGCCGGGACGTGGAGCGCCTGAAGCGCCAGTGGGCCCAGATCGAGGAGCTGGCGGGGCGCTCCCGGGCCCCGTGCCTGCTCTACCGGGAGCCCACGCTGGCCGTGCGGGTGATCCGCGAGGAGTTCAACCGCGACTACCGGGGGGTGATCCTCGACGACCCGGGCCTGTACAAGGAGGTCCGGGAGTACGTCGAGGCCCTGATCCCCGAGCTGGCCGAGCGGGTCGAGCTCTACGAGGACACCGACCTGCCGCTGTTCGAGCGCCAGCACATCCACGAGCAGCTCCACAAGGCCCTCGACCGCAAGGTCTGGCTGCCGTCGGGCGGGTCGCTGATCATCGAGCGCACCGAGGCGCTCACCGTCATCGACGTCAACACCGGCAAGAACGTGGGCACCTCCAACCTGGAGGCGACGGTCTTCGCCAACAACCTCGAGGCGGCCGACGAGATCGCCCGCCAGCTGCGCCTGCGGGACATCGGCGGGATCATCGTCATCGACTTCATCGACATGGAGACCGAGAAGAACCAGCAGCAGGTGCTGCGTCGTCTGCGCGAGACGCTTGCCCGCGATCGGACCCGTACCCAGGTATTCGACGTTTCACATCTCGGGTTGGTTGAGATGACCCGTAAGAACGTGTCCGCCGGTCTGCTGGAGACCTTCTCGCACAAGTGCGAGGCCTGCGAAGGGCGCGGCATCATCCTCCACGAAGAAGCCGCCACCCTCGCCGTCCCCCTCGGCTTCACCGAAGACGTGGACTAAGTCCCCCCAGGGCGAAGCCCGGTGGGGGGACCGAAGGGACGCGTAGCGGACCTTCGAGGGGGGCCGCGAGCGAAGCGAGCTCGTGGACCACTGATCCACGGGTTTGCCGGCGGGGGACCGAAGGCCCCCCTCTGCCTCGCTGCGCTCGGCTGTCTCCCCCCAACGTCGCTGGCGCTCCTGGGGGGAGAGATTGCCCCACGCTGCCTCGCCAGGGTGGCTTTGCCACTCTGCCCGCTGCGTCGATATACTCACTGGCTGTTCCCCCCTCCCAGAGGTTTGTCCATGTACGCCATCATCCGCACCGGCGGCAAGCAGACACGAGTGCGCCCGGGTGACGTCATCGACGTCGAACTGCTGAAGACCGACGCCGAGAACGTGACCTTCACGCCCCTGCTCGTCGTCGACGATTCCGGCACCGCGATCAGCGACCGCAAGGTGCTCGCCGATGCCACGGTCAGCGCCAAGGTGCTGGGCGAGGTCAAGGGCGGCAAGATCGACATCTTCAAGTACAAGAACAAGACCGGCTATCGCCGTCGTCAGGGTCACCGCCAGCGCTACACCAGCCTGGAAGTGACCGACATCGCCCTGCCCAAGGGCGCGGCGAAGCCTGCAGCCAAGAAGGCCGCTCCCGCTGCGGCCGAAGAGGAGTGACAGATGTCGAAGACGAAAGCCGGCGGCTCCAGTAAGAACGGCCGCGACTCCAAGGCGAAGAGACTCGGCCCGAAGGTGTTCGACGGCCAGGTCGTCGACGCCGGCGCCGTGATCGTGCGCCAGCGCGGAACGCGCATCCATCCCGGCGAGAACGTGGGTCGCGGCAGCGACGACACGCTCTTTGCGATGAAGGCAGGGACCGTCAAGTACGACACCCGCCACAATCGCCGTCTGGTGGACGTCCTCACCGACTGATTCCGGTCCGGTCGCATGTTCGTCGACCGGGTTCGTATCCACGTCCGCGCCGGTGACGGTGGTGCGGGCGTGGTTTCGTTTGTGCGCTCCAAAGGCCGGCCGCAGGGCAAGCCCGTCGGTGGTTCCGGTGGCGACGGCGGTTCGGTCATTCTCGAAGTCGACGAGGGGATGGCGTCCCTTCTCCGCTGCATGATGGGGGTTCCGGCGGTAGCGCAGGAGGGAAGCCATACCCTCGTCGACTTCGACGACGACCGCTCCCCCGTCGCCGCCGGAGCCGCCGACCGGC
>JBKHXX010000066.1:0-3937 GCA_046565765.1 Acidimicrobiia bacterium | reverse complement strand
AGACTGATGCTCCTAGGGGCTGTCAAGCCAGCGGTCGGAGGTAGTAGAAGACCTCCCGAGCGACGTAACGCTTGAGGCACCGGATCGCCTCCTTCTTGGTGAGCCCGTCCTTGCACCGCCTCTCGATGTAGCGCTTGGTCTGCGGGTCGTTCGAGAGTCGCGTCATCACGATGCGCCACAGCGCGGCGTTGGCGTGGCGGTCTCCGCTGCGGTTGAGCCGGTGTCGGAGCTGCTTGCCCGACGAGGCGTCGAGCGGTGACACGCCGCAGAGGTGGGCGAAGGTGCGCTCGTTGCGCAGCCGCTCGGGGTTGTCGCCGGCGGCGACCAGAAGCGCGCCGGCGGTGTCGGTGCCGACACCGGGAAGGGCCACGAGGTCGGGGGCCGTCCTCGCCACGAGCGGCTTGAGCACCGAGTCCAGCTCGGCGATCTCGGCGTCGAGGTCGATCACCCGTCGGGCGAGGGAGCGCAGGGCCAGCCGAGTCGCGTTGGTCACGTCGGTGCGTCCGTTGGGCCGAAGAGCGGCCGCCGCCTTGACGAGCCGGAAGATGCTCAAGCCCCGGAGCTGGCGACGCAGCTCCTCGGGGGCGGTGGAGACCAGGCTGCGGAGCTGGTTGAGGGCCCGGATACGGTCCTTGCGAGCGCTCGAGCGGGCCACCCTCAGCACGCGAATGGCTTCAACGTTGCCGTTTCGCGTCTTCGCAGCGCCGTTGGCACGACCGGACTGCGCGGCCCGGGCCGCTTCGATGGCGTCGAGGGGATCGGACTTGCCCGCCCGCCGACGCTCCTGGCGGTTCGGACGGTCGACCTCGACGACGTCGACGCCGCAACTCTGCAGATGGCGCGTGAGCCCGGCGCCGTAGCTGCCCGTGCCCTCCACTCCGACGAGGACCACCTCGCCGAAGCCCTGGAGCCACGCCAGGAGCCTGCGGTAGCCGGCGGCATCAGCGGGGAAGGACTCGACCCCGAGCAGTCCTCCGATGGCGTCCAGGGCGGCGGCGACGTGGACGTCGAGGTGGGTGTCGACGCCGCCGGTGATCAGGCGTGGCATGGTGGTCACGGTCATCCCTTCTCTCGCAACGTGTGGGGGATGCACCAAGCCGGTCGGGACGGCGGACAGGACAACGATGGGCCTCTGCGACAGGCTCCTAGTAGGTCACTCCGCCCGACCGATCGGTGCCGGGTGGGTGACCGGGCCAGGCCGACGGATCAATCTCAAGACAGCCCTCGGAACCGAGAGCGTCAGCCCGTATTCGTTGGGTCAGACCTAGCCCGGACACCCACCCGGACCCTTGTCTCCCTCACCGCTCAGGTGGTGGATCTCAGGGCGTTCCGATCCTCGTTGCCCGTGGTGTGCGCGCGGCGGTGGCCACAGAACGACAGGTGTTGGGGCGGGAGGAGTACAGATGATGGGACCCTGAGCTCCGCTCGGACTGTCCTACGCAGACCCCTGCGGATCCTCGGCCAACCGCTTGCACCGCTGACAACGCGACTCGACTTCGAGATCCTCCCAGGCGGCGTCGCCCTCGACCGGCGTAAGAACCCCGGGGAGCACTCCACATAGGGCTCGCCTTGTTCGGTATGGCCGGAGGTGGTGGAGCCCCGTTGAGCCCTCCAGTGCGACGTCCAGCGTCCTGTAGCCACCGCTCGCCATGCCGTCATGCTTGCAGGTCGACGCGTCTAGGGCCTCGTCGTGGCTCATCCCTCGGAGAGCGGACGGAGGAGTGCTCGTGAATGCCCGGCGTGAGCTCTCGCCTGCGCGGCCCATAACACCTCCCAGCACCCGACCGGATCGCGTCGGGTGCCTTCAGACCTGAGGCTCCACCCACTTCGACGGCTTCGCCCGGCGCCCGCCCCAGGTAGGGCGTCGTGTAACCGCTCTCGAGAGGTCCGCCGACGGAGCTTTCTCTCGCACGAGGGCGAGCAACTCTTGGAACTCGTGGTCGTAGGGACCCCAGGTGTGGACTCTGCGACGTCCAAAGCGCCAGTGAAGCGACTGCCTGTTGATATCGAACCAAGGCGACGACACCGACTTCAGCTTTTCCCAGGGAATGATGACCGTGCGGACTGGAGCGACGAACCGAAGCCCATCCGACAGCACCTCGACCCGACGGGGTTCGGCAAGCAGAAGCCACAAGCCGGACGCGACGATCAAGAGAACCCAGACGGTTCCGAACAGCACGCCTCCGCGATCCGGCTCGGTGAACACGGTGCCGATGACCATGAGGACCCCCAGCCCGAAGAACGCGTAGACGGCGACGGTCATCTTCCACATTCCTCGGCCCAGGGCGAAATGCTTCGATCCCACGAAGCCCCAAGGGTACGACCGTCCGATCGCTCAGCAGCCGGAACCAAGGCGATGCGCCGCCCTCCCTTGACGAGCCACCAGCCGCGCATCGGCCAGCCTCCCGGCAGCGGAGCGCTGACAGCATCAGTGAGAATGAACCATGGCGCTGAGGCCGGAGGATCCACCGCCCTGAGGACGTAGGTCGGTACCGTCCTGCGGCTCTCGCGAGTCGGTCTGACTCGATTCGCGCACCGGGTTCGTTCAGGTGCTTGTCGACCGGCTCGCGGGGCACGCGGCACGCCCCGTTCCAGAGGGTGACCGATCGGTCTGTTACGAGCAGCCGGTCGACACGGTCTCCGTCCCGGGACGTGCGTGCCACCCCTTGACCGATTGAAAGAGAAGGGATGGCGATGACCATCGTAGAGACGCGCGCGATCACCGGCGGTGTCGACACGCACCTCGACGTGCACGTGGCCGCGGCGCTAGACGCCAACGGCGGCGTGTTGGGCGTCGAGTCGTTCACCACCGACACGACCGGGTTCCGGGAGCTGTGGGCGTGGCTGCTCGAGTTCGGCCCCGTCGAGCGGGTGGGAGTGGAGGGCACCGGCGCCTATGGCGCCGGGCTGGCCCGCTTCCTGCGCTCCGCCGGCGCCGAGGTGGTCGAGGTCGACCGCCCCAACCGCCAGGCCCGGCGGCGCAACGGCAAGTCCGACCCCGGCGACGCGGTGGAGGCCGCCCGAGCGGCGTTGAGCGGCCGGGCCCGGGGGATCGCCAAGTCGGCCGACGGCTACGTCGAGGCCATGCGGGCGCTGCTGGTGGCCAAGCGCTCCGGGCGCGACGCCCGCATCGCCACGCTCAACCAGATCCGCCATCTGGGCTTCACCGCCCCCGATGAGCTGCGGGAACGGCTCCGGGGCGTCTCCCGCCACGACCTGGCCGAGGCGGCCGCCGGGCTGCGGCCGACGGCGGGGACGGACCACGTCCTCTACGCCACCAAGCTGGCGCTGCGCACGCTCGGGAGGCGGGCCGTCGCCATCGAGGCCGGCCTGGGCCACGTCGACCTGCTGCTCACCGAGCTGGTGGTCGTGACCGCCCCCAGCCTGCTCAACGTCAACGGCGTGGGCGTGGACACGGCCGCCATCCTGCTGGTGGCCGCCGGCGACAACCCCGAGCGCATCCGATCGGAGGCGGCCTTCGCCAACCTCTGCGGCGTCGCTCCGCTGCCGGCGTCGTCGGGCAAGACCACCCGCTACCGGCTCAACCGCGGCGGCAACCGCCAGGCGAACCACGCCCTCTGGCGGGTCGTGTTCACCAGGATGGGCAACGACCCCCGCACCCGCGCCTACGTCGAACGCCGGGTGAAGGACGGCCTTTCCAAGCCCGAGATCATGCGGGTGCTGAAGCGCTACGTCGCCCGGGAGGTGTACCGCCACCTGCCCCGCGCCAGCTGAGCTTCCAACCGATCTGGAGCGGCGGGCCTGGCCCGCGAATGCCCTGACGCCGCCGGCTGTCTTGCGAACGATCTGCCGGTCCGCCGCTCCGAACCGTCGACAACGCATGGCCTAAGACGAGCCTGTCCTCGCTACGAGTGACCCCTCACTGGTTTGCCAGCGACGTCGGCGAAAACGCTCCTTGACAAACAGACGAGCATCG
>JBKHXX010000065.1:0-24814 GCA_046565765.1 Acidimicrobiia bacterium | reverse complement strand
CGAGGATCGGGCACACGATCGCTCGGATCAGCGCGGCGACGTCGATCTGCGCCTGCTGGCCGAAGCCCATCGTGCGGCCCAGGGTGGCGCCGAGGCCATCGACGACTGCCGTGCCGTCATCGATGTTGGTGACGACCTCGGACTTGTCGTAGGTCGCGGGGTCGGACGAGGCCCGGGCCAGGACGACCCCGCCGAAGACGAGTGCAACGGCCGCGAAAACGGAGACTGCCCGCCATGAGCGCCGGGTGGACCGCACCTCGACAGGTCCCGCTTCCTGGATAAGGTTCTCCACAGTGATCTCCAATCGACGGCCGCCTCTGGAGGACTATAACGCCAACCCGCGCGGCAAGCCAGACTTTAGTGGGTGTGCCGCCCGGTTCAAACCACGCCCTACCCTCGGGCCGCCGCACCCAACCCTTCATCGGCCAGGCGCAGTTTCGCGCAGCCTTTGAACCGCTCCCGGCGAACCCTCACCCGGGTTGGCTGACTCCCCGCACGGCCGTCCGCGACCGGACGGCCGGAGACACGTGAGACGCCGCCGCCGTTCCCGCCGCCGGTGGGTCGTGGGCGCGGTGCTGCTCGTCGCGGTTGTCGGCACGTTCGCCGCCTTGCTCGCCGTCCGGGCCGGGCGCCATGCGGTCGCCGCCAAGGCCGCCCTCTTGCGGGCCGAGCAGCAGCTGTCGGCTCGCAACCTCGATCCGGCCCGGACAGAGCTGGCCCAGGCGAGGGCGTCCCTGGACCTGATGGACCGGGAGCTGGACCGGGGGAGGCCGCTCCTCGCCGTCGCCAAGGTGGTCCCCGTGGTCCGCTCGCAGGTCATCGCGGTGGAGACGTTCCAGCGGGCGGGGCTCACGCTCACCGACGCCGGCCTGCGCCTGGCCGACGCCACCCAGGAGACGCTGGCGTCCACCCAGGGGGACACCCCGGTGGCCAGCGCCCTCGAGAGCATGCGCAAGATCAACGGCTCGCTGGCCGTCGGGTCGACCAGCGTGCAGGCCGCCCTCGGCATGGTGGACGACCTCGAGGGGCGCTGGTTGATCGGCCCGGTCGCAGACGCCCGCGACGACCTGCTCGAACGCCTCCCCCGTTACGCACGCCAGGTGCGCTCCACCGCCGAGGGGCTGGACGCCCTGATCCGCTTCGCCGGAGGTGAGGGGCCCCGCCGGTACCTCTTCCTGAGCCAGAACCCCGACGAGATCCGGCCCACCGGCGGGTTCTTCGGCACCTACGGCGTCATGACCGCGTCAGGTTCGTCGCTCAGCTTCGACGAGTTCGCGCCCATCGCCACCTTCCGCATCAAGCACCCCGACGCGGTGATCCCTGTCGCCGAGGCCGGCTCCCCGTTCCGCCACTTCGCTACGCCCGTCCCCAAGTCCCTGGGAAACGTCAACAACACCGCCGACTTCGTCGATGCGGCCCGGTCGGCCATGCGCCTCTGGAACGGCTCCGGTGAGGAGCAGGTCGATGGCGTGGTCTCGTTCATGCCCGGGTTCCTGGCCCGGATCCTGGCCGTCACCGGGCCCGTGCGGGTCGAGGACTACGGGGAGACCGTCGACGCAGGGAACCTCATCGAGCGCTTCACGTTCTACACCGCTCGGTTGGAAGAGGACCCTTCGGCCGACAACGCCCGCAAGGGCTTCATCGGCTCCCTGGCCCAGGTGGTGCTGGGCGAGCTGCTCGAGACGCCGTCGAGCCAGTGGCTGGCCCTGGCCGGCGCGGTGGGCGACGGGTTCAACGCCCGGGAGGCGATGGCCTGGACCGGCGACGATGCCGTCGCCAGGGTCCTCGCCGAGCGGCGATGGGACGGCACCCTCCCGACCACCCGGGGTGACTTCTTCTACGGCGGGGAGTTCTCCTACGCGTCGAAGGTCGGCCGGGCCGTCACCCGGCAGTACGACCACCACGTGCAGCTGCGGGAGGACGGGTCGGCCCGCATCACCACGACGATGGTCATGCGCAACAACCGGCCGCCCGGCGACTTCCTGAACCCCGGCCAGTTGACCTTCCTCACCGCCTACGGGCCCACCGGGGCCGTGCTCGCAGCCGAGTCGGACCCGCCCGTCTCGGAAGAGCCGGCCGTGGCCGGTCATCCGGCGGCGGGCTGGTTCATCAACGCCGCGCCGCTGAGCCAGACCAGGTGGCGAGTGGTGTGGGAGGTCGACGACCTGGTCCGGGAGGGACCCGACGGCACGAGGGTCTACGACCTTTGGTTCATGGGCGTGCCCGACCACACCGGCGACGTGCTCAACCTCCGCGTGGACCTGCCCCAGGGCTGGCGGTGGAGCGCCGAGCCGCCTCCGTCGAGCGTCAGTCTCGACGACGACCTGCGAGGGAGCTGGTCGTTCAGGCGGGGCTGACCCTCAGGGCCGGCAGTTCTCCCGCGCGTAGGCGTCGAGGCGGTTGCCGGCGGCGGTGAACTCGGGCGCCTGGAGCTGCTCGATCGAGGCGGGCGGCACCTTGGTGAGGTCGAAGTTGGCCTGCTGGAGGACGTTGAGGAACCGCTGGAAATAGGTGTTGAGGGTGCCCACGTCGGCCCGGATGGCCTCCGGGGCGGTGCCCTGGGCGTCGCGGATGGCGTTGCCGGCGTCGGTCATGACGGTGCGGAACCGGGCCGGGTCGGTGAGGCCCAGGTCGACGCGACCGAACCGGTCGGAGAAGTCGCTCACGAAGTCGCAGAACGGGTCGCCGGTGCGCGGCGACGTGGTGGGGGCCGGGACCTCCGTCGTGGAGGGGGCGGCGGAGTCGTCACCGTCGTCGCCGCCGCTGCAGGCGGTCAGGAGGACGCCGGCGAGGACGGCGGCCAGGAGGGGGCGTCGCA
The DNA here is from genome assembly GCA_046565765.1 of Acidimicrobiia bacterium. Taxonomy (GTDB): domain Bacteria; phylum Actinomycetota; class Acidimicrobiia; order Acidimicrobiales; family AC-14; genus JBFMCT01. Next base: position 21,996 of record JBKHXX010000065.1, on the reverse strand, counting down.
TCCGTGCAGCTTAGGGCCGCCGGCGCCCAACCCCGGGGCGGCCTAGAGGTATTCGACGTTGGCGGCGGCGGCGACGCGGTGGCGGGTGTCGAGCACGTGCCGGGCCCGGCCCAGCAGCTCGTAGTCGAAGACGTCGTGGTCGGTGAGGACGACCACGATGTCGGCCGCCTCCACCTCCTCCGGGGTGCACTCCACCCGCACGACCTGCTGGTCGGTGTGCTGGCGGACCACGTGGGGGTCGGCGGCACGGACCCGGCCTCCGAGGGCTGCCAGGCGGTCGGCCACGGCCACCGCCGGCGACTCGCGGTCGTCGCTGGTGTTGCGCTTGTAGGCCAGGCCGAGGAGCAGGATCCGTGAGCCTTTGACCGCCCGCTCCCGGCGGTTCAGGGCCTCCTGGACGCGCCGGGCCACGTAGTCGGGCATGTGGTCGTTGACGTCGTTGGCCAGCTCCACGAACCGGAACGACTGCCCGAGGAGGCGCCGGACCCGCCAGGACAGGTAGCTCGGGTCGATCGGCAGGCAGTGACCGCCCACGCCCGGGCCGGGGCGGAAGGGGAGGAACCCGAACGGCTTGCTGGACGCGGCGTCGATGGCGTCCCACACGTCGATCCCGAGGTCGGAGGCGAACATGGCCAGCTCGTTGACCAGGGCCACGTTGACGTGGCGGAACGTGTTCTCGAGCAGCTTGGTGAGCTCCGCCTCCTTGCAGCCCCTGACGGGAAAGGTCTTGTCGACGATCGTGTCGTAGAAGCCCTGGACGGCCTCAAGGGAAGGCGGGTTGACGCCGGACACCACCTTGGGGGTGTTGACCAGGCCCCATTCGGGGTTGCCCGGGTCGATGCGCTCGGGGCTGTAGCCCAGGAAGAAGTCGTGCCCCGCCCGCAGCCCGGACGCCTTCTCGAGGATGGGGCCGAACAGCTCCTCGGTGGTGCCGGGGTAGGTGGTGGACTCGAGGACCACCGTGTTGCCCGGGCGCACGTGGGCGCCCAGTGTCTCGGCTGCCTTCTCGATGTAGCTCAGGTCGGGCAGGCCCTCGCGCAGCGGCGTGGGGACCGTGACGACCGCCACGTCGAAGCCCTCGCAGGCGCCCGGATCGGCCGACACGGTGTAGCGCCCGGTGGCGAAGGCGGCGCGCAGCGTCTCGTCGCCGACGTCTTCCACGTAGGACTCGCCGGCCACGAGCCGGGCCACCCGGCTGGCGTCGGCGTCGAGGCCGCACACGGTGTGGCCCACCTCCACCGCCCGCATCGCCAGGGGAAGCCCCACGTAACCCTGACCGACGACAAGTACCCGAAGCTCCCGCCGCTTCATCACCAGAGAATCCTTGCACGTCCGGGCCGCCGTGTCCGACGCGCGTGCGCGAGCGGAACCTACCGCAGCAGGCGGGTGCGGCGGCGGGCGCCGGCGACCAGCCCGCCGCCCACCACGAGGGCGACACCGGCTCCGGCCGCCACCGGGAGGGCACTGGGGCCGCCGTCACCCTCGAGGATCCGGCTCAGGGCCGTGCCGGCCTGGTCGTCCTCCTCGCCGGCGGTGCGTCGCCGGGTGGGATCGCCGGGGGCTGCCACCGTGGCCGGCACCGTGGCGTCGGCGGCGGCGGCGGTGTCGGGCGGGGCCGACGAGGTGGTGCTCTCGGGGGGCTGGGTGGTGGTGGCGCCGCCGGCCGCCGTGCCCGCCCCGGCCGCCGTCGCCCCGGCCGCCGGCGTCCCGGCCGCCGAGGAGCCGGAGCCTTCGGCGGCGGCCCGGGGCTCGGGGCACGGCGTGGGGCCGCACGGGCCCTGGCGGGTGGTGTTCTGGCCCGGCGTCGGGCAGGGGCCGCCGCACGGGTCGGTGTCGGCCGAGCCGCCGGTGGCCGGCGGCGGGCACGGGTTGGGGCTGCAGGGTGTCTCGTTGCCCACGCTCACCGGCGGGCCGCACGGGTTCGGCCCGCACGGCGTCTCGTTGCCGCTGCTCGGCGGCGGGCACGGGTTGGCGCCGCACGGACCCAGGCCGGAAGGGTTCTCCCCGGGCGGGGGGCACGGGTTCGGCCCGCACGCGCTCTGCGCCGGCACCTCCACGGCCGGCGGGGCGGCGGCCGCGGGCCCCGGCGTGGTGCCCACGAGGACGGCCGCCAGCGCAGCCAGGACGAGCAGCCGCCGAAGGCGGTGGGGTGTCGCGGTCATCACCAGCCTCTCCACGGCCACGTTACCGGGCCGACTTCCTGGATAGGTCGTCGCCGGGAGTGTATGTTGTAGCTGGAAGGAACGACAAGGCGGGCGGCGGGACCCGGGCAAGGTGGGGGGACATGAAGGCACGCGCTCTGTCGGTGGCGACCCTGGCGGTGATCGCCACCCTCTTCCCGGCGGTCGGCCCGGCACTGGCCGACAGCCCCGAGGGCGGCACGCCGGGCACCTCGGTCACCGTGACGCCCGACGACAACCTGCCGGCCACGGCCAGCGTGACCGTCAGCGGCGTCGGCTTCCGGGCCAGCTGGACGGCCGAGATCCGCCAGTGCGGCGTCCAGCCCGGTCTGGACCTCGTCGACTGCGTCGACCGCACGACGGCGCTGACCACCGCGGCGGGGGCGCTGAACCCCGTCCAGATCCAGGTGACCTCCACCTTCCAGCCCGCGGGCGGCCCGGCCGTCAACTGCCTCACCACCAACTGCTTCGTGAACGTCACCACCGAGGAGAAGAACGCCCGCCACCACCTGACGTTCTCGGGTGGGATCGCAGCGCCTCAGGACGTCGTCTCCGACTTCGACGGCAACCTGGCGTCCGACGTGGCCATCTACCGCCCCAGCACCGGCCAGTGGTTCATCAACGCCCAACCCCTGATCACGTGGGGAGGCCTGGCCGGGGACATCCCCGTTCCCGCCGACTACACCGGCGACCAGCGCACCGACGCCGCCATCTACCGCCCCAACACCGGGCAGTGGTTCATCCACGGGGGCAACCCCGGGCTGGTCACCTGGGGCGGCCTGGCCGGGGACATCCCCGTGCCCGCCGACTACACGGGCGACAACCGCGCCGATCCGGCCATCTACCGCCCCAACACCGGGCAGTGGTTCATCCACGGGGGCAACCCCGGGCTCGTCACCTGGGGCGGCCTGGCCGGCGACATCCCGGTGCCGGGCGACTACACGGGCGACGGGCGCGCCGACGCCGCCATCTACCGCCCCAACACCGGCCAGTGGTTCATCCACGGGGGCAACCCCGCCCTCGTCACGTGGGGCGGCCTGGCCGGCGACATCCCCGTCCCCGGCGACTACAACGGCGACGGCCGCACCGACGTGGCCATCTACCGGTCGAGCAACGGCCAGTGGTGGATCCGCAACGTGACCATGGTGCCCTGGGGCACGTCCACGGACATCCCCCTGCCGCTTCCCTACGCCATCCGCCGGGTGTTCTTCTAGAAGCCGCCCGAGGCCTGGCGCCGGCCCGGCCCCTCCTCCCGGTACGAGTACCCGTAGCGGCCTTCGATGGCCGCCTCGGGCACCCCGTTGACCACCAGGCCGGCGATGTTGCCCTTCACGCCGGTGATCAGCTCGATGGTGCGGCGGACCTGGCGGCGCGTCGAGCGACCGGCCCGGCACACGACCAGGGTGGCGTCCACGTGGCGGGAGATGAGCAGGGCGTCGGCGACGGGCAGGGCGGGGGGCGAGTCGACGAGGACGATGGCGCGCTCGCCCCGCAGGCTGTCGATGAGCTTGCCGGTGCGGGTGCCGCCGAGCAGCTCCGACGGGTTGCCGGGGACCGGCCCGGCGGGCAGGAGCAGGACCCGCGACAGGCCGGGCACGGGCACGACCGCGTTGGTGAGGGTGGCCGCCCCGGCCATGACCGACGTGAGGCCCACGTCGTTGGCGGTTTCGAAGTACCGGTGGAGGCGGGGGCGGCGCAGGTCGCAGTCGACCATGACGACCCGCCGTCCGGCCCGGGCCAGGGCGACGGCCAGGTTGGCCACGGTGGCCGACTTGCCCTCACCCTCGCCGGGGCTGGTCACCTGCACGACGGAGATGTCGTGCTCCATGGCGAGGAACTCGAGCGAGGTCCGCAGCGTGCGGAACATCTCCGCCGGGCGCGAGGTGGGCGCATCGAGTGACACGACGAGGGCCTCCGTCTCCGTCCGCCAGGTCGGCACGACGGGGATCGACGCCAGCACCGGCACGTCGATGCCGGCGAGGTCGTCGGCGCTGCGCACCGAGTCGTCGAGGTACTCGCGGGCCAGGGCGAGGCCGATGCCGAGCATGGCCCCGAAGACCAGTGCGGTGACGCCCGTGCGCACCGGGGCGGGCGCCGCCGCCCGCCCCGGGGCGGTGGCCGCCGCCACCAGCCGGGCCGTGCTCTGCTGGAGCGAGCTGTCGACCTGGAGCTCGTCGAGCTTCTGGCGGAACGCCGCCTGCTGGTCGATCAGCAGGCGCTGTCGGTCCCCACCGGTGGTGTCGATCTCCCGCTGGAGCTCGGAGATCTTGGTCTGGAGCTGCTCCACGGCGGCGACCACGTTGTCGACCGCCTGGGTGCGGCGTAGCTCGATGTAGGCCTCGGCATAGGCGTTCGCCACCCGGGCCGCCCGCTGAGGGTCGGCCTCGGTGGCCTCGACCTCGATGACGTCGGTCTGCTCCACCTGGCGGGTGCGCACCGCCGACACCGGTCCGATGCGGTCCCGCACCAGGTCCCGGACGGCCGGGCTCTCGAAGACGAGGATCTCCGTCTGGACGAACCGGTTGGGATCGGCGACCCGGGCGTTGTTCCCGAACACCGACTGGGAGCTGTCGGGTCGGATCAGCACCCGGGCCCGGGCCCGGTAGGACGGGTCCTGGAGGGCGACCCACACCATGGCCAGCGCCACCACGGCGGCGGCGGTGGCGGCGACGATCCCGGCGCGGTGGCGGAGGATGCGCAGGTAGTCGCGCACCTCCACCTCGGCGACTTCCTGGTCGGCCGGCGCCACCGCCGGATCGTAGGCCCCCTCGGTCTAGGCCAGGCGGCGCAGTCGGTCCCACGACCGGGCGGCGAGCAGCGCCTCGGCCACCAGAAGACCGACCAGCGTGCCTCGCGCCCCGAGCGCAGGGGTGAGTGTCAGGCCCACGGCCAGGGAGGCGGCGCCCGCGCCGGCCCGCGTCGTCAGCACCCAGCGGCTGTCGCCCCACGCCCGCAGGGCGGCCGTCGCCCCGGCGGCGATGCCGATGGCGGTGCCGAAGGCGGTCAACCACGGCATCACGTCCCGGACGGCGCGCCAGGTGTCGGGCAGGATGCCCGGGCCCAACGCCGGCAGGAGGGCCCAGACCAGCGCCCCGCAGGCGGCCGAGATGCCGCCCAGGGCCAGCGACAGCCGCCCCGCGAAGCGCAGGGTCTCGCGCTGGTCACGTCCGATGCGGACGCTCTCGGGCACGCCGAACGTCGCCCCTCCGAGCACGAGCACGCTGGCCGGGCCGAACAGGGTCTGGGCGGCCCGCAGCAGGCCCAGCTCGTCGGCCCCGGCCAGGGCGGCGAGGGCGAAGCACAGCGTGTAGTAACTGCCCGAGGTCACGACGAACTCGAGGGCGACCCGGCCGCACAAGGAGGCGTTGTCCCGGGCCCAGGCCAGCGCCGCGTCGAAGCCGGGCCGGGCGCCCAGGAGAGCGGCGAGCAGCCCGAACGAGGCCACCCCTCCGCCCACCCAGACGGCGAACAACCCGACCGCGCCGGCCGTGCTCACGTCGCCACCGCCGGCGAGAAGCACGGCGGACCCGGCGACCTGGAGCGCCAGCCAGGCGCCGTCGGCGGTCACCGCCAGGTGGGGCCTGCCCTCGGCGATGGCCACATGGCGCAGGGCGTCCTGGGCGAGCAGGAAGGGGAGGCCGGCCGCCAGCACCAGGACCATCGGGGCGGCCTCGTGCCAGGCGAGGGCGGTGACCACCAGGAAGGGCAGGGCCGCCAGCCCGGCCAGCACCGCCAGCCCGCTGGGCGCGGCCGGATGGGCAGCGGCCACCGGGGCCTGCATGGTGCGGGCGCCCCCCGGCCCGGCGGCCGGCCCCGGCGTGGTGACGGGCGGGGCGGGGTCGGTGGCCGGCGGCGCCGTCGGGATGTCCACCGCGCCGTGGGGAGCGCCGGTGCCGTCCACCGGCTGGGCCCCGAGGAGCACGGGGATGCCGATCGCGTACCGGACGGCCTGGAGGACCAGCATGTACATCGTGAAGCACACCGAGAACAGGGCGAAGGGGCGCCCGGAGACGCCGAAGAGGATCACGGCGGTGACGAAGAAGTTCGACAGGCTGGACAGGCCCTGGGTGCCGAACGTCCAGGCGGCGCGGCGCGCCAGGCCACGGCGGGGTCGGGTGACGGTCGGGGCGCTCAGGGGATCAGCAGAAGGTCGGTGTAGCTGCGCCGTAGGTACTTCCTTCGGAGCTCGGGCAGCGCCGCCGGGCTGACGGGGCTGCCGGTGCGGAGGTCGACGATGTCGGAGAACCGGCTGGCCACGTGGTCCTCGAGCTCGGGGGCGTCGTCGCCCAGCAGGTCGGGGCAGAACTCGATCACGTGCGGGACGCCGGCGTCGGCCAGGGTGGTGGCGCCCCGCAGGATCTTGAGCTCGTGACCCTGGGCGTCGGACCAGAACAGGCCCACCGACTCGGGGTCGAGCACACCGTCCTCGACGAGCCCGTCCAGCCGCCGGCACTGGACCTTCTCGGCCGGCCTGCGGTCGCCGTGCCCGTTGGTGGCGGCTGCCGCGCTGCTGACGACCCGGTGGTCGCCGAGGTTGGTGGACGACCGCTGCAGGAGGCCGGCGCCGTCGATGTCGGACAGGGCGACCGGGTGCACCTCGACCCGGTCGGCCAGGCCGTTCAGGGCGGCGTTGGCGGTCAGCAGCCGCACGTTGTGGGGCTCCGGCTCGAAGCACACGGCGCTGACGAACCCGCCCAGCAGGAGGGCGTCGACGGTGGACGTGCCGATGTTGGCCCCGACGTCGACGAAGACGGTGCCCTCCACCCGCCGGCCTCGCCGGGCCAGCTCCCGCAGGGCCGTCTCCATGTGCCACCGCTCGTAGCCGCCGGTGAGGAACACGGTGCGGCCGATCTCCTGGTCCTGGGTGTCCACGACCAGCTGGCCCGGGCCGAAGGGCGCCACCAGGTACTGGCTCCGCCGCCGCAGCAGCACGTACTCGAGCTCCCGAGCCGGCGAGAACCGCTGGCCGTGATGGGGGATCGCCATCTTGCCGAGCTCACGCAGGCGCCGGTCCCAACGCCGGGGCAGGTATGCCGCGAGACGCTGAGCGCCGTCGATGAACGCCTGGCGGGCGGTCGGACGCACAGCGTGAGGGTAGTTTGAGCCGCGAGGGGGCCGTCGCCCTGCGCCACGCGGCCACACTGCACCCATGCCGGTCGACTTCGAGGACGTGCTCAAGCGGGCCACCGCCCGCGCCGGGGAGGACGTGGCGAACCGCCCGTGGCTCAATCTCGGCAGCGGCACCGACCGGCGCGAGGGGTTCGTGAACCTCGACGTGGCCGCCCTCGAGGAAGTGGACGTCGTCGCCCGGCTGGGGTCGGAGCCCCTGCCCTTCGCCGACGCCACCTTCGGCCTCGTGCTCGCCCGGGACGTGTTCGAGCACGTCGACGTGGTGCACGCCCTCCGGGAGGTGCACCGGGTGACCGCTCCGGGGGGGCGGGTCGTGGTGTCCGCCGTGCACTTCACGTCGCGCAACCTCTACGTCGACCCCACCCACGTGCGGGGCTACTCGGCCCGCACGATGGAGTTCTTCGCCGGCGGCGGCGACGGCATGTGGCGGCGGCCCTACTACTTCGACTTCGCCTTCGGAGCGGTCGAGTACTGCGCCATCCAGTTCTCCACGACGCTGGGCAAGGGGAGGTACCTGGTCTGGGACCGGCTGCTCGAGCCGGTGGTCAACGCCTCCGGCACCGCCCAGGACCTCTACGAGATGACGTTCGTGAGCCGGCTGTTCCCCGCCGCCAACGTGGTCGCCGTCCTCCGGAGGTAGGGAGGGCACGCGGGAGTCGGTTAACCTGCCGTCGGCTTCAGAGGCGACGAGCAAGGGCGGAGGGGTGTCAGCAACGGAATCCGTGCCGTCGATGTTGATCCTGCACGACGGCGTGCTGTCCGAGCGCGTGGTCCCGGCGTCGCCCGGATGGCGCGGCAAGCGGGTGCTCGACGTCGTCGGGGCCCTGGCCCTGATCCTCCTGTTCCTCCCGCTCATGGCGGTGGTGGCGCTGGCGGTGAAGCTCACCTCGCCCGGCCCGGTGCTCTTCCGCCAGACCCGGGTGGGCCGGCAGGGGCGCCACTTCGGCATCCTCAAGTTCCGCACGATGGTGGAGGACTCCGAGGCGCGGCTGGCCCAGGACCCGGAGCTGTACCGCATGTACGTGGAGCGCAGCCACAAACTGGCCTGCCACGTCGACCCGCGGGTCACCAGGGTGGGGCGGATGCTGCGGACGTGGAGCATCGACGAGCTGCCCCAGGTGTTCAACGTGCTGGCCGGCCACATGAGCCTGGTCGGGCCCCGGCCGGTGGTCCCGTCCGAGCTGGAGAAGTACGGCGAGCACGCCGACGCCTACCTGGCCCTGCGCCCCGGGCTCACCGGCCTCTGGCAGGTCAGCGGGCGCAGCGAGGTCGTCTTTCCCGAGCGGGCCCATCTCGACGTCCGGTACGGGCTGGCCTGCACCCTCTGGCACGACCTGAAGCTGCTGGCTCGCACCCCGCTCGCCGTCCTCATGCGACGGGGGTCGGACTAGTTCGGAGCCCCGCCATGCAGCCCGCCGCGGTGGCCCTGTGCCACGAGTGGCTCGAGCAGCGGATGGGAAGCGAGAAGACCTTCGAGGCCATCGCCGAGGCGTTCCCCGACGCCGACGTGTTCGCCCTGACCCATGACCCGTCGGTGCCTTTCGACCTGGGCGGGCGCATCCCGGCCACGACCTTCGTCGACCGCCTCGCCCCCCTCCGCGGCCGCCGCCAGCTCCAGCTTGCCCTGATGCCGCTGGCGTGGCGGTTCGCCGGCCGCCCCGGCTACGACGTGGTGGTCAGCTCCAGCCACGCGTGCGCCAAGGGTTTCCGGCCCGGCCGGGAGGCCCTCCACCTCTGCTACTGCTACACGCCCATGCGCTACGCCTGGCTCACCGACGTGGACCGGCGCACCCGGGGCGGGGTGGTCGAGCGGGCCTCCGCCGTGCCTCTTGCCGCCCTGCGGGCCTGGGACCGGCGCTCGGCCGGGTGGGTGGACGAGTTCGCCGCCATCTCCCGCTCGGTCGAGGCACGCGTCGAGCGGTTCTACGGCCGTCCCGCCCGGGTCATCCACCCGCCCGTGGACACCGGCTACTACACGCCCGGGCCGGAGGAGGAGCGGGGCGACTTCCTGCTGGCCGTCTCCCGGATGGTGCCCTACAAGCGGCTCGACCTGGCCATCGACGCGGCGGCCGCCCTCCGGGTTCCGCTGGTGGTGGCCGGGAGCGGGCCCGAGGAGGCCCGCCTGCGCAGCCACGCCGCCGCCGCCGGGGCCGACGTCACCTTCGTGATCCGCCCCGGCGACGAGACGCTGCGCCGGCTGTACCGCACCGCCCGGGCCCTCGTGTTCCCCACCGTGGAGGACTTCGGGATCGTGCCCGTGGAGGCCCAGGCGTGCGGGACGCCGGTGGTGGCCGTGGCCGAGGGAGGCAGCCTCGACACCGTGCTCGACGGCTCGACGGGCGTGCTGGTCGAGCGGGCGGAGGGGGAGCTGCTGGTCAGCGGCGTGGAGCGGGTGCTGGCCTCGCCGCCGCGGCCCGCCGCCTGCCGGGCCCACGCCGAGAGCTTCTCCCGCCCCCGCTTCGTGGCCGAGGTGCGGGAGTGGGTGGCCAAAGCGGCCGCCGCCCGGGGCCTGGAGCTGGCGGGGTGACCGTCCCGGCCGACGTGGTCCTCGACTGCCGCTGGCTGGGACTCTGGGGGGCGGGCCGGGTGACCGAGCTCCTGCTGCGGGGGCTGGCCGAGTCGCCGCCGGCGGGGACGTGGACGCTGTGGGGCGGCCGGGACGTCGGGCGGTACGCCTGGCCGGGGGCCCAGGTCCACGTCGACGGCCGGGACCCCCGCCAGGCCCGGGGCCAGGGGGCCTGGTTCGGCATGCCTCCGGGCCGCCTCACCGTGTTCCTCCAGCAGCAGCGGCCCCTGCGCCGGGTGCCGGCGGTGACGGTGATCCTCGACACGATCCAGCTCCGCTGGTCCCCGGGCCCGGTGGAGCGGCGGCTGCGCACCGCCTACCTGCGGCGGGTGGCGGCCGTGTCCGGCGCGGTGATCACCATCAGCGAGCACTCCCGGGCGTGCATCGTGCGTGACCTGGGGGTCCGTCCCGAGGTGGTGACGGTGGTGGTCCCGCCGCTCGACCGGGAACGGGCCGACCGGCTGCTCGAGCTGCGCCGCCGGGGCGGCGGCGCCGGGTCAGGCCCCGCCGGCGGGCCGCCGTACCTCCTCTACGTGGGGCGGTTCGCGCCCCACAAGAACCTCGACCGGCTGGTCGAGGCCTTCGCCGCCACCGGGTTCCGCCGCGGGGGCGGCCGGCTGGTGCTGGCCGGCGGCAGCCCCGCCGAGGCCGTCGGCCTGCGCTCCGCCCTGCCCTCCCCGGCCCACGAGTGGGTCGAGGTGCGGACCAAGGCGGCCGACGGGGAGCTCGACGCCCTCATGGCCGGCGCCCTGGCCCTGGTGCAGCCCTCGCTGGAGGAGGGGTTCGGGCTGCCCGTGGCGGAGGCGCTGGGCGGCGGGGTCCCGGTCTGCGTCAGCGACGGCGGCGCCCTCCCCGAGGTCGTGGCGGGCGTCGACGGCGTCCTGCCCGTGTTCCCGGCCACCTCGGTCCCGGCCATGGCGGCCGCCCTCGACCGGTGCGCGGCGGTGGCCGCCGACGGAGGGCTTGCGTACGGCGAGCGGCTGGCGGCCTCGGCCCGGGCCCGCCTGCCGACGATCGGCGAGTTCGCGGGCCGCTTCGCCGGGGTGGTCGAGGGCACACTGGCGGGCGTGGGGCAGCGGTAGTGGTCGCTCTCGAGATCCTGCTCTCGCTGCTGGTGCTGACCTGCGGCCCCGTCCTGCTCTGGTGGCGGAGGGACAACGTGCTCGGCTACGTGGCCGGAGCGGTGTTCGTGTCGACCTACGTCATCCCCCTCGTTCCCACCCTCGTGTCGCAGCGGTTCGAGCACGCCGCCATCGCCCGCTACGCCGACGTGCTGGCCGTCGGGGCGGTGGCCTTCATGGCCGGGCTCGCCCTGGGGGGCCAGATCGGCCGCCGCTCCGGGGCCAAGGTGCCGCTCACGTTCTCGGGCCCGATGTCCGACCGGGTCACCGCCCTGGTGGCCAGCCGGGCCCGATGGATCGCCGTCGGCGGGGCCCTCGCCCTCGTCGCCGCCTTCCTGCTCATGCGGTACGTCCCGCTCTTCGCCGCCGACCGCACGTCGGCCCGGTACGGGGTGGGCGCCTACCGGGCCGCCTTCGAGCGGGGATCGCTGTTCTTCCGGCTGGGGTTGGCCGCCTCCGCCGCCGTGCTGCCGGTACTGCTGGCCGTCTGGTGGCGGCACCGGCGGACGTTCGACCTGGTGCTGGGCGTCACCCTGCTCGGGCTGCTGTTCGTCTCGCTCAGCCGCGACGCCGCCTTCACCGGCCCGGTGGTGTTCGCGGTGGCCCTCGCCGTGGAGCGGCGGTGGTCGCCGGTGGTCATCGCCGCCGCCGTGAGCTGCCTGTTCTCCATCGGCGCGGTCCTGAGCCTGGCCCTTCTCGACACCGGCCAGGACGGGCAGGCGGTGGCCGCCCGGGTGGCGGCGAGCACGCCCGACATCCGGGACCACATCGGGTTCGTGAAGGGGTTCGAGGAGCGCAACGAACCGACCTACGGGCGGACGCTGCTGGCCGGCCTGGCCCTCGGCAACTCGGAATGGGAGCCGTCCACCTACGCCCTCCGCACGCTGACCGGGCTCAGCGACCTCCGCGACCTGGCGTCGGGCGGGCTGCGTCTCCCCGCACCGCTGTGGGGGTACTCGGCGTTCGGATGGGCCGGGGCGGCCGTGTACTCGGCGGTGGCCGGCCTGTTCGCAGGGTGGGGGTTCACGAAGCTGCGCCGGCGGCTCACCCCCGCCTTGGACGGCCCCCACCTCTCCCTCGTCCTCGCCACCGCGGTGGTGTTCTACGAGGGCACCTACGGCATCCTGGCCGACTTCTACTTCCTCACCACCGCCGTCGTCGTGCGGCTGGGGGTCGCGGTGGCGCTGGGCGTGGCCGTGCGGCTCGTGGTCGTCAACCGCCGCAAGAGGGTGCCCGCTACCATCCACGCGTGCTGAACGCGCGTGACTCCACGCTGCGCGATCGGCTCGGCGTTCTACGGAGACGGCTGGGAACGATCGCGGCGATCACGATCGCGGCCGTGGCCGTGGCCGTGGGGCTCTCGCTGGTGCGGTCGCCCGTCTACGCGGCCAGCGCCAGGCTCCTCCTCCAGCCCCGCACCACCGAGGACATCTTCAACCAGAACGCCAACCTCCGCCTCGACCCCGCCCGGGCGGTGCGCAACGAGATCGAGGTGCTCAAGAGCGAGGCGGTGCGGGCCGCCGTGCGGGACGCGATCGGCCCCGCCCCGCCCGTCTCCGCCGCTCCGGTGGGCGACACCGACGTGGTGGCGGTGCGGGCCGAGGCGGGCGACCCCCAGGTGGCGGCGCGGGTGGCCAATGCCTACGCCGAGGCCTACATCGCCGTGCGCCGGCGCCAGGCCCTCGACGACCTCGAGGCGGCCGGGCGGGAGGTGCGCCAGAAGGTCGACGACCTCCAGCGCCAGATCGACGCGCTCGACGCCGAGGTGGCGGCCGCGGCCCCGGCCGAGCGCGACGCCCTGCGGGCCTCCGGCGCCCCCCAGCGCCAGGCCCTGGTGTCCACTCAGGCCCTGTTCCGCCAGCGGCTCGACCAGATCCAGGTGGAGACGCCGCTCAAGAGCGGCGGCGCCCAGTTGGTGGCGCAGGCGACCCCGCCCGACGACCCTGTCCGGCCGAAGCCGCTGCGCAACGGCGTCCTGGCCCTGATGTTGGGGGGCATGACCGGCATCTGCGTGGCCTTCCTGCGCGACCACCTCGACGACTCGCTCAAGACCAAGGAGGACATGGAGGAGGCCACCGCCGGCCTCCCCACCGTCGGCCTGGTGCCCCAGGTGGCCATGCCCAAGGGCGCCCTGCAGACCGTCATCAGCCTCGATCAGCCGTCCTCGCCGGCGGCCGAGGCCTACCGCACGCTGCGCACGTCGCTCCAGTTCCTCTCCCTCGACCGCCCCGTCCGCCGGCTCATGGTCACCAGCCCCAACGCGGGCGAGGGCAAGACGACCACCATCGCCAACCTGGGGGTCGTCTTCGCCCGGGCCGGCATCCCCGTGGTCATCGTGGGCTGCGACCTCCGGCGGCCGAAGATCCACGAGCTGTTCGGGCTGCCCAACGCGGTGGGCCTCACCTCGGTGCTGCTGGGAGAGGCCTCGGTGGCCGACGCCCTCCAGGCCGTGCCCGACACCAAGTACCTGCGGGTCCTGGCCTCGGGCCCCCTCCCGCCCAACCCCTCGGAGCTGCTCTCGCTGCGCCGGACGGCCGACATCATCAGCTCGCTCACCACCGACCGCACGATCGTCCTGGTCGACTCGCCGCCCGTCCTGCCCGTCACCGACGCCCTGGTCCTGGCCCGCCACGTCGACGCCACCATCCTCGTGTGCGCCGCCGGCACCACGACCCAGTCGGAGGCCAGCCGGTCGATCGAGCTGCTCAGGCAGGTCGACGCCCCCCTCGCCGGCACCATCCTGAACGGCGTGCGCAGCGGCGGCGGCTACGGCTACGGCTACGGCTACGGCGGCTACAGCCGCCCCTACACGGCCGACGAACCGGCGGTCAGCTCCAAGGGGCTGGCGGCGGCATTCAGTCCGCGCCGTTCGGGCCGTCGTTAGACTCGGCCCATCGAGATCCTCTTCCTCTGCACGGGCAACATCTGCCGGTCCCCCGCGGCCGAGGCGATCCTGCGCCATCGCCTGGGCCGGGCGGGCGTGCCTGCCAGCGTCCGTTCCGCCGGCCTCATCCAGGGGGGTGGCCAGCCGGCCAGCGCCCACGGGGTCGACGTCCTGTCGGGTCTGGGCATCGACCTGTCGAGCCACCGGAGCCGCCACATGACGGCCGACCTGCTGAGCCAGGCCGACCTGATCCTGGCCATGGCCCGGGAGCACGTGCGGGAGGCGGTGGTCACCGCGCCCGAGACGTGGCCCCGCACCTTCACCCTCAAGGAGCTGGTGCGGCGGGCCGGGCGCGTCGGTCCCCGCCAGCCGGCCGAACCGCTGGACGCCTGGCTGGCCCGGGTCCACGAGGGGCGTACTCCCCGCGAGCTCATGGGCCGGTCCGACGAGGACGACGTGGCCGACCCCATCGGCCAGCCCCGCAAGGCCTACGAGCGCATGATCGAAGAGGTCGACTCGCTGCTCGAGCAGGTCGTGTGGATGGTGTGGGGCAGCGAGATCCGGGAGCGGGCGTCTTGACGACCGTGGCCCTCGGCTCCGACCACGCCGGTTTCCAGCTGAAAGAGCAGCTCAAGGCTCATCTCGAGGAGCAGGGGCACGAGGTCAAGGACCTCGGCACCCACTCCGAGGACTCCGTCGACTACCCCGACTTCGGCGCGGCCGTGGCCCGGGCGGTGGTCGGCGGCGAGGCCGACTACGGCGTGTGCGTGTGCGGTACCGGCATCGGCATCGGCATCGCCGCCAACAAGGTGCGGGGGGCCCGGGCGGCCGTCGTCCACGACGCCACCTCGGCCCGCATGGCCCGCATGCACAACGACGCCAACGTCGTCTGCGTGGGCGCCCGCCTCACCGGGCCCCAGGCGGCCACCGATGCGGTCGACGCCTTCCTCGCCGCCGAGTTCGAGGGCGGGCGCCACCAGCGCCGCATCGACGAGATCTCCGGCATCGAGCAGGAGGAGGGGGCGGCCTCGTGAGGGACGACCGGCTGTTCGACATCATCGACCGGGAGGTCGAGCGCCAGAACACCACGATCCAGCTCATCGCCTCGGAGAACTTCACGTCCCGCCAGGTGATGGAGGCCCAGGGGTCGGCCCTGACCAACAAGTACTCCGAGGGCTACCCCCACAAGCGGTACTACGGCGGCAACTCCGTGGTCGACGAGGCGGAGGACCTGGCGCGCGAGCGGGCGGTCGAGCTGTTCGGGGCCGAGCACGCCAACGTCCAGCCCCATTCCGGCGCCAACGCCAACCTGGCCGCCTTCCTGGCCGTGCTGGAGCCGGGCGACACGATCATGGGCATGCGCCTCGACCAGGGCGGCCACCTCACCCACGGGTCCCCGGTCAACGTCACCGGCCGGCTGTTCGACGTCGTGTCCTACGGCGTGCGCGACGACGACGAGCGCCTCGACTACGACCAGATCCGCGACATCGCCCGCTCCGCCCGGCCCAAGCTGGTCATCGCCGGCGCCACCGCCTACTCCCGCACCATCGACCCCCAGCCGTTCCGGGAGATCTGCGACGAGATCGGGGCCCTCTTCCTCTTCGACGCGGCCCACATCGCCGGCCTGATCGCGGGCGGGGCCCACCCGTCGCCCGTCCCGGTGGCCGACATCGTGACGTTCACCACCCACAAGACGTTGCGGGGCCCACGGGCGGGCGCCGTCGTGTGCCGGGCCGACCACGCCAAGGCGATCGACAAGGCAGTCTTCCCGGGCCTCCAGGGTGGCCCGCTCATGCACGTCATCGGAGCCAAGGCGGTGGCGTTCCACGAGGCGCTCCAGCCGGAGTTCCGCGAGTACGCGGCCCAGATCGTCCGCAATGCCCGGGCCCTGGCCGCCGCCCTGGAGGGCGAGGGGTTCCGCCTCGTCTCGGGCGGCACCGACAACCACCTCATGCTCATCGACCTGCGGCCGTTCGACCCCGAGCTCACGGGCAAGGAGGCCCAGGAGGTGCTCGACCGGGCGGGCATCACGCTCAACAAGAACACCATCCCCAACGACCCCCGGTCGCCGTTCGTCACCAGCG
Organism: Acidimicrobiia bacterium; assembly: GCA_046565765.1. Taxonomy (GTDB): domain Bacteria; phylum Actinomycetota; class Acidimicrobiia; order Acidimicrobiales; family AC-14; genus JBFMCT01. The sequence goes on along the minus strand of JBKHXX010000065.1, from coordinate 6,031 downwards.
GCCTCCGCATCGGCACCCCGGCCGTCACCACCGCGGGGATGACCGAGCCGGAGATGGGCGAGATCGCCGCCCTCATCGGGCGGGCACTGCGCCACCGGGCCGACGAGGGGGCGCTGGCCGAGGTGCGTGAAGCAGCCGCCACCCTCTGCTCGAAGTTCACCCCCTATCCGGCCTCCTAGGCGGCGGGCCGGGGCAGCGGGCGGGACGAGCGGGCCGGACGGCAGGTGATCCTCCTCTCCTACGCGCTGGTGGCGGGCGTGGCCGCCTTCGTCACGTGGGTCCTCACGCCGGCCGTGTGGCGGCTGGCCATCCGGTGGGGGGCGGTGGTCAAGCCCGACGAGCGGCGCGTCCACAAGCGGCCGACACCCACCCTGGGCGGCATCGCCATGCTGGCCGGGCTCCTGGCGGCCATGGCCGTGGCGTCCCAGCTGCCCGACCTCAAGCCGGTCTTCGAGAACTCCTCCGAGCCGCTCGGGCTCATGGTGGCGGCCGTACTGATCCTGGCCGTGGGCGTGCTCGACGACGTCCGGGACGTGTCGGCGCCGGCCAAGGTGGCGGGCCAGGTGCTGGCCGGCTCCGCCCTCGCCCTCTTCGGCGTGACGATGTTCTACTTCCGCATCCCCTTCGCCGACTTCATCGTCCTCTCGCCCGACCTGAGCTTCCTGATCACCGTGCTCTGGGTGGTGGGAACGGCCAACGCGGTGAACCTCATCGACGGGCTGGACGGCCTGGCCGCCGGAGTGGTCGCCATCGCCGGCGGCGCCTTCTTCTTCTACGCCTACCGCCTCATGGACGTGGGCCTGCTCGACGCCACCACCATCGCTCCGCTGGCCGTGGCCATCGCCTGCGGGGCCGCCATCGGCTTCCTGCCCCACAACTTCGACCCCGCCAAGGTGTTCATGGGCGACGCCGGGGCCATGCTGCTCGGCCTCCTCATGGCCGCCGCCACCATCTCGGTGGGCGGGCGCACCGCTGACCAGTTCAGCGGCCAGACCTTCTTCTTCTTCGCCCCCCTGGTCATCCCGTTCATCATCCTGGGCGTGCCCTTCATCGACACCGCCTTCGCCATCGTGCGCCGGGCGGTGCGGCGGGTGTCGCTGTCGGAGGCGGACAAGGAGCACCTCCACCACCGGCTGATGCGGCTCGGCCACGGTCCGCGGCGGTCGGTGCTGATCCTGTGGGCGTGGACGGCGATCCTGTCGGGCGTCGTGCTCGTGCCCACCTACACCGACCAGGGCAACGCGGTCGTGCCCTTCGCGGTGTGCGCCCTCGGCGTGCTGCTGTTCACCCTGTTCCACCCCGGAGTGCGCCAGCCGCGGCTGGCCAACGGGGAGGTCGACGACCTGGCCGTGGACGCCGCGGTGTGGCCCAAGGCCACGCCGGTGTCCGCCCGCACGTCCGCGTCGGCGACCCCGCCCGGCTCGGCGGCACCTCCCCGCCGCCGGCCCGCCCGGGCCCGCCACCGCCCCGCCTCCCGCAACGGGCCCCGCCCGGTCCGGCCCGTGCCGCCCATGCCCACCGACGAGGGACCGCGCCGGGAAGCGCGATGATGCAGGGGCGGCGACGATTCCCGGCGCATTTGCCACGTCTGACGCGAGTCCCCTAGATTGCGCGACCGTTCACAAGGGCTGCGAGGCCCGGTGTCAAGGGAAGGACGAGTGGAGCAGCGGGACCGGAAGAGCCAGGCTCGCGCCGACGTTCCCTCACGCCGTACTCTGCGCTCGCTGATCAGCCGCCAGGCCGCCTCTGCGGCGGCCGCCGCCGGCGTGACCCCGGAGCACCAGCCGACCGAGCGGGGCGAGCTGTACCGGAATTTCGGGGACGGCTTCACCCGGGCGTTCGAGCTGGCCGTGACCCCCTTGATCTTCGGGGCGGCCGGCTACTGGCTCGACGGGCGGGTCGGCATCCGTCCCGTCCTCACCATCCTGCTCACCGTGCTGGCCCTCGTGGCGCTGCTCCTGCGCACCTGGTACGGCTACGTCTACCGGATGCAGAAGCTGGAGGAGGCCGGCCCCTGGGCCGTGCGCCGGCCCATCGAGAGGGCCGAGAGCACGGTATGAGCCTGCCCCGCCTGGCCCCGCCGCCCAGCGCCGGCCCCGCCGTCGAGCGCGAGGTCGTCACCGACATGATCCGGCGGGCGTGGCCCGCGCTGCCCGTCGTGGTGGTGGTGGCCGGCCTCATCTGGGGCCTCGACGGCGCCGCCTCCGCCGCCTTCGCCGTCGGCCTCGTCCTTGTCAACTTCCTGCTGGCCGCCAGCCTGCTGGCCGCGGCCGCCCGCGTCTCGATCGGCCTGCTGGTGACCGCCGCCCTGGGCGGCTTCGTCGTGCGCCTGGTGCTGATCACGGTGGCCGTCCTGGCCGTCAAGGACCAGGCCTGGGTGCAGATGGTGCCGCTCGGTCTCACGCTGATCGTCACCCACCTGGGTCTGCTCGTGTGGGAGACCCGCCACCTGTCCCTCTCGCTGGCCTACCCGACCACCAAGCCCACGCCGCCGCCTGACTCCGTGGCCCCAACGGCGAGATCAGCAGGAAAGGGGTAAGGCATGCACTTCCCGCCGATCGAAGAGCTCCTGGAATGGCCGGCGATCTTCTTCGAGGGCACGCCCTTCGAGGTCAACAAGATCGTGCTGCTCATGTGGGCGAGCGTGCTGATCGTCTTCGGCCTGTTCTGGGCCGCCGGCCGCCGCTACGGCAACGGCAACCTCGTCCCCACCGGCGTGCAGAACATCGTCGAGTCGGGCGTGGAGTTCGTCCGTAAGGACATCATCCTCCAGACCATGGGCCCTGCGGGCCTCCCGTGGACACCGTTCCTCGTCACCATGTTCTTCTTCATCTTCATCACCAACATCTGGGAGATCGTGCCCGGGATCCAGATGCCGGTGAACGCCCGCATGGCCCTCCCCGCCTTCATGGCCCTGCTGGTGTGGGCCATCTTCAACGTGGTGGGGATCAAGAGCCAGGGCCTGGGCGGCTACTTCAAGTCGATCCTGTTCCCGCCCGGCGTGCCCAAGGCCCTGTTGCCGCTGGTGGCCCTCATCGAGTTCATCTCCACGATCTTCGTGCGGCCCTTCTCGCTGGCCGTCCGTCTCTTCGCCAACATGCTCGCCGGCCACCTGCTGCTGGTGACGTTCGCGGTGCTGTCCGCCGCGCTGTGGACCAAGAGCCTGCTGGCGGTGATCCTGCCGCTGCCCTTCGCCATGCTCATCCTTCTCACCGGGTTCGAGATCCTGGTGGCGGTGCTGCAGGCGTTCATCTTCACGATCCTGACGGCCGTCTACATCGGCGGCGCCATGCACCCGGAGCACTAGGAGGAACCTTGCTCGATATCCTCGCCCAGGCCGGCGGAGACATGACCGAAGGCCTCAACGGCATCGGTGCCGGTATCGGCTACGGCGCCGCCGCCATCGGCCCCGGCATCGGCATCGGCATCGTCGTCGGCAACGCCATCACCGCCATGGCCCGCCAGCCGGAGGCGGCCGGCATGGTGCGCACCACCATGTTCCTCGGCATCGCCTTCACCGAGGCCCTCGCCCTCATCGGGTTCGTGGTCTTCATCCTCCTCAAGTTCGCGTAAGGAGCCACCCATGCTGTACGCGATCCTCGCAGTGGCGGAGGGTGGGGCGGAGGCCGAGCACGGCCCCAGCAACCCCATCCTCCCCGCCACCAACGAGATCATCTGGGGCGGGATCTCGTTCCTGATCCTCCTCGTGCTCATCTACAAGGTCGGCTACCCGGCTATCAAGAAGGGCATGGAAGCGCGATCGGAGAAGATCCGGGCCAGCCTGGCGGAGGCCGACAAGGCCAAGGGGGAGGCGCAGTCCGTGCTCGACGAGTACCGCCGCCAGCTGGCCGACGCCAAGAGCGAGGCGGGCCGGATCATCGAGGAGGCCCGCCAGGCCGCCGACAAGATCCGCCAGGACCTGCGCAAGCAGGCCGAGTCGGAGGTGGCGGAGATCAAGGCTCGGGCCCAGGAGGACATCACCGCCCAGGCCACCCGCACCATGGCCGACCTGCGGGCGCGCGTCGCCCTGATGTCGATCGAGCTGGCCGAGAAGGTCGTCGAGAAGAACCTCGACCGTGACACCAACCGCCAGCTGGTGGAGCGGTTCATCGACAGTGTCGGCGCGGGCCCCGCGGAGTCCCGGTCTTGACGATGACCGGTGCCCCCGAGGGCACCGCCGACCGGGTCGACGGCTACGCCGCCGCCCTGCTCAACGCAGCAAGGGGCGAGGGGATCGCCGACCGGGTGGCCAACGAGCTGTTCCACTTCGCCCGGGCCTACGAACGCAACGACGCCCTGCGCGGCGCCCTCACCAACGAGGAGCTGCCCGTGGAGAAGCGCCAGTCGATCGTGGAGGAGGTGGTGGGAGCCAAGGCCTCGCCTCTCACCGCCAGCCTCGTCTCGTTCGTGGTCGGAGCGGGCCGGGCCGGCCAGCTCGTGGCCATCATCGACCGCATGGTCGAGAAGGCGGCCGCCGAGCGCCAGAAGGAGGTGGCCGAGATCCGCTCCGCCACCCCCCTCGACGACGACCAGCGGTCCCGGCTGGCCCAGGCCCTGTCCTCGGCCCTCGACAAGCAGATCGACGTCAAGGTCATCGTCGACCCCTCGCTCATGGGCGGCGTGGTCGCCCGGATCGGCGACACCGTGATCGACGGCTCCGTCCGCCACCGCCTCGACAAGCTTCGGGAGACGCTGTGAGCGTCGCCCTCACTCGCTCGCTTCGCTCGCTCCGTTCGGCCGAGTTCAAGGTGCTCCGGCCGTCCGGCAGAGCCGGCCGCCCTTCGCCGTCTTCTCTTGGCCGGCATCCGTCGGGGCCGCCTACGGCGGCGCGCCCGGCCACCGGCGGACCGCGCCGGCCGACTGTGGCGCTCCTTATCGGAAGGATCAACTGAATGGCAGCCATGCCGAACTTCGAGTTCAACGCCGACGACATCGCCGACGTCCTCCGCCGCCAGCTGGAGGGGTTCAAGCCCAACCTCGAGCGGCAGCGGGTGGGGCGCATCGTCGAGGTCGGCGACGGCATCGCCCACGTTTCCGGCCTGCCCTCCACGTCGGTCAACGAGCTGCTCGAGTTCGAGGGGGGCACGCTCGGCCTGGCCCTGAACCTCGACGAGGAGTCGATCGGCGCCGTCGTCCTGGGCCAGATGGAGCACATCCAGGAGGGCCAGACGGTCACCGCCACCGGCCGCATCCTCTCGGTGCCGGTGGGCGATGAGCTGCTGGGCCGGGTGGTCAACCCCCTCGGCGAGCCGATCGACGGCAAGGGCCCGATCAACGCCTCCGAGGAGCGGCGGCTCGAGGTGCAGGCGCCCGGCGTCGTCCACCGCCAGCCGGTGAAGGAGCCCCTCCAGACGGGCATCAAGGCCATCGACGCCATGACCCCGATCGGGCGCGGCCAGCGCGAGCTGATCATCGGCGACCGCAAGACGGGCAAGACCGCCGTCGCCATCGACACGATCATCAACCAGCGCGGCCTCGGCGTGAAGTGCATCTACGTCGGCATCGGCCAGAAGGCGTCGACGGTCGCCGAGATCGTCAACACCCTCCGCGAGGCCGGTGCCCTCGACTACACGGTGATCGTGAACGCGCCGGCGTCCGACCCCAGCCCGTTCAAGTGGCTCGCCCCCTACGCCGGCTGCGCCATCGGCCAGCACTGGATGGAGAACGGCGAGCACGCGCTGATCGTGTACGACGACCTGTCCAAGCAGGCCGACGCCTACCGCCAGATGTCGCTGCTCCTCCGCCGCCCGCCGGGGCGCGAGGCCTACCCGGGCGACGTCTTCTACCTGCACTCCCGGCTGCTCGAGCGGGCCGCCAAGCTCTCCGACGCCATGGGCGGCGGGTCGCTGACGGCGCTCCCGATCATCGAGACCAAGGCCGGCGACATCTCGGCCTACATCCCGACCAACGTGATCTCGATCACCGACGGCCAGATCTTCCTCGACCTCGACCTGTTCAACTCGGGTGTGCGCCCGGCCATGAACGTCGGCACCTCGGTGTCCCGCGTGGGTGGCTCGGCCCAGACCAAGGC
>JBKHXX010000064.1:0-59226 GCA_046565765.1 Acidimicrobiia bacterium | reverse complement strand
GCCATGATGCTCTGGACGTGCTCGGGGGCGAAGAAGTCGGCCGGCGACAGCGAGCCGGCGACGACGCTCACGAAGGCGTCCATCGCCGGCTGGCTGCGGGCCACCGCAGCGAGGAGCTGCTGCATCTCCGGGGGCGGAGGCTCCAGCGTCGCCAGTTGGGTGGTGAACTCGTAGATCGGCGAGACGCGGGCGTCGCGCGCCCGCTGGTAGTCGGCCATCGCCTCCTCGAACGGCCGGACCCCTTCGAACGCCTCGACGAGAGCGCGGGTGCACTGCTCGGCGCCGACGAAGGCGTCGCTGATGCCCTGGGCGGTCACCGGGTCCCGCGTGTAGCCGGCGTCGCCGACGAGCGCCCAGCCGGGGCCGAAGGGCGTGCGGAAGAAGTTGGGCACGCCGCCCACCCGGAAGCGGTCCTCGCGGGTGGCGGTGCGCAGCCGGTCGGCGAGCTCGGGAACGCGGTCGACCGCAGCCAGGTAGTTGGCCTCCACGTCCGCCTTGAACTCCGCCGCCTGGCCCGCCGGGCAACCCACGAGCATCAGCGTGAGGTCGTCGTTGGTGGGGACGGCCGCGATGCCCCGGTCGCCTCGGATCCACACGGGGAACCCGTCGACCGGAAGCCCGCTCCAGAAGGTGTAGAAGGCATACTCGAGCACCGGTAGGTCCCCGTAGACCTCGGCGCCGACGGCCTTGGCCACCCGGGAGTTGTGCCCGTCGGCCCCCACCACGACCCGCGCCCGCTCGACCACCGGCCTCCCGTGCTCGTCACGGCCGCGCAGCCCGACGACTGTGCCCTCCTCGACCAGGATCTCCTCGACGGTGAAGCGCTCGCGCACCTCGGCGCCTGCGTCGGCGGCGGCATCGACGAGGATCTTGTCGAGCACCGTTCGCCTGGGCGCGTAGGCCCCGCTGATCCCGTGCACCGCTTTGGGGGTACCCGAGATCACGAACGCCTCGAAGTCGAAGGAGTACGTCGAGATGGGGGGGCATCCGGTGGCCGTGACCGGGTCGAGGAGCCCCCAACGTTCGAGGGCGGCGAGGCCGGTGGCGTGGATGGCGAGCGTCGAGACGGTGTCGCTGGGGAACGACGACCGGTCCACCAGCAGCACGCGGAAGCCCTGCCGGGCGAGGAGCATGGCCGTGGGCGAGCCGGCGCAGCGGGCGCCGACGACGATGGCGTCGTAGGACCTGGACAAGGTGGCCTCCATCCGGTGGGAACTCGGGATACCGGGCGGCAGCATGCCGGGTCGACCGTTTCGAAACCGTTCGGTCGGCCGCCTGCCGTCCGTTCGGGGAGGGTCAGCCGGTGGGGCACAGCCGCACGCGGGTAGCGGCGATCCTCCTCAGCAGTCCCACCGACCCGGTGAGGCGGGCGACCTCCTCACCCCGGTCGAGCTCGGTCTCCGCACCGGTGTGGTCCCCGACAGCGTCGAGGAAGGTGGCCCGCAGGCGGCGGATCTCCGGCTCCCAGATGCGGGTGCCGCCCGCCGCCAGCGCCTCCTCGGTGCCCGCCAGGCCGCCGTGCGGGTCGTCGGCGGCGGCGTGCGCCGCCACGAGGACCCGGTACAGGGTGGCGCGGAAGCCGGGCGCCGGGTTGCGGTCGCCGCAGGAGGTGAGAGCACCACGGATGCCGGCGATCCCAGGAGAGGCACGGCCGTCGAGGACCTGGACGTACGCCCGCCACGCCGCAGCGTTGATCCCGAAGGGCCCGCCCTGGTGCCCGCGGGCGGCGAGGCGGGCGGCGCAGTGCCTGACCCCATCCTCGTCGTCGAGGTCGACGGCCAGCAGGGCGGCGAAGACGAGGACCACGTCCCGGCTGAAGGGGTGGCCCAGCTCATCGGCCAAGGCGAGTGCCGCGTCCCGCGCCTGGCGGGCCTCCTCCTCGAGACCCAGGAAGGCGAGCGTGTTCGCCAGCCGGCTGAGGCAGACGACCTTGGGGTCTTGACCGAACCGCAGCACGTGGGCGTCGTAGTCCTCAGGGCCGGACTCGACAACCGCCTCGAAGTGCTTTCGGGCCGCGTGCAGGGCTCCCGACCAGAACTCGACCACGCCCTGGAGGTAGCGGCTCTCCACGAGGAGGCCGTGGTCGCGCCTCGCCGCCGCCGAGGCGTGCAGCCGCTCGGCGGCGGCGAGCGCCTCCGCGAAGGAGTCGCGGCACAGGCTCGACAGGACGAGCGACCGCAGCACGGCCGGGTCCGGGTCCACGCCCACGCGGGCCGCCATCTCGACGGCCGTCCGCTGGACCTCGGACAGCCGGTCGGAGGTGAAGCCCTCCAAGGCGGTGAGCGCGATCGGCAGCGCCGACATCACCTCCAACCGGCGAGCCATCGCCTCGGGCGTGGACTCGCCTTCGAGGAGGGCGGCCGCCCGTTCCAGGAACTGGACCGCTTCGGCGTACGCGCTCATCCGCTGCGCTTGGGTGGCGGCTTCGCGGTACCAGGCGACGGCTTCGGCGACCCGACCGGCCCGCTCGTAGTGGGCGGCGATCTGGCCGCTGGCGCGGGCGGGGTGGGGGGCGAAGAAGCGTTGCAGCCCCTCCGCGACCCGCAGGTGGTTGGCCCGGCGGCTGGCGGGGCCGAGGCTCTCGTAGGCGACCTCGCGGATCTTCCCGTGGCTGAAGTCGTACGCCTCGGCGTCGTGGTCCCGGATGAGCCCCCTTCGCCACAGCTCGTCGAGGCCGGTTGCGACGGTGACGTCGTCGACGCCCAGGGCGTGGCGGATGAGCCCGGCCTGGAACTCCCGCCCGACGGTGGCGGCCACGTCGAGCAGGTCGTGGGCAGGCTCGGACAGCTGCGCCAGGCGGGCCCTGATCACCGCCTGCAGCTTCGGCGGCGTGGCGCTGCGGCCGGCCGGGCCCCCGGACGCGCTCGCCCCCGACCGGACGGTTTCCACGACGAAGAGGGGGTTCCCCTCCGTCCCCGCGTAGAGGTCCTCGACCGCGTCGGTGTCGAGCCGGCTGCCGAGCAACTGGCCTGCGAGGGCGGCAGTGTCGTCACGGTTCAACCGCTGGAGTCGGATCTCGCTCGCCCGGCCCAGCACGGTCAAGCCGTCGAGCAGGGCGGTGAGCGGGTGCCGGTCGTCGAGGTCCTCCCGGCGGGCCGAGGCGACGACGAGGAGCGGCCGGTCGAGGGGCTGGCGCAGGAGGTAGTGCATGAACTGGAGGCTGGTGGCGTCGCACCACTGGGCGTCGTCGGCCACGAGGAGGACGGCCTTGCCGCTCGACATGACGGCCCGGGCGGCCGCGTCGAACACCGGGCGGCGCTCGGCGCCGCCGGCAGCCTCAGCACCGTCCATGGGCGGACCCGCCGCCGTCCTCGGCGGGCACAGCTCGGGCACGATCCGGGACAGCTGCAGCGCGTCGCCCGGGGTGCTGCGCCGGACGCGCGCGGCCACCTCCGGCGTACGCAGCCAAGCGGCGACCGCGCCCCAACCGAGCTCGCCCTCGGTCAGGTAGGAGCGGGCCCGGCAGACGACCGCCTCGCCCTGGCCACACCAGGCCGCCAGCTCCTCGATGAGGCGGGTCTTGCCGATGCCGGGCTCGCCGGTGACGATCACGAACCGGGCCCATCGGGCTCCGGCCTGCCGCCAATGCCGCCTCAGCTCGGCCAGCTCCCGCTGCCGCCCGACGATCCCGGGGGAGGCCACGGCGGGCGCCACATCCTCCCGGGCGTCGGGGTCGCCGCTCCCCACGATGGCGTCGTGGAGGCGCTGCGTGGTGGCTCCCGGCGCGATGCCGAGCTCCCGTCGCAGGACGGTCGCACACTCGTGGAAAGCGCGCACCGCCGCCGCCCGGTCGCCCGATCCCTCATGGAGACGCATCAGCAGGCGATGGTTCTCCTCTTCGATGGGATCGGCTCGGACGAGCTGCCGGGCGAAGCGGACCGCCTCCCCGTACTCCCCTCGCTTGCCCAGCGCGGCGGCCAGGCGGCGCAGCGCCGAGACGTGCAGATCCCGCCGCCGCTGCCGCTCGGCCGCGATCCAGTCGTCGTAGCAGTCCTCCAGCAGGTCACCGGCGTACAGGCTGACCGCGCTGCGCAGGGACTCGACCATCTCGTCCGATCCGGGCGCCGCCCTGCGTGCTGCTTCGATCGCCTGGTCGAACTCGTCCACGTCCACCCACAAACCCGCTCCGGGGCGCCACTGGACGGTCCGGTTGGTGACGGACAGGCAGCCCTCGATCCCCGGGACGGTTCGGCGCAGGGTGTGCAGCAGGTTCCGCAGGTTGGTGCGGGCCTGGTCCTCGGAGGAGTCCGGCCACAGGAGGAACGCCAGGGTCTCCCGTGTGGGGGCGGTGGCGCGATGGAGCAGGAGGTAGCCGAGCAGGGAACGTCCCCGCTTGGAGGTCAGCGGAGTGACGGCAAGGTCGCCGACCCGGATGTCCAGGGTGCCGAAGAGGCGGGCGACCGCGGCCATCGGCTCCGGGTGATCCCCCCTCGCCCCTTCCACGTGCCCAGTCTCGCGAAGCACGGGTCCTCGAGTGGTCAGGCGGTGCGGAGGTTCCGGAGCCGGCTGACCACGGCGGCGAAGGCGGCGGCGAAGGCGTCGACGTCGGCCTCGGAGGTGGACCAGCCGACCGAGACCCGCAGGGAGCGCTCCGCCTCTACGCCCATGGCCTGCAGCACGGAGGAGGGCTCGAGCGACTCGGAGGAGCAGGCGCTCCCGGAATGGACGGCCACGCCCGCCTGGTCGAGCCCGAGCACCACCGCTTCGGCTTCGACGCCGGCCACTCCCAGGCACACGAGGTGGGGCAGGCGGTCGACCGGGTCGCCATAGGCGACCACGCCGTCGAGGGTGGTGGCGGCGGTGAGGGCGGCGCCGGTCAGGGCCCGGCAGCGGTCGGCCTCACCGCCGGCCAGGGCGGCTGCCGCCGATTCGGCGGCGGCGCCGAAGCCGACGATGCCGGCCACGTTCTCCATGCCCGCCCGCCGGCCCCGTTCCTGCTCGCCGCCCACCAACAGGGGCCGCAGGCGCAGGCCGCGACGCACTAGCAGAGCGCCCACGCCCTGCGGCCCGCCCAGCTTGTGGGCCGAGACCGAGAGCAGGTCGGCGCCCAGGGCACCGAAGTCGATGTGGACGTGTCCCGCAGCGGCGGCCGCGTCCACGTGGACGAGCGCGCCCCGCTCGCGGCACGCAGCCACCACGTCGGCCACCGGCTGGAGGGTGCCGACCTCGTGGTTGCCCCACTGGACGTGCACGGCGGCCGTCTCGCCGAGCCGCACCGCAGCGGCCACCTCGGCCGGGTCGACCCGGCCCACCCGGTCCACGCCCACCACCGTGGCGTCGAGGCGCCGGGCCGAGTCCCGCACGGCCGAGTGCTCGACCGCGGTGAGGACCTGGTGCGGGCCCCGCTCCGTCACCCCCCACGCCGCGGTGGCGATGGCCTCGGTGGCCCCGCTGGTGAACACCACTTCGCGGGCACGGGCGCCCAGGAGGGCGGCCACCTGCTGGCGGGCGTGCTCGACCGCGGCGCGGGCCTGGTGGCCCTCGGTGTGGACCCGTCCCGGGTCGCCGGCCGCCGCCAGCCACGGGAGCATGGCCTCGACCACCTCCGGGCGGGCCGGCGAGGTGGAGGCGTGGTCGAGGTAGTGGCGGCTCAGCGGCTCAGCGGCTCACACGACCGTGACGCAGATCTGGTCGCCGCGGGGGCGGCTCGCCGACGTCTCGGGCACGGTGTCGCCGTAGAGGGTGCCCAGCATGCCCTTGATGATCCCCCGGTCGACGGCGCAGATGACGGGGTGCTGCACGGCCGCCTCCCCGAAGGGGCACTGCTCGGCGATGATGGCCAGCGAGCCGCCCCGGGGCTCGGCGTGGGCGGCGAAGCCGTGGGCGGTGAGGGCGTCGGCCACCGCGTGGAGCGAGACCCGGAAGGACCGGTGGCCCTCGCCCGGAGCCATGGAGCGGGCCAGCGACTCGCCGTACTCGATGCCCACCTGCTCGGCCATGGCCTCGGCCTGCTCGGGAGAGAGCATGCGCAGGGCCCGCACCAGCAGGGTGATCAGCAGGTCGTCGCGCCGGGCCGGGAACTCGAGACCGGTCTCCTTGGCGGTGGCGCGGTACCGCTTGGACGGGCGGCCCGCCCCGGAGCCCTCCAGCCGCTCGACCTGGACCTCCACGTAGCCACCGGCGGCGAGCTTGTCGAGGTGGTGGCGGGCCACGTTGGGGTGCAGCTCGAACCGCTCGGCCACCTCCCCGGCGGTGACGCCGGCGCCGGCGTCGCGGAGGAAGAGGTAGATCTCGCGCCGGGTGGGGTCGCCGAACGCCGCCGTGGCCGCAGCCACGCCCGCCGCGAACTCCTCGGGTGTCAACGGCAGGGCAGCCCGTTCCACGCCGGTATTCTACCTGGGAGGCTGGTGTGACAGCCCTCGTCGGCGGCCGACTGCCGTCGCCGGCCTCGTGAAGAAAGGCAGAGGTGCTGGTCGGAGTGGTCGGCCGCCTCGGCGCACTGCGCCGAAAGCGAATCACACCGGCCTCCCAGACGTAGGAGAAATAGGAGCCCCTTCCCTGATGCCGACGCGCGAGCAGGTTCTCGACGCCCTACGCCCCGTGCAGGACCCCGAGCTGCACCGGAGCATCGTCGACCTCGACATGGTGCGCGACGTGCGCGTCGAGGGCGGCACGGTGGGCGTCACCGTCGCCCTCACCGTGGCGGGCTGCCCGCTGCGGGCGGAGATCGAGCAGCGGGTGCAGGGCGCAGTCGGCCCCTTGGAGGGCGTCGAGCGAGTGCAGGTCGACCTGACCGTCATGACCGACGAGCAGCGGGCGGCGGTGCGGGAGAAGCTGCACGGTGGCGGCCAGCCGGCGGGCCAGGCCGGCCAGGGCGCCCACGCCGGCCACTCCCACGGCCCGCAGGCCAACCTGCCGTTCGCCGACCCCTCGTCGAAGACCCGGGTGCTGGGCCTGTCGTCGGGCAAGGGGGGCGTGGGCAAGTCGTCGGTCACCGTCAACCTGGCCGTGGCCCTCACCCGGCTGGGCCATGAGGTGGGCGTCCTCGACGCCGACGTGTACGGCTTCTCGGTCCCGAAGATGCTGGGGATCAGCCAGGAGCCGGTGGTGCTCGACCAGATGATCGTGCCGCCCGTGGGCCACGGCGTGAAGCTCATATCCACCGGGTTCTTCGTGCCCGACGAGCAGCCGGTGATCTGGCGGGGACCCATGCTGCACAAGGCCCTCGAGCAGTTCCTCACCGACGTGCTGTGGGGCGAGCCCGACTTCCTGCTGGTGGACATGCCCCCGGGCACAGGCGACGTTGCGTTGTCGATGGCCCAGTTCATGCCCCGCTCGGAGATCCTGGTGGTCACCACCCCGCAGCCGGCCGCCCAGCGGGTGGCGCAGCGGTCGGCCCACGCCGCCCGCAAGGTCAACCTGTCGGTGCGGGGCGTGATCGAGAACATGAGCTGGTTCACCGGCGACGACGGCAAGCGCTACGAGATCTTCGGGTCGGGCGGCGGCCAGCTGCTGGCCGAGCAGCTGGGCGTGCCCCTGCTGGGGCAGGTGCCGCTGGTCACCGCCCTGCGCGAGGGTGGCGACGTGGGCGCACCCATCACCGTGACCGAGCCGGCCAGCGAGGCGGCCCGGGCCTTCGAGGCCCTGGCCGAGCGCGTCGAGGGCATGGGCCCCGGCCGCATCTACAACCCCGAGCTCACGATCCGTTGAACCGGCCTCGTTGAACCCCGTGATCGGCGCCATCTCGTACGACCCGATCGTACGGATCGAGCTCGGCCCGCTCTCGGTGTCGCCCCACGGCATCGGGATCGCGGTGGGGTTCCTGATCGGCGCCCGCTTCATGCTCCCCCGGTCGCGCCGGCGGGGGATGCCCGACGACGTCATCTACCCGCTGTTCACCCTGGCCGCCATCGGGGCGATCGTCGGGTCGCGGGTGGCCTACGTCCTCAACCACTTCAGCGAGTACGAGTCGCTCACCGACGCCCTGAAGGTCTGGGAGGGGGGCATCTCGCTCATCGGGGGCATGTTCGGGGCGATCCTGTTCGCCATCCCCAAGATCAGGAAGTCGGGGCTGTCGTTCTGGAAGGTCATGGACTCGGCCGCGCCGGGCATGGCGCTGGGCGTCGTCGTCGGGCGCATCGGCGACCTCGTCATCGCCGACCACCTGGGCAAGACCACCGACTTCTTCCTGGGCTACAAGTGCCCGCCGCTGGGGGTGGAGACGGGTTCGCCGTGCGCCCCCACCGAGTTCGCCAGCCGCACGCCGGGGGCGGTGGTCCACCAGACCGCCCTCTACGACATGATCTTCGCGGCGCTGATCCTGGGCACGCTCCTGTGGTTCGAGCGCCGCCGCCGGGAAGGTGCGTTCGACGGCTTCTTCATCTTCGTCTTCGGAGCCGGCTACGGCATCGCCCGCATCATCGAGGACTTCCTGCGGGAGGACCTGCGGCGCTTCGGCCTCACCGGCAGCCAGTGGGTGGCCATCGCCACCCTGATCGTCTGCCTGTACAACCTCCTGGTCCGGCGGCGGACGCCCCGCTGGGGCCGGTGGGACGAGAAGGGCAACGCCCCGGAGCCACCTACGCTGGACGAGGAGCGGGTCGACGAGGCCCGGGAGCCCGAGGAGACAGCTTGAACATCCGGATCGGGATGATCTACACGCCGAAGGAGCTCGAGATCGAGCTCGCCGACGACGCCGGCGCAGGCATCGTCGACGAGATCACCGAGGCCGTGACCAAGGACACGGGCATGCTGTGGCTCACCGACAGGAAGGGCCGCCGGGTGGGCGTGGCCACGGCCAAGGTGGCCTGGGTGGAGCTGGGGCCCGAGTCGGAGGGGCGGCGGGTCGGCTTCAGCGCCTTGTAGCAGCAGCCCCCTCGTGACCGATCTGCTCGACCGGCGGCTGCTCTTCGTCACCGGCAAGGGAGGCGTGGGGAAGAGCACGGTCGCGGCCGCCTTGGCCCTGCTGGCCGCCCAGCGGGGCAAGCGCACCCTGGCCTGCGAGGTCGACGCCAAGGGCGACCTGGCCTCACTGTTCGAGACGGAGCCCCTGGCCTTCGCCCCCCGGCCCATCTTCCCGGGCGTGTGGGGCATGGCCATGCACACCGAGGACTCCCTCGACGAGTACCTCCGCCTCCAGCTCCACCTCCCCGGCATCGGGCGCATCGGCCCCCTGGCCAGGGCGTTCGACTTCGTGGCCACCGCCGCACCGGGCGTGCGGGAGATCCTGACCGTCGGCAAGCTCGCCTACGAGGTGCGCGAGCGCCACTACGACCTGGTGGTGGCCGACGCGTCGGCCACCGGCCACGTGATCGGCCAGCTCACCGCCCCCCAGGCCATCAACTCCCTGGTGCGGGTGGGCGGGATCCGCTCCCAGACCGACTGGGTACTCGACATCCTGGGCGACGCCGCCCTGACCGGGCTGGTGATCGTGACCACGCCCGAGGAGATGCCGGTGCGGGAGACCATCGAGCTGGTCGAGCGGGCCCGCACCGAGACCAACGTGGCCCTGGCCGCGGTCGTGGTGAACCGGGTGCTGCCCGAGCTGTTCAGCCACGCCGACGAGGCCGTGTTCGAGCGGCTACGGGAGCCGGCGGCGGTGGGACGGCTGGCGGAGGCCGGGGCCTTCCCGGCCGAGGACGTCGATCGCGTGCTCGACGCCGCCCGGTTGGCCGTCACCCTGCGCCGGGCCCGCACCGGACACCTGGACATGCTGCGCGACTCGATCGACCCGTCGGTCCCGCTCCTGTACCTGCCCGAGCTGTTCACGCGGGGCTACGGCCGCCGCTCCACCGCCCAGGTGGCCGAGGCCCTGGGCGCCGAGCTCGGATATTGACCTGATGGCCGCCGAGCGGGCCCGCAGCCTGGAGCAGTTGCTCGCGGCCAAGGAGATCGTGATCTGCTGCGGCTCGGGCGGGGTGGGCAAGACGTCCATGGCCGCCGCCGCAGGGGTGATGTCGGCCGTCTCGCTGGGCGCCAAGGTGCTGGTGCTCACCATCGACCCGGCGCGCCGGCTGGCCGACGCCCTCGGCGTGGGCGCCATCGGGAACGTGGAGCATCAGGTGCCGCCGGCGGCGTTCAAGGAGGCCGGGGTGGAGCCCCGCGGCGAGCTGTGGGCGGCCATGCTCGACACCAAGCAGTCCTGGGACGAGCTGGTGCAGCGCCACGCCCCCGACCGGGCCACCGCCCAGCGCATCCTGTCCAACACCCTGTACCAGAACGTGGCCGGGCGGTTCGTCCAGAGCCACGAGTACATCGCCATGGAGCGGCTCTACGAGGTGCACGCCCGGGGGCGGTACGACCTGATCGTCGTGGACACGCCGCCCACGCGGAACGCCGCCGACTTCCTGAAGGCGCCCGACCGCATGGCCGACTTCTTCGCCAGCAAGCTCCTGCGGTGGCTCACCATGCCGGCCCGCTCCCGGCTGCTCAACCTGGCCAGCCGGCCCTTCTACCAGGTGGCCGACCGGGTGCTCGGCTCCCAGTTCCTGGAGGACATCGCCGAGTTCTTCCTGCTCTTCCAGTCGATGTACGACGGCTTCAGCGAGCGGGCCATGTCGGTCAAGCGCCTGCTGCACGACCGGCGCACGACGTTCGTGGTCGTGTCCACCCTGGAGGCGGCGCCGTTGCGAGAGGCGGAGTCCTTCCTGGCCGCCCTCGCCCAGCACGGCTACCACCCGGGCGCCCTCGTGCTCAACAAGACCCTGCCCGACTACCTCCGCGAGGCCCGGCTGGCGGCGGTGGCGGAGCGGCTGAAGGCGGATGCGCCGGCCCTGGCCGAGGCGGTCGCCGCCGACGTGGGACCGGCGGCGAGCACCATCCGGGTGCTGCGGGAGGTGGCGGAGAGCTTCCTCAACTTCGCGGTGGTGGCCAAGCGGGAGGCCGAGCAGCGGGCCGAGCTGGGCTCGGTGCCCGACGTGGTGGTGAACGTCCCCTACTTCGACGAGGACATCTGCGATTTGGGCGGCCTGCTCCGCCTGGGGCGGGCAATCTGGTAGCCGTATGGCGACCTTCCCCGAGCTGGCCCGGTCCACGCCGCTCGACGAGGCGGCCGTCGACCACCTGAAGCGGCTGGTGGCCACCTGGGGCTTCCTGGCCGACCTGTGCTTCGCCGACCTCCTCCTCTTCGTGCCGACCCGGGCCGACGACGAGTTCCTCATCGTGGGCCAGATCCGCCCCACCACCAGCCAGACCCTCTACCGCGACGACCAGGTGGGCCGGGTGGTCACCCCCGGCGACCGCCCCGACGTGGTGCGGGCGTGGGGCCTGGGCCAGATCATCGAAGGGGAGATGCGGGCCACCGGTGTGGGCGAGCTGGCCAGCGTGCAGTGCATACCGGTGCGGTGGAAGGACGACCTGGTCGCCATCCTCACCCGGGAGTCGGCGCCGTCGGTGGGGCGGCGCCCGGGCGACCTGGAGCACGTCTACGTCGAGGTCTTCGACCGCTTCGCCCGCATGATCTCCGCCGGCGAGTTCCCGTTCGAGGCGGAGGACAGCTCGGCCGACGAGGCGCCCCGGGTGGGCGACGGGGTGGCCCGCCTCGACGCCGCCGGCCGGGTCGACTTCGCCTCGCCCAACTTCGTCTCCGCCCTGCACCGCATGGGCATCCACCGCAACGTGCGGGGGGCCCGGCTGGCCGAGATCGGGATGGACGAGTCGGCCGTGCGGGCCGCCTTCGCCATCGGGCTGCCGATCAGCGAGGAGGTGGAACGGGGCGACATCTCCGTACTGGTGCGCTGTATTCCCTTCGTCGACCGGGGAGTCGTGACCGGAGCGGTGGTGGCGGTGCGGGACGTGTCCGACCTCCGCCGCCGTGACCGGCTGCTGATCTCCAAGGACGTGACCATCAAGGAGATGCACCACCGGGTCAAGAACAACCTCCAGACGATCTCGTCGCTCCTGTCCCTCCAGGCCCGGCGGCTGGCCTCCCTCGAGGCCCGGACGGCGATCGAGGACGCGGTGGCCCGCATCCGGTCCATCGCCCTGGTGCACGAGACGTTGTCGGCCAGCACCGGCGCGAGCCAGGAGGTCGATTTCGACGACATCGTCCGCCCCCTGGTGCGGCGGGTGGAGGAGGGCCTGCTCTCACCCGACCGCCGGGTGCGGCTGATCGTGGAGGGGGAGGCGGGGGCACTGCGGGCCGAGGTGGCGACGCCGCTGGCGGTGGTCCTCACCGAGCTGCTCCAGAACGCGGTGCGCCACGGGTTCCCCGAGGACGGGTCGCACGGCGAGGGCACGGTGAAGGTCTGCCTCCTGAACGACGGGAGCAGGCTCACCGTGGAGGTGGTGGACGACGGCGTGGGGCTGCCCGAGGAGTCCCCCCCGAGCGACTCCACCAGCCTGGGGTTGACGATCGTGCGCACCCTGGTGGGCGAGCTGGGCGGCGCCCTCACCGTCACCAGCGACCAGGGCACGAGCTTCCACGTGAGCATCCCGATCGCGGTCGGACGCGAAGCGACCCCCCGCTGAGGGAGGTCGCTTCGGGGGGGCCTCATAGCTCGTCGGGGGGGAGGAAAGCTACGAGACCGTGCCGCTCGCCCGCCGGTTGCTGGACGGGCTGGCGGATTTAGAAGGCGGCAGGCGTGCCGCCAGGTCGGGGGGGCTGGGGACCCCGCCGACAGCAGCGGGCGAGGTCCGCAGGACCCGGGTGCCCGCTGCCAGTCAAGACGCTCGGCGGCGGCGTGCGAGCCAGGCCTTGCGGAGCTTGCGGCGCTCCTCCTCGGAGGTGGCGCCCCAGACGCCGGCCTCCTGGTTGGTGGCCAGGGCGAACTCGAGGCACTGGACCTGTGCCTCGCAGCTGCGGCAGACGGCCTTGGCCGCCTCGATCTGGTCGAGGGCCGGACCGGTCGTGCCGATGGGGAAGAAGAGGTCGGGGTCGGTGTCTCGACAGGCAGCTCGTCGGCGCCAGTCGTCGACGTCCCAGTCGTAGGTGCGGCTCCAGGTCAGGGCCACGCTGCGCCTCCCAGCGATCTGTTTGTGAATCTTTTCACAAAAGCCCGTAGCGCTCAACAGACTGGGCGCAACGGGGGTACGCCGTTCAGATTACTCGGCGTCGCTACCTGGAGCAAGCGGTATGTGCAGAATTTCTCAAGCTCGCCGGCGGGCGGTCAGGGCGTCACGAGCAGCAGCCGGTCAGGCTCCCAGGTGAACGTCAGCCGGCTCGCCTCGCCCAGGTAGTCGCCGTCGGCCTGCCAGGGGAAGCTCTGGCGGCCCTGGGCGGCCGAGACCGTGACCTCCTTGAGCTCGGGGCGGTAGTCGACGTTGCGGCTGGTCTGCAGCTTCTTGCCGCTGCCCAGCGTGGACCCGACGAGGGGCATGAACTTGCCGAACTTGATCGTCCGCAGGGTGACGAGCACCAGCGGGCGGTCGAGGCCGGCGTCGGGGGCGACCTGGAGGCGGCGCACCCCCAGGTAGGTGTAGGGGTTGGAGTTCAGGCAGATGGCGAAGTAGCCGTCCTCGACCACGGTGTTGCCGTCCTCCACCACCGTCAGGTGGGGGGCCTTGCGGTCGAAGCGCCGGAACCACGTGGCGAAGGCGGCGTAGACGAAGATGCCCTGGCCGATCTTGCGCTTGAGGTCGGGCTTCTGCTCGACCTTCTCGACCACGGCCGCATCGAAGCCCATGCCCACGTGGAAGAGGAAGTAGCGGCCGTTGACCAGCCCCAGGCCGATGGGCCGGGGCGGCTTGGCCAGGGCGGCGGGCAGCTGGGCGGCGGCCGCCTTGACCTTCTTCTCCATGCCGATGGTGCGGGCGAAGACGTTGGTGGAGCCCCCGGGGAGGGCGGCCAGGGCGGTCTTGGTGCCGACCAGCCCGTTGGCCCCCTCGTTGACCGTGCCGTCACCTCCCAGCACCACCACCACCTCCGCCTGGGCGTTGGCGGCCTCCCGGGCCAGGTCGATGGCGTGGTTGCGGTAGAGGGTCTCGACGACGGTGAGGTCGTGGCCCTGGCCCAGCACCTCCTCGACGGCCGCCCGCCGCTTGGGCGTGTACGCCGACGCCTTGGGGTTGACGATGAGCGTCAGCTTCACGGTTCGCTCCTTCGGCTGGTGGACGGGCCCGGCTAGGGCGTCTCGTCCTCGGTGGACGCCTCCCGCAGCTGGGCCAGGCTGCGGGCGAGGAGGCGGGAGACGTGCATCTGGGAGATCCCCAGGCGGCTGGCGATCTCCGACTGGGTCAGGCCTTCGAAGAACCGCAGGTGCAGGATCATCCGCTCCCGGGGCGGGAACCGGGCGATGAGGGGGGACAGCGCGACCCGGTGCTCGCTGTCGATCAGGCCCTGGTCCTCCACGCCCAACTGGTTGGACAGGGCGGTCTCGTCCTCCCCGCCCGAGGGGGCGTCGAGGGATGTGAAGCGGTAGGCGTGACCGGCCTCGATGGCCTCCACCACCTCCTCCTCGGAGACCTTGGCCGACGCCGCGATCTCGGGGATGGTGGGTGACCGCCCCAGCTCCTGGGAGAGGGTGCTCACGACCGCGCCCAGGCGGAGGTGCAGCTCCTGCACCCGGCGGGGCACCCGCACCGCCCACCCCTTGTCCCGGAAGTGGCGCTTGAGCTCGCCGACGATGGTGGGGGTGGCGTAGGTGGAGAACTCGAGGCCGCGGTCGGGGTCGAAGCGGTCGACCGCCTTGAGCAGGCCGAGGGAGGCCACCTGCATCAGGTCGTCGAGGGGCTCGCCGCGGTTGGTGAATCGCCGGGCCAGGTACTCGGCCAGGCCCATGTGGGCCGTCACCAGCTCGTCGCGCAGGCCCTTGTCGCGGGTCTCGGCGTAGCGCTCGAACTTCCGGCGCAGCTCCTCACGGTCGTCGGTGTCGGCGGGCATCAGCCGTCCCGATGGCGCTTCACGATCCGGAAGGTGGGCCCCTCCAAGCCCGGCTCCAGGTGGCACTCGTCGGTCACCGCTCCGAGGATCTGCATCGAGAGCGGCGACAGCAGGGGCTCGTGGCCCCCGTCGGAGAAATGACCCTCCCCTTCGACCTCCAGGCCGTCGGAGAGCATGCGGTAGCACATGGTGACGGTGCCTTCCCGGCCGCTCGGCCCCACCAGGGAGAAACACAGCTCGTCGATGGCGATGCGCAGGTCGTCGACCTCGTCGAGGGTGAAGCCCACCCGGCTGGCCACGCCCGCGGCGAGGATGCGCGTCATCCTCAGGTACTCGGGCTGCGCCGGAACTGCCAGTCGGACTTCTGCCTCGGCCACGGTCTGCCAGACCGTAGTCGAGGGCGGAGAGGTGGCTCAGCCTGCGGGCTCGAGGGCCGCCAGGGCGGCCGCCACCAACGCGGCCAGGGGCCGGACGGGCCAGTGTGGCGCGCCGGGCGCGATGCCGGCGCTGTACCCGCTGAGCACGATCTCCTCGCCCACCCGGTCGAGGGCCACCGTGAGGTAGTTGCCCTCGTCATAGGTCGTGCGCCGACGGAGCCATTCCGCGAGCCACGTGGTGACAGCCTCGGGGTCGGTGCCGGGCCGGTACCAGATGCGGGTGACGGGCCGGTCGGGGAGCGAGGTCACCGCCAGCGCCGCCACGCCCGCCTCCGTCCAGCCCGGAGGGTTGAGGCCCGGCATCGCCTCCAACTTGTCGACCACGTTCGCCACGGCGGGCATGGTCGCGGCCCAGACGGCCTGGAGGCCGGGCAGGTCGGCCAGGGGCCCGCCGAGGAACGGGCGCAAACGGCGGGCCAGGTCCGGCTCGGCCAGCTCGACGAGGACCAAGTCCCCTTCGACCGCCAGCCTGGCCTGGCCCGCCCCCACGGGGGGGGCGGCAGGGGCGTCGGTCGTGCCGGCCGTTCCCATCTCGGCCAGCTTTGCCTCCACCGCTTCGCGGGTCACTCCGAGGGCGGCGAGCGTCCTCGCTGCGGCGCTGTCCGGGTCCTCCACCAGCGCCCGCAGGTAGTGGTGCGAGGCCACCGGCTCGTCCCTCGCCAGGGCCACGGCGCGGTCCACGACATCACTTCCGCCGACGGTTGTGGCGTGGGTCGGCGCGAACCGGCCCCGGAGGAAGGGTCCCCGGCGGGGGAGGCCACCACCAAGGCGGTCGATCACCTGGCGGCGCAGCTGCTCCAGCTCGATGCCGTGCTTGGTGAGGATCAGGGCGGCCAGGCCCTCGCCCTCCCGGACCAGCCCGAGGAGGATGTGCTCGCCCGCGATGGAGCGGTGCTTGAGGGCGAGCGCCTCCCGCAGCGCCAGCTCGAGGACCTTCTTGGCCCGAGGCGTGAAGGGGATGTGACCGCTGGGAGCGCCCTCGCCCGGCCCCACGATCGAGAGGATCTCGTCCCGCACCTCCGCCTGGTCCGCGCCGAGGGCGGTGAGCACCTGGGCGGCGGCCGTTCCCGGCTCGGCCAGCAGGGCGAGGAGCAGGTGCTCGGTCCCGATGTAGCCGTGGCCCAGGCTGCGGGCCTCCTCCTGCGCGAGGAGGACGGTGGAGCGGGCCTGGGGGGTGAAGCGCTCGAACATGGGACCAGTGTGCGACCCCTGTCAAGCCCATGTTTTTGATACGGTCTGAGATATGGACGACTGGGATCAGCTGCTCGAGCTGGCCGCCCTGGAAGCGGGCCTCACCGGCGGCGACGTGGCCGACCGCCAGTGGGTGCCGTTGGCCCAGGCCGGAACGGCGGCAGGGGTGTCACGTTCCGCCCTGCGGGCCTGGTACCGCAACGGCGACGTGGCGTCGCGGGTGGTGGACGGCCCCCACGGGCCCCAGCGGCTCGTCGACCTCGACGAGGTCGTCGCCCGGGCCGAGCAGTCGCCGCGGATCCGCCGCAAGGTCGCCCGCCGTGACGAGCTGGAGGAGCTGCGCTCGCGCGTCGCCGAGCTGGAGCGGCGGCTGGCCGCCCTCGAGGGCCGGTCCTAGCTGCGGCGGTCGGTGGCCTCGACGGCGAAGGCGCGACCGTCGGCCGGGCGTTCGACGGCGATGCGCAGCGACCAGCCGCCCGCCGGTTGGTGGCGTTCCCAGCGGTACCAGCGCAGCTCGGCGGCCTCTTCGAGCACGTCGGGCCAGTCGTCGAGGGCGCCGGCCAGGGCGCCGGCCGCCCACCACGCCCCGAACCGGCCCTGGGCCATGCCCCGCCGCCGCCCGTGGGCGCCCCCGCTGGCCCCCGCCCACGCCATGACCGCCAGCGCCTCGGGCAGCTCGACGGCCGCCAGCCGCACCGTCCCCTCGACCCCGATCGCCCCCAGGGCCGCCGCCGCGTCCCCCTCGACGGCCCGGACGGCCGCCTCGCCGTTGGACTGGGTCGTCCACGCCCCGACCAGGTCGGCGAGGGCCCGCTCGGCTTCTCCCTCGCCGCTCACGCCGTCGGCGGCCACCACGTCGACCGTCTCCCACGTCGCCGGCGGCGCCACGTCGGCGAACTCGGCCGTGTACGGCTTGTAGAGGGCCGGCGGGTAGGCCGGCTCGTCACCCCGGAGCGCCAGCGGCAGCTCGACCAGGGCCCGGTCGACACGGGCGTCGTCGCGCAGGTCCTCCCCCTTGAGCACCCGTTCCTGGGCCACCAGGGCGGCCTCGGGGGTGGCCGCCAGGTGCGGCGCCAGCTCGTCCCAGGCGTGGGTGGACGCCGCCACCTCCGACAGCGGGCCCAATGCGAAGCGCCCGGCCCCGGGCGTGACCACCGCCGCCGCCCACCGGCCCGGCGCCTGGAGGGCGAGGCGGTACTCGGCGTGGCTGGCCGCGGGCCACAGCTGGCGGCCGCGCTCGAAGGCCGCCCGGCACCGGTCCCGCAGGTCGAGGAGCGCCTGCCACTGCCCGTCGTCGACGTAGTCGTCCACCCGGCGCAGCAGCTCGTCCAGGTCGCCCCGATCGACCAGCTCGCCGATGCTCAGACGAGCGGCCACGGGAAGGCCCGGGCCGAGCGGGCGGCCGGGAAGTAGGGGCGGCGCAGGAGGGCGGCGGCCCGCTCGACCAGCGCCACCACCTCCACCTCGCTGAGGTACGGAATCAGCCGCTCGGGCGGCTCGCCCACCTGGGCCAGGCGGCGGACGTCCTCCAGCCAGTCCTCGGGAAGGGGCTGGCCCTCGAAGTCCCAGATCACGGTGCGGAGCTTGGGATGGGGGTGGAAGGAGAGCCCGTTGTCGATGCCCCAGATGCGGCCCTCGCCGTCGAGGAGGCAGTGCCCGCTCTTGCGGTCGCCGCTGTTCACGACCAGGTCGAAGGCGCAGATCCGCTTGAGGCCCTCGTGGTGCTCGGGACGCTCCAGCAGCGTGAAGTAGTGCTCGCTGAAGTCGGCGTCGACGAACCGCTGGAGCGAGCCGGGGCCCAGCGGCCCGTCCTCCCGCTCCACCGTCTCGGGCACCACGCCCCACCCGAGCCACTCCGACACCTCGTAGGCCGCCACCTCGCGGCGGTAGAGGCCGGACGGGTAGTCCCACAGCGGCCGCTCGCCCCGCAGGGGCTTGTAGACCGCCCGCACCGGGTCGGCGCCCTCCTCCTGGCACAGCTCGACGAGGAACGTGCCGTTCGAGCTCCACGGCAGCCGTCCCCGGACGGCCATCACCCCCCGGGTCAGGACGTCAGGTCGCGGTGGCCGTTGAGGCGGACGCACATGTGTCCTTCGGGGTCCAGCGGGCCGCCACACAGGGGGCAGGGCGGCCGGCCGGCGGCCACCACCTCGCTGCCCCGGCGGGTGAAGGCGGCCACCTGGGGGCGGGTGGCCCGGATCCGGGCCTCGGCCGCCTCCTCGCCCTCCTCCACCAGCTCCTCCGCCACCACGACGATGCGGTCGTCCTCCTCGTCGTAGGACACGCCCAGCGAGCCCACCACCCACTCCGGCACCACCGGCTCCACCAGGTCCATGTCCACCTCGGCCGGCTCCACCGGCGGCAGGTCGGACAGCATCTCCTCCAGGTACCGGCACAGGGCGGCCACCTGGGTCTTCTCCAGGCGCAGGGTGACGATCCCGCCCCGGTGGCGGACCTGCAGGTAGAACACCCGCTGCCCGGGTGGGCCCACCGTCCCCGCCGTCAGCCCCTCCACCTCGGGAAGCTCGAAGGAGGTGCTCACTGGGCCTTCACCCCGAACGGGGACGGCACCCAGTTCACGTTCAGCACCATGGGGCCCAGCTCGCCGTAGGTGATCGACGTGATCGAGGCGGGGGCGATGGTGATGCGCTGGAACATGTCGAGGTGGGCGCCGGTGGCGTGCACGACTGCGGCCTTGATCGGGTCGGCATGCGAGACGGCGACGACGGTGCCGCCGCGGTGGGCGGCCACGAGGCGGTCGATGGCTCCCACCATACGGGTCTGGAGCTCCACGAAGGACTCGCCCCCCGGGAAGCGGAACCCGCTCGGGTAGCGCTGCACCACCCGCCACTCCGGCCGCCTCGCCGCCTCCTTGAGCTCGTGGCCCGTCCAGTCGCCGATGTCGAGCTCCAGCAGCCCCCGGTCGTTCTTCACCTTGAGGCCGCGGGCGGTGGCGATCGGTGCGGCCGTCTCCCGGGCCCGCTCCAGAGGTGAGCTGTAGATGGCGTCGACCCGCTTGAGGGTGGCGATGGCGTCGGCCGCGGCCTGGGCCTGGGCGCGGCCCGCGTCGGCCAGGTGCAGCCCCGGCGCCCGGCCGGGGAGGACTTTGCCCGTGGTCGACGTCTGCCCGTGGCGGACGAGGAGGACGAGCGTCGACGGTGGGCGGCTGGGGCGGCGGGCCATGTCGACGCGCCAACCTACTGGCGGTGGATTCGCTATCCCGGGTGACAGCCGAGATCGTCGAGTGCCGGGCCTGCCCGCGCCTGGTGGCGTGGCGGGAGGCGGTGGCGGCCGAGCGCCGGGCCGCCTTCCGGGACGAGGAGTACTGGGGCCGCCCGGTCCCCGGCTTCGGCGACCCTGCCGCCCGCCTGCTGGTGGTGGGCCTGGCCCCGGCCGCCCACGGGGCCAACCGCACGGGCCGGGTCTTCACGGGGGACCGCTCGGGGGACTGGGTCTACCGGGCCCTGTGGAAGCAGGGCTTCGCCAACCAGCCGACCAGCGTCTCCGCCGGCGACGGCCTGGAGCTGCACGAGGCCTACGTGGCCGCCGCCGTCCGCTGCGCGCCGCCGGCCAACAAGCCCACGCCCGAGGAACGGGACACCTGCCGCCCCTACCTCGTGCGCGAGCTGGCCCTGCTCGAGCGGGTGACGGTGATCGTGGCCCTCGGCCAGTTCGCCCACGACGTGGCGTGGGGGCTGCTGGCGCGGGGTGTCCGGCCCCGGCCGAGGTTCGGCCACCTGGCCGAGCACCCCGTGCCGGGCGGGCTCGTCCTGCTCGACTCGTTCCACCCCAGCCAGCAGAACACGTTCACCGGGAAGCTCACGGAGCCCGCCTTCGACGCCGTGTTCGCCCGGGCCCGGGCCCTCATCGAAGGGCGGAACGGACCTCGCTGACCCCGTAGACGACCGCCAGCAGCCCCAGCACCGCCGCCACCGCCAGCCGCAGCCGGCGCTCGCCGGTACGGATGGCCAGTGCCGACCCGAGCCGGGCCCCGGGCACCACGCCCGCGGCCAGCAGCAGGGCGAACCGCCAGTCGATCGTGCCCAGGGCGGCGTGGGTGACGGTGCTGGGCACGGCCAGGATCCCCACACACGCCAGCGACGTGGCCACCGCCTCCTTCGTCGGCATCCGCAGCAACTGGAGGAACGCCGGCAGCAGCACCGTCCCCCCGCCGACGCCGAGAAGGCCCGACAGCAGGCCCGCGGCCAGCCCCACGGCGCCCAGGGCAGCCGCCCCGAACCGCTGCCGGGCGTGCCCAGCCGCCGCCGGCTCGGGCTCCGGTTCGCGCACGAGTCGCACCGCCGTGTAGCCGAGGATGAGGGCGGTGGCCACCATCAGCCAGTGGCCCTCGCCCGGCACCCGCTCCGACAGCAGCGACCCGGCCACGGCGCCCACCACCCCCAGCGGCGCGGTCGATGCGACGATGCGCCAGTCGACTAGCCCCTCACGGGCGTAGCGGGCCGTGCCGGCCGCCGCGCTGGGCAGGATCGAGGGGAGCGTCGTCCCCACCGCGGTCAGGGCCGACGCGCCCAACAGCCGCACCCCGGGCGTCGACAGGACGGCCCCGCCCACCCCGAAGGCGGCCGACAGCATGCCGGTGAGCACGCCCAGCACGAGCGTGAGCCCGTCGCGGAGGAGGCCGGGTTCCATTGGGTGATACTTCTACGCATGGCGACGCGAGGACGATCCTCGATCCACGTCGGCGCACCGCCGGACGCGGTGTTCGCGGTGATCACCGACCTGCCCGGCCTGCCCTCGTGGAACTCCCGCATGACGGGCGTCGTCGAGCTCCCGCCCGAGCTGCGACCGGGTGCGGAGTGGGTGGTGAGCTTCGCCATCGCCGGTGCCCGCTTCACCAGCCGGTCCCACGTCATCGAGCTCGACGGGCGTTCCCACCGGTTCGTGTACCGGTCCAAGCGGGAGGACAACAACCCCTCGTTCACCATCTGGGGCTGGAAGGTGGACCCCGAAGGCGATGGGTCCAAGGTCACCCTGGAGTGGGAGATGCGGCCCGCCACCCTGTTCCGCAAGAAGGTGGTGGGGCCGCTGCGGGGCCGCCAGATCGAGCGGTCGGACGTCCCCGCCTCGCTCACCGCCCTCCGTCAGGAGGTGGTCAGGCGGGGGCAGGGGCGGCCGGCGCAGGCGCCTTCTTCGCCTTCTTCTTCTTCTGGGGAGGGATGAGGCGGGGAGCGTCCACCCAGGCCGTCTCCGGCCACCGCTTGCGCTGGTTGGTCGACAGCTTGCGAAGGAGGGCGATGGCGCCGGGGTCGTCGTCGCCGGGGCGGCCCTCGATGGTGCCGTCCTCCAGCATCTTGATGAGGATCTCCCGGCCTAGGTCGGTGCGGACGATGGTCAGGGTCCAGTCGTTGAACGCCCCGATGCCCCCGGTGGAGATATCGGCGTGCTCGGCCGCGAAGTCGGGGCACATCTTGCAGCCCTCGCGGGTCCAGGCGTGGCACTCCTTGAGCGGCACCTCGTGGTACGCGCCGTCCTTCATCCAGATCTGGAGAGCGCCCTTGATGTTCATCTTGGCGATGTCGGCCCGCTTGAGGCCGTACTGCGCGTCGAGCAGCTCGTCGAAGATGGCGTCGTCGAACGTCTTCGAGCACAGCAGGCCGATGTTGAGGGCGAAGCGGCGGGCCACCTTGCCCGCCTTGCGGACGTCCATCACCGGCGGCACCGACGACTGGCAGCTCATCCCCACCAGGGCGATCCTCTCGGCCCCGCCCGCCACCGCCTCGTCGTAGGCGATGGTGTTGGCCGAGTAGGTGTAGCGGCTGCCGGCGGCGGCCAGCACCTCCTCCTTGGTGCGGGCCACGCCCGGGACCGCCTTCCACGTGGACCCGTCGCCCTCCAGGTAGGAGACGAGGGCGGCGTCGACGTACCCGTGCTCCATAGCCCAGATGAGGATGGCCGACACCAGCCCCCCGTCCTGGCCCGCCTTGGCGATGGCCTCGTCGGACGCCCGGGCCAGGATGATGTCCTTGCTGATCCCGTCGACTTCCTGCTGCTCGCGGGGGCGGCCGAACAGGTGGGTATCGATCTCGGGCTCCCAGGCCCGAAAGCGGGGGCAGGCCCGGGTGCACGACGTGCAGCCCCGGTCGCCGTGGGCGCACCCGCCCGGCCCGCCCTCGTCCTCGAGGTGGAACGGCTTGTAGACGCCGTTGCCGTCCTCGTAGCCGAGCACGTCGTACGGGCACGCGACGACGCAGCCCGCGCACCCCGTGCACAGGCCCGAGGTCACGACCTCGTCGTACAGGTGGGCCCAGTGCAGGACCTCCCGTGCCATGGCGGCCCACTGTACGGGCGCCCGGCGAGCTATCCAGAATGAGCCAATGCCCGAGCTGGCCGAGGTCGAGGTCTACCGGCGGCTGGCGGAGGGGGTGGTGGGACGGGTCGTGTCCGAGGTCGGGGCCCCGGACGACTGGTACCTCAAGCGGGGTTTGACCGCTGGTGAGGTGCGGGCGGCCCTGACCGGCCGGCATGTCGTGGCCGCCCGCCGGATCGGGAAGCTGCTCCTGCTGGAGACCGACGGGCCCGTGCTCGGCCTGCGCTTCGGGATGAGCGGGAGGCTGCTGGTCGACGGCCGGGCCGCGGTCGACAACCTGGTGTACGCCTCCAACCGAGAGCTGGAGAGGTGGGACCGGTTCGCCTTGCGGTTCTCGTCCCCGGCCGGCGGCGACCTGCGCATGCGGGACCCCCGCCGTCTGGGTGGCGTCGAGCTCGACCCGCCCGAGGCCCGGCTCGGCCCCGACGCCCTGACCGTGGGCGCGGCGGCCCTTTCCCGCTTGCTGGAGAGCGACGCTCCGCTGAAAGCCCGCCTGATGGACCAGTCACGGCTGGCCGGCGTCGGGAACCTGGCCGCCGACGAGGCCCTGTGGCGGGCCGGCCTCGACCCGGCTCGGCCGGCCCGCTCGCTGAGCGCGGCCGAGCGCCGCCGCCTGCACCGCCACCTGCGGGCCACGCTGGCCGACCTGCTGGAGCGGGGCGGGTCGCACACCGGCGACCTCATGCCCCACCGCCAGGCGGGGGGCATGTGCCCGAAGGACGGCACGCCCCTTGTCCGTCGCACCGTCGGAGGGAGGACGACGTGGTCGTGCCCCCGTCATCAACGATGACGGCCGCCGGCGACCGCTGGCGGGAGGCGGTGCGGGGCCTGGCCGTCCCGCAGGAGATCGTCGACGCAGCTCCCGACCCCGGTCGCCAAGGAAGATCACGTCGAAAACCGACGCGATCCTCCTTAGGGCGAACTCAGATGCCCCGATCGGCGGGCCAGCCGGGCTCTTCGGGGCTGAGGGGCGGCAGCGGGGGCGTGAGTTCCTCGAGCTCGGCGTCGGAGGGCAGGTCGGGCTCGTCCTCGGCGAGGTCGCGGGGGATGGGCGGCGGGTTGTCAGGAGTGGACATGGTCGGGGCCTACCCGGGTGGCCCGTCCGGCAATGACGGCCACGCCGGCCACCACCCCGCACACCACCAGCGCGGCGGCCGGGTGGCGGATGTCGTCGAGCATGCGCACGAAGGCCACGGCCGCACCCGCCGCCGCGACGGCCACGGTCACTAGTGCGGCCCGGGCCTCGTCCCGGCCTCCCGCAACGGCGGCGTAGCCGCACAGCAGCCCGAGGAACGAGCACCACGCGCCGAGGTACGTGCCGGTGAGGCGGATGAGGGCGACCGGGCTGGCGTCGAGGAGGTCGGCCCTGGTCTCGTCCCCCCAGATCAACGCCCCCACCGCCAGGAGCGCGACCGCCAGCACGGCCAGCACCGCCCGCACCCGGCGGTCGACCGGCGGGCCTGGCTCCCCCCGCGGTCCCGTGACCAGCAGCAACGCAGCCGAGACCGGGGCGGTGAGGAACAGGCCCATCCAGGCCAGGGCCTGCCAGCGCGAGAAGTCGAAGACCTCGTCGTGCACCAGGGAGAGGACGAGGGTGGGCACGGCCAGGCCCAGCACGCCGACCATCAGCGCCCGCGCCGCCCGCCAGGGAAGCGTCATCCCCCACGCGAACACGACCGCGGAGGCCAGGTAGAAGCCGCCGATCAAGGCCGCTGCGGCGGGAGGGTTGAGCGTCCAAGAGAAGTACCGGTCGGTCGACCCCGGCGCCACCAGCAAGGCGACCCCGCTCACCCCCGCGGCCACCACCACGATGGCGAAGAAGACGTTACGGGGGGAGCTCATCGCCGGACAGGCTCATGCGGCGAAGGAAGATGTCCTGCACGTTCTGGTCCTGATCGGCGGCGTTGGTCGTGTCGCTCCAGACCACGACGGCGGCTGCGTCGGTGGAGGTCACGTCGGGCGGGTACCAGTCCCCGATGGCGGCGGCGAAGGGGTAGCGGCGGATGGGCCGCTCGTTGACCTGGCGGGACACGAAGCGGGTGCCGCCGTCCAAGGAGTAGGCCCAGAACACGTTGTCGGTGTTGGCCTGGGGGCGGCGGTAGTACACGAGGTCCACGCGGCCGTTGGGCGCCACCGAGATCGAGGGGGTGCGGGACGTGCCCGTCGACTGGGCGTCCTGCCCGGGGGCGATGCCGACCGGCTCGCCCCACGTGACGCCACGGTCGGCCGACCTGCGGAAGAAGATCTGCTGCCCGCCGGTGCGGGCGTCGCTGTAGACGACGTAGAGGTGGTTGAGCCGCCCGTCGTAGGCCAGCTTGGCGGTGTCGTAGCGGTCGCCGATGGCGAGCTGGTTGTCGATGGTGCTGTAGGTGAACGTGGCGCCGCCGTCGGTGGAACGGGCCAGGATGAGGTCGGTGGGCCCGTCGGCGAATCGCCGCATGAACGTCACGTAGATGGTCCCGTCAGGCGTCTGGAGCGGCTCGGACGGCGTCTGGCCGGCGGGCGGGTCGTTGAGGACCACGGGCGTGGTGAAGGTGGCGCCCCCGTCGTCGGAGCGGGCGAACATGGCGGCGTCGCACAGGTTGGCGGCCTGCCGGCACTGCCAGAAGGCCAACAGGATGCGGTCGGCGCCGTTGGGACCGGCAACGACCGACATCTGCGGCCGGGCAAAGGCCAGCCCGTCGCCGGGAGGCGGCGCCGCGACCGTCGTCGTGAAATTCTCGCCGCCGTCGGCCGACGTGGCGAGGATGATGCTCTCGCGCCGGCCGTGCAGGTCCCAATTGGCCGAGCCGTACGTGGCGTAGACCCGGCCGGAAGGCCCGAACGACACGCTCGCCGGACCGATCGGCACGTGGCCGCCCGAGCCCCCGTTGATCTTGCAGCCGCGGTAACCCTCCGGCTCCTGGAAGGTGCCGTCGGTCCACTCCTTGCCCCGGTCGAAGGTGACGTGCCAGGTGCAGTGGCCTGCGCTCATGTGGGCGTCGACCACCACCATGTGGTTCTCGTCGGCCGGGTTCACCGCCACCGAGGGGCCTTCGTACCCCCGGCCCAGCCCGGGGTTCTCGGCGGCCCGGCAGGCGGGGAAGGCGCAGCGGGCGGCCAGGGCCTGCTCGTCGTCGCCGTCGTCTCTGTCGAGGCCACCGGTGGCCACGTACACCACGGCCATGAGTACGAGGATCCCGCCCCCGACCATGGCCAGCAGGGGCCATTTCGCCTGCCCGCCTTCGCTTCTGGACATATCGCGCGGCAGGCTAGGACATCGCCGGCCATCTAGCCTGGCGACGTGCACGAGAGGGCTCAGCTGTTCATCGGCGGCTCGTGGGTCGACCCCGCCGGCGACGGGCGTCTCGACGTCGTCAACGCCGCCACCGAGGAGCTGCTGGGGACGGTGCCGGCCGGCAACTCCGCCGACGTGGACGCCGCGGTCGCCGCCGCCCGGGCCGCCTTCGAGCCGTGGGCGGCGACGCCGGTGGGGGCCCGGGCCCAGCTCCTCCAGCGCCTCGGCGACAGCCTCATGGCCCGCCTGACCGAGGTGGGCCAGCTCATCGCCCAGGAGGTGGGGATGCCCGTCTCCACCGCCACCGTGGCCCAGGCCGGCCTGCCCGCGGTGGTCATCAAGACGTTCGTGGACGTGCTGGGGGAGTTCCCGTTCGAGGAGGCGCTCGGAGCCTCGACCATCGTCTACGAGCCGATGGGCGTGGTGGCCGCCATCACCCCCTGGAACTACCCGCTCCACCAGGCCGTCAGCAAGGTGGCGGCCGCCCTGGCGGCCGGCTGCACGGTCGTCCTCAAGCCCAGCGAGGTGGCGCCGCTGAGCGCGTTCGTGCTGGCCGACCTGATCGACGAGGTGGGGTTCCCGCCGGGCGTGTTCAACCTGGTCACCGGCCACCCGGAGGTGGTCGGGGAGGCGCTGACCAGCCACCCCGGCGTGGACGTCATCTCCTTCACCGGCTCCACGCCGACCGGCCAGCGCATCGCCGAGGTGGCGGCCCAGACCCTCAAGCGGGTGACGCTGGAGCTGGGCGGCAAGTCGGCATCGGTCGTCCTCGACGACGCCGACCTGGAGGAGGCGGTGCAGGCCAGCGTGCGCCAGGCGCTGCTCAACTCGGGCCAGACGTGCATGGCGTGGAGCCGGCTGGTCGTGCCCCGCGAGCGCCACGACGAGGCCGCCCTGATCGCCCGCAAGGTGGCCGAGCAGATGCGTATGGGCGACCCCCTCGACCCCGAGTCGGAGCTGGGCCCCCTGGCCACCCACGACCAGCGGGAGCGGGTGCGGCGCTACATCCGCCTCGGTCAGCAGGAGGGCGCCACCCTCGTCACCGGCGGGGTGGAGCCGCCGGAGGGCCTGGAGCGCGGCTACTACGTCCGCCCCACGATCTTCGCCGACGTCGACAACGACATGGCCATCGCCATCGAGGAGATCTTCGGGCCGGTGATCGTGATCATCCCCGCCGACGACGAGGACGACGCGGTGCGCATCGCCAACGACTCGCCCTACGGGCTGCACGGGGCCGTCTTCTCGTCGGACCGGAAGCGGGCGGAGGCCGTCGCCCGCCGGATGCGCACGGGTCAGGTGGACGTGTGCGGCGTGGGCGGGTTCAACCCCATGGCCCCCTTCGGCGGGTACAAGCAGTCGGGCCGGGGGCGCGAGTTGGGACGGTGGGGCCTCGAGGAGTTCCTCGAGGTCAAGTCGCTCCAGCTCCCTTGAAGATCGAGCTCGACCGCCCGGTCGACCTGGGCCTGACCCTGTTCCCCGTTCGCCGGGGCCGCCTGGACCCCACCATGCGCCTCACTCCCGGCGAGGCGTGGCGGGCCACCCGCACGCCCGAGGGCCCGGCCACCACCCGGCTGGTGGCCCGGGGCAGCACCGTGACGGTGCGGGCGTGGGGGCCGGGAGCCGGGTGGGCCCTCGCCGCCGCGCGCGACCTGGTCGGCGCGTCCGACGACGATCGCGGGTTCACTCCGCACGACCCGGTGGTGGACGGCCTCCGCCTCCGCTTCCGGGGCTTGCGCCTGTGCCGCACCAACGCCGTGGCGGAGGCGATCGTGCCCGCCATCCTCGAGCAGAAGGTCATCGGGCTGGAGGCCCGCCGCTCCTACGCCGCCCTTGTCCGCCGCCTGGGCGAGCCTGCCCCGGGCCCGTTACCCGGCCTGCTGCTCCCCCCCGACCCGGCGGTGCTGGCCCGCACGCCGACCT
This sequence comes from Acidimicrobiia bacterium, assembly GCA_046565765.1. GTDB lineage: Bacteria > Actinomycetota > Acidimicrobiia > Acidimicrobiales > AC-14 > JBFMCT01. The sequence continues at coordinate 31,315 of JBKHXX010000064.1, read as the reverse complement.
GGGTCTTCCACCGCTGCAACATCGAGCGCAAGCGGGCCGACACCATCCGCCTGGCCGCCTCGTACGCATCCCGCCTGGACGAGACGGCCGGGCTGCCGCCCCACGCGGCCTACCGCCGCATCACCGCGCTGCCCGGCGTGGGCGCGTGGACCGCGGCCGAGGTGGGCATGGTCGCCTTCGGGGACGCAGACGCGGTGAGCGTGGGCGACTACCACCTCCCGCACCACGTGGCCTGGGCCCTGGCCGGCGAACCTCGCGCCGACGACGCCCGCATGCTCGAGCTGCTCGAGCCCTACCGGGGCCACCGTGGCCGCGTCGTCCGCCTGATCATGGCCGGCGGCCCGTCCCCGCCCCGCTACGGCCCCCGCCTGCCGCTCAAGCAGATCTCGGGGCTGTAACGAAAGAGGAGGAGGGCGGACCGATGGGCGTGACCCGTGACGACTCCGTGCTCAAGGTCACGCGCGCCGTGTCGGCCGTGATCATCCCGGTCCTGGTGGCGGCGTTCGTGCTGCTCTTCCTCTTCCCGACCCGCACCGAGCAGCTGTGGTCGTGGACCATCGAGCCCACGATGAGCGCCCTGGTCATGGGGGCGGGCTACCTCTCCGGCGCCTACTTCTTCTACCGGGCCGCGACCGTGCGCCAGTGGCACCGCGTGGGCGTGGGGTTCGTGGCCATCACGGTCTTCGCCACCATGCTGGGCGTGGCCACGATCCTCCATTGGGACCGGTTCAACCACGACCACGTGTCGTTCTGGGCCTGGGCCGCCCTCTACTTCTCCACTCCCGTGCTGCTCCCCTGGCTGTGGGTGCGCAACCGCCGCACCGACCCCGGCACGCTGGAAGCGGGCGACCGCGAGGTGCCGGCGCCGGTGCGCCGGGTGGTGGCCGCCGTCGGCGCCCTGCAACTGGCCTTCGCCGCCGTGATGTACTTCCGCCCCACGGCCATCGCCGACCACGCCCCGTGGACGCTCACCCCGCTCACGTGCCGCTCGCTGAGCGCGTTCGCCGCCTTCCCGGCCGTGCTCTACCTGTCCTTCGCGTTCGAGCGGCGTTGGAGCGCCCTGCAGATCCCGATCCAGGTGGTGATGATGGGCATGGCCCTCATCGGGGTGGCCGCCATCCTGGCCGCCGACGAGTTCGATGCGAGCGCCGGGCTGGTGTGGGGCTGGCGGATCGGGCTCGTGGTGGCCTTCGCCGCCCTGGCCGCCCTCTACACCGCCATGAGCAGGCGGCCGGCTGGGTAGAACCGGCCCCATGGCCGGGCGGTGGTACCAGGAGGCGGTCATCTACTGCCTCGACGTGGAGACGTTCCAGGACTCCGACGGCGACGGCGTCGGCGACTTCCCCGGGCTGACCAGCCGGCTCGACTACCTCGAGCGGCTGGGGGTCACGTGCCTGTGGCTCCATCCGATCCACCCCAGTCCCAACCGCGACGACGGCTACGACGTGGCCGACTTCTACAACGTCGACCCCCGCCTGGGCACCCTCGGCGACTTCGTGGACTTCGTGCACGAGGCCGGGGCCCGAGGACTGCGGGTGATGATCGACCTGGTCGTTAACCACACGTCGGACGAGCACCCGTGGTTCCGCTCGGCCCGCTCCAGCCCCGACTCGCCCTTCCGGGACTGGTACGTGTGGTCGGCGGGGGAGCCTCGAAACCTCAGCCAGGGGGTGGTCTTCCCCGGCGTGCAGGAGCGCACGTGGACCCGCGACGAGGAGGCCGGGGCGTGGTACTTCCATGCCCGACCTCAACGCCGCCAACGCGAGGGTGCGGGAGGAGGTCGAGCGCATCGCCGCCTTCTGGATCCAGCTGGGCGTGGCCGGGTTCCGCATGGACGCCGCCCCCTTCGTGATCGAGCTCACGGAGCCCGACAACGACGACCCGCCCAAGGACTTCGACTACCTCCGCCGGCTCCGGGGGATCATCTCCTGGCGGCGGGGCGACGCCACCATCCTGGCCGAGGCCAACGCCGAGCCGGACGAGCTGGTCGAGTACTTCGGGCAGGGCGACCGCCTGCCCATGCTGTTCAACTTCCTCCTCAACCAGAAGGTGTTCCTGGGGCTGGCCCGGAGCCACGCCGGCCCCGTGATCGAGGGGGTCCAGGCCACCCCGCCGATCCCCGCCACCTGCCAGTGGTCGACGTTCCTCCGCAACCACGACGAGGTCGACCTGGGCCGGCTCACCGACGAGGAGCGCCAGGAGGTGTTCGCCCAGTTCGGCCCGGACGAGAGCATGCAGCTCTACGACCGGGGCATCCGCCGCCGCCTGGCCCCCATGCTGGGCAACGACCGGCGCCGGCTGGAGATGGCCTACGCCCTCCAGTTCACCCTGCCGGGCACGCCCGTGCTCGGCTACGGCGAGGAGCTGGGCATGGGCGACGACCTGTCGCTGGAGGAGCGCAACGCCATCCGGACGCCCATGCAGTGGTCGGACGCTCCCAACGCCGGCTTCTCCACCGCCCCGAGCGAGAAGCTCGTCCGCCCCCTGATCGACGAGGGCGACTACGGCTACGGGGAGCTGAACGTCACCAACCAGCGGCGGGACCCGCATTCGCTGCGTGGATGGAGCGTGCCATCCACACCCTCAGGGAGTGCCCCGAGTTCGCCGTCGGCGACTGCACGGTGCTCGACTCCGGCACGCCGTCGGTGCTGGCCCTCCGCCGCAGCGGTCCCCGGGGGACGATGGTTGCGCTCACCAACCTGGCCGACGAGCCCGCCACCGTCGACCTGTCCGCCCAGTTGGACGGCCTGCGTGGCCCGAACGCCGCGGCCGGCGAGCCGGTGGAGACGTTCGCCGACGGCGACTACGGCGGCACCCACCCCGACCTGGCCAAGCTGCGCCTGGAGGGGTACGGCTACCGCTGGATCAGGCTCCGGTAGCGCTCACCAGGAACGGCGGCCGAGGAAGGCCAGGAGCTGCGTCTGCTCGTCTGCCCCCTCGGGGGCTTCCAGCTTCGCCCCGATGGCGCCCGGCTGGCGCATCACCTCGTCCAGCGGCTTGACCCGCTCGAACAGGTGGTGGACGTCCCCGGGGTCGATGCGCTCGTCGCCGCCCGTGGCCCGGGCCAGGTCCCAGCCGTGGACGATCAGGTCGAGGCTCTGGAAGCCGTCGACCGCCCGTTCCAGTGTCGAGCGTCCGAAGGCGCCCTCGTACTCCAGGGTCGCCACCGCCGGGTCGTCCAGGGCGGCCTGGAGGGCGTCGCGGGCCGACGTCCACGCGCCCAGCGGGTCGTCGGCAGGGTCGGGGCCGGGCGGCAGCTCCTTGCCCACCATGCCGAGGAACGTCCCGCAGTTGCCGGCGACGTGCTCCACGAGGTTGCGCGCCGTCCAACCCGGGCAGGGCGAGGGGCTCTCCCAGCGGTCGGGGGGAACGGCCTCGACCCGGGCGGTGAAGCCGGCGGCCAGGCGGCGGTGGCGGTCGGCGATCTGGCTCATGTCCGGTCGAGGATAAGCCGGGCCGCCCGCTCGCCCGAGGCCACCGCCCCCTCCATGTGGCCGCCGCCCTCGTCCGACGTCTCGGCGCCGGCCCACACCAGCCGCCCGCCGAAGAGCGGCCGGGCGAACGCGGGGTTGCCGTAGGCGAGCAGCTCCTTGGGCACCCAGAAAACCTCGTCGTTGGTGAACGGGTCGCCCGACCAGTCCCGCTCCAGGTAGCGGAGGGGGTCGGCCGCGTCCGGCCCGAACAGCCGGCCGAGCTGGGCGAAGACCAGCTCCCGCCGGTCGTCGAAGTCGAGGTCGCGGAACTCGTGGAGGGCCGAGATGAACCCCCACAGGGCGGCCAGCGAGCCGTCGTCGTTGCCGGCGTCGTGCACCTCCCGCAGCGGACCCTCCCGGCTGTAGGCCAGCCCCGAGAGGCCCGCCTCCCTCCAGAAGGCCGTCTCGTAGACGGCCACGCACTTGAGCGAGGTGGCCATCCAGGTGGGGGTGTGGCGGAGGACGTCCTCCACCTCCTCGGGCAGGTCGGGCGTGAAGGCCACCGTGTCGAGGGCGAGACGGGGCGGGAGGGCCATGACCACGGCGTCGGCCTCGAGGTCCCGGCCCGTGCCGTCGGGCCCGATCACGTTCAGGGCGACGCCCGTGTCGCCCGCCTCCACCGCCACCACGGTGGTGTCCAGCTCCACCGACCCCTCGGGAAGGCGGTCGGCCAGGCGGCGGCACACGTCCTGGGCGCCGCCCACGAAGCGCAGCTCGGCGGGCACCGACGGTGGGAAGTCGACGGGGCGGGCGGGCTGGTCCGGCCCCTCGTCGGACATGGCCTGGCCGGTGCGGTACTGGGGGAACGACTCCACGCCGAGCTCGCGGGCCAGGGCCTGCATCCGAGGCTGGTCGTCCCAGTGCCACGTGGCCCCGAGGTCGAGCCAGGCCCGCTCGTTCACCTCGGTGGCGACGACGGTCATCATCCGGCCGCCGACGACCGACCGGGCCTCCAGCACCTGCACGCCCACGCCGGCCCGGGCCAGGGCGGTGGCGGCCGTCAGCCCGGCCAGCCCGCCGCCGACCACCGCCACGTGTGCAACCACCGTCCGGAACGTACTCGGCGGGGCAACATGGGCTCGTGGCGACCACCCTGCGCGTGCCCCGTCCCCTTCGCCGGGTGCTGGCCGTGCTCATCGTGGCCGCCATCGTCGAGTTCTTCGTGCTGCCCCAGATGGCGACGGCGCTGGGGTCGGCCCGCACGCTCGCCGAGGTCAGCGGGTGGCTCCTCCTCCTCGGTGTGGGCCTGGAAGTCGCCGCCCTGTGCGCCTACTTCCAGCTCACCCGGTCGCTGCTCCCCGCCGCCACCCGGCCGGCGTTCCCCCGGATGGCCCGCATCGAGCTGTCGACCCTGGGCCTGAGCCACGTCGTGCCGGGCGGAGCCGGTGCGGGCGGCGCCCTCGGGTACCGCCTGCTCACGGAGGCGGGCGTCCGCCCCGCCGACGCCACCTTCGCCCTGGCCACCCAGGGCCTCGGGTCGGCGGTCGTGCTCAACGTGATCCTGTGGCTCGCCCTGGTGGTGTCCATCCCCGCCCGGGGGGTGCAACCGCTGTACACGACCGCGGCGGTGCTGGGCGCGGTGGTGTTCGGCCTGTTCGCCCTGGCCTTGGTGGGCCTCACCCGGGCCGAGGCCCGCACCACCGAGACCCTCTGCCGGGTCGCCCGCCGGATGCCCCTGGTGGACTGCGGGAAGGTCGAGCGAGGGGTCCAGCGGGTGGCCGCCCGCCTCCGGGAGCTGGCCGCCCAACCCCGCCTGGTGGCCCGGGCGGTGGGGTGGGCCACGGCCAACTGGTTGCTCGACGCGGCCTCCCTGTGGGTGTTCCTCGCCGCCTTCGGGCACCGCACCGGCATCGACTCCCTGCTGGTCGCCTACGGCCTGGCCAACGTGCTGGGCGCCCTGCCGGTGACCCCCGGCGGGCTCGGCATCATCGAAGGCGTGCTGACCCCGACGCTCGTCGGGTTCGGGGTGCCCGGCGGCACCGCCCTGCTGGGCGTGGTGTCGTGGCGGCTGGTGAACTTCTGGCTCCCGATCCCGGCCGGCGGAGCGGCCTACCTGTCGCTGCGGCTCGGGCCCGGCGAGGGACGGGGCCGGCGGGCCGAGGAGCTGAAGCGGGTGGTGGAGGACGCCGCCGACCCTTCGGACTAGCGCAGGCCCAGGGGCTCGGAGAAGGCGGCCGCCCAGTCGGCGTACCCGAGGGCCCCGGGGTGGAAGTTGTCGGAGGCGAACTTGCCCCGCCACGGCGGGCCGGTCCGGGCCCACACGTCGGCGACCAGCAGGCCGGCGGCGGGCGCCTCCGACCGGATGACGGCGTTGACCGCCTCCGCCTTCTGGGGCCGCAGCCCCTGGGGGAGGGTGGCGACCACCGCACCGGGGGGCAGGCGGCGGATGATCTCCCGCATCTCGGCCACGATCTGGTCGAGGGGCGTGCGGTAGACGTCGTTGGCGCCGATGGCCACCGTGACCAGCGCCGGTTCCACGTCGAGAGACTCGAGCCGGGGGAGCTGGTCCCTCAGGGCGTCGGCGCAGCGGGCCCCCGAGCGCGACCAGTTGAGCAGCCGCCATGGCCCGCGCTCGCCCCGCTGGGCGTCGAGGGCGGCCCGCAGCTGGCCCACGTAGCCCCGGTCGTAGCTCGGCGCCCCGATCCCCTGGGCGGTGGAGTCGCCCAGGACGATCCACAGCGGGCCCTGGGCGGCCAGGGCGAGGGCGTTGGCGTCGTCCCACGACCTGGCGTAGGGAGTGACCTGGGCCGCGACCTGCCGCACCCCGGGGAGGGCGGCGCGCATGATGCGGCCCAGCACGGACGGCCGCCGGGCGTGGCGAGGCGCCTCCCTCACCCGGAATTCCTCTGCTTACGAATCGTTAGATCTGACAGCATGGGTAGCAAGGAGCGGGCCATGATCGACATCCGGCGCAGTGACAGCAGGTACCACACCAGGCTCCCCTGGCTCGACTCGCGCCACTCCTTCAGCTTCTCCCGACACTACGACCCGGCCAACACGCACCACGGCCTGCTCCTGGTCAGCAATGACGACGTCGTCCGGGCCGGCACCGGGTTCTCCACCCATCCCCACCAGGACATGGAGATCGTGACGTGGGTGCTCGACGGCGAGCTGGAGCACAAGGACTCGGCCGGCCACCGGGGCATCCTCTATCCCGGCCTGGCCCAGCGCATGAGCGCAGGCACCGGCATCTGGCACTCGGAGATGAACCCCAGCGGCGAGGCCGACGTCCATTTCGTGCAGATGTGGGTGCTGCCCGACACCGAGCGGGTCGACCCCGGCTACGAGCAGCTCGACATCAACGCCGACCTGGCCCGGGGCGGGCTCGTGCCCGTCGCCTCCGGCAAGGGGCACGAGGGCGCCATCTCCATCCGCCAGCGCTCGGCCGCGCTGTGGGCCGGCCGGCTCGGCGCCGGTGAGCGGGCCCGGGTGCCCGACGCCCGCCACGTCCATCTGTTCGTGGCCCGCGGCTCCGCCCACCTGGAAGGGGCCGGCGCCCTGGACGAGGGGGATGCCGCCCGCCTGACCGCCGCCGGCGGCGACCTGGCGCTGGTGGCGGGGCCGGCCGGGGCCGAGGTCCTCATCTGGGAGACGGGATAGCGCCTTGCGGTTCTCCGGCGACCGGCGGCTGAAGGTCGCCACGATCCTGTCCATGTGCCTGGCCATGTTCATGGTCCTGCTGGACAACACCGTGGTGAACGTGGCCCTGCCGTCCATCTCCGAGGACATGGGCACGTCGGTGGCCGGCCTCCAGTGGATCGTGAACGCCTACACCCTGTTCTTCGCCAGCTTCATGCTGACCAGCGGGGCCCTGGGCGACCTCTACGGGCGCAAGCGGGTGGTGCTGGCCGGCCTCGCCCTGTTCACCTTCGCCTCGGTGCTGTGCGGGCTGGCCCCCACCGCCCCCCTGCTGGTGGCTGCCCGCGCCCTCCAGGGCGTCGGGGCGGCTGCGCTGCTGCCCACCACCCTGGCCATCATCACCGCCACCTTCCCCGACGGCCGGGAGCGGGCCCAGGCCATCGGCGTGTGGGCGGGGGTCTCCGCCCTGGCCCTGGCCGCCGGACCGGTGCTGGGCGGCGTGCTCACCGACTCGCTCGGCTGGCAGAGCGTGTTCTTCGTGAACCTGCCGGTGGGCGTCCTCGCCTTCGCCGTCGCCCGCCGGGTCGTCCAGGATCCCGACCGTCCTCCCGAGGCCACCCGGCGGCGGGTGGACGTTCCCGGGCAGGTGCTGGCCGTCGTGGCCCTCGGCTCGCTCACGTCCGCCCTGATCGAGGGGCCGAGCCGGGGGTGGGGCTCACCGCTCATCGTCGGCCTGCTGGTCCTGGCCGCGGTGGCCGGCGCCGCCTTCCTCGCCGTGGAACGACGGGTGGACGACCCCATGCTGCCCCTGGGCCTGTTCCGCAACCGGACGTTCTCGGCTGCCGTCGGCGTGGCCGGGCTCGCCTTCTTCGGGACGCTCTCGATGCTCGTCTACCTGAGCCTCTACTTCCAGAACGTGCAGGGGTACTCGGCGGTCGAGACCGGCCTCCGCTTCCTGCCCCTCGAGGGCGCGATCGTGGTGGTCGCACCGCTGGCCGGGCGCATCTCCGGGCGGATCGGGTCGCGCTGGCTGATGACGGCGGGCATGGCCCTGGGCGGGCTCGCCCTGATCCTCCTCGCCCGGGTCCAACCGGCGACCGACTACGCCGACATCTGGTGGAACCTGACCATGCTGGGCGTCGGGATGGCGCTCACCATGGCGCCCGCCACTGCTGCGATCATGGGGAGCGTGGCGTCAACACGAGCCGGGGTCGCCTCCGCGGTGTCGAACACCTCCCGGCAGGTGGGGGCGGTGTTCGGGGTGGCGGTGCTGGGCGCGGTGCTGACCAGCCGCACCCGGTCGGCGCTCACCGGGAGCCTGGACCGCCTGGGCGTGGGTGAGGCGGCCCGGTCGCGCCTCGTGTCGGGGGCGGGTGAGGGAACGCTGGCCGCCGGTGTCGACCTCGGTGGCCTCGACGCCGAGGCGGTGCGGGGGGCGGTCGAGTCGGCCTACGTGAGCGGCCTGCACAGTGCCCTCGTCCTGGCCGGCCTCGCCCTGCTGCTGGCCTCGGTCACCGCCGCCGCGTTCGTCCGCCGTACGGGGTCGGAGGACGTGAGCGACGTGCCCGAGATGACGGCGGCGGCCGCATGAGCCTCCTGCTCGTGGGCACCGCCGACGGGCTCTGGCAGGACGACCGGCGCCTGCTCAACGGCGACGTGGTCGCGGTGGCGCCGGCGGGGACGGGCGGCTGGGTGGCGATCGTCGACGGCCGGCTCGTGCGGGGCGTGGGAGCCGACGTCGACCTCCCCGGCCCGGCGCCCACGTGCGTCGCCGCGTTCGACGGCGCGGCCGTGGTCGGCACCGCCGAGGCCCATCTCGTGCGAGTCGACGGCCGCGACGCCCGGACGGTGGAGTCGTTCGAGACCGCCGAGGGCCGCTCCGGCTGGTACACCCCGTGGGGCGGGCCGCCCGACACCCGCTCGCTGGCCGTGGACGGGGACGGCACCCTCTACGTGAACGTGCACGTGGGCGGCATCGTCCGTTCCGACGACGGCGGGGACACCTGGCGCCCGACCATCGACGTCGACGCCGACGTCCACCAGGTGGTCGTGGCCGGCGACCGGGTGGTGGCGGCCACCGCCTACGGGCTGGCCACGTCGGCCGACCGGGGGGCAACGTGGCAGTTCACCGAGGAGGGCCTCCACGGCGCCTACGCCCGGGCCGTGGCGGTGGCGGGGGACTGGCTGCTGCTGTCCGCCTCGACCGGCCCGTTCACCGACCGGGCCGCCGTCTACCGCCGCCCGCTCGACGCCGCCCCCGGCGTGGCGTTCGAGCGGTGCACCGACTGGTTCGGGGAGAACGTCGACACCGGCCACCTGGTCGCCGCCCGGGACGGGCGGTCGGTGGCGCTGGCCGCCCCCGGCGGCGCCCTCCTCGGCTCGCCCGACGGCGGCGCCACGTGGGAGCGGCTGGTACCGCCCCCCGCCACCACCATCGCCGTCGCTGGCCTGGGTGGGCTAGCCCCGCAGCTCGGTCGGGCGCACGTCGACCGTCTCGCGCCGGCCGTTGCGGAACAGGCCCAGGGCGACGGTGCGGCCGATGCGGTCGCCCGTCATCAGCCGCTGGAGGTCGCCGACGTTGGCCACGGGCACGCCGTCCACGTCGAGGAGCAGGTCTTCTGGGCGCAGGCCCGCCTCGGCGGCGGGGCTGCCGCCCACGACGGTGAGGACCTCGATGCCGGTGGTGCGGCCGGTGGCCCGCTCGGCCCGGGGCGGGAGGGGGCGGGAGCCGCCGGCGATGCCCAGGTAGGCCCGCCGCACCCGGCCGTCGTGGAGCAGCGACCACACGATGGCCTGGGTGGTGGCGTTGATGGGCACGGCCAGGCCCAACCCCTGTCCCACCCACGGGCCGACCACCGCGGTGTTGATGCCCACCACCTCGCCCGATCCGTTGGCCAGGGCGCCTCCCGAGTTGCCGGGATGGAGCGAGGCGTCGGTCTGGATGACGTTCTCCACGATGCGCCCGTGGCTGCCCTCGGTGGTCGGGATGGACCGGCCCAGGGCGCTGACCACGCCCGCGCTGACCGAACCCGAGAACCCGAGGGGGTTGCCGATGGCCACGACCAGCTGGCCCACCACGAGGCGGTCGGCGTCGCCCAGGGTGGCGGGCTCGAGACCGCTGGTGGCGGCCCGCACCACCGCCAGATCGGACAGCCGGTCGGTGCCCACCACCTCGAACTCCACCTCACGACCGTCGGCGAAGGTGGCGGACCCCGCCTGTGCCCGATCGACGACGTGGGCCGAGGTGACCAGGTGGCCGTCGGGGGTGAGCACCACGCCCGAACCGGCGCCCTGCGGCCGCCGGCCTCCGGGAACGCGGACCATGACCCGGAGGCTGGCGACCGAGGGGATGAGGCGGGCGGCCACCGTGGTGACCACCCGCGAGTAGGCGTCCAGCGCGCTCTCGGTATCGGGCACGACGCCCGTCTCGGTCACGCCGAGCCCTCGTGGCGCGCGCCGGCGCCGAAGCTCACGCTCACCGACAGCTCGTCGATCCCCCGGACGACGTCCAGGGCCATGGCCTCCTCGTCGCCCAACCCGTCGAGCGCGGTGTGCAGGTCGTCGATCGACGTCACCGGGCGCCCGCCCGCGGCCACGATGAGGTCGCCCTGGCGCAGGCCGGCGTGGGCCGCCGGGCTGCCCGGCTCCACCGCCTGCACGAGCACGCCGTCGCGGTCGGGGAGGCCGACCGACCGGCGCAGGTGCCGGGCGGCCCGGCCCGGCACGAGCCCCACGCCGAGGTGGCGGCGGCGGGGGGAGTCGCCGCGGGCCAGGGCGTCCACCCGGGCCTTGAGGTCGGCGTCGGCCGGGATGGCGGCGTAGAAGCCCTCGCCCAGGCGGTTGGTGTTGAGCCCGACGAGCCGACCTCGGGCGTCCACGACGGGGCCGCCCGACGAACCCTTCACCAGGGGAGCGGTGTGCTCGATCGTCCCCGTGACCCGCCGGCCCCTGGGCCCCCGGAAGGCCCGGTTGACCGCGGAGACCAGCCCGAACGTGACCCGCAGACCCCGGCCGCCCGGGTCGGCCAGGGCGAACACGGCCCGGCCGACAGCCGGCTCGACCTCCTCGGGAGCCCAGGCGATGGGCTGGGCACCGCCCGTCTCGACCCGGATCACGGCCAGGTCGCCGTCCACGTCCACCCCGGCCAGATGCCCCGTCACCGTCTCGCCTCCGGCGAAGGTGACGTCGACCTCTTCGCTGTGGACGTTGTGGGCGTTGGTCAACACCAGCCCGTCGCCGACGACCACGCCTGATCCGAGGCCCCAGCCCCGCCCGATGCCCACGACCGCCGTCCCTGCGGTTGCGGCGATGGCCGTGGCCGCCTGCTCGAACTCTGCCAGCGCCATATCGACTTCCTCCTAGTAACTTGCAATTTGCAAGTCACTACACCACAGGCCGAGGAGTTGTGCAACCAGGCAGGATGGGCGCCATGGCCGAGCCCGAGTCGCCCCTGGCCGAGGCCGTGTCCCGCGTCGGCGACCGGTGGGCCTTGCTGCTGGTCAACGCCCTCCTGGCCGGCCCCCGGCGGTTCAACGACCTGGCCGAGGCGGTCGGGGGGATCGCCCCCAACGTCCTCACCCAGCGCCTCCGCCACCTCGAGCGGGAGGGCGTTTTGGTGGCCACGCCCTACTCCCAGCGGCCCCTCCGGGTGGTCTACGAGCTCACCGCCGCCGGCCAGGAGCTGGCCGGCGCCCTCCGCCTCCTCGCCCAGTGGGGCGCCGGGGCCACCACCGCCGAGCCCCTCCGCCACCCCGCCTGCGGCACCGCCCTCGAAGCCCGCTGGTGGTGCCCGACCTGCGACCGGGTGGTCGACGACCCCGACCACGGCGACGGCGACATGGTCCGCTTGTGACCTCACCATTTTGGGGCGCCTGAGCCACCTGGGAGGTGGCTCAGGCGCCCCAAATGGTGGGGTCGACTACAGGGTGCGGTTGGCCAGCTCGAGGTGGCGGGCCGTCCAGCGGCGGAGGTTGGCCAGGGACCGCTCGGAGAGGCGTTCGCAGACCCAGCCCCAGTGCAGGCTCACCCAGTCGCCAACCGTCAGCTCGTCGGCGAAGCCCAGGCCGCCGATGGAGCGGAGGGCCTGCTCGGCCCGGGGCTCGGCCAGGGCCAGCTTGCCGTCCACCCAGGCCAGCGGCTGGCGCGAGACGGTCACCGCCGCGCCCTCGACCCCGGTGACCTGCCCCCAGGAGACCCGGCAGCTCTCGATGGCCGCCATCCCGACCGTTTCGCGCTCAAGGTGCCGGTAGACATCGACGACATGGAAGAAATGGAACGGCTTCGCTCCCTCCGGAGGCTTGCGCAGGACCTGCTCGCGGATCTTTGGGGGAAGCTGACGTCCGAAGCGCTGCTCGAGCGTCTTGTAGAGGTCGCCCGCCTCCACCCCGCTCAACAGCTCGTTGCCCAGCCAGTACGCCTCCACAACCCGCCGATCGAACGGGTCTCCGATCCCGTTTGCCGCGGCAATCGATCTCAGGTAGGGCAGGGCGCCGGAGAACTGCGTGAGCAACGGGGTCAGGCGGGGATCCGCGTGCCCGGTCGCTGCTCGTTCTAGGAGCAGCTCGTTCTCGTTCCCTCCGCAATACCCGAGATGGTTCGGCATGAAGGCGTATCGGATGAACAACTCGATCCCAGAGAGCTCCACCGTGCCCGGCGGCCCGGGCCGCGCCACTGCCATCGGGTCCGGTCTACCACCGGCTGCGCGGGTAGGAATTACCGAAACTTCCGGTAGCGCCGAGCGTCCGGAAGCGCGATCGTGTAAGGCTTCATTTCGCCAACCCGCAGTTGGGATGCCCCCGAGTCCGACGATCTGTGGGAGTACAGCGTGATCGCTGCCAACGTCTTCACCCGCCCCGAGGCCATCGGTGGTATCGCGGCGATCCTCGCCGCGGTTATCGTGGCCCTTCGCATGACGCGCCCTTCGCGCAACCCCTTCAAGCTCCGCGGCTCCGCCAGCAAGGTGCGCGCCACCACGGCCGGCGGCACCGGCGGCGAGACGCCCTTCCAGGTCGACAAGGCCGAGGGCGGCGGCCGCACCGTCACCTTCTCCGACGTGGCCGGGCTCGACGAGGCCAAGGCCGAGCTGCGGGACGTGGTCGAGTACCTCTCCAACCCGCAGCGCTTCCAGAACCTGGGCGCCACGCTGCCCCAGGGCATCCTGCTGTACGGCATGCCCGGCTGCGGCAAGACGCTGCTGGCCCGGGCCCTGGCGGGCGAGACGGGCGTGCCCTTCTACTTCGTGTCGGCCACCAGCTTCGTGGAGAAGTTCGTCGGCCTCGGCGCCGCCCGCGTGCGGCAGTTGTTCGAAGCGGCCAAGCGCGACGCCCCCTGCATCATCTTCATCGACGAGCTCGACGCCGTCGGCCGCCACCGCAACGCCGACGTGTCGGGCGAGCGTGAGTTCGACCACACCCTCAACCAGCTCCTCGTCGAGCTGGACGGGTTCGCCGGCGCCAGCGGCGTGCTGATCCTGGGGGCCACCAACCGCCCCGAGCTGATCGACCCCGCCCTGCTCCGTCCCGGCCGCTTCGACCGCCGCATCCGGGTGGACCGCCCCGACCGCGACGGCAGGGAGAAGATCCTCAACCTCCACGCCATGCACCGGCCCATCTCGTCGCGGGTGAACTGGGGGGAGGTGGCGGCCAACACGGCCGGGCTCACCGCCGCCGAGCTGGCCAGCATCGTGAACGAGGCCTGCCTGCTGGCCGCCCGCCGCCACCGCGACCGGGTCGCCCCCGACGACGTCGAGGAGGCGATGTCCCGGGTGCTGTCCGGTACCCACACGGCCAAGCTCATGGGCGAGGAGGAGAAGCAGCTGGTCTCGGTGCACGAGGCGGGCCACGCCGTGCTCTCCGTCCTGCTGCGGGGGGTCACCCCGCCGCCCCGCATCTCGATCATCAGCCGGGCCAACGCCTTCGGGCGCTCGCCGTGGTCGTCGGCCGACGACCGGGAGGTGCTCACCAAGCGGGAGCTGATGGCCCAGCTGATCGTCCTCCTGGGCGGACGGGCGGCGGAGATGAACGTCTTCGGCCAGCCCAGCACCCGCTCCGAGGACGACCTCGACCACGCCGCCCAGCTGTCCCGCCGCATGGTCGAGCGGCTGGCCATGACCGGCCGCTTCGAGCTGGCCGGCGACGGGCCCGGAGACGGCAAGGGTCGCAACGACGACGGGGGCAGCGGCAGCAAGGAGGTCCGGGAGCTGCTCGTCCGGGCCGAGCAGGCGGCCCGCACGATCCTGCGCGACAACGAGCGCGATCTCACCCGGGTGGCCCAGGAGCTGTTCGAGCGGGAGACGCTCACCGCCGGTGAGGTGCAGCACCTCGTCCGCGGCTCCGCCGGCGGCGGCAACGCCGGCACGGAGGCAGCCCGCGGCGCGTAGCCCGGCCCCGACCGGCGTCCGGCCGGTACCCTGGCCAGTGTGGGCGACAGCAGGACCGAGGTCGCCGGCGTAGTTCCCGACGCGGACATCTCCCGGCTCACCGAGGAGGAGCTCCGGCTGGAGATACGCCTGGCCGAGACGATCCGGCAGGTCAGCGCCAAGGTCCTCTCCGAGCTCGACCTCCGGCGCGTCGTCCAGTACGTCACCGACGCCGCCACCGACCTGATCGGGGCCGAGTTCGGCTCGTTCTTCTACAACGTGGTCGAGGGCCCCGACGGCGAGTCCTACATGCTCTACACCCTCTCGGGCGTGCCCGTAGAGGCGTTCAGCGGCTTCCCCATGCCCAGGAACACGCCCGTCTTCGACCCCACGTTCAAGGGCGAGGCCATCCTCCGCCTGGACGACGTCACGCAGGACCCCCGCTACGGCCGGAACCCGCCGTACCACGGGATGCCCAAGGGCCACCTGCCCGTCCGCAGCTACCTCGCCGTTCCGGTCGTCTCGCGTACCGGCGAGGTGTTCGGTGGCCTCTTCTTCGGCCATGCCGCCCCGGGCGTGTTCACCGCCCACCACGAGCGGCTGGTGACCGGCATCGCCGCTCCCGCCGCCATCGCCATCGACAACGCCCGGCTGTTCCAGGCCGCAGAGGACGGCCGCAAGGCGGCCCAGCGGCTCGCCGAGCGGCTGTCGCACCTCCAGACGGTGAGCGCGGCGCTGGCTGGCGCCAAGGTGCCCGACGAGGTGGCACAGGTCATCGTCACCACCGCGGCAAATGCCATGGGCTGCGACCGCGTCGCCCTGTTCCTGGTCGAGGACGGCGGCAACGCCCTCCGCCTGGCCGGCTCGGTCGGCTACCGGGGTGTCTGGGCCGAACGGTGGGGCCGCATCGGCCGCCACGAGCCCGTGCCCGTCGCCGCCGCCCTGGCCGGCCGCCGCCTGGTCCTCGTCGGAGACGACGACGACTGGACGAGGCAGTTCCCGTCGGTGGACGAGTCCGTCGGTCGCAGCCAGTCGGTGGCCGCCATCCCCCTCACCCTGGAGTCGCAGGAGTTCGGCGTGGCCGTGTTCGGCTGGGACCGGCCCCACCGCTTCGGCGCCGACGAGACGCAGTTCCTGGAGGCCCTCGGCCACCAGTGCTCCCAGGCGCTCGAGCGGGCCCGGCTCTACGAGAGCGAGCGGGAGACGGCCCGCACCCTCCAGGCCGGTCTGCTGCCCCCGAGCGCGCCCGAGATCCCCGGGATGGACATGGCGGCCGACTTCCGGGCCGGCGACCGCTCGGTGGCGGTGGGCGGCGACTTCTACGACGTCTTCCGCCTCGGGCCCAACCGCTGGGGCGTGGCCATGGGCGACGTCTGCGGGCGGGGCGCCCGGGCCGCGTCCCAGACCGCCCTCGTCCGGTACACCCTGCGGGCGGTGGCGAGCCCCGACGACGGTCCGACCGCCGCCCTCGACCGGCTGAACGCCGCCGTCCACGTTGACGACGGCGCCGACGACCGGTTCTGCGCCGTCGTGTTCGGTCTGGTCGAGCTCGACCGCTGCGGGGCGTGGGTCACCCTGGCCTGCGCAGGCCATCCTCGCCCCGTGGTCATCCGCCGGGCCGGATGGATCGACCTGCGGGGCCAGCCGGGGACGCTCATCGGCGTCCTCGAGGAGCTCGACGTGAGCGAGGACAGGGTCGGCCTCGGCCCCGGCGACGCCCTGGTGTTCTTCACCGACGGCATCACCGAGGCCCGTAACGCGACCGGCGAGCAGTTCTCCGACGAGCGCCTTGCCGAAGCCCTCCTGACCTGCGTGGACCGCAGCGCGGCCGAGATCGCCGAGGGGGTGCGCACCGCGGCACTGGACTTCACCGGCGGGTCGCTCAACGACGACCTGGCCATCCTCGTCGTCCGGGTCCCCCCAGAGGCGGACGACGACCCCGAGGGCCGCATGGTCACCGCCCTGGGTGCAGACGTCCCCTCCCCGGCCTACCCCATGCCCCACGGCGGCCATCGCCAGCGCCCGTTGCCGCCCCGGGAGGCCCGCATCACCCTGGCCCCCGAGCCCACCAGCCCCCGGGCGGCGCGCCGCTTCCTGGCCTCGCTGCTCGTGAGCTGGCGGATGCCCGAGCTGCTCGAAGGAGAGGCCGCCCTGCTGCTGTCCGAGCTGGCCACCAACGCGGTCAAGCACGCCGGGTCGCCGTTCACCGTCGTCGTCCGCTACGACGGCCACTACCTGCGCATCGAGGTGGACGACGCGTCCCAGGGCCGTCCCAAGCTCGGCGGGCGCGCGGTCGGCGGCCTCCGCACCAGCGGTCGGGGCCTCCTCCTCGTCGACACCGTCGCCCACCGGTGGGGCACGGTGCCGACCGCCCGCGGCAAACGGGTCTGGTTCGACCTGCCCGTGCGCCCCGTGGCGTGACGGTGCGTCGCGGCGGGGCGACACCCGTCCGGGTCCAGGTCCTCGAGCCGGCCCGGCGCGCCGCCCGCGACGACGTGGTCGTCACCGAGGAGCCCCTGGAGATCCGCCTCGCCTCGGCCCGGGGCGAGGCCCGCACGGTGGCCGTCACCATGCGCACCCCGGGCGCCGACTTCGAGCTCGCCGCCGGCTTCCTGCGCACCGAGGCCGTGGTGGGGGGCCGGTCCGCCGTCCGCCGCATCGTCTACTGCCTGGACGCCGGCGACCAGCGGTACAACGTGGTCACCGTCCACCTGGCGGGGCCCGAGCTGCCCGAGCTGGGCGGGCTCGACCGCTACGGCAGCGTGTCCAGCGCCTGCGGCGTGTGTGGCAAGACGAGCCTCGACGCCCTGGAGGTGCGAGCCGCCGCCCTTCCCGCCGGCCGGCCCACCATCGAGGCCGGCGTGCTCCACGCCCTGCCCGATGCCCTCCGCCACGCCCAGCGCACCTTCTCGCTCACCGGGGGCCTGCACGCCGCCGGCCTGTTCACCCCTGCCGGCGAGCCGCTGGTCGTCCGGGAGGACGTGGGCCGCCACAACGCCGTGGACAAGGTCGTGGGCTGGGCCCTGCTCAAGGACGTGGCCGTCGACTCGGCGGTGCTGGTGGTCAGCGGCCGGGCCGGCTTCGAGATCGTGCAGAAGGCGGTGGCCGCCCGCATCCCGGTGGTGTGCGCGGTCTCCGCGCCGTCGAGCCTGGCCGTCGACACCGCCACC
This sequence comes from Acidimicrobiia bacterium, assembly GCA_046565765.1. Lineage (GTDB taxonomy): Bacteria > Actinomycetota > Acidimicrobiia > Acidimicrobiales > AC-14 > JBFMCT01. Next base: position 13,736 of record JBKHXX010000064.1, on the reverse strand, counting down.
CGCTTCGGCCTCACCCTCGTCGGCTTCCTCCGCGACCAGCGGGCCAACGTCTACTCCGGCGCCGACCGAATCCGCTGACGTGGACGCCGTCCTGCTCACGGGTGGGCGGGCGACCCGGCTCGGGGGCGTAGACAAGCCCTCGCTCGACGTGGGCGGCCTCCCCATGGTGGAGCGGGCCCTGCGAGCCGCCTCCGGTGCCGGCGCCGCCCGGGTGGTCGTGGTCGGCCCCGACCCCGGCCTGCCCGGCGTGGCAGCGGTGACCCGTGAGGAGCCGCCCGGGTCCGGCCCCGTCGCCGCCCTCGCCGCCGGCCTGCCCTTCCTCAACGCCCCCGAGGTCGCCCTCCTCGCCACCGACCTCCCCTTCGTCACCGCCGGCGCCGTCGCACGGCTCGCGGCCGCCCTGGCCGCCGCCCCGTCCACCACCGCCGCCGCCGTGGCCGTCGACCGGCACGGCCGTGACCAGCCGCTGCTGGCGGTGTGGCGCACGCCCGCCCTGCGGGCCGCCGTCGCCTCCCTCGGTCCTCCCGCCAACCGGCCGATGAAGGCCCTCACCGCCGCCGCCGGCGGCCCCGTCCTGCGGGTGGCCGACCTCGACGGCGGCAGCCAGGCGCCACCGTGGTTCGACTGCGACACTGCGGACGACCTGGCCCGGGCCCGAGCCGCCGTCGAAAGGAAGCCGCCCATGACGCCCCTCGACGAGTGGATGGACGCCGTGATGGCCGAGCTGGCCCTCACCGGGGCCATCGACCGCGACACGACCCGCACCCTCGTGCTCGACCTGGCCCGTGACGTGGCCCACGGCGTGGCCCGCCCGGCCGCCCCCGTGACCGCCTTCCTGGCCGGGCTGGCCGCGGGCCGGGCGGGCGACGCCCGCACCGCCACGCCCGAGGTCGCGGGCCGCATCTCCGAGCTTCTCGGTCGGTGGCCAGGTTCCAGTGACGATCGCGATGCCGGGGGATAACATCGGTCCGTCCTGGGTACGTCACGGCCGGCTACCCCGGAGAGGAGCGGTGCATGGCGGCCACGGTCTCGGGGTTCGGCATCCGGGTCTGGTTCGCCGCCCTCGTACTGGGCTCGACCCTGGTGGCCTGCGGCGGCGGGTCCGGTGGCAACGCCGTCAACTGGTACGTCTTCAAGGAGCCGGGCGGGGCGTACGACGAAGCTGCCGCCAACTGCTCGGCGCAGTCGGGCGGTCGCTACCAGATCCGCATCCAGCCGCTGCCCACCGACGCCAACGTCCAGCGGGAGCAGCTCGTGCGCCGCCTGGCCGCCACCGACGCCTCGGTCGACATCATCGGCATGGACGTCATATGGACCGGCGAGTTCGCCGAGGCGGGCTGGATCCAGCCCTTCCCGCCCGAGCGGGCGTCGCAGATCACCGCCGGCCTGCTCCAGGGCCCCGTCCAGACGGCGATGTACAAGGACCGGCTCTACGCCGCCCCCTTCACCAGCAACACCCAGCTCCTCTGGTACCGGAAGGACCGGGTGCCCAACCCGCCCACCACCTGGGACCAGATGATCGACACGGCGGTGGGCCTCGACAACGGCGAGCCCAACTACGTCGAGGTCCAGGGCAACCGCTACGAGGGCTACACGGTGTGGTTCAACGCCCTGCTGGCATCGGCGGGGGGGTCGGTGGTCGAGCCCGGTGCCGGCGAAGACGGCGCTCCCGGCGTTTCGCTCGAGCAACAACCGACGGTCCGGGCCCTCGAGGTGATCCGCAAGCTGGCCACCTCGCCCGTCGCCGACCCGTCCCTCTCCACCAGCACCGAGGACACCACCCGCCTGGCCTTCCAGTCGGGCCGGGCCACGTTCATGGTCAACTACCCGTTCGTCTATCCGAGCGCCCAGGAGGACGCGCCCGAGGTGGCCCGCAACATGGGGTGGGCCAAGTACCCGGCGGTAGTCGAGGGGCAGCCCTCCCGGCCGCCCCTGGGCGGGATCAACCTGGGCGTCGGCGCCTACTCCCGCCACTCCGACCTGGCTTTCGAGGCCGTCCAGTGCCTGGTATCGGAGGAGAACCAGGTGATCGCGGCGGTGAAGGGCGGCCTGCCCCCCACCCTGGAGCGGGCCTACGACCGGCCCGAGATGCGGGAGGCCTACCCGTTCGGCGACGTCATCCGTGAGTCGCTGCGCGACGCCGCCCCCCGCCCGGTGGCGGCCGCCTACAACGACATCTCCCTCGCTATCCAGCGCACGCTCCACCCCCCTCGCAGCGTGGACCCCCAGCGCACCGCCCGCGAGCTCCGCTCCCTCGTCGCCAAGGCCATCAAGGGTGAGGCCCTGTTGTGACCGACTACGCCGCCCCTGTCCCTGCCGCCACCCGGGCTCCCGCCCCCGCGGGCAAGGCGATGACCGAGCGGGCGCGGGAGGAGCGGAAGCTCGGGTGGTACCTGTGCGCGCCGGCGGTGGCGGTCATGGTGCTGGTCACCGCCTATCCGCTGGCCTACGCCATTTGGCTCTCCCTCCAGCGCTACGACCTGCGGGTGCCCGGTGACCGGGCCTTCGTGGGGCTGCGCAACTTCGTCACCGTCCTCACGTCCGAGCTGTGGTGGCGCGACTTCCTTTCCACCACGATCATCACCGTCCTCTCCGTCGCCCTCGAGCTGGCTCTCGGGATGGGGCTGGCCCTGTTCATGCACCGGGCCATCTTCGGGCGGCGCACCGTGCGAACCAGCATCCTTATCCCCTACGGGATCATCACCGTCGTCGCCGCCTTCGCGTGGCAGTTCGCCTTCACTCCCGACCTCGGCTTCGTCAACAGCTGGTTCAACACCGACCGGGCGTGGCTCACCGAGCGCGGCACGTCCTACCTCGTCATCACCCTGACCGAGGTGTGGAAGACGACGCCGTTCATGTCCCTGCTGTTGCTCGCCGGCCTGGCCATCGTGCCTGAGGAGCTCCAGGAGGCGGCCAAGGTCGACGGGGCCACGGCCTGGCAGCGGTTCACCAAGGTCACCCTGCCCACCATGAAGAGCGCGGTGCTGGTGGCCCTGCTGTTCCGCACCCTCGACGCCTTCCGCATCTTCGACACCGTCTTCGTGCAGACGAGGGGGGCCAACGACACCGAGACGGTCTCCATGCTCGGGTACAACCAGCTGATCAACCGGGTGAACCTGGGCGTGGGTTCGGCCGTCTCGGTCCTGCTGTTCATCACGGTGGTGCTCATCGCCGTGCTCTTCGTGAAGGGGTTCAAGGCCGACCTGGGCCAGGTGAGAGGGGAGCGATGAAGGACCAGCGGGACAAGGCCTTCTGGACCATCGGCACCGTCATCATCGTCCTCTACGCCCTCACACCGGTGGCCTGGATCGCCTCCCTGTCGCTCAAGACGGGCGACACGCTCACCGACGGCAGGTTCCTGCCCCGCTCGATCTCGTTCGAGAACTACCGGTCGATCTTCGACTCCGGCGAGTTCATCCGGCCCCTGCGCAACTCCATCGGCATCGCCCTGCTGGCCACCTTCTTCGCGGTGCTGCTGGCCACCCTCGCCGCCTACGCCATCGCCCGCCTGCGGTTCCCGGGCAAGAAGCTGATCCTCACCGGCGCCCTGGCCATCGCCATGTTCCCGCCCATCTCGATCATCGGCCCGCTGTTCAACATGTGGCGGTCGCTCAACCTCTACGACACCTGGCCGGGCCTGATCATCCCCTACATGACGTTCACCCTGCCCCTCGCCATCTGGACGCTGTCGGCCTTCTTCCGGGAGATCCCCTGGGAGCTGGAGCAGGCCGCACAGGTCGACGGGGCCACGCCCTTCCAGGCCTTCCGCCGGGTGATCGTCCCCCTGGCCGCCCCTGGCGTGTTCACCGCCGCCATCCTCGTGTTCTTCTTCGCCTGGAACGACTTCCTGTTCTCCATCTCCCTCACGTCCACCGACGCCTCCCGCACCGTGCCCGCGGCCCTCGCCTTCTTCTCGGGCAACTCGCAGTTCGAGCAACCCACCGGCTCCATCGCCGCGGCGGCGGTGATCGTCACCATCCCCATCGTGATCCTGGTGCTGATCTTCCAGCGCCGGATCGTCGCCGGCCTCACCGCCGGCGCCGTCAAAGGTTGAGGTACGGCACGTATGGCTGAGATCACCATCCAGGGCGCCACCAAGCGCTACCCCGACGGCACCGAGGCGGTGAAGGACGTCAACATCGACATCGCCGACGGCGAGTTCGTCATCCTCGTCGGCCCTTCCGGGTGCGGGAAGTCCACGCTCCTGCGCATGATCGTGGGCCTGGAGGACATCTCCGACGGCGAGATCCGCATCGGCGGGACCCTCGTCAACGACAAGCCGCCGCGCGAGCGCAACCTGGCCATGGTCTTCCAGAACTACGCCCTGTACCCCCACCTGACGGTGCGGGAGAACATGGCCTTCCCCCTCCGGCTGGCCAACACGCCCGCCGAGGAGGTCAACCGCCGGGTCGAGGAGGCGGCCAAGATCCTCGAGCTCACCGACCACCTCGACCGCAAGCCCGCCAACCTCTCCGGCGGCCAGCGCCAGCGGGTCGCCATGGGCCGGGCCATCGTGCGAGAGCCGGCCGCCTTCCTCCTCGACGAGCCCTTGTCCAACCTCGACGCCAAGCTGCGCGTGCAGATGCGCACCGAGATCGCCCGCCTCCAGAACCGCCTCAAGACCACGACGGTCTATGTCACCCACGACCAGACCGAGGCCATGACCCTGGGCGACCGCGTGGCGGTGCTGCGCAAGGGTGTGGTCCAGCAGGTCGCCTCGCCGCGCGAGCTCTACCAGGACCCGGTCAACCTGTTCGTGGCCGGCTTCATCGGCTCCCCGGCGATGAACTTCCTGCCCGCCGAGGTCCAGGGCGACGAGGTGAAGCTCCCGATGGCCTCGTTCCCCCTGCCCGATCGGGCCCGCCAGGGCGTGGGCGAACGCACCAAGCTCATCGCCGGCATCCGTCCCGAGGACTTCGAGGACTGCTCGATCACCACCGAGCTTCCACCTACGGCGGCTCGCTTCCGGGCCGGCATCGAGGTCATCGAGTGGATGGGCTCCGAGCTGTACGCCTATTTCCGCGTCGGCCGCGGCGAGCACGCGGGCACGCTCGCCGAGCTGGCGCAGGAGCTGGAGACGGTGGAGACGCCGGGCGGCGAGGACATGGTGGTGGCCCGCCTCGACGCCGCCTCCGACGCCCGAGAAGGCCACGACGCCGAGCTGTGGTTCAACCCCGAGCGGGTCCACCTGTTCGACCCCGAGTCGGGGATGAACCTCACCCGCCGTGACGGAGGGAACGGAGCCGCTCGATGACGTCCTCCGTCCAGGCGTGGGTGCGCAGGAGACGGTAGCGCTCGGCCGCGAGCCGGAGGTAGGCCTCGGTCTCGGTGTGGTGGCCGATCAGGTCGGCGTCCCGCAGCATCCCCACGACCGGCACGTACTCCTCCCGGAACCACAGCTCGGCCACCCGCTTACGGTCGAGCAGCTCGCCCTGGCCCAGGCTCCGCCGGAAGCCCCACGCCTCCACGCCCTCGGCCAGCAGTGCGTAGTCCCACGGGTCGCTGAGCTGGATGCGGGCCCACGTGTCGGCCGAGAGGGGGACCCGCTCCCGCAACGCCCGCCGGTGGTCGAGGACGGGGAGGTCGCTGGCCCTGGTGCCGGACAGGGCCGGCTCGGCGGTGAGCACCTCGGTCACGTTGGCCTCGACGGTGTCCAGTCCCAGGGCCTTGGCCACCGACACGCGGTGGTGGCCGTCTCGCACGAAGTGGAGCTCTCCCACCCGGTAGAGCTCGACCGGCGGCATCGACTCGCCCCGGCGCATGGCCGCATCCAACCGCTCCCAGCGCTGGCGGTGGTGGACGGTCGTGGGGCGGAATTGCCGGTCGAATCCCCGCTCGCGGTCGACCGTCCCCACGATCGTGTCCAAGGGGACGACCTGCACGCCCAGGGAGCGCTGGCCCACCCGTCCGAGCACGCGCGTCACCTCGTCGAACAGGAGGATCTGGTCGGCGTCGTGAGGCGACCGGCGGAGGCGGTCCCGCAACCAGGCGAGGGCCCGCTGGCGCTGGAGGCGGCTGAAGTCGTCGCGGGCGTCGGCATCGGGGAACCCGGTGCTCACGGAGCGTCCAGGCGGTAGAGCGCCATGCGGCGCATGGGGTGGCCCACGGGCAGGTTGGAATGGTCGAAGTCGTCCCGCGGGTCCCGACGCATGCCCAGCCGCTCCATCACCCGTTGCGACCGGGTATTGGCGGGCGTCGTGAAGCTCACGATCTGGGCGAGGCCGACATCGGCGAACCCGAACCCCACGGCCGCGCCGGCCGCCTCGGTGGCATAGCCGCGGCCCCAGTGGGGCGTGGCCAGCCGCCAGCCGATCTCGACCGCCGGCATGAAGGGCGCGTCGAAGCGGGGGACGCACAGCCCCACGAACCCGATGAACGCCGGCCCGCCCTTGACCTCCACCGCCCAGAACCCGAAGCCCCGCTCGTCAATGGCCGCGTCCATCCGCTCGGCCATGCGGTCGCTCTCCTCCCGGCTCAGCAGGGCGGGGAAGTGCTCCATGACCGCCGGATCGGCGTTGAGGGCGGCGAACGGTGCCAGGTCCGACTCCCGCCACCGCCGCAGGACCAACCGCTCGGTGGGGGGAGGGACGCTCAGGTCCGCTCGTCGTCCAGCTGATCGCTTCCGTGCCCGTCCCGGCCCCACGCCGTCCGCCGTGCCTGCTCGATCACCTCGTCGATGCCGCCGATCCCGGCATCGGCCACGGATCCCTCGGTTCCGACCTCCTCACCACCGACGCCGCTCGTCGAGATGCCCCCCGACACGTCGTCCGCGGCCGCCCCGGCCAGCGCATCCTGGTCGTCGTTTCCCATGTCGCGCTCCTACCCCGATCCGACGAGGATAAGGCGGGCGGCATGCCCCCGGCGGGTTCAGACCAGGATCAGGGCGACAGGCACCACGAACAGGACGGCCACGAAGGCGGCCAGGTGGGGGCGTGACCTCAGCGCCCGGCGCGCCACGCCCAGGCAGAACTTGCGGAGGATGGGGTAGGCGAAGGCGAGCAGGAGCAGGGTCCAGACCGTCACGGTGAAGGTCACGGCCACGACCACTCGCACCGCGTCCTGGTTTCCGAGGAGGATGGCGGCCACCAGCGTGTCGGCCAGCGTGGTGATGTTGGCGCCGGCGATGTACGGGAGCGTGTTGGCGCGCCGCAGGCGCCCGCTGGCCACGAGGGGCACGAGCACGGTGAGGGCCACCGAGACCGAGAGCGTGAGCAGGCACACCCCGCACCCGGCGAGGAACATCGGCCACTTGCGGGTGTACCAGGCCGCCGATCCCTCCTCCAGGCGGTGCTCGCCCACCGCCGGCATGACCTTGTCGATCAACCGGAAGCCCAGCAGCAGCGCGCCCAGCCCCAGGGGGAACAGGGCCCATCCCGGCAAGACCTCCCGGGCCAGGTCCACGGCCCAGCCGAACAGGGTGTCGGTGAACGACGTGATGCTCGGCGACGTGCCGGCGTCGAAGCCGTCGAGGGCGCCGCCGTCGAGCAGCAGGTAGCCCGCGATGGCGCCCGGCACGTACACGACCATGGTCATGGTCAGCGAGAGGATGCCGATCGAGATGGGCGCCCGCCGGCCCGACGTGCCCATCCTGCGCACGGCGTAGATCATCCCCACCACCAGCACCACGAACGCGGCACCCAGGCGCGAACCGGCCAGCATGGTGAACGACTGGGTCCTGTCGATGGCCCCACCGTCGAGGAGGGTCAGCGCCGAGGTCGCCACCGGCGAGCCGGAGAGGACGATGCAGGCCCCCAGCCACCCCGTCCCGAGGGTGCTCCACGCGTTGTCGGTGAACGCCGATCCCTCGAGCGAAGGGATGAGGGCCGCCGCCCCGGCCTTCATGAGGCCGAGGGCCACCACGAACAGGCCCAGCCCGAGGAGGAGGTAGACGATCCGGAGCGGCAGGGGGACCCGCGGCTCGGGGACGACCTCCACGTCCTCGGGGGGCAGCTCCAGCCCGGCGATGTGGGCGACCGTCGGCTCCGCCTCGGGGGTCACGAGGCCAGTCAACCATGTTTGCCCATCGGTTCACTGAGGAAAGCCGGGGTGGGCGGGCGGCGGGAGCGGTATATCTAGGCCGTGGCTACGCCGTCCGAACGGCTGAAGACCTACCGGGCCAAGCGCGACTTCACCGTCACCGCCGAACCCGAGGGTGCTGCGGCGCCTCCGGCAAAGGGCTCCTCGGCCCGGTTCGTCGTCCAGCGCCATCGCGCCCGCCGCCTCCACTACGACTTCCGCCTGGAGGTCGACGGGGTGCTGGCCAGCTGGGCCGTCCCCAAGGGGCCGAGCCTCGACCCTGCGGCCAAGCAGCTGGCGGTGCACGTGGAGGACCACCCCATCGAGTACTTCGACTTCGAGGGCGTGATACCCAAGGGCGAGTACGGCGGGGGCGACGTGATCGTGTGGGACTGGGGTCACTGGCAGCCCTCCAAACCGGGCGACCCGGCCCAGGCCATCGAGAAGGGCGAGCTCCACTTCGACCTACAGGGCGAGAAGCTGGCCGGCCGGTTCATGCTGATTCGCCGTGACCGCGACACGTCGGGCAAGGAGCAGTGGCTGCTGTTCCACAAGAACGACGACCATGCCCAGCCCGGCTGGGACCCCGAGGACCACCCGCGGTCGGTGAAGAGCGGGAGGACCAACGACGAGGTGGCGGCCGCCCCCGAGGCCATGTGGCGCAGCGACCTACCGGCGGCCGAAGCGTCGATCCCCGTGGGCCGGGCCGCCGTCCCCACCTGGGAACCGGCCACTCCCGACGAGCTGGCCGCCCTGGCCGCCCTTCCCGGCAAGGGCGGGCTGTGGACCGTCCAGGGGCTCGAGCAGAAGGTCACCAACCTCGACAAGGTCCTGTTCCCGGCCGGCCCGGCCGACGGCGGCGGGCCGGTCACCAAGAGGGAGTTGATCCGCTACGCGGCGTGCATCGCCCCCTTCATGCTCCTGTACCTCTACGACCGGCCCGTGAACCTCCACCGCTACCCCGATGGGGTCGACCGCCCAGGCTTCTGGCACAAGGAGGTGCCGAGCCACGCGCCGGAGTGGCTCGGGCAGTGGCACAACCCCGAGGCCGACCCGGGCGAGACCGAGTGCTACGCGGTGGTCGACAGCGTCGCCGCCCTGGTCTGGATGGCCAACTTCGGCGCCATCGAGCTCAACGCGTGGACGTCCGCCCTGCCCGACGTCCACCAGCCCACCTGGGCGCTGATCGACATCGACCCCGGGCCTTCGAGCACCTTCGACGACGTCGTCCTCCTCGCCCGCCTGTACCGCACCGCCCTCGAGCACCTCGGGGTCGTCGGCATGCCCAAGGTCACCGGCAAGCGGGGCATCCAGATCTGGGTCCCCGTGGCGCCCGGCTACACCTTCGACCGGACGCGGTCGTGGGTCGAGAAGGTGTCCCGGGCCATCGGGAACACGGTGCCAGAGATGGTGAGCTGGGAGTGGCACAAGGACCGGCGCAAGGGCCTGGCTCGTCTCGACTACACCCAGAACGCCATCAACAAGACGCTGATCACCCCGTTCTCCACCCGCCCCGCGCCCGGCGCGCCGGTCTCCGTGCCCATCACCTGGGACGAGCTGGACGATCCCGACCTCCGCCCTGACCGATGGACCATCCGCACGGTGTTCGACCGCCTCGGAAAGGCCGGTGACCCGCTCGCCGAGCTGATCGGCCGACCCCAGAAGCTGCCCGCCCTCTAGCCGCGCAGCACGTAGAAGCGGAAGAAGAGGTTGTCGACAGGCAGGACGTCGACCGACGAGAAGGCCGCGGCGGTGGCCAGCTCCCGCACCGTTCCCTGGCGGAGCACCGTGCCCAGTGCGGCCGAGGGCTGGCTCTCCCGTGACGCGGGCAGGCAGTGGCTGATGCTCCAGCCGTACATCATCCGCTCGACCTCGTCCCCCGGTGCGGTGAACGCATCGGCGACCCGCTCGTCGGCCACCAGGACGGCGCCGTCGGGCGTGAGGGCGGCCCTCGCCGAGGCCAGCACCTCCACGGGGGCGGACATGTCGTGCAAGGCCTCGAAGATGCACACCAGCTCGTAGGGCCCCGACTCCGCCAGCCGGCCGGCGTCCCGGACGGAGAACGTCACCCTGGTGCCCGCCGCATGGCCGGCGGCGTGGCTCTCGGCGGCGCGGATCGAGGCCTCGTCGAGATCGATGCCGTCGATGGCGGCCTTGGGATAGGCGGCGGCCAGGGCCAGCGTCGACCACCCCTGGCCGCAGCCCAGGTCGGCGATGCGGGCCGGCGGCTCGGCCCGCAGGCGGGCGTCGAGGTCGGGTGCGGCCGCCAGCCACGCGGCCAGATCGTGGGTGAAGGCGGGGCGGTTGATGGCGGCCTGGCCGTCGCAAAAGTCCGTGCCGTAGCGGGCGTAGGGCACGCCGGTGCCCATCCGGTACGCCTCCACCACGGCAGGTAGGGCACCGGCGATCCCGACGACCATCGGCGCGAAGGGGGCGGCGTAGGCGGCGTCCTCGGGGTCGGCCAGCACGGCGTCGTGGCCGGCGGGCAGGCTGTAGCGGCGCTCTGCACCGGGCGCGGCCGGATCCTCGACGTCGAGGAAGCCGGCCACTGCCTGCTGCTCCAACCACTCCCGCCCGTACCGCTCGTCGATCCCGGCCACGGTGGAGAGCTCGCCCGCTGTCATCGGTCCCGAAACTGCCAGCCACCGGTAGAGGCCCAGGCGGATGCCGAGGTGGACCCCGAACAGCTCGAGGGCCCCGATCGTGGCTCCGAACAGGCGGTCGGCCAGGGCATCCCGGCGGGCTGCGACGTCGTTGGTGGTCATGCTGACACGCTACGTCCGTCGGCACGGCCTCGACCGGTAGAATGAAAGGGTGCCCAGGCGCAGTCGTTCGGCTGCGACAGGCGACGGGTCCTCAGTGCCGCTGTCGATTCGTCTGCCGAGTCCGGGTAGGACATCGGGGAAGACGACATGCAGGACCAGGTCCACGTGCCTCAGAGCGCCGAGGCCTTGCCGGCGGCCGCCTTCGGAGGAGCTGTTCTCGATGACGACGCGTTGCGAGAGCTGCTCCAGAGCCTCGCCGTCCTCGCCTGCCAGGCCATCGACGCTGCCGAGTCCGTGAGCATCACGGTCCTCGACGACGGCCGCTACGCCACCATCAACTCGACCGGGCCCACGGCGCTCGCGATCGACGAGGCGCAGTACCGCGACGGTCACGGTCCCTGTGTCGACGCCATCCGGTCGAAGGCGCAACTGCTGGTCACCGTGGACGATCTCCCCGACGCTCTCCGGTTCGTGAAGGAGGCCCGCCGAGCGCACATCGGGCAGGTCCTCGCCACGCCGCTGATCGGGCAGGGCGGGGAAGGGATGGGAGCGGTGAACATCTACGTCCACGAGGGCTCCGTCGTCACCGAGGGCGACGCCCAGACCGCCCGGCGCATCGGCGACGCCGCCGCCATCCTGGTGGGCTACGCCTTCGCCCTCATGGAGTCCACGCATCTCAACGACCAGCTCCGTGAGGCCGTGGCCACCCGCGACATCATCGGCTCCGCCAAGGGCATCCTGATGCACAGCCAGTCCTGCACCCGCGACGCGGCCTTTGACATCCTCCGGCGGGCCTCGCAGCGAGAGAACCGGAAGCTCCGCGAGTTGGCGGAGGAGATCGTGCTGCGGTTCGAAGGTAGAGCCTTGAGCAACTGAGCCTACGAGGCCGACCCGTCCCCGTTTCCGAGCTCCTCTTGGTACGGCACCGGGTGGTCGGCGCCCAGGTCGGAGAACCGCTCGTTCAGCGCCTGGGCGACGATGTCGTATTCCACCCGTCCCGTGCCGTCGGCCAGGTACGACCGCAACCCGTCCGGTCGCATCTCGCCCCCCAGGGCAAAGTACGCGAGCCACAGGTCCGATACAGACATGCTCGCCTGGACCCGGGCCGCCTCGAGCACACGGTGAGCCAGCATGATCAACCTCCTCGCCGTCCCCGGTTGCGGTCCTCGACCCGCAGGACCAACTCCTCGGCCAACTGCCGTAGCTTGCGGTTCTCGCGCTGCGATGCTCGGCGCAGGATGTCGAACGCTTCGTCGCGTGTGCAGTCCTCGCGAGCCATCAGGATCCCCTTCGCCTCGCCGATGATCTCGCGGCTGGCCACGGCGTGGCGCAGCTGCTCGTTGAGATAGGAGGCGCCCATCAGGGCCATGGCGTTGTCGATGAGGATGGCGGCGTGCTCCCCGAGGGCCGACGCCGTCCCCATCGGCTCCTCCCCGAAGGCTCGTTCGTCGCCCGCGTAGACGTTCAATGCGCCGATGACCCGGTCTTCCTCGACCTTGAGCGGGGTGGTGAGGACGCCGGCGATGCCAAACTCCCGCGCCCGCTCGGCCACCATTGGCCACCGCTCGGCGAGGGTGTCCATCGGTACGTACGCCTGCCGTGCCGTCCTCATCCCGTGCAGGCACGGCCCGTCGTCCCCCGCGTACTGAGCCTCGTCGACGGCCACCGCCGCCTCGTCGGTCGAGTTGGAGGTGCGGTACCCCTTCCCCTCGACAACGGTGATGCTCACGGCCTGGGCGCCGTCGATGGTCCGGTGAGCGAGCTGCACGACCCGCTGGAGCAGGGCCTCGAGCGCCTCGCTGTCGAGGATCGCTCCGCCGAAGGTCTCCGCGCGCTGGCCGGTGCCCTCGTGCTCGGGGTGATCATCCACCTGGTCATCCTTCTGAGCCGCGGTCGCTCGCAGGAATACGAGCCGGCGGGATCGGCAGACCGCCTGAGGTGCGAGAGCGGCCGCTTCGTGACCGGTCGGAAAGTTCAGCCTACCCGCTCTGGCGCTCGTCATACCGGGGGACGGCGGCGACGGTACGGTCTCGTCGGTGGAAGTGGGCTTCGGTGTTCCTCTCTCCGGCGCGTGGGCGACTCCGGCCAACGCGGCCAAGGTCGCCCGCCGGGCGGAGGAGCTCGGCTACGCGTCGCTGTGGACGTTCCAGCGCCTGCTCTCGCCCCTCGACGGCGACACAGCCACGCTGGACCCGCAGTACCACGCGGTCCACGACCCGTTGGCGACGCTCGCCTACCTCGCCGGCCGGACGTCGTCGGTCCGTCTCGGCGTGGCCGTGGTCAACGCGCCGTACTACTCGCCGATCGTGCTGGCCAAGCTGCTCACGACCATCGACCACCTGTCCGGCGGCCGTCTCGACGCCGGCCTGGGCCTGGGCTGGCTCGGGCCCGAGCTGCATGCGGCGGGCGTGCCCGGCGAGCGGCGCGGGGCCCGGACCGAGGACTTCATCCGCTGCCTCCGGACGATCTGGACCGACGACGTCGTCGAGTACCGGGGCCAGTTCTACGACGTGCCGCGCTCACGAGTGGACCCCAAGCCCGTCCAGCGCCCCCATCCTCCGATCCTGTTGGGTGGGACGGCCGAGCCGGCGCTGAGACGGGCGGGCCGGATGGCGTCGGGCTGGATTAGCAGCAGCCGTGCCGACCTGCGCCGGATCGGCGAATCGATCGCGGTGGTGCGCGCCGCGGCGGAGAAGGCGGGCCGTGACCCGGATGGCCTGCGCTTCATCTGCCGGGGCGTGGTGAAGGTTCGCAAGGGCGAGCGGGCGTTCCTCGCCGGGTCCTACGACGAGATCGGCGAAGACCTGCGACTGGTGGCCGGCCAGGGCGTCACCGAGACGTTCCTCGACCTGAACTTCGACCCCGAGATCTCGTCGCCCACAGCCGACCCCGGCGAGTCGATGGAGCGAGCGATGGAAGTGCTCGAATCCCTGGCGCCGGCGCGACAATGAGCCC